>JBMFWG010000001.1:0-136169 GCA_049965515.1 Leptospirillia bacterium
CGGAAGAGCCGTTCCTGATCAGGGTCCGGTCGCAGGGCGAACCGGAAGGCTTGACGTCGTTTCATGGCTCCTATTCTCCCACGAGACGGCACACGCCTTATATCCCCGGCCTTAAGGCCGGAGTTTTACGGCGCTTTTCGGATAAAAAACGGGCCGGGATGTGCCGGCCCGCAGAGGAGAATATCGGGATTAGCGCTCTATACGCTTTTTGAGGAGTGAGACCGCAGCAACCAGCTGGGTGTCTTTCTTGCCTGACGGAATCGGATACAGAAGATGCTTCTGAATATTCCCTCGGGGAATCATGATCCTCTGTTCTTTCCCGTCAGGATTCAGGAAGTGGTGTTTGAGGTCCACTTCTCGGGGAACCTCGATGGAGCGGGCTCCCTTGGGAATGAACTCCTTGACGATAAGGTCAGGAGTGATGCCGTAATCCTGGATGGAACGGCCAGAGGGGGTAAAGTATCGTGCCGTGGTCAGGCGAAGGGCCGAGCCGTCAAACAGGGGGAGAATGGTCTGGACCGATCCTTTTCCGAAGGTCTGCGTTCCAAGAATTGTCGCGCGATGATAGTCTTGCAGGGCACCGGAGACAATCTCGGCCGCGGATGCTGTTTCCGTGTTGACAAGAACCACGATGGGAATTTGCGGGAAGCCATTTCCCCCGTGAGAGCGAAAAGCTCGGGCCTGACGGCGCCCTTTCATGGAAACCACCGTCTTTCCATCGGGAATAAAGAGCGATGACACATCGACGGCACTGGTAAGAAGACCTCCCGGATTGTTCCTGAGATCGATCACAAGTCCACGCATTCCATGTCGATCAAGTTTTTTCAGAGCCGCATCAAGATCCCGCCCTGTATTCTCGGAAAACTCCCGAATGAGCACATAGCCGATATGGTCGGGCATCATATGGAACTTCACTGTGTGAATTTTGATGATCTCCCTGACAAGGTCGAAGTTTTTCGCCTGAAAAACTCCCTTGCGGTAGATCGTCAGCACCACATGGGTTCCTGGCTTGCCCCGCATCTTTCGAACGGCCTTGGCCAGACCCAGGGTTGCCGTTTCAACTCCATTCACCCGAATGATTTCGTCACCGCTCTTGATTCCCGCATTGAAAGCCGGAGAGCCATTAATGGGAGCCTGCACAAGAATATGGTTCCCGGAGGTTGTGATCTTGATTCCCACGCCCCCGAAACGTCCCTGAGTATTGATCTCCAGATCATGATATTCCTGGGGAGTCATGTACTCGGAGTGGGGGTCGAGTGAAGCCACCATCCCCCGGATGGCACTGTCGAGAACAGGACGGGCAGGAATCCGGTCCACATAGTCGTTCTGGATCAGAGCATAGACCATGGAAAAAATCTTGAGGCTTTTGTCGGTTCCCCCGTCGGCAAGAACGGCATGCCCCACGCCTCCGGCAAGAATCCCCACAAGAAGAAGAAGTATGACGTTTCCTGTCTTCATAAGAATTTTCCAGCCACTACGTTTTGGACCCTTCATAAACTCAAAAAGACGCATCAATAATCCTCAATCCCAATCCCGGCATCTCCGGAGAAGTTCCAGCCTCTGACGCAATCCCCTCCACACGTGTCCGAGTAGAAAGATTATCATTCATTTTTACGCATTACAAGAAAAGACTCAAGAAAAATCCTTCACCAGTGTTGAAAAAAGGGATTCCTCTCCCAAGAGGAACTCCTCCCGAGATCTTCAAAACCCCTTCAACGGGCCAGAAAACGCATCGGGCTCATCGGATGTCCCCGATGAGTCACTCCAAAGAAGAGTGTCGACTTTCCTTTGGTCCCTCCCCGGCCCACCGTTCCGAGTACTGTTCCCGCTGCGACATGGGCTCCCTCACGTGCATAGAGCCGATCGAGGTGCCCGTAGAGAGTATAAAGGTGGTTCCCATGGGAGAGAATGATCAGTCGACCATATCCCGTGTAGGATCGGGCAAAAAGAACCTTTCCCGACCAAGCAGCCCTGACCTTCTCTCCGATGGAGGCTGCGATGTCGATGCCATCATGAAATGTTCCAAACGGCTCAATAATTTTCCCGCGAAGCGGCCAAAGGAAGTGACTTCTTCCCAAAATCGGGGGATTTCGATAGATCTCTCGTCGCCCCTCCTGTTTTCTTTTTTTCTCCAGACGGACAATGAGCTCCATCAGTTTCCTACGACGGCGCAGTATTGACTTGTCGTCCGCGTGTATGGAGCCCTCCTGTTTCTTAAGTTGCGCAATCTCCGTCTGTATTTTTTCCATCTTTGCGCTCAGCGCCGCCTCCTCAGCCTGCTGGCGCTTAAGAAGAGAAACCTCCCTCTTTTCAAGATCCTTCAGCTGGCTACGGCTTCCTTTGAGATGGTGCTCCTTGTGACGATATCCATGGACAAGGGACGCAAGATGTTGAGACTGATCGGAAAGCACAAAGGAGTGGACAACGCTTTCCGGGACAATATCCACGCCATCCATTTGGGAGAGGGCCTGCTCGGCCTTTCGTGAAAGAAGGACATTCTCAAGAGAGCCTTTCTCCCGGAGATCCGCATCGACAATTGTGTCGAGCCTGTCAATGGCATGCTGGACTCGCCGAATGGCCTGCTTGTTCCGAATCTCTCGGATCTGGAGGCGTTCGATCTTCAGGTGAAACTCTTCGGCCCGAACCTTAAGGGAGAGAATCTTTTTTTTTAGTTTTTTACGCCGGCCCTGGACCTGGATAATCCTGTGTTTATTTTCAAGGAGGCGTTTTTTGAGCGCCTTCATTTCTTTTTGTCGCTTTTCCAATTGACGATCAATGGAGGCTTCATCTGCTAGGACGGAAGACAACGGATAAAAAATTGCGAAAAAAGAAAAAAGAAGAACGGTGAACGCCGTCAAGGTTCGGCTTGAGACCATCCAATGATGGAGAGAAAGATCAGCTTCAGCGGGAGATCCCGTCGTCACGGGGAAGAGTCTCCGTGGTTTTGAGAGCCGGAAGAGAAGACTGCCGCGATGATCCCCCCCCCCAACCCTCCGAGCAGAGATCCTACAAGGAACAGAAGCCACAATCGACCTCCGAAAGGAAGCGGAAGAGGAAGGGAGTCCAAGGGAGAAAGGGGTTCCGGAAAAAGAACATTCTTGAGGGACCAGGAAAGCAAGAGAACGATCAGGGAGGAGGTTCCTCCCATAAGGACAGAAGAAAAAATTCTCTGGGAAAAAGACGGCAGCGTCCGGCGTCGAAGCCTCGTATCGATCTCAGGACGAGAAGGATCTGGCTGAAAAGTCATGGTTCGCGGGACGCTTTCTCCCTCATCTCCTGCACCAGAAAGATGACCAAGACGGCCGACAAGGAAGGCTCCCATGACCCCCCAATAGAGAGAGAGAGCCACTGCCGCCAAGGATAGGACAAGAAGCAAGCCTTTTCGAATCTGGAACGAAAGGGACATGAGGGAGTCTACCCGTGAAATCCAGTCGGGACTGTAGACAATGTCTTGAATTCGGGCGTCATTATGGACCACCTGAGAGATGGAGCGCACCATGTCAGAGAGGCTTACCGGAGTTCCATCAGGAGCTTTTCCCGGGACAAGCAAAACAGAAAGTACACGTTGTCGGGCTCGGCGTTCTGTCGGTCCCTGACCGGATTGAATCGGTATGGGAGAGACATTTCCCGCCCCCACGATCTTCTCAAGGGTTACTCGAAGTCCCAAGGCCTCCTTCTTCGGGGGGGGCCGGTCAAAAACAATCAGAAGATGCGCGGAGGATGCGTTCCGGATTCGCATGCCTTCAAGCATCATATAAGTCGAAAATGACCAAAAGATCAACAGAAGGAGAAAAGATGAAAAAAGGAGATGGGCAAGGACGATAGCGGAGGATCGAAAAATGGTCGAATCGGAGGCACTCTCCAAGCTATCGTATGAGAAAGTGGAACCCTTCCCCTCAACGCTTGAAATATTATGGGATGGATCGGAACTCATAGGGATTTTGCCTGCGCCAATAACTTCCGGCAAAAGAGGGGCCGGTGCTGGGGAGAGAGTCCAAGTCGGAGGATGGCGTTTCGGTGTGCCTCCGTGCCGTATCCCTTATGTTTTATAAAGTCATATCCTGGGAAAAGCGTATCAAGCTCTTCCATATAGGAATCCCGGGCAACCTTGGCCACGATCGAGGCAGCAGCAATAGAGAGAATGATTCGATCGCCCCCCACAACAGTTCGTTGATGGACCCCCACCCCGGGAATTTTGTCGCGTCCATCGACGGCGACGCACAGACGTGGATCTTTCATCAAGAAATCCGGGAGCTGCTGCAGTGCCCGATTCATGGCCAGAAATGTTGCCTGCCGGACATTCAGTTCATTGACCTCATCAACACTTGACCATCCGAGCGTCACATGAGCCGCCTCAAGATGGATCAGACGGGAAAGCTCCTCCCGTCTGTCTGGAGTAAGGCTCTTTGAATCGGCGATCCCCAACCGGGCAAGACGGGAAACCGGTGAGTTGAAAACCACACACGCAGCCACAACCGGACCGGCTAGAGGGCCTCGTCCCACCTCGTCAACTCCGGCCACAAGGGCCTTCGTCCCCTCCGAAGATAGAAGGGAATCTTCCCAAGAGCCATCGGGAAAGGAAGGAGAAGGAAGAAGACTACTCCTCGTGCTTGACCTCTTTGAGGCGCGCAGCTTTCCCCTTCTTGTCGCGAAGGAAATAGAGCTTGGCGCGACGGACGCGGCCCGAACGAACACGGTCGACCTTGATCACCTGGGGAGAATGCAGGGGGAAGGTTCTCTCAACACCCACGCCAAAGGAAATCTTACGAACCGTCATCATGGCCCGGGTCCCGCCACCACGAAGTCCGATCACAACCCCCTCAAAGACCTGAATGCGTTCTTTTTCCCCTTCAACGACCTTGCTGTGCACCCTCACTGTGTCCCCCACACTGACATCAGGGGTGGTTTCCTTCATAAAGAGTTGTTCGACCTGGTCAAGAACCTGCATCACACACCTCACTTGCGCCATCTAAGATGACGTGGTTAGACTTAAATCCCCGACTGGGCCTCGCCAAGGTCGGGACGAACTTCCTGTTGTTTTTTCCGGGCCAGATCCTCCCGGAAGGTCTTGATGGCCTCATGGTTTCCCGACAAAAGGACGGGAGGAACCTCCCGTCCCCGAAAAATTCGGGGGCGGGTATATTGTGGAAAGTCGAACGATCCGTTAGAAAATGTCTCATTCTGGGGAGAGTCTGCATTGGACAGGACTCCCGGAATGAGCCTCACAACCGCATCGACCATGAGGGAGAAAGGCAATTCTCCCCCCGAGAGAACATAGTCGCCACATGACCATTCTTCAAAGGGATAACTTTCAAGAACTCTTTGGTCGACCCCTTCATAATGACCACAAAGAAAAATCATCGGCCGGGGATCTTCCGACCAAGACTTTGCCACCGTCTGGACAAATACCCGTCCCTGAGGGGAAGGATAAATAAGGCGCGGAAGCGTCCCCTCCGAAAAAAATTGCATTTCAGAAATCGCCACATCCAGCGCCTCTGAAATGGGTTCGGGCTTTAGGACCATTCCGCCACCCCCTCCGAAAGGGTAGTCGTCAACGGAATGATACGATCCGATGCCGAAAGAGCGCAGATCCCAAACATGATACTCTACAAGACCTTTTTGTCGAGCCCTGCCCGGGATACTGGTGCCAAGGACACTTTTCAGCATCTCGGGAAAAAGGGTGATCACCCCGATGTGCCGACAATACTCCAACGGACGAAGACCTCCCTGTTCCCCCTATCGACTTTGGGAACGAGCTCAAGGACAAAGGGACAGAGAACTTCCTCGCCCTTTTTTGTTTCTATCGCAAGAAGATCCTGTCCTGGCCTGTCATAGTAGCCGCTGATATGTCCGAGCGCCTGATCGCTGTCACAATCCCGGACCACAAAACCAACCAGATCGTCGAGTCTTTCGGTCTCGGGATCATCGGGAACCCAGTTATCCTCGCCTTCCCAGAAGATCTCCCACCCGACGATTTCCCGAAGAGACTCGGGAGAGTCGAAACCTTTCCATTTGACCAGAAGAGATCCCGACTTGTCCACCGCATCTTCAAGAAGAAGCGAGAAACTCCTCGAGCCTTGGCTCCCTCCTCTGGAAGGAGCTCTCAAGAGAAAGGACTGGCCAATATCCCCATAGAACCGGGCGGGGTTGTCCGAGAGAAGATGAACACGCCCATAGCCGACGACACCAAAGGATCGCCCCATCCGACCTACAAGAAGGAATCCTTCCTTGGGCTGCTCATCTCTCAGAATCGTCGGGTCTCCCTTAGGATTTGGAGGCAGCCTTCTTGATCAGGCGAGCAACCGTGTCGGTAGGAACGGCTCCCTTGGAAACCCAGTTGTCGACCTTTTCCTGATTAATACGAATCTCACCTTCAGCCTGTTGGGGGGCATAGGTTCCGACCACCTCGATAAAGCGTCCATCCCGAGGCATACGGGAATCAGCAACGACAATCCTGTAAACCGGCATCTTCCTGCGACCATGCCGGGCAAGTCTGATATGAACAGCCATGATTTCTCCTTACATTTCTCCTGATCATGGAATCAGGAGCCTATTGTGATTGTCAAAACGGAAACATCGACCTGAGCGATCGGCTTCCTTTTGTCTTGAGGGCCGTCTTCATCATTCGACGGGCCTGGTCGAACTGGCGCAGAAGCTGGTTGACCTGCTGCACACTTGTTCCTGACCCTTGCGCAATTCTTTTTCTGCGATTTCCATCAATGAGATCCGGATTCGCACGTTCCTTCTTCGTCATTGAAAAGATCATCGCCTCGACACGTTTGAGCTCTGCCTCCATGACGCCCATGTCGATTTTCGCCTTGAGCGATGCGGCGCCGGGAATCATCCCCATCAGGTCGTCGATGGAGCCAAGCTTCTTCATGCTCTGGATTTGCTGCAGGAAGTCATCAAGATCCATCTTGTTCTTGCCCATCTTGCGGGCAAGGGCTTCGGCCTCGTCCTGGGAGACAACATTCTTGGCCTTCTCGAGGAGGGTCTGAATATCCCCCATTCCAATGATCCGGGAGGCCATGCGATCAGGAAAAAATGCCTCAAGCCGATCAAGCTTCTCCCCCATACCAACAAACTTGATCGGCTTCTTGAGGACATGCCTGATTGAAAGAACTGCACCGCCACGGGTATCACCATCTAGCTTAGTAAAGACCACACCATCGACGCCAATTTCTTCATCGAAGGTCTTGGCGACACCTACCGCCTCCTGCCCCTGCATGGCATCCACAACGAGGAGACATTCCTTGGGAGAATAGAGACGGCGAAGCTCCTTGAGTTCTTCCATTAACGACGAGTCAATGGAGAGTCGGCCAGCGGTGTCTACAATCACGACTTCATACATTCCCTCAATCACGCGACGCTTGACGAGGGGGTAGAGATCCGACGGGCGGGTCGTTCCCTCGGGAGGAAGCAGAACAGGAACTCCGATCTGGTCACCCAGAACCTTGAGCTGGTCAATGGCCGCCAAGCGGGCCAGATCGCTCGCAACAAGGAGAACCCGTCGATTTTGTCCCTTAAAATGCAAGGCCAGCTTCGCGGCAGTGGTAGTTTTTCCCGAGCCCTGAAGTCCCATCATGAAGATCACTGTCGGCGGCTTTGAGGAAAGGGCGATGGTCGCACGGTGGTCTCCCAGAATGTGAACCATCTCCTGATAGACCTCGGCAATAACCTGCTGGCCCCCCGTCAGCCCTGACTTCTGGGCTTGCCCCACAAGCCTTGAGGAGAGGGCCTCCGAAAAGGCCTTGACGACATCAAGGCTCACATCCGCCTCAAGGAGTGCCACCCGAATTTCTTCGAGGGTTTCCCCCACAAGCTGCTCTGTCAGCCCTCCCCGTCCGGTAAGCTTCTTGAAGATTCCTTCAAGACGGCCTGTCAGACTTTCAAACATGGGACATTACTCTGTTGGCTTGGATTTGAGCATTGCCTTCAGAATTCGGCTCTGCTTGAAGTAAGGAACCTTCTTCGAGCCAACAACCACCGATGTTCCCGTTCGGGGGTTCCGCGCCTTGCGCTCGGATCGTGTCCTCACCCGGAGAACGCCGAAGTCGCGGAGCTCAACCGTATCCCCCTCGCGCAATCCTTCCTTCATCGACTCGAGGAAGAGATCAATCATGATTCGTGCATCTTCCCGACGAATTCCAGGAAACTGTCTGGCCAGTTTTTGCACAAGCTCACCCTTGGTCATGGATTCCCAACACTCCTTCCCTCTCGCTTGAGAATAAATAAATACTACCGGACTCCCGAAAACTCCGGCATGACAGACCAAAATCCGAAGGATTCCTTCCCCAGTGTTTCCCAGAGATGTCCGACCTGGGAAGACACCATCTTGTCTAAAAAGCTTTTTTCAGGAAAGCGGCGGACTATCGGCTTTCCTGAGATATGGGCCATGTTGGCCGCTTCATCGAGAGCATCATTGTAGTCTCCCAGGGAATCGACAAGATGGTTTCCAATGGCAGCGGCCCCGGTAAAGACACGGCCATCCGCCAACGGTTCAACCGCCGACACCTGAAGATGGCGGCCCCTGGCGACATCCCGAATAAACTGGCGATGCATTTCATCCAGCACCGACTGAAGATACGACTTCTCTTCCGGCGTCATCGGACGAAAGGGAGAACCGGCATCCTTGAGAGCACCACTCTTCATGACCTCGCTTTGCACACCGATCTTTTTCATCAGATCTTCAAACTGGGCCAACTCCATAATGACCCCGATACTTCCCGTCAAAGAGCCGGGTGAGGCAATAATACGATCACATGCCGAAGCAATATAATAGGCCCCGGATGCACCCACCGTTCCGATCGATGCAATCACAGGCTTTCCCGACTTCTTTGCCTTCATTACCTCTTCATAAATATCCTGAGAGGGAACGACGGCACCTCCGGGGCTGTCAATCCGGAGAAGAATGGCCTTGACCTTCGGATCACGCGCCAATGCGCGGATCTGCCGGATAGGCTTTCGTGAGGAAAGAATCACGCCTGAGATACGAACGACTCCGATCTCGGCTCCTCCCACGAGGGGAACAGAACGGCTGAAAAAGGCGGCCCCTCTCCCCAAAATGAAAAGGACACCCAAGACAACCACAATAACAAAAAAAGCCCTAAAAATCTTCCTAAAGAGCATCCTATATCCCGAGGAAAAAAGAGAGAGAGGGAAGTCTCCTTCCCTCTCCAGACAACTCGCTGGCAACCTCTTGCTCTTCTGCCTGAGGAGACTGGAAATCTTGGCTGCAAGCCAGGGCAATCAGTATCTCAGGGGGTTAAGCCCCTTCGTCCGCTCCTTTGACCGACAGGCCAATCTTTCGCTCGCCCTTGTCGACCTTGACGATACGGACCTGAAGCTCGGTCCCAACCGGGAAAAGCTGGTCAAGACGCTCTCCGTTAGGCAAGTCAACTTCGCTGACATGCACAAGGCCCTCAACTCCGTCGGCGATTTCCACAAAAAAGCCAAAATCCATGACTTTTGTTACCTTGCCCTTCATGGACTGACCAACCTGGAAGCGTTCGGGAATATCTGTCTCCCAAGGATCGGACGCCATCTGCTTGTAACCGAGGGAAAGGCGCTGACGCTCCTTTTCAATTTTCAGGACAATGGCCTCAACCTTCTGCCCCTTCTTGAACATTTCGGAGGGGTGACGGACATGACGAGTCCAGGAAAGATCGGAAATATGAATCAACCCGTCAATCCCTTCATCCAGACCGACAAAGACACCAAAGTCGGTGAGGCTCTTGACCTTTCCTGAGACGATCGTCCCGATCGGGTAGCGATCCTCAACAAGATCCCAAGGATTGGGACCAAGCTGCTTGAGACCAAGCGAAATCTTCCGGTTCTTTTCGTCGATCTTCAGAACCTTTGCTTCGACGGTATCCCCAACAGCCATGATCTTGCTCGGATGCTTGACCTCATGGTTCCAACTCATCTCCGTAATGTGCATCAGGCCTTCGACTCCCGGCTCAATTTCCAGGAAGGCGCCGTAATCGGTAATCGACACAACCTTCGCCGGAACCTTCGAGCCTTCGGGATAGCGAGAAGCCACGGTGCTCCAAGGATCACTCTTGAGCTGCTTGAGACCGAGGGAGACACGCCCCGTCTCCTTGTCATGCTTCAAGACCATCACATTAATCTTGTCACCAACAGCCATAAGGTTCTGTGGGCTCGAGACCCGACCCCATGACATATCGGTGATATGAAGAAGCCCGTCAACACCTCCAAGATCGATAAAAGCTCCGTAGTCGGTAATATTCTTGACAATTCCTTCAAGAACTTCGCCCTCTTTCAGGGATTCCATGGTCAGCTTCTTCCGTCGGTCGCGCCATTCCTCAAGAAGAACACGCCGAGAAACAATAATATTCCCCCGCTTCTTGTTCATCTTGATAATACGGACCTGGATGGGCTGCCCCACAAGGCGATCCATGTCCCGAACCGGACGAAGGTCAATCTGGGAACCGGGGAGGAAGGCCTTGAGGCCAATGTCGACCGTCATGCCGCCCTTGATCCGGCTGATGACCTTTCCTTCGAGAACCTCACCCTTTTCGGACAAGGCTTCGAGAGAATCCCACACCTTCATTCGGTCAGCCTTTTCCTTGGAGAGAACGAGATTGCCCAGGGCATCCTCTCTCTCTTCGAGATAGACGCTAATACGATCTCCAGGTTTCAGGCTCGCCGCTTCCTCTTCGGAGAATTCGGACTTGGCAATGTGACCCTCCGATTTGTAGCCGATATCGACGACAACTTCGGTAGGGAGCACGGCGATGACCGTCCCATCCACAACAGCCCCTTCCTCAAAGTTCTGAAGGGTTTCCGAGTAGAGACGTTCCATCTCGTCGCGACCGAGATTTTCATCCTGGTCCACGACAGCTTCTTCTTTAAGATTGTTTTGGTTTGAAAGTGACATACGAGTAGATCCTCCTGTTGCCAACACCGCTTTCCTACGGTATGGAATCTTTTCATTCTAACGCGAACCCAACCGAAAGAAAAGTCTTTTTCGCCCAACCTCACTCTTCCGGGGGAGGGCGTCTCTCCCGATGGTCTCAAGGGAGTCCTGTCAACGGGAGATCTGGCTCTTTGACTTGGGCGTGCCCCCGAGAGCTCCTCCAACCCCGCCCAGGACTCTTTCAGGAGAGGCAAGCAAGGAGTGAAGGGTTCGGGCCAGGGCCGGGGGAGGATGGAGGGAGAGGGCCGACTGAAAGTTTTTTCTGGATTCAGCCAATTCTCCAATCCGATAGTGGACGATCCCGAGGTAGGTCAGGATGAGTGGATTCTCCGGGTGCCGCTCCTGGGCCTCGTGAAGATAGATATGGGCCTCCTGATAATCTCCCCGGTCAATATCGATCTTTCCCATAAGGGTTCGGAAGCCGCCAGGCCAATGATCCCGGTAAACGATCCTCGACGCGTAGCGATAAGCAGAGCCGATTTCACCCAAGGTAAGCTCGATCCTCGCGAGATTTAAAAGGATGCGGGGATTGTCCGGACTTTTGATAAGAGCCTGCTGAAGGACGGCCTCCGCCTCCCCTTTTTTCCCGCTTCTCATCAGCGCGACCGCCAGGTTGTTCATCAGGACCACATCGCCAGGAGAATAGGCAAGCGCTTCTCGGTCCAGTCGCACGGCCCTCGCTACGTCTCCGGAAAGAAGTGCTTGATGTGCCTTGGCGGACAGGACACGGGGCGAGGGATGTCCGGAGGTCCCGGCACAGGAAGCCACAACGAGTGCCGGCAAAAAACAAGCCCCAGAAATCCTTGCCAATCTCAGGACTTTCACCAAAACACTTCTTCCTGCTACGATGTTTTTATTCATGATTTTATCCCGAGGATTGAACATCATGCCCTCCGACATCAACCCACGCGATACACCGCGCTGGAAACCTCTCGAACAAAGCGCGTATCGCCTCCGCATCTTCCTGCTGGCCATCCCCTTTGTTCTTGCCATGGGGGAAAACGCCCGGCACCCTTTCCCGTTATGGTCATTTTCCCATGTTCTTTGGGGAGCCGGAACTCCCATCCTTCCCCTTGAGCGAAAGCTTCTCATGCTCCCGGCACTGTGTCTCTATGCCGGAGGACTTTTCCTACGCCTCTCGGGCTCGTCCATTCTCGGGATACGATCCGTCTGGAGCCGGAGACCCGAAGCCCACGAATTTCACAGCGAGGGGCTTTATGGGATCATCCGCCACCCCATCTATCTTGGATCAGCCGGAATGATTCTCTCTCTTTCCCTCATCTCTTCACCTCAAGGGGCCCTGCTTCTAGTCGGAGTCGACATCCCCCTCCTTTTCTGGTTTTCCCTGATCGAAGAGAGAGAGGTCATGGCTCTACATCCTGAGTACGCGCACTATCGGGAACGGGTACCCCGAATTCTTCCCCACCTCCCCCTTCCCCCCGGAACCCTCAGGGACTCATGGAGCGCCCTGAGACAAAATCTTGGGCAGTCTCTCCGATCGGAGGCCCTTAACGTGGCACTTTTGGCGGGATTTATCGTCTTTTGGTTCACACCAAATCTTCACTTTTTCTGGGAAGGGGCACTTCTCGGTCTTCTGGTGGGATTTTCAGCTCCCGCCTGGTGGAGAACCTCCGGAGGACACGTACCATGAAACGCTTCGTCACCTTTACGTCCGATTTCGGCACAAGAGACTCCTATGTGGCCAGCGTCAAGCTCAGGATTCTATCCGGAGCTCCCCATTGTGAGGTGATCGATGTCACCCATGAGATTCCGCCCTTTTCACCGGCGTTGGCCCTCCCCTCGCTGGTGGATATCATGAGAGTCTCGCCCTCGGGAACCATTCATCTCTGTGTCGTGGATCCGGGAGTGGGAAGTTCCCGGCGGGCACTGGCCGGAGAGGGACAGAATGCCTTCTTCATTCTCCCCGACAACGGATTACCGTCACTGCTGAACGAGTGGGTCGGGGGCCTAGCCTTCTACCACATGAACTCTCCGGAGATTTTTGGAGGCGAGGCGACGGCAACATTTCAGGGAAGGGATCTGTTTGCCCCCGCCGTGGTTGCCCTTGCCGCCGGGAAGATGTCACCAAGGGATATGGGCTCCCGGGTTGACGCGGAATCACTCACCTCCTGGGGCCATTTCCTCGAGCCATCCGACAGTCACCTTCTCGCCTGGAACATCGACCATTTCGGAAACATTCTTCTCGACTATTATGCGCTTGTCCCCCCGGAAAAGGTGGACATGTCTCTTGCCGGAACTGCCATTCCCTATGTCAGGAGATATCAGGAAGTCCCGAAAGGGTCGCTTGGCTGTCTTATCAATAGCTCGGGGTGGCTTGAGATTTTCTGTCGGGAAGGCAGTGCCTCGAAAAAAACCGGAATGGAAATTGGCCAGCGCATCGCGGCTAGGATCGAGGGGGGATCCGGTCGACGACTTTTGTCGACCAACAAAAAAACAGCACTCTGAGCTAATGGTCTTTTCGCAATTTGTAAGGAAAATTGTCGTAGTAATAGTCGGGCGGAAGATTCTGCAGAAGATCGGGAATCTGATCTCCATCGATAGCCTCCCATGGGCCCTTGAGATCCTCCGAGCGGTACCAGTGATCCTGATAGTACTGATAATAGACACCATCCCGCATGTAGAGAGGACGGCTCGAGGTCAGGAAGATGTAGAGATTGGTCCGGGGAAGAAGAACCGGTGTGGATTGTCCTTCAAAACGGATCGGAGTCGGCTGGTCATCCACAGAAATCGCCGATCCGGAGCCATTATCCGATGTACTGCATCCTGTCATTGCCAGCAAAGAACCTGCAAGGGCAAGAACAAGCGCCGATCCCTTGACTCCTGCCTTCAACCCTCCTAAAATTTTGCTTGTGTTCACACATCCTCCTTCCTATCTGAAGCCTGTTATACTCATCATTGCCCTGTTGATTCTTCTCGGGGCCGGGCTTTATATTGCCTCCAGCGAGCTTCCCGCCTTCAAGCCTTTGGGACCCTGAGACCCTTTCTTCTGTTTGTTGTCCCGCTTTTGCTGACAAATAAGACAAATCCCTTCAATATCGAATCGATGAACTGTCTCCGCATATCCTTCCTGACGAACCCTTTCATCAATGTCGGGAACAATCGGGCAGAAATCGATATGGCGAACCTCTCCGCATACGCGACAAATAAGATGGTGATGGTGACCGGCCATCCCCACAATATATCCATCCTCTCCCTCTTCCCGATGCATCCGCTCGAGAACACCGAGCCGGACAAAGAGGTCAATCGTCCGGAAAAGAGTGGCCCGCCCCAGGTCAGGATGTCGATCCTCCATCCTTTTTTGCAGATCAGCCACAGAAAAGATGCCAGGAAAGTGGATGAGCTCCTCCACAATGGCAGAACGCTGAGGGGTTAGCCTAACCCCATGATGGGCAATCGTCCGTCGCATCTCTTCAACCGTATACACGACTCTCCTCCTGCGCCTCCTAATAGGATAATGGGTCTTTTTCTCACTGGTCGACGAGGAGAAACGAGAAAACCTTGAGCGGGCTCTGAGGATCCAGAAGCTTCTGGATAAAGTCCCCGAGAAACGTGAATTCATTGACAACCTTTGGTGTGCCGCGAGCCACCGAAAGGATCAGGAGCGGATCGGTGCATCCGTTGATGTAATTACCTATTCCGATCCCCTTTTGACTCTCAACAGCCACCGGCGAGAGTGTCCGTAAAAACCGGTCGAGATCCGGATGGAAGTAAAACCGGCGATCAATCCGGTTGTTCCAGTCCGTTCCCTTTACCTCAACCGACTGCACATATCCGTTTTCCCGTCCAATGAAGCGGATGATCACTTTGCGGTAGCGCGAGGGAAGCTTTACCACCCGGTTGTGCTCGCAATGAATCACATAGGGATGGTCGGCATCAAGACGGATGGTGTACGGAAGCTCGTAGGGAAGCGCCTTCCGATTATAAAACGGATTGATCGCACGCACGATAATTCCGTTGGGGCTAGCATCCGGAGTGAGACCTGCCGCGTGAAGGGTTGGATGAGGATGAGTGAAGGTGCATCCCCCCAGAATGCCGGCAAAAAGAAAAGCCCGGGAAATCGCACCGACGATGGTCGGCCGGCGAACCCGCTGATCATGTTCCATGAGTTTCCTCCTCTCGGTGCAGTCTCGAAGAATTCCCCGGAGTCCATCGAGCAGAGAGCCCCTCCACCCTGGAATAGACAACCGGAACAAGAAATAACGTAAATACCATCGATGACAATAGGCCTCCGATCACAACAAGGGCCATTGATTCCCTGATCCGCCCTCCGGCTCCGAGCCCGGCAGCCATGGGCATCATCCCAAAAACCATGGCAAAGGTGGTCATGGAAATGGGACGAAGACGGGTTCGGGCTGAAATGATGGCCGCCTGCTTCGGACTCTTTCCAAGACGCCGATGACGATTCGCACAGTCTACCAGAAGAATAGCATTCTTTGTCACCAATCCAAACAAAATGATGAGTCCGATGGCCCCCATCATATTGACCGATATACCGGAAATCCAGAGCGCCACAACGGAGCCGATGATGCCAAAGGGGATAGACACCATGATCACCAGGGGAAGAAGCATGCTTCCGAAGAGAAGCGACAGGATCAGAAAGACCCCGCCGATGGAGACAAGAATGGCCACCAGGATCTGCCCCTTGGCATCCCTCAGGACATCGGCATTGCCAGCATATCGAAGGTGGTAGGACGGGGGAAGGGCGGTCCTTGCCCAGCCGTTAACCTTGTCCATAATCTCCCCTAGGGAGAGCGGAGGAAGAATTTCTGCGGAAACAGTAACCGAAGGGCTTTGGTCGTCCCGGTTCTGACGCTCCCCTGAGGACTCAACCCCAATTGTTGCCAACGAAGACAGGGGGAGGGATCTCCCCGGAGCGACAAAAAAGGGCAACTCCCCAAGCCTTTCCACAGAGTCAAGCGCCGACGGGGCAAGCCCCACCCGGAACAGAATCTCTCCCGAAGACGTCTCGATTTTTCCGGCAGGTTTTCCAGTACTCAGCCCCGAGAGCCATTCGGCCAAGCGTCCCGGGGTCAGGCCAAATCGAGACATAGCCTCCGGCGTGGGATGGAGGATGACACGCTCCGCCTCCCCGCCCGACGAACTCCGGGCGTCCCGGATACCGGCCTGGGAGGCGAGAAATGCCTCAAGATCACGTCCAAGCTTGTCGAGGCGGCTAGGGTCGGGACCAAGCAGAAAGCATTGAAAAGCGGGGGTTTCTCCGGTCCCTCCCAATGGGCCAGGACGGCTCACCGTCCCCGTGATATCCGAAAATGTGGCAAGAATTTTTCGTGTCTGATCCATCACCAGGGTGTCAGGAGCTGTCCGGCGGGAAGAGTCCACAAGCGAGACATAAAGGAATCCCTCAGAAGAAAGGGCTCCCTGGCTTCCTCCCGCCTGGGAGAGAACGGAACGCACCGACGGAAGTTTTCGGAGAGTGTTGGCGAGAGCGTCAAGGCGAAGATCGGTTTTTTCAAGGCTCGGAGATCCCTTGAGCCGAACATGAACAAGAAAGACCCCGCGGTCCTCTTCCGGAATGAGGTTGGAGGGAAGATGCGTGGCAAGCAGAAGAGAGCTGCCAAGAAGAACAAGGGAAAAAAGGGTAAGAAAAGCCGGCCGCTCCATGGCCACAAGCAGCCCCCTTTCATACCAATCCCCAAGGACGACCCCCAGCCGGCCTATCGCAGGAAAAAGCCGGGAAGGGGGTTCCATGACCGGCACGGCTCCTCGCCCTGCCAGCACGGGTGTGACTGTCAGTGAGACAATCAGAGACGCCACAACCGCAAGGGAAACGGTCCAGCCAAACTCCCGGAAGAACTCCCCCAGAACACCATGCATCATGGCCATGGGGGCAAAGACCGCAACAATGGAAAAGGTTGTGGCCACAACAGCCCGGGCAATCTCTCCCACCCCTCCCCTTGCCGACTCGGTCAAGTCCTCTCCCATGGCCCGATGGCGGTTGATGCTTTCCACCACAACAATGGCATCATCGATCAGAATCCCCACCACCAAGGAAAGAGCCAGCATTGTCAAAGTGTTCAGGGTAAAACCCAAAAAGTGCAACACAGGGAAGACCGCTAATATCGAGGCAGGAATGGCCACCGCCGCAACGACCGTTTCCCGGACATTCCCGAGAAAAAAAAGAATGGATAAGACGGCAAGGCACCCACCCAGGGCAAGCGTTTCCAGGAGCTCCCGGTTATTTTTCCCGATTTCAACAGAGCGATCCATGAGAACGGTAAACCGGGAGGCGGGAGAAGCCCCCCCCGGTGGGGGAGAGAATCTTGCAAGTCGCGCCCGAATCCGCGAGGAAAGGGTCACAAGATTGGCTCCTGACTGGGCAAAGACCTTCAGCGCCACCGCAGGATGACCGTCAAATCGAAACAAGATTCCCTTCGTCCTGGAGCTCTTCGACAGGGCCCCCAGAGAAGAGAGCAGGACGGCCTTGCCTGAAGGAAGCGGCACTTGAAGATGGGCGAGATCGGACTCCTTCAGGGGCTCTCCCCGGACGCTCAAGGCCATTTCATGTCCGTCCGACGTCACGGCTCCCGCAGGATATTCCCGAGACCTGTCCCGAAGCCAATCCGCAAGAGAGGTGAGGGAACCGCCTTCTGCCTTCAGTGACTGAGGCGTCAGGGTCAAGTGCATTTCCAGGGGGGGAGGGAGCAGGAGCTCGACCTTCTCCACCCCTTTCATCCGGGACAGGCCCGGGACCACAGTATTGCTCACAAAGCGTCTCAGGGTAGAGTCTTCTGTCCCTCCTCCCCCCGAGGACCCTCCGGAGGAAGTCTCCGGGAAGAGAATCCACAACAGGGGTTGTCGAGTGGGGTTTTCCCTCTTCACCCGGATGGAGAGAACCGACGCCGGGAAACGGGCCCGGACCTCCTCGACCGCCGCCTTCACCAGCGACCTCGTGTCCAAGTCAAGTTCACTGTCCTTGAAGACAGCCGTCAGGATCGCGGCCCCCGGAACGACCGATGAATGCACATGCAGGATCCCCGAAAGGGCAGAAATTTTGTCTTCGAGGGGGCGGACAATGTCCCGGGTCATCTCTCCGGGAGAGTCACCCGGATCGATAACAGTAACGCTGACCAGAGGGAATCTGACGCGGGGAAAGAGATCCACTCCCATCCTCAGATAGGAGAGTATTCCGATAGTGATCACCCCCCAAAGCAACAGCAGTGTCAGCAGGGGGTGGGAGAGGGCTAGGTCCGTGAGGGAAATCGACTTTTTCTTGTCAGGCAATCCGGATCCCCAAAGGTTGGAAAAAGAGCGTCCCACGAGTCAAATGGTGATATCTGCAAACCATTTTTAGCGGAACAACAAATGAATGAGACTACCTGAATTCCCCGGGAGATGACAAGGGGCCGCTCGCCGTCCTATCATAAAAATCATGAGGAGAGACTGACTCTCTCTTGCTCAACGGTTGATCATTGAATTTTCCCTCTCGGAGAGACCATGGAGACACCCTTCCCCCCACAGACCCTTGCGCCACCCCGTGCCCACTGGTTCAGCCACTCCGTCTTCTCCACGATCCTCTTCCTTTTGGCCATGGGCTCGTTGACGACACTCTCCGGATGCGACTGGTTTCTCTCCTTCCCGAAAGAGGGAACTCGAGCCCCGATCAGCCATAATCCTGTCTTGGCAGTCGGGGAACGATTCGGCGACATCTGTACGATGAATGTTCCTGATCATCTCCACAGGGAGAGCTTCTCTCATGCCATCTATCACCACCGACCCATTCTTGTCTTCTTCGGAGCCCCGATTCACTGTACTCCCTGCGTCCATGAAGACCGGATCGTGCAGGGGTTACAGGGTACCTACCACCAGGACATGGCCTTCATCCATATTGACGACTATGAAGACTCGGAGCAGGCCACGGTTCGGCAATGGCGCGTCCATGGAGAACCCTGGGTCGCAGTCATTGATGGTGAGGGGGTCATTCGGCATGTCATTCCCGGGGATGCCAACTACTACTCCCTCAACAAAATGGTCAAGGAAGTTCTTCACTAGCTTCCCCGGCTCGCCCCGATCCATCGGGCCTCACGCGAGAGGGAAACCGTTTCTCCAGCCAGTGGAGCACCTCGTCTTTAGTCTTCAACTCTCCCGTCCTCTGACAGTAACGGATCTCTGCCAGAATAGCCCCTCTTTTTTCAGGCAAGATCAGCGGATAGTCCCGAAGGACCTGTCCGCTGATCAGGGGGGGAAGACGGCGGCCGTCAAAAAGATATTCCCTCCAGAGGGGGAGCTCCTCCTCACGGCATCGAAGGAGACTGTCGAGAATCTTTCCTCTGTCCATCCGGTCCGCCAACCCCCACAGATGTCCCCTATCCCCCCCTGACTCTTTGATCAACCCTGCATAGGAGTGCCCCCCTGGCCAGCTCGATGGTCGAAAGAGCGTCTCCCTCAGGCCTTCTGAGAGCCGGGCGCCCACCCCCAAGGCCAAAGCGGCCCGCTCAAACGCCCTGCGCCTGAGAGCCGACAGAAGGGCCAGATAAAACATCTCCCGACTCGCCCCGGTCAGATAGGGGTCCGTCTCCCTCCCCCTCTCAAGGCTGTCCCTCAGGAAAATCCATCGTTTTAGGCGACGTTTCCGCCGAAGAGAAAGGTGGGAGAGAGCCCCTCCGGTAAGGGAGGCGAAGACGTCCGAGGAAAAGAGGAGTGCAAGGGCGCCCATCGGATCCTCCTCCCGTTGCAGGCGTTCCATTTCTGCCGCAACTCTGGCTCCCCCGACTTCCAGCCAAAGAGCCGGGTCCTCAAGGGCATTTTTCAGGGAGAGCAGAAGGTCAACAGAGGAGGAGAGCCGGAGTCGGCTGGCCAACCGGGCCCAGCGAAAAATCCGAGTGGGGTCTTCGAGAAAGGCCTCCGGACGAATGAGGGAAACCGTCCGCAGGGAGAGATCGCGCTCTCCACCAAAGGGATCAAAAAGGCGCCGGAACCCTTTCTGTGTCGGATTCCATTCGAGATAGAGGGCATTCATGGGAAAGTCCCGTCTCCGGGAATCCTCGAGGAAGCTCCCCGGGCGGGTGCGGGGAAGGACTCCGGGACGAGGGTAGGATTCGCTCCGAAATCCTGCAAGGTCGATCCGAAGGAGCTCTCCCTCCTCCCGAATATCCAGCCGGGCGGTCAGAAAATCCGGCTCCACATGGGGAGCCCCCACAATTGACCCCGAAAATGCCCGAAAAACAGCCTCTGCCCAAGGAAAGAAACCCCGATCGGCCACAAGGTCAATCTCTCGTTCCTCTCCAAAGGGGGCTCTTCTTTCAAGGGAGGCCAGAATCCGGTCCCGGCTCCATCCTCCTACGGCATAGAACCGGCCTCCTTCCGGCAGAGGCAACCGCTCGAGAACCTTCTGCCATCTGGCACCTGCCAAGATATTGACCGGCCGTCCCCCGTTCATTCCGACTCCTCGCCCCGGCACTGGGCCGGTTATGCTACCATAGCCCCAAAATGTCTTCCGGATCCTGCCCGGAGAGCTCTCACGACGACCGATTCAGGAAGGACCCCATGACCACTTCACCCGACACAGTCGCCATCGGAGATCTGATACGAAAGAGACGTTATTCTGAGGCCCTCGACATTCTCAATCGGGATGCCCCGGAACGAGACAAGGACAGTTTCATCGAGACCCTCAGGGGAATGGCCCAGGAAGGAGAGGGACTTCTCTCGCAGGCCGAAGAATCTTATTGGAAGGCCGTCGCCATTGAGAAGAATCGAAGTGCCCTTCCCTTTCTCCTTCTTGGTCTGCTCAAGGATCGAACCGATGAACGACAGAAAGCCCTTTGGGTCCTCAATGAAGGTCTCCGACTCTTTCCGGACGACCCCGACCTTCTGAGAGAGGCCGGAATCCTCAATGGCCTTGAAGGACGGTGGCCGCAGGCGCTTCCCATGATCCTTGAGGCGTATCGCCGGGTTCCCTCCTCCCCCGAGAATATCCTGGCCATGGCCTCCACTGTCGACACACTCGAGCTCATCGATCTCTTTGCGCCCGTCGCGAGAAATCTCGAAAATCTTCTGACAGCAAATCCCGAGAATCCAGACATTCAGGATTGGTACGGGCGAAGCCTCGAGCGGATTGAAAAATCCTCGCAAGCCCTTAAGTTCTTCCGGAAACTTCTCCGAAAATCTCCCCGGAATCTCCGACTGCTCAGACATGTTGCCCGACTTGCCGCGAACGTCAACGAGTTTGGCCGGTCCCTGGATACCTACCGTCTCCTCCTTGAGGAGGAAGGCGAAACGGTCGAACTTTGCCTTCTTATGGCCGAAACGCACAAGATGGCGGGCAAGCCACTCTCCGCCCTTCCCTTTGTCCGTCGTGCCCTGGCCCTCGCCCCAGAAAACCGCGAGGCACAACTTCTTCTGGGACTCCTCCAGGTCGACATCGGGGATCCGGTAAAAGCCGAAGCGACTCTGGCCGGAATCGACTCGGCCCCAGGCCACTACCAGCTGGGAGATCTTTGGCTCCGAAAAAAACGTCCCGAAAAGGCTGCTGTCGCCTTTCTCCGCGGCTTCGGCATTCGCCCCGACCCCTATTACATCCCGGAGCTCCTCAAACTCCTCGCACGATTTGAAGACACCTTCACTTTTCTTGAGACACTGGCCTTTACCCGGATCCTCTTTCCCGAAACCTCGATTCCTGGACGCCTTCTCCGACAGGTGGCAGACCGGATCGAAAACGAGGGGCTTCCCACCGACAATGCTCATCGCCTGGCCACACTGGGGCTCGCCCGAGCCTTTCTCCCCCGAGAGGACCGGACGGAGGCCTATGCCCTCCTGGAACAGGCCGTGACGGTCGATCCCTTAAGCGAGGTTCCTTACTGGGTCCTGGCCATGATCGACGAGGACCGAAAAAATTATCGAGGGGCCCTCCGGTGGTACGACAGGATCCTTTCTTCCTCGCGCGAGCCCGTCACCCTTCTTCACAGGGTGGCAGAAAACCAGCACAACATCGACCCATCAACGGACATTCTGCCTCTGGCCAAACGATTTTCGGAGATGTATGGACCACGGCCCGGCTTTTACAGGGTTCTCTTCGATGTGGCCAACCGCTCCCCCGACAAGTCGATGGCCCGAAGGATCCTCGAATCAGGAATGGCGGCTCATCCTCGGGACCCGTCCCTCTTTTTTCTCTACCGTACGATGGAACCCGATCGCTGGCGGCGCCTCATGTCCTAACCCGCGGGAGGGAGTCTCCCCCCCCAGCGAGCTCCATGACAACCCCCTCCCGAAGACCATAAGCGGAGACAAGCAAGTCCGATTGTTGAAAAAAGTCCAGAAGGGCAAGGAGAATAAATGTTCCCGAGAGAATGATGTCTTCCCTTCCCCGCTCCAGGCCGGGGAAGGACAGCCTGTCCCTTGCGGGCACGATCCTCAGCCGTTCAAAGAGGCTCTCTATCTCCTGGCGCGACAGTATCTGACCATGAACCTTCATGGGATCGTATTGGACCAGTTCCCGGATCAGCGCGAGGATCGTGGTCACGGATCCGGCTGTTCCTACCAGCCGGGCGCCGGAGGCGAGGTACGGGGCAATCATCCCCACCGGATCCCGGAAGCGCTCCTCAAGATAACGCCGCACCTGAGAAAACTCTGCCTCCGACGGGGGATCATTCCGAAACCAGCCCTCCGTCAGGGTCACCACTCCCACCTCAACGGAAAAGGCCTTCCAGAAATCCATGGCCGTCTCGCCCACGATCAACTCGCTCGACCCTCCCCCAATATCCACTACCAGGAAGGGACCTTGAACCATCGAAAGGCCAAAGAGGGCTCCCCGGTAAGTCAACGCAGCCTCCTCCTCGCCGGGTATAACCCGGACCCTGACTCCCGCCTCCCTGAAAAAACGATCAAGAACCTCCTCCCGGTTACTCGCTTGCCGCAAGGCCGAGGTACCAATATATGAGACGGCATCGGGAGAGTAGGAACGAATCCTTTCCACAAACTCGGTGAGGACCGCCGCAGTCCGGTCAACGGCCGCCCGGGCAATCGTCCGGGTGGCAGCAATCCCCTCGCCCAGACGAGTAATGCGGCCATCCTGATAGAGAGTCGTCTCAATTCCTCGACCCGTCGCCTCGGCCACCATAAGCCGGACCGAGTTGGTTCCAATATCGACAACAGCAACCCTTTGTGTTGACCTCACACCTCCCCCTTCCCCTTGAGAGCCCGATTTTCCCCTCCCCGGGCCTTGGATTCAGCCAGACGCCGCTCCTCCTCAAGCCGCAAGATTTCGTTACGCATTAAATCAAGCAAGACCAGATCTCCCTCGTCGAGCGGTTCCGGCTGGAGATGGGCATAGAGGAACTCTCCCAAGTCACGATGGGCCTTTTCGATCTCGAGGTCGAGAAGGCGCATTCTGATTCCTCCCCGCAGGCGGTGATCGAGACGAAAGAAATCGGCTCCGGAGCGAAGAATGGCCAGACTCGCCCGCCGGAATCCCCGGGAGAGCCCGCGAGAATATCGTCGCACCTTGCGTCCCTCTATCGGATCGAGAGCCATACGTCCACCTCCCGGTAGCGAAGCCGAAGAAATTCCTCAAGGCCCGACTGTTCCCAGGCCGCCTCCATCCGTCCTTCCGCCTTCTCGACATACGAAGAAGCGAGCTGCCGCGCACGAAAAAGAACCTCCGCATCCCTGACAAGATCGGCCACAATAAACATCGGAAGCCCCGACTGTCGGACCCCCAGGAACTCTCCCGGCCCTCTCATCCGCAGATCCTCTTCGGCGACATGGAATCCGTCGGAGTATTCCTCAAGGATTTTGAGTCGTTTTCGCCCTTCTTCGCCCATCCCTTCGCCCGGAACCAGATAAAATGTCCCGGGAAGACCCCCCCGGCCAATCCGACCCCGGAGCTGATGAAGCTGGGCCAGGCCAAAACGTTCCGCATTCTCGACTACCATGACAGACGCCCGAGGAATGTCTACGCCGACTTCAATGACCGTCGTGGCGACAAGAATCGCCATCTCCCCCCTTCGAAAGGCGTCCATGACCGACTCCTTCTCTTCTCCCGCCATTCGTCCGGTCAACAAACCCACCCGGACATCAGGAAAGATCGACGAAAGATATCCATAGACATCCTGGGCATTTTTGGCATCAACCTTCTCCGATTCTTCCACCAGGGGCAAGACGACAAACACCTGCTCGGAGCGGGCGAGAACCGGGGCCACTCTCTTTTTCCAGAAGCTCTCGTCGGCCTTGGGGACGATCCGCGTCTTCACAGGCTGGCGGCCCGGCGGAAGCTCGTCGAGGAGGGAGATTTCGAGGTCGCCATAGTAGGAGAGAGCCAGCGAGCGGGGAATGGGCGTGGCCGTCATCACAAGAATATCGGGATTGGGGCCTTTTGACCACAGGGCCTTCCGCTGTGCCACACCAAACTTGTGCTGTTCGTCGATCACCACGAGCCCCAGCTTCTCAAAGACGACCCCCTCCTCGAGGATGGCATGGGTTCCGACGATGACCCTATGGCGCCCCTCCGCGATGCCGGAAAGAAGGCGACGCCGATCAGCCCCTTTGACCGAATGGGAGAGAAGGACAGGCGGCTCATCTTTGAGAAGAGCCGCAAGCGTCCGGCAATGCTGCTGGGCCAGGATCTCCGTCGGAGCAAGAAAGGCCGTCTGACACCCTGCCCGAAGGGCCTGGAGCATGGCAAAGGCCGCAACCAACGTCTTGCCCGAGCCGACATCCCCAAGAAGAAAGCGATTCATCGGGTGGGGCTTTTCGAAGTCCCTGGCTATCTCCTGACAGGCTCGCCGCTGAGCCCCCGTCAGGGGAAACGGGACCTGCCGCTCGAACGCAGTGAGCGGATCAGGATCTCCGGCCGCATGAAGCCACATGCGACCCGAATGGTGAACCCACTGTCGCCGAAGCATCATGAGGTACTCGAGCAGGAAGAATTCCTCGAAGACGATCCGATCCCGAGGAGGATAGCCCGGAAGAAGAAGGTCCTCCATCGGGCGTTCCGTCTCTCGGGGAAAATGCATCTCCACAATCGCAGGAAACCACCCCATAAGGCGGGCCTCCTGGCGAACGGATTCGGGCAAGGGGTCAAAGGCCTCCCCCCAAAGGGCCCGCAGGACATCTCCCACAATGCGGCGAAAGACTCCCGTAGAAAGACCGGCCTCCTCCCGATAGACCGGAACAATCCGTCCGATATGGTAGGAGCGCCGAAGACCCTGATCGGGATCAATGGGCTCAACCACGGGAGAGCGGAGAACCAGACCCCGGGAATAGGAGGAGTATTCGACCTTCCCGTAAAAAAAGGCCTGGGAACCCTCCGGCAGGTGTTTGAGAAGATACTCCTGCCCAAACCAGACGACGGGGATCTCTCCCGAGCGATCATAAACTGTGGCCTCAATGATCGGAGACTTGAGTTTGGGGACGACCTTTTTTTTGATCGACCGGACCGTCGCCACAAATCCCTGCTCAGCCCCTTCCGTAAGCTCCGACACGACCAGGCGGATCCTGCGGTCTTCATAGCGGTACGGGAAACAGTAGAGAAGGTCGAGAACGGTAAACAACCCTCGCCTCTCCAGCCGGGCCTGACGCCGGGGCCCGATCGAGGGGAAGCTCGAAAGAGGAGCCGTCAGTTTCAGTCGAGGAAAAGGGGGAGAAGCCACAACCTTCCTTTCGGGGGAGGGCCGCCCCTCCCTAGCGGTGGAGAACATTGGTCGATCCTGAGCCTTTCCGGGTCAGAAAATCTCTCCTCATCCCCCCCGGAGTGTGTCAATCGCAGAGATCCATCATACGCAAGACCCCGAGAAAATGGCACCCCAGAGAAAGGCCCTCCGGAGTCTCTCCCCCAAGACAAAGATTCTTCGCGAGGCATTTTCACGAAATGATTGCGTTTCCGCAGACCTCCAAGGACAAGCCTTCGTTCCGACGCAGCAATTCAAAATTTAAAAACTGATTTTGCGATAAATCGTTGGTCCATCCCGTCGCAAGGACTGGACATGAAGGTTTTTTCCGGTATTCTTCTGCCATGGAGCCCCTCCCACCCCCGATATGGCCAAGAGTACTGCCCAAGGAGTGATCGACGAGATTGCCTTGGCCTTTCAAGAGTTTCCCGATGAACGACAACCCGGGAACAACCGGAAGTCCTCCGTTTCAGATGCCGCCTTTTCGGTCTTCTTCACCCAGTCTCCCTCGTTCCTGTCCTTCCAGAGAACATTGGAGAGACGTGCCGGTCGGAGCAACGTCCACTCCCTGTTCGGCATTCCTCATCCTCCGACGGATGTTCGGATCCGGAACATTCTCGATCCCGTTTCTCCCCGCCATGTGGCTCCGCTCATCCAACGCGTGGGAGAGGTCTTGCGGGAGCACAACTTCACCTGCAAGCCCTCCTCTCATTGCCCCATCGCCGAGTGGGTCGAGGGGCTCGAACGCACCCCCACTCTGGAAACCTTCGAGGTGGTCCTTGAGACGAGCCAGGGAAAGCCCAGGGGGAAACGGAGACCCAAGGTCGTCCGGGAGCGCTGGGCCTTTCGCTTTCTCGAAGCCGTCCCCCCTTCGGGATACCGACGATGCCCTGTGGGATCGCGGCATCCTTTTTTCTCCCTCCGTTCGCCCCGTGTGAATCGACTTTTTCCTCGGTGACGGGGGGAGAGCACTCCCCCTCCGAGCCGGGCCACTCGGGGAAGGGGCCAAATTTAGAATTGCTGCGACGAAAGGGGATTGCAACCCCCCACAAAATGGATTAAACTATGAGGAATTTTCGATTGAACGACTTACAAGGGAGCTTATCATGGCAGCCAACTGTTTCGTCTGCGGGAAGACCAAGGTGGTCGGGAATCAGATCAGCCACTCTCACCGCGTCACCAAGCGGGTCTTCAAGCCTAATCTTCAGTCAGTTCACGCTCTTGTGGAGGGACAACCCCGTCGCATCCGCGTCTGCACCCGGTGCATCCGGAGCGGGAAGGTTCAGAAAGCAATCTGATCCTCTTCCCAGCCCCCGTCAAGGGTCACGGAAGAAGATAAAGCAGCGATCGTCCGATGGCCAAGGAGAAATCCAAGGCGATCGGACTTTTTATTGGGGGGGGGGATTCTTTCCTCCCTTGCCCCTCGCCTCCCTCACTCCTCCGACATCCTTCTTCCCCTCAGACAGACGTCTTTCCGAGATAGGCCACCACATCGACCTCAAGGCTCGCCCCCCGGGGAAGCTCTCGCACTCCAACGGTCACACGAGCGGGATAGGGAGGAGAAAAGAAAGCGGCACAGGCTTCATTCACAGTCTGAAACCCTGCCATGTCCGTCAGATAAAGAGTGACCTTCACGACATGGGACGGAGTGGCCCGGACCTGGGAAAGCATTTCTCCCAGACGGGAAAAAATGAGACGAGCCTCCTCCCTCACCCCTCCCGACACAATCGTCCCGTCCTCCAGAAGAGCAATCTGACCGGAGAGATACAACCAGCCGCCGGCCAGAATGCCGGGGCTATAGGGCCCGACCGGAGGAGGGGAACCTGCGGGAGAGCCCAGGGGCGTCAACATAGGGGGAGAAAGGGGTGGGCGGCTAGAAGGCATGAAGCGTCAGCCCCAGCGAAGCTCCAATGAAGGCATAATAGAGCGTGGCAATCCGGGGGCTCCGATTGATCCGACAGGCCACCGTCCCGCATCCATTTCGGGTCAGGATGGCACTCACCAGAAAGCCAAAAACACCTCCTGCCACACCTCCCACCAGCATTGCCTTGTAGTCCATCGCGTTCTTCCTTATGTCAAACCATGCCGTTTTTCCGGACAATCCACTCTCCCGGAACCCGTCCTCAGATGCTATAATTATTATAGAAACAAGAGAGAGGGGCTGACAACAGCCGTTCTTGTCACCATTTTCCAGGAGAAAACATCCATGGCCAAGGTTCGGCTCGTCTATGCCAGCTGGTGTCCCAGCTGCCCCGCCGCCAAAAGTTTCTGGACCCGTCTTCGACAGGAAATCCCTTTCAACTACGAAGAGATCGATATCGACACCCCCCGAGGGAAGGAGCTGGCGGAGAGATTCAACATTCGTTCGGTTCCCACGACCCTCGTCGGAGACCGGCCCTATTTTGTGGGTGTTCCCGACAGGCAGCGGGCGATCTCACTCCTCAAGTCGGCTCGATAATTTTTTCCCAAGCTTTTCTCACATCCACAGAGAAAAAATCCGTTCTTTTCCCCAACAAAAAGGCCCCTTTTCGGGGCCTTTTTCTTTTAGTCTCTTTTTAACAGGTGATCCAAAGATGATTCTCCTTAGGGCGTCTTTGTGGGATCAGGCCAGTTCATGCGTCCCAGGGAAGAGATGTACATGGCAAGATCGTGCTGCTGCTGGGGCGTGAGATAGGTGAAGTCCGGCATGATGGAGTCCGGAAAGTGCGCCTTGGAGTTCACAAACTGCACCGTCAGCCAATGCTCGGAATGGCCCACAAGCCCTTCTTCGGAGAGATCAGGGCCAATCTTGCCCCCCTTCCCGAAGACCGTATGGCATCCCATACATCCGGCTGTATTGAAGACAATCTGGCCCCGGAGCATAGCCGCTCGGTCGACATCAACAAGTTTTTTATACCCGTTTTCAGCCATGAGGGAGAGAACTAGCATGGCGGTCAGGACAAAGAGGGTGGAAAGAACGGCAAACGGTCTTCGGAATGGGGATCGCACCGGCTTTTTGTCGATGAAAGGCAAGAAGATCAGCACGACAGCAATAAGGACGGGGAGCCCAACCACCCCCACGATCTCCGGACGAATGAGCTTGAGAAGCTCGAAGATCCAGTCGAAATACCATGCAGGCGTCGGATTGTAGGCCGCATTGGAAGGATTGGCAACGGATTCGAGTCCGGGAGGATGCAGGATGGCGAGCGCCAGGATGAGAATGAAGATTCCCAGCATCCCGAAGGCATCCATCAGCACCTGACGCGGGTAAAAGGTATCTTTCGTCGCTTCGAGCTTTTCTGGAGAGCCGGAAAAAGGACCGGCCGGACCAACGCGGCGAAAGATCACCATATGCAGCATGACAAAGAGAATAAAGAGGGTGGGAAGGATCATCGTGTGCAGGGTGAAAAAATGCGAAAGGGTCAAGGCTCCGAGCCCCACCCCGCCCCGTATGGCATCCTTGATGGCCTCACCCACAAAAGGAACAAGGCCGATCATGTTGGTTCCGACGATCGTTCCCCAGTAGGCACGCTCATCCCACGGCAGGAGGTATCCCGAGAAGGAGGCCGTCATGGTCAGCCCCAGAAGGACCACGCCGACGAGCCACATGATCTCTCGGGGCCGCTTGTAGGCCCCCCAGATAAAAACCTGGAGAAGGTGGATGCCTACGGCAATGACCATAATCGAAGATCCCCAGTAATGGATGCCCCGGATCAGCCGGCCGACCCCCACACCATGATAGGTGAGGTGGTCGATATAGTTGACGCTGTCCCAGGCATGATCGGGAGTTCCTCCGTAGTAAAAGGCGAGCATCATCCCTGTGACAAACTGGAGGATCAGGACAAAGAAAACCATGGATCCCGGAATGTAGGCCCACCGTGATCCGCCAGGCATCGGCTCGTTCAGGAGAAAACTCATCAGACTCGAGATTCTGATGCGCTCGTCGAGATAGGCATAAATTTTATGTCCCATTTTTTATCCCTTCCTCTCAGGCCAGACGTTTTTTGGCTGCGATACCGATGGCAAACTGCTCGTAGATGACCGAGATCGCACCGTCGGGGGCAATGCGGACGGGAAGCTGGTCCATTGGGCGGGGAGCCGGCCCCCCTATTCGTTTTCCATTCAACTGGTAGATGGAGTGATGGCAGGGGCAGATGAAAAGCTTCTGGCCCTTGTGCCATTGGGGTTCACACCCCAGATGGGGACAAATGGGGGAGAGAACGGTCAGGCGGGGGTCCGAGTTGGCCAGTTCAAGGGGAGAGTCGAGACCCAGAATCTTGTCCTCAGGCTCCGACTGGGGATCGGAAGCTCCAGAGTGGCGAATGAGCCAGACCGATCGCTCTTCGGGAACACGCATCCACCCGCTGACGGAGAAGGCCCGAAAAGAGTGGGAGACAGGCTCGTCCATCGGAAGGTCCTGCAGCTTGACACCCAGATCACGCCAGGAATCTTTGACGGGGGTGGTGGCCGCAGCCATGATATATCCCCCGATGGGAACCAAAAGGGAAACTCCGATCGCGGCCGCGAGAATGGCCACAGACCGTCCCATGAAGGCGCGTCGTGTCAGGGCATCCTCCTCGCCCTGCTCGCGAACATCAAGCGGCTTGATTGTCACAAGAGCCCCCAGCTCGATGTGGTGTCCCGGAGGAAAAAACCAGGGGGGAACCTCCTCGTACTGGGTGGGGTCGAAGACAGAGAAGCCATGAAGCTCTTCGGGAGTGACATTCGTACGAATCTCCATGGAGTTGAGCTCTGTGACCCGATCGAGGGGGAGGATGTGCATCGAGTCAAGCGAGCGAACGACCAATGCCGTCACCTGATGGCGCGACTCCATCAAAAGAACCTTTTCCAGCCGACCGAGTGATTCTCCCCGGACTCCGATCACAGGAATACCGACACGGTAGGTAACCTCTTTGTCCATAGAACTCTCCTTCAAAGGAAGATTGGACGGGATGGGAGAAAGGCTGCCCTCATTCCCGGACTGCTCAGAACATTCCCATCTGGTGATAACCCAGATCGACGAACAGGACCTCTCCTGTCACCGCTCTCATGAGAGGGGAAAGCAGAGCCACAGTGGCATCCGCCACCTCTTCCGACGTGAGCTCCTGGCCCTTGAGAGGAGCCCGATCGGCGACGGCCTTCTGCATGTCGACAAAGCCCTTGATGGCCCGTCCTGAGGCCGTCTTGATAGGACCAGCACTAACGGCGTTGACCCGAATTCCCCGGGTCCCGAGGTCATGGGCAAGGTAGCGCACCGACGCCTCCAGAGAGGCCTTGGCCGTTCCCATGACATTGTAGTGGGGAACGATCCGCTCCGACCCCAGATAGGTCATGGCAACGATTGAGGACTGGGGATTCAGGAGAGGGAGGAAGGCCCGACAGAGCGCCACGAGGGAAAAGGCACTGATCTCCTGGGCCAGAATAAATCCTTCACGGCTGGTATCGAGAAACGCCCCGTCGAGCTCCTCTCGTTTCGCAAAGGCAATACTGTGAACCAGACCGTCGAGCCGCAGATTCTCCTTCATCAGGCGATCGGCTACCGCAGCGATTTCTTCATCATTTTTGACGTCGAGGGAAAGGAGAAGGGGCGACAGGCCCGAGGAGGGAACTTCGGAGAGGAGCTTTTCCAGTGTGGAGCGTTGCGACTCGCCCTGATAGGTGAAGGTAACCCGACCTCCCGACTTGACAATGGATTGAGCCACAGCCCAGGCAATAGACCACCGGTTGGCGACCCCCGTTACGAGAATATGCCGGGAGGCAAGCAATGAAGGGGCCGGGGCGGGAGCGTCAGTCATGAGTGAGTCCTTGGGCTGGAGGTTGAGGGAACAGCACGAGGCAAAAGCTTCGTCGGGGAAGGGGCAGGAGATTTCTTGACTGGTTGCGTTGACAGGGAAGGCGTTCCGAAAGTCGAGAGAGAATAGCCAAAAAGCCTTGTTCTGTCATTTCCTGGGTCATCCATCACAATAAAAATGGTAGGCCATTTTTTAAAATAATACAAGCGCACAGGGAGATAGGAGGAGTGGAATGAGGAAATAATTGAAAGATCGGGAAGATGATAAAGATTCAGAGTTTTGCATTTTCGAAAGGAGACGAGAAGACGATCCCCTCCCGGAAGAAGAACCATGTCCTGGACTCCCCGGGAAAGACGTCCTCGAAGACGTGACCGGGTCAACTCCTCCCCGTTTTGTCCCTCCAGGAGAAGGGCATTGCGGCAGCCGACAACAAAGCCTCCGGAGGGCAAGGGACGCACGCGGGAAGGCTCCCGACAGGAGTCGAGGTCGAAGATCTTCCGGGTTTCAAGCGTTCGGGGAGACAGATCTTTTACCTGCTCCCCCCGGGACAGGGGAAGCCAAAGATCCCCCTTTGCATCAGGGGTGATCTGAGGAAAGACATCACCCATCGCCGTCCAGCCATCCGGACGATCCGTGACGGGATTCAAGTGGTAGATGATATGAACAGCCCGGGCGACAAGATAGAGATCTCCGGTGGGCGTTCGTACAATCTGTCCTGGATTGAGTCCTACAGTCATTTTAACAGGAGGGCCCGAAGAAACAGGAAGAACCCAGAGACTCCGGCTTGCGTCAAGGGAGACCAAAACCCTCTGTCCCCCGGCACCAACCGCTAGATCCTCGGGTTGGGGGATCCGGATGAGCCGAAGAGATTCCTGCCCGTTTTCCGGATTGATGCGAAAAAGAGAGCCGGAAGGCTTTGAGAGAACAAAGAGTAGCGGAGGATCCCCGCCACTGGCCAATGTCAGGCGCCCATGGGGATAAGAAGAAGAGAAAAGTGGAGCCGGAAGATCTGCGGACTCCGCCAAAAAAGGTCCAGCGAAAAAAAGAACTCCCCCCATGGCAAAGAGGATACAGGAACGAAGGGAGCCAAAGGAACGAAGGGGAAAGATCAGAGAACTCCCAGCGAGAGGAACCTTCCCCCGCCTTTTTTCTTGTTCCAGCGAACCGTGAGCCCCATCATCGACTGCACAATTTCCGGAACGTAGTTTTCCATGAAACCCGCCACATAATCATCCACCACAGGAAACTTTGCCGGTCCCTTGCCGGAGGCAGAGAGACCATCCATCTCGGCCGTAAGCGTTCCATCTCGCCACACGGGTGTGATTTCGAGGCTCTTCCTGTCATCCTTGCCCCTTTTTCCGGAACCTTTCTGATCCTCAAGGGCTTCCGAAATAAAGGCTCCCATCTCGATAGTGACTCCCATCGGCAACATAAGGGACCAGGGAACAAGGGAGACTTGCCCCCTCTCCGGAGCGTCATCCCCCTCGCCAAACGGGGCAGTGAGGTCAAAGATCTGAGCGACGAGAGTTCCCATTGTCTCGCCGATTTCCGAGGAAAACCGACGATCAAGGAAATCCCCCCACTCCTCTTCGGGAGGAGTCATCCGCACCAGTCCCACAATGGCGCCTCGACCATTGTCGAGGGTCTTCCCGAAGGCGCGTCGGATCGGATCATTCGGAGCCAGGAGAATTTCTGCCGGCTGGTCCCAGTCCCCAAGGGGAGCATCCCCATTCATCAGAGGAATCCGGTCAAGAGATCCGGAGGAATCCATGGAGAAGCCGAAGGTCATGCGTTCGTCCACAAACCCGCGCCTTGAATCATACGAAAAAGTATAAAGATCTGCAAACGACAGCATCCGGGGATGGAGAAAGACCTCCGCTCCCGAACCCTCGGGGGAGAGGATTGTCTCCACCAGCCGGGCAAGCGGCGCCAGGGCCTCAAGGGTCATGCGTGGTGGAATGGGACAGTCGAGATCAAGAATGATTCCCAGACCAAAGACAGCCTGTTCCTGGGAAGGGCTCTCTGTCTCCTCCCCCTCCATCTCCAGGTCGAATCGGTCGTGGGACATCTCCAGATAGTTTCGGATAAAAAGGGACCAAGCAGGAGTCATGGGCGCAAGATCCGCCAGAGAGGAGAGCTCGCCCTCTTCGGCAAGAAAGTCGACAATGTCGGAAAGCTCATTGATCTTCATCTCGTCGGCAAGAATCTGATCGGGAGTCCCCGATCGGAGAATCGCCTCAAGGCTGTCCAGAGGATCGCCTCCCCCTTGGGTCATGCTTGTTTCCTCGTGGATCACGCTCCCCCCTCCATCTCATTCATCTCTGTCATTCCCTCCCCTTTTTTTTGCTCCAGTCGCCGTTTCCAGGAAAAGAGCGGCATGGAAAAATCCCGATCGGGAGGAAGGGTCCTCTCCTTAGGAAGAAGCGTCTTCTTGCCTCCCCCCTCCCAAAAACCGAGAATTTCGGAGGCGCGATCCACCACCTCTTCCGGGAGCCCCGCGAGCCTTGCCACCTCGATCCCGTAAGACTGCTCAGCACGACCATCGACGATGCGATGTTCAAAAAGGGGCTTTCCCTGTTGGATGGAAACACGAACAGTCTGGTTTCTGACCCTCTCCCGTCGCCTTGCCAGCTCGGACAGCTCGTGATAATGGGTGGCAAAGAGCGTCCGACTCCTGATCCTGTCATGAATGAACTCGCTCACCGCCCAGGCAATGGCCATCCCGTCGAAGGTGGCGGTTCCGCGCCCTACCTCATCAAGGAGAACCAGGCTTTTTTCTGTCGCCGATCCTAGGATCCTTGAGACTTCCTGCATTTCGACCATAAAGGTCGAGGCTCCTTCAAGAATGTTGTCCTGGGCTCCGACTCGGGCAATGATCCGGTCGGTGGGAGGGATTTTTGCCTCATCTGCCGGCACAGGAGCCCCGGCATGAGCCATGAGAACAATGAGAGCCACCTGTCGCATATAGGTCGACTTTCCGGCCATGTTCGGACCCGTCAGGACGATGAATTCTCCGGACTCAAGATTGGTATCGTTGGGCATGAATGGCTCGGGGGCCATTCGAGCCTCAATAACAGGATGGCGGCCATTCCTGATCAAAAGAGGCGACCCTTCCGGAACGAATTCGGGGAGAGCATAGCGCATCTTACGGCCAATTTCGAAAAAGGCAAGCAGGACATCAACCCGGGCGACGAAGTCGGAGAGAAGATGGATGCTTTCTCTCTGGGCCAGAACCTCCCGCCCAAGCTCGCCAAGAATTTCGACCTCCCGTGCCAAGACTCTGGATCGGGCCTCCCGAAGGCTGCCTTCGAAAGAGACCAGCTCGGGGAGGGTAAACCGCTCGGAGTTTGTCAGGGTCTGCTTTCGAAGATAGTCAGATGGCATCTTTTGTGCCTGAGCCTTCGACACCTCGATATAGTATCCTGCCACCTGGTTGTAGCGAATCCTGAGAGTCTCTACCCCAGTCCGGGAGCGCTCCCTCTCCTCGAGGGAGGCGATGAAGCGGTCTCCCTCGGATTCGGTCCGACGGTAACCGGAGAGAGCTTCGTCGAATTCGTCCCGGATGATGGGACCCTCTCCGAGTGTGTTCGGAGGATCGTCGACGAGGGCCCGGGCGAGGAGATCTCGAAGGGGAGCGGCATGGAGTCTCAATCCGAACTCCCGCCGACAGTCGGGAAAAAGCTCTTCGAGCCCATCCACATCGAGAAGAGCTAGGGCCGAAGAAAAGGATTGACGAAACTCCGGGAGATCCCGGTGAAGACGGTTGCCAATGGCAATCCGGGCGAGAATACGCTCTAGGTCCCCCACCCCTCCGAGAACCTTGTCCACCCGATCTGAAAGACGGGGTCTTTCGTCAAACCCCCGGATCACCCGGTGCTTCGAATGGATCTCGTTCACTTCGGTTTCGGGAGCAAGGAGCCAGGATCGGAGCATACGGCTCCCTGGAGGGGTCCGGCAACGATCAAGGAGAGAGACAAGGCTCGCCGCCCGCCCTCTTTCCTGGCCCATCCCTTCCCGGGGAAGGATGTCGAGGTGACGGATCGTCCAGCGATCGAGGGCCAGAGAATGACCTGCCCCTTCAAGGACGACTCCCCGAAGGTGGCCAAGGACAGTTTTTTCGTAATCGGACAGAAAACCGAAGAGAAGCCTGACGGCATCCCGGGAGACCTCGGGGAGGGCAGGAAGACGGTAGGAGGGGGGGAGGGATCCGGAGAGATCGGAAGGGGCCAGCCTTGAATGAACCAGCGCGGGAATCCCCGGGAACTCCGCGGCTATTTCGCTGGACTCGACAATCAGTTGTCGCGCTTCCTTTCGCCCCAGGAAATCCAGAAGAAGATCCCGGTCGGCGGGGTTTTCAGGGGCCCAGACTGCAATCCGGCCACTTGTCAGGTCGAGAACCGCTGCTCCCCAAATCTCTCCCCGCCGGACAATGGCCACACCATTCTGGGGCGCCCCCTCTTCCCGAGAGGGGTCCTCGAGAAGGGTAAAGCGGGTCACTGTCCTGACAATCTTTCTGGGAAAAAGACCTGAGGGATCGGATTCCTGGGTCGCCTGCTCGGCAATGGCCACGGAGTAGCCGGCATGAATGAGTTTCGGCAGATACATGTCGAGGCTCTTGGCCGGGATTCCACACATCGGCAGAGGGTCTGGACGGCTCTTGTCGCGGCTTGTGAGGGTCACGCCGAGCAGGCGGGAGGCGAGTTCGGCCTGTTCTCCGAAGAGCTCGAAGAAATCTCCCAGACGAAAAAAGAGAATTGCCTCCCCTGCCTCCTTTCGAAGCCCAAGATACTGCCGAAAGAGGGGGGTATCGGGATAGGCAAAGGCCGACGGAGCGTCCTCGACTCCCCCGTCAGTGGCTGTCATGTCCACCGTCGGTGCCCCCCCCGCCCCGCCCCACAGAAGATGGCTTTTTGGCCTTGGCCCGAGAGACGAGACGCGAAAGCCCTCCCCCCAGGTAGCAGAGAAGAACCCCAGCCAAAAATGCCCCCAGAATCACGACTCCCACAGAAAAAGGACCTAGCTGCCCCGAGCCGGGGAACACGATCATGATGTGCTGCTGGTCGTTTTCCATCATAAAAATCCAGCCCAGCACGCCCAGTAGGATCAAGAATGCCAGTTTCATCCCCTCTCCTTCCCCAGCCACCCCATGACTTGCTTTAAATCCTCCCAAACCTGTGCCTTGGCCGCCGGATTGCGAAGAAGGTAGGCAGGATGGTAGGTCGGCATCACCCGAATTCCCGGGAATTCAGGAAGATGTGTCTCTCGCCCCCTCAGGCGGGAGATTCCTTCATTCCGAGACAGCAGGGAGACGGCGGCCGTCTGACCGAGCAAAACCATGGCCTCTGGTGAAATCATTCCGATCTGGCGTTTGAGATAAGGGAGACAGGAGGCGCGTTCGCTCTCTTCCGGAACGCGGTTTCCCGGAGGACGGCATTTCACCACATTGGCAATATAGACATCCTCCCGTCGGTACCCCATGGCTGCAATCATACGGGTCAGAAGCTCTCCCGCCCGTCCAACAAAGGGGCGTCCCGAAGCATCTTCGTCGGCTCCCGGACCCTCTCCGATAAACATGAGCCGGGCATCGGGATTCCCTTCGCCAAAGACGGCGTAGGTCCGGGTGGAGGAGAGAACACAGAGGCGACACTCCGACACCACTTTGGAAAGGGAGTCCAATGACCCAAAATCTCCCGGAGGGGATCCCGGCAAGGATGAAGAAGGAGGAACTCCGGCTCTCTCTCTATCGGCGATGGGAGTCCCTTCCGCCTCAGCAGAAGGGCGCAGCAAGACTAGGTCAGGGACCGTCTCCTGGAGATAGCGGAGATAGACAGCCATCCCCTCCGGCCCGTCAAGGGGATATCCCTCCTTCACCGCCGGCCTCCGGAAGGGTCAGAAAGCGGACAGGGTAAAGGAAAGGGCCAGAAAAGGGCAGGATCTTGGGATTGATTGAGTCCGGGGGGGTGATGGACTGTTCCGGCGCCCGGGGAGAGGAGCACGGGAAAAAGGTCTGCCAACTCCGAGGCCAGCCGTCCTCGTGTTGACGTTACACCCAGAAGTTCTCCGGCCTGTCCATGAAGAAAGGCCCCAAGTCGGGCAGCATCGAAGGGGGACAAGCCCTGAGCAAGAAATGTGGCAATGACTCCGGTCAGGACGTCGCCCATCCCTGCCCCGGCCATCACCGGATTTCCGGTCAGGTTGAGCGAGACCCTGCCATCGGGATGGGCGACATGGGTCCGAGCTCCCTTAAGGAGGATAACGGCTCCGGTTCTCTCAGCCGCCTCCCGAACAGAGTCCAGAGGATTGGCAACAACATGGGCCGTCTCTCGGCCAAGAAGTCGCCCCATCTCTCCCGGATGAGGAGTCAACACCAAGGGTCCGGGTCTTAATGAGGCGATCTTTTCGGGCTGTCCGGCAAAGAGATCGAAGACTCCGGCATCACCCACCAAAGGTCCTGTGTACTCAGAAAACAGGGACTCCACGAGAAGTCGTCCCCCGAAAGCCTCATCCACGCCGGGTCCACAGGCCACAGCATCCATCCGGACTGTCGCCCGAATAATCTCCTGGGAAGAGAGAGTCGCGAGGTCGACCGGAAGGGACATGATCTCGGCTTGCGAGGCTGCCGCTTCCCCAAAGGAGCGGTCCCAGAGAACCGTGACGAGCCCCGCGCCAGAGCGAAGGGCGCCTCGGGCCGCCAGCAGTATCGAGCCCGACTTTCCGGGAGAGCCTCCGGCAATGAGAACATGCCCCGCCTCTCCCTTGTGGACCGAGGGAGAACGGACAGGAACGAGATCCCAGGCTTCATGAGGAAGGAGACAGGAAAGCTTTCCCCCTGCCAGAAGATTTTGAGGAAACCCAATGGGAGAGAGATAGATGTGGCCCGCATACCGGGTACCCGGATCACAAAGAAGACCCCATTTCGGAGCGCCGAAGGTCACCGTTCTTTTTCCCCTGACCGCCACATCCGAGACGGCGCCAGTCGTCCCATTGACGCCCGACGGAATATCAACGCAGACGATGGGAATCCCGCTCCCCGCCGCCCTGTTCATGGTAACGATCAGCTCCCGAGCCTCCCGGCTCAGATCTCCCCCCCGAAATCCCGTTCCGAAGAGGCCATCGATCAGGAGGGCGGCATGAGAGATTCTGTGACGGGAGGAAGAGTCGCCGACCTGGGAGGGGCCGACCCCCATTCGGGACAGACGATCAAGTTCCCGGCTGATCGCCTCGGAAGGAGCCTTCCCCGACCCCATGCGAACAACGGCAGCCGGGTATCCCCGCGCAGCCAGATCACGAAGGGCCACCAGGGCATCGCCTCCGTTATGGCCTCCGCCCACCACTGCAACAATCTTGCGGGAGATCTTCTCCGGAGGACCCAAAATCTCCCGGCAGGAAGCCGCCACCGCCATACCCGCCCGCTCCATCAGGATCTCTTCCGGGAGAGAAAACTCGCGGGTGGCACGCCCATCAAGCTCCCGCATCTCCTCGGGCGTTACGATGCGCACCGGTCCCCTCCTTCGAATATGACCATCGCGACTGCATTCTCCCGTTCATGGCTGATGGAAGCCCAGATAAAGACGGATCCTTTTCTTTCCAGGAGAGACCTGACAGCCCCGGAGATCCGAACCTCGGGAGCCCCTGATTCCCGGGAGAGGGTCTCTACATCATGCCAGGCAATCCCTTGGGAGAGGCCGGTTCCCAGGGCCTTGAGGACGGCTTCCTTGACGGCAAAACGTCCCGCCAGGTGAGACACCTTCCCCCCTGACTCCGTCCACTCCGCAGGAGTGAAGACCTTCCGGGCAAAGCGCTCCCCGTAGCGATCTAGGAGTCGGCCAATGCGGTCAATCCGTACAAGATCGACTCCCACGCCCACAATCATGACCGCTCTCCCTGCCAGGAGGGAAGGAGAAGTCTTCTGATTTCTCCCACGGCCTCCGGCATTCCCAGAAGAACGGCCCGGGCCACGATACTGTGACCAATATTCACTTCCGAAAGAGCGGGAAGAGACAGAACAGCCGGAAGATTGTGGAGCGTGAGACCGTGGCCTGCCGCCACCTGAAGCCCCATCCGATGGATGGCCTCAGAGGCGCGAACAAGATCTTCCAGGGCCGCCCCCTCCCCCACTCCTCCGAAGGCCCGGGCATAAGGACCCGTATGGATTTCCACCTGATCCACCCCAGTTCCCTCCGCCCGGGCAATCATATCAGGATCGGGATCCATAAAAAGGGAGACCCGGATCCCCTCCCCCCGACAACGGGCAACAAAGGGGCGTAATCGATCGAGAAAGGCCTCATCTAGGACAAGTCCGCCCTCCGTGGTCCGCTCCTGGCGTTTTTCCGGCACGAGTGTCACCCGTTCGGGCCGATAGGAAAAGGCCATGAGCTCCATATCGGAGGAGAGAGCCATCTCAAGGTTGATGGGAAGGGAGGATGTTTCCCGAAGGCGACGAAGATCGCTTTCATTCGCGTGCCGCCTGTCTTCACGAACATGAAGGACGATTTGATCGGCGCCCGCAAGTCGGGCCAGATGGGCCGCAAAGAGCGGGTCGGGATCAAACTCTCCCCTCGCCTGGCGCAAGGTCGCAACATGGTCAATATTGACGCCCAGACGCACGGGAAGAGAGGGCTTTCCGAGCATTATTCCTTCTCCGGACCCAAAACGGACAGAGAACGGGACGCGGAAAAGCCTTGGGCCCGAGCCAGCCGAAGGATATCTTCCGGTGTGGCAGAATCAATCCTCGCTTCAATGGTTTCCACCGGAACCTCCTCCCCCCAATAAAGAATATCGCGTCCCATCTTGTTCATCCGGGTTCCGATGGACTCAAGGCCTAGAAGAAGGGAGGATTTCACCTGGTTCTTCGCCCGGGAGAGCTCCTCTTCCGTCAAGGGAACCGATTCAAGGCGGGCAATCTCCTCTCCGAGAATCTCCAAAAGTTCCAGCTGCTTGGATGGACGGGTCGATGCCGAGATCCTGATTAGCCCTCCATCGGCAAATGATTGCCCTGTGGAGTAGACCGAATAGGCGAGCCCTCTTTTCTCCCGAACCTCCTGAAAAAGGCGCGAGCTCATTCCCCCTCCGAGATGGACATTCAGAAGACGAAGGAGGGTCTGGTCCGGATGGGCCGTAGGAAGACCCGGCATCCCGATGGCCACATGGACCTGTTCCAGTTTTTTTACCTTTTTCGTCTTTCCATAGGCCGGAAGAAAGGGAGATTGGTCTCCCGCCTTCCGGGAAGGATCCGAGGGAAGATCGGAGAATGCCTGTTCGAGGGACTCCCGCAGGGAGGGCCAGGAAAAGCGTCCGGAAACGGTCACAAACATCGAGCCAGAATGATAGTTCCGTCGGAAGTATCCCTGAACGTCCTCCCGGGAAAAAGAGGAGAGAGACTCTTCCGTCCCCAAGATGGGACGGGCCAAGGGATGCTCCCCAAAGTGTGCCTCATAGAGATTCTGAGTCACAAGATCGTCCGGATCGTCTCGGGACTCGGCAATCTCTTCAATCACAACCCCCCTCTCACGATCGAGCTCCTCCCCGTCAAAGACAGATCGGGTAAGGAGGTCCCCCAAAAGGAGCGCGGCACGGGAGACATTTTCTGTCAGAAGGTGCGCATAAAAGCAGGTCATTTCCTGGGAGGTAAAGGCGTTCATCTCACCGCCCAGGAAGTCCATCTCGTTCGCTATCTCCTGGGCATTGCGGGAGGGGGTTCCCTTAAAGCACATGTGCTCCAGAAAGTGTGTCATTCCTGCTTCCTTGGGAGACTCATAGCGGGAACCAGCGCGCACCCAGACGCCGATAGCGGCAGAGCGAGATGAAGTGACGGGATCGCTGTAAACAGCGAGCCCATTGGAGAGTGTGTGTTTTATATAAGGCATCGAGGCTCTTTCTTAATAATCCCTCGCCCAGAAAGTCGGAGAGGTCCAGGATCCGAAGCGTCGGACAGGGGAGAAAAACGTGTTTATGCCATTATGGGAAAGGGGAGGCACAATACTCCCGACGGAGACATCCATGCAAAAAAAGGTGCCCACCCGAAGGCAGGCACCCTGCAAAGGAAGATAAGAATAAGAGCGGAAAAAGATATCCGGAAGCAGCTCCGGAGAACAAGCCAAACCTCTCGGGGATTAATGGACTCCGGTCGGAAGGAAGAAAGGATTCACACCGACATAGACAGAGAGACCACCCCAGACAACCGCAATGATGATGGCCACGACCACAAGCCCTGCAGCACCTTTGTTCACATCCATTGACAGACCTCCTCGATGATTGTCTCGTACAACTTCCCAACAAATACGCTGGGAGGGAAGCGAATGACTTCTGCCCGTTCCCTTTGAGGGCAGGCTTTGGCTAATGATCCCTGCCGAATCACCCGACTGATAAGACAGGTAGCATTATGGCAAACCGGATTCAAAAAAACAAGAACGGATTCGACAACGAGCTAGTGGGTCCCAGCGGACCGTTTTTCGCGTCCCTCGCCTTCCTCGGCGATGGCATCCTTCCGGGAAAGACGAATTTTGCCCTGACGGTCCACTTCCAGGACCTTCACGACAATCTCGTCCCCCTCATTGACCACATCGGTCACCTTCTCGACGCGACGGGGTTCAAGCTGTGAAACATGGCAAAGACCGGTCGTTCCGGGCATGATTTCCACAAAAGCCCCATATTCCGCAACGGTCTTGACCTTACCAAGATAGATCTTGCCCACCTCGGCTTCAGCAACGATCTGATGAATAATTTCGATGGCTTTCTTCGCGGCTTCCTCATCAGCAGAGGCCACATGGATCACGCCAGAATCCTCGATTTCGATCTTGGCACCCGTTCGCTCGGTAATGCTGCGAATCATCTTTCCGCCAGGACCAATGACCTCCCTGATCTTGTCTTGTTTGATCTGGATGGTCATGATGCGAGGCGCATAAGGGGACATCTGGGAGCGGACGGAAGGCAATGCCTCCTTCATTTTTCCCATGATGTGAATCCGTCCGAGACGAGCCTGTTCGAGAGACTTCTTCATGATCTCGAGGGTAATCCCCTTGATCTTGATATCCATCTGAACCGCCGTGACACCGACATCCGTCCCGGTCACCTTGAAATCCATATCACCCAGGTGATCCTCGATTCCCAGAATATCCGACAAAATTGCAATTCTATCCCCCTCCTTGATTAGGCCCATAGCAATTCCGGCAACGGGGGCCTTGATGGGAATACCAGCATCCATCATGGCCAGAGTTCCGCCACAGACGGTGGCCATGGAGGTCGAGCCATTCGACTCGAGAATGTCGGAAACAAGCCGGATCGAATAGGGAAAGTCATCCTTTGACGGCAGAACCGGAATAAGGGCTCTCTCTGCTAGATTTCCGTGACCGATCTCCCGGCGCCCAGGTCCTCTCATAGGCTTGACTTCTCCCACCGAAAAAGCCGGGAAGTTGTAGTGGAGCATGAATCGCTTATGGGATTCTCCTTCGAGAGAATCGATCCGTTGCTCGTCGTCGGAAGTTCCAAGAGTCGCGACGGAAAGGCTCTGGGTCTCTCCTCGGGTAAAGAGAGCCGAGCCATGGGTCCGGGGAAGAATTCCAACCTCAATGGTGATGGGACGGATCTCCGTTGTCGAGCGACCATCGGCACGGATTCCACGATCTAGGACCATGGCACGCATGAGCTCTCGCTCGAGCTCATGGAATCCGTTGGAAAACTCCTTTTCCTCCATAGGGTCGGCAAATCCTTCGGGGAAAAGATCCTTGGCAAGATTGCCCCGAATCTCGGATGTTTTCTCCTCCCGAACCTTCTTGTCCGAAACAACCAGAATTCCCGAAAGGGCCTCACGACCTCCTGAACGTATCTTTTCCATGAGCTCGGGACGCACGGGAACTTTCGGAAGAGGCCGTTTGGCCTTTCCTATCTTCTTCTGAAGATCTCTCTGGGCTGAGATAATCGGCTGGCAAGCTACATGGGCTGTCCGGATCGCCTCAAGAAAGAGCTCTTCGGAAACCTCATCCGCCTTGCCTTCTACCATCATGATGGCGTCGGCCGTTCCGGCCACCACGAGATCGAGACTCGATCGCTCCTGGATCTCAATGTCGGGGTTGATCACAAACTGACCATCCACATAGCCGACACGAACAGCACCGAGCGGATCATCAAAGGGAATGTCGGAGATGGTCAACGCCGTTGAGGCCGCCACAACAGCCATCACGTCAGTCACCCCGCTCCGGTCGGCGGAAACGACGGAGGCAATCACCTGAGTGTCGTAGTAGAAGCCTTCCGGAAACAGCGGACGCAGAGGACGGTCGACGAGGCGACTGTTCAATATCTCTCGTTCAGACGGCTTGCCTTCTCTTTTGAAGAATCCTCCCGGAATTTTTCCCGCGGCATAGGCGCGCTCTTGGTAGTCCACTGTCAGAGGAAGAAAATCGGTTCCCGGCTTGACTGTCTTTGCCGCAACAGCTGTGGCGATAATGACTGTCCCCTCGACCCAGAGAACCGCGGCTCCGTCGGCCTGGCGAGCCATACGACCTGTCTCGATCCTGACCGTCTTTCCTCCGACGGCGACTTCAACTGTAACTGGCTTCATTCTGGGAGGGATCCTTTCCGGGTTCGTGTTTCACGAGATATCGTTGATTGAAAAGCAGTTGAGCCGTCTGCTACAGGAAAATCCCGGGCAGGCCCTCAATGCACCTTGTGGCCGTTGAGAGATGGCTATCCAGATTATCCGTTCGGGATTCAGGTCTGACCTAGCGCCTAGCGGCGAAGACCAAGGCGACTGATGATTTCCTGGTACTTGGCCGGATTGTTTGACTGGAGGTATTTGAGATGGCGTCTCCTGCGGCTCACCATCAGAAGGAGACCTCGTCGGGAATGGACATCCTTCGGAAATTTCTTGAAGTGCTCTCCTAGCTGGTTGATACGCTCGGTCAGGATGGCAACCTGAACTTCAACAGATCCAGTATCATTACCAGAAATCTTAAAAGACTCGATGACTTCCTGCTTCTTTTCCTTGCTTAATGCCATGAGAAAAACTCCCTAGTTAAAAACGATCTGTTGGCCCGAATGAGCCCGTGATTTGGCATGGTCTCGGCACCCCGCGACACACGTTCGGCTCCGGAGAGTCCCCTCCGGAGCCCTGCTTCCTAGAATACGAGCGAGACCCTCGCAAAGGGGATTCCCAATGGGAAATCTCCCAAGTTCTCACCCTCGCGAAGGGCTTCTGCAAGCGCCCGGATTTTTCCATCCTGTCCAAGTATTCTAATCATATCCTTCATGTGAAACAATCCTTCACGGCGAAAAATTGCCGTTGCCGGCAAAAGGGCGCCCTTAAGAAGGCGGGAGGATGCTTCTCCAAGGAGACGGACTCCCGGAAGGGCATCAAAAACCCGATCCGGGCCCAATAGGTTCCTGATGAAATCAGAAGCGCCCCACTCTTTTTCTATGACAGAAAGAGCCGTGGATTCGGCCAGCGAAAAGGTCCCCACTGACAATCGTCGAAGCCTGCTAAGATGCGCCCCCGTGGACAGGACCTCGCCAATCTCTCGCGCCAGCACCCGAATATATGTCCCTTTCGAACAATGCACCCGAAAGGTCAGAACCGGAGGCTTCACCGCAAGGAGTTCCAGGGAATAGATTTCGATCCTGCGGGGTTCCCGGGGAACCGTCACCCCTTTTCTGGCGAGCTTGTAGAGAGGAACTCCCTGCTGCTTCACTGCCGAGTACATGGGAGGCTGTTGAAGTCTCTTTCCTTCGAACTCTCTTGCCAGAGCCCTTAAGCGCGTAGAGGAAAGATCCTCCGGAACAGAAAAGGTGGAGACAACCACTCCCGTACTGTCATCCGTATCGGTTATGGCCCCGAGGGTCAGGTCAAACTCGTAGGACTTGTCATCCGCCAGAATAAAGGACGACATTTTTGTCGCCTCCCCCACGAGAAGGGGCAGGAGTCCCGAAGCCATCGGGTCCAGAGTTCCACCGTGGCCAACCTTATCAATCCCAGAAAGCTTTCTGACCCGATGAACAATATCGTGAGACGTTGGTCCGGATGGTTTATCCACCAGGAGCATCCCTGAGACTTTGGCCGGATTCTCTGGGTCAAAAAAGGTCACGGGGCATCGTCCCGGGAGATTTCATCAAGAAGAGATTCTATTCTTCCCTCTTCGTCATTTCCCTTGTCATGAGTGAAGGAAAGACGGGGAATGTATTTAATTCGGAGCTGACTGGCCATCTCCTTCCGCAGGATCGGAGAATGGCGCTCCAAAATCTCTCCCATGGAATGGGGATCCTCTCCTGGAAAGACGGCAAAAAATACCGTGGCATTTCGAAGATCATCAGAGAGACGAACCCTTGTAATGGTCACGCTGGCAATACGGGGTTCCCGGAAGTAGCGTGCCACAACGGTTGCCATGATTTCCCGGATTTCGGAGGCCACCCTGTCAGCCCGGCGAAAGCCATAGTCCTTTCTCACAGGACCTCCTGGTGAACATCTTGAAGTTCAACAAAGGGATCGGAGCGAAAAAGGTCAATCACCTTTTCGAAGATCCTGGCGTGCAGATCAGAATCTGCACTGATCATGACAGCCTCGACAACCGACCGCTGCCATAGATCCTGATATCCCGTTTCTGCCACAGAAACAGGAAATCGCTCCCTGACTCGGGAGAGCAAACTCTGGAGAACCTGCCGCTTGTCTTTCAGCGAGCGGGCATTCGGGATAAAGAGAACAAGAACAAGATGTCCGATAGCCGAACGCTTCTCTGGATTTTTGTCATGAGGATATCGTTTCAAGCTTTCCGGCCACTTTTTCCTGGACAAAGCATTCGATCAAATCACCTGTCTTGATATCCCGATAGTTCTCAATGGAGATTCCGCATTCGTACCCGGCGGCGACTTCCCTCACATCATCCTTGAATCTTTTAAGGGCCTCGATCTTCCCTTCGTAGGTGACAACACCATCCCGGATCAGCTTCACGATTGTCCCGGCACGCTGGATCATTCCCTCAGAGACATAACATCCGGCCACGGTCCCCACGCGGCTGATGTTGTAAACCTGACGGACCTCGGCACGTCCAAGGAACTTCTCACGGATCACAGGAGAGAGCATTCCTTCCATTGCCTTCCGTACATCCTCAACGGCATCGTAGATGACCGAGTAGAATTTCATCTCGACCTTCTCCCTTTCCGCAAGGGCCAGGGCCTTCGGTTCTGGGCGAACATTGAAGCCAAATATCACGGCATTAGATGCTTGGGCGAGAAGAACATCCGTCTCCCGGATCCCCCCCACGCCTTCATGGATAAAGCGAACCCGGACCTTCGAGTTTTCAAGTTTCCCAATCGCCTGACGGATCGGTTCGATCGAGCCCTGAACATCGACCTTGAGGATAAGGTTCAGATCCTTAATGACTCCCTCTTCGATCTGACTGTAGAGATCTTCAAGAGTCACCTTCTTTGTCTGAAGCAGCTGGGCAGCTCTGTGGCGTGCCTGACGGGCCATGGCCACCTGACGACCAAGCTTTTCGTCTTCAACGGCCACAAAAACGTCGCCAGGCTGAGGCATCCCATCGAGGCCCACAACCTCGGCGGAATGCGAGGGAGTGACGTTATTGACCTTGTGGCCATAGGCATCATTCAGACTTCTCACCCGTCCGACCTGGGCCCCGAGAACAAGGAAGTTCCCCACACGCAGGGTCCCTTTCTGAACCAGAACCGACGCCACGATCCCCCTTCCGCGATCAAGTCGGGACTCAATCACCAGTCCCCGGGCCCGACGGTTTGGATTGGCCTTAAGATCAAGGACATCGGCCTGCAGAAGGATCATTTCGAGAAGGTGATCCAATCCCGTCCGTTTTTTTGCCGATACGGGGCAATAGATGGTCGATCCCCCCCACTCTTCCGGAGATAGCCCATGCTCAGCTAGTGCCTGTTTCACACGATCCGGATTCGCTTCTGGTTTGTCGATCTTGTTAAGCGCCACCACAATCGGAACGTCTGCTGCCTTGGCATGGTTAATGGCCTCAAGAGTCTGCGGCATGACACCGTCATCGGCTGCGACGACAAGAACCACCACATCGGTAGCCTTAGCCCCACGAGCACGCATTGCGGTAAAGGCCTCATGGCCAGGAGTATCTAGGAAGGTGATGTCACGGCCATTAATGGAAACCGTATAGGCGCCGATATGCTGAGTGATTCCTCCCGCTTCCCCTTCCGCCACCTTGCTTTTTCTGATGGCATCAAGCAGAGAAGTCTTTCCGTGGTCAGTATGGCCCATGATGGTCACCACAGGCGGACGGGGCACGAGGTCCGCATCGGAGTCTTCGGTTTCTCCGAGAATGGCATCCTCTGGCTCTTCCTGCTGGATCTCGACGGCAATCCCCATTTGTTCCGCCACAAGAAGGGCCGCATCGGGATCGACCGGCTCTGTAATCGTGGTCATTACCCCCATGGACATCAACCGCACAATGACATCCTGAACCTTAACCCCCATGCGATCGGCAAACTCTTTAACACTGATGCCGGCATCGATACGAATGGACTTCTTGCGGGCCTTGGTTCCGTCAAGGGGGGCCACCCCTCCCTTGCGAGAATCAGATCCCCCCTTCCCTTTCTTTTTGAAGGGAGTCGCTTTTTTGAAGGCCGGTCGAGGAAAGGAGGGACGTGACGTTGGCGGCACCTCAGGAGGGAGTCCCGGTGCGACAGTTTTAATGGCCGGAGTTGTGGGAGAGGGTTGGCGGGTCGCGGCCTCTCTTTCTCCCGTCTCGTCAAGGTCGACAAAGTCCTCCTCCCTGAGGAGGTGAAGACGATCCAGCTTCTGATTTTTTTCTTTGGCCCCCTTAACCGCCTTCCCTTTTTTCTCAGAAGCGCCAGCACGCTCTTTCAAGGCTTTTTCTTTTTCTGCAGCGGGAAGGGGAGTGCCGGAGGGACGTGTCGACTTTTCTACCTCAAGTGGCTCAGTCCATGTCTCCACGGGAATTCTCGTCAGGAGATCGGGTGGTACGGTTGGAGCGGGAGGAGCCTGTGCCTTGATTGGCTCTTCCGGTGCAGGCTTCTCCTTGGGGGCCGAGGGCTTCGCTACGATCTTTTCATCATGACTCTCCTCCTTTACCGGGGAAGAAGAGGAAGAGACGGAAGATTCATCAACCGCAGTCTCTTGAGGCAGAGGAGTTGCCAAAGACTCCTCTGCAGGAGCCGATGAGGCTTTTTTCTTGATAAGGATCGGCTTCTTTGGGGGCTCGGGAGACTCACTCCCTTTTTTCATTTTTTGGCGAACAGTCGCGACTGCCCGTTCATCCAGAGTGGCCATGTGCGAAGGCGCATGGATGCCCCAGAGATTGAGCTTGGCCAAAAGTGCCTTGCTTTCCATTTTGAGCTCGCGCGCCAGTTCATAAACTTTCAATGAAACTCCCCCTCATCTATCCGAAACATCTCGTTATCCAAAAGTCACTTGCCTGAGGGCCCTTCGTTATCCTTGTCAGGAGGCAGGATCCTCAGATGAAACTCCCGACGGCTTGGGATATCCCAGAAAGTCCCGAGCCGTTTCCACAAGCTTTGCTGCGGTCTTTGGACCCAAACGAGGCAGAACGGCAATGTCGTCAATATTGGCTTCGGCAATCTTTTCCACGGTATCGTAACCTGCTGCCTTTAGGGCATCGGCCACATTTCCCCCCATGCCTGGAAGGTCTTCGATTCCCAAAAGTGATGGAGTCGTCTCCGGATGCTCCTCTTCGGCTCCGTCGCCACCTGAACGAGCCTGGCGATCAGCCTCATACTGCTGCTCACTAAAGATGTCGATCTTCCAGCCTGTTAGCTTCGCCGCGAGGCGAACATTCTGTCCACGTCGACCAATTGAGAGCGAGAGTTGCTGGTTGGCAACCACCACTGTTGCCACCTTGTCAAATTCAGAGTCGCGTGTAGCCACCCGCAGAACCTTTGCAGGAGAGAGCGCCCGGGCAATGAATGTTCCTGGATCAGGGCTCCAGTCAATTATATCAATCTTTTCCCCATGGATTTCGCGAACAATGGCTTGCACACGAGATCCCTTCACTCCGACACAAGATCCGACGGGATCAATATTAGGATCCCGGGACAGAACAGCCACTTTGGCGCGCTCACCCGGATCCCGCACAACAGCCTTGATCTCTATCAAGCCCTCACTGATTTCCGGGACCTCTTTCTCAAAAAGTCTCGCCAGAAAATCCGGATGGGTCCGACTCAGAATCAGTTGGGGACCTCGCGTGGTGGTTCGGATATCCAGAAGAAGGGCCTTGACACGATCCCCACGATGAAAGGACTCTCGGGGAATCTGCTCCTTGAAAGGGAGCACCGCTTCGGTTTTCCCCAAGTCGATGATGAAGTTTCTCTTTTCTTGGCCAATATAAACGCCGGCAACAACATTTCCCTTACGGCCCCCAAACTCCTTGGCCACAACCGACCATTCAGCTTCTCGGACCTTCTGGAAAATCACCTGCTTGGCAGCCTGAGCCGCCACTCTCCCGAAATCATCAATCTCAAGATAGGCACCAATTTCATCCCCCACCTCTGCCTCGGGATCCGACTCCTTTGCCTCGGCGAGAGAGACCTCTTCCATGGGGTGGACGACATCCTCAACAATCCTCCTCAAATGCAGAATCTGTATCTCCCCTGTTCGGGAATCGATCTCCACCTGAAAATTATCCCCGCCGCCATAACGCTTCTTTGCCGCGGTGAGAATCGCGGATTGCATCGCCTCGATCAGGGTTTCCTGAGGAATTCCCTTTTCCCGGTGAAGCTGGTCGATAACACTTAAAAGCTCCTGATTAACCATTCATGTCTCCCAAACAGGTAGAGATGCTTCCAAAAACCGGCAGAATCCCCGGAAATGTCCTTAATCGTCCCATTGGCTCTTTGCATGCCTCAATCGCCAAGGACTTACCCATGGAGCTACTTTTTGTCCCCTTTTTCTTGCGCAGGAGGAACAGGTCGCCAAAACTCTGCCTGAACACTCCGAAGCTGAAGAAATGGAACTTCAAGGATAAGGGATTTCTTTCCAGCATCCATATGGAGAGAAAATCCCGTATCCCCGACGGAACCAATCCGCCCCTTGAGGACTTTCTGTCCATCAATGGGATCAACGAGCTTGAGATTCACCCACTTTCCCTCGTTCTTCCGAAGGTCCTCTGGAATTTTGAGGAGCCGGTCGAGACCAGGCGAACTTACCTCGAGATGGTAGCGGCCAGGAAACGGGTCAAGAACGTCCAGCAAGACGCTGACACGACGACTGACGCTTTCGATCTGATCGATCGTCACACCCTCGGGGCCGTCGACAAAAACCCGCAGAACTCCGCCACTTTTCTTGGGGAGGACAAGATCGTAAAGTGTCAGTCCCATTGAATCAAGGAGAAGAGTGATCTCTTCAGTCAAACGCTCGGAGGGGGGTGTTGCGGGATTATCAGACATATTTTACTACTCTCCAATAAAAAATCAACAAGCGATCGATCCAACTTCATGTTAGGCGACCAAAGATATTCTTAGTGCGTCTCGACGGGCGTACCCAACGGTGGCTTGTCCGCATAGGGAATAAAGGAATGTGCCCCCCCATCGATTGGGGTGGGGGAAGCGAGCTTCACCGGAGGTGTTGCCGTCTTTCCGCTTTGGGAGGGCTCTTTGGGTGTGGAGTGACATCCCGACATCATCAACAGCCCGACCACAAGAACCCCGGAGGCTCGAACATAACGTAATTTCATTACCACAGCTCCTGCCTGTCAAAAATGAAAGAACATGAGAAACCCGTTGAGAAACGCAAGGGCGCCCAACCCGCCCAAGGACATACTGACATACCAAAGAGAGTTTCTTCGGAGCATTACTGCCATGGAGGAGAGGACGATGCTTATCTGGAAGCAGACCACACTAAGGGCAAATGCATGGTGATGCTCCAAGGCCTTATCAGAGAGAAGGTTCATCTTATCGCGCTCTTTTTCGAACTCGAGTGCCTTTATCTTGATTTTTCCAACCTGCCCCTTGTACTTTTTCACAAGAGCGGCAAGGCGAGCTTTTTCTTCGGGCGACGACTTAAAGAATTCCACCAGGTGTGCCTGATTCGACGACATATGGAGCTTTATTTTCTTCGCCTGGTAGAAAGACCACTGATCGGACGCCTTTGCTTGGTAAAAAATCGCCGAGTTCTTTAACATGATTGCCTCGGAGGTTTTTTGCTCTGACTCCAGGTTCGAAAGAGCGGCAAAGACGGCGAGGATCGACGTAGTAAGAGCCACCCGAATGTTCCATTGATCCCGCTTCTCCTCCCGTTTTTCGATGGATTCGCTAAGGGACTCCATCAATTCATGGGCTTCAAGAGATTCCTGACTCACCTTTCAGTCCTTTCCTGTCGACTCCTGTCGATCATCGATCGTCGAAACAGAATCCTGCTTCAATATGTTCTGATTTTTAATCTTACCAGATTGAACCGAGTTGGGCGACACAAGGAAAAATGAGGCAAAAAGACCGAGGTTTACAAGAGGCGTCAATCGTAAATAGGGGTGGAGCTCCTGGTCGGAATTGAACCGACAACCTTCCGCTTACAAGGCGGGTGCTCTGCCGATTGAGCTACAGGAGCATCGTGACAACTTGATGCAGGATATAGAGGCTAACCCATTGACAGGATAAATTTCAACACACCCCGTGAAGCCTTTCTCCCGCTTGTCTTTTCCTTTCTGATGGATTATAAAGTAAGGACTTCCTTTTGAATCCGTCAGAGGTGGAATACCGTTCCTGGTCTTGATTGTATTGTGGCGAATGAAACCCTTGATCTCCTCAGCAGCCTAGAGTGCCGGACGAAGATGGGTATCCCTGCCATTGGTCAAGGGCCTGCTTACCCAGAGAAAGACAAAATCGCATGACCTTCTCAGCCATCCGACGACTCTCAACGCAATTTATCGCAATAGCCACAATGGCTCTTGTCTTCCTTCAGGCCGAATCCATGCTACCTTCTGGAGCTATCCCTTTCCCGGATGTGAACGCTGTGGATGCCGCGGAGGCGCCCAAGGCCGACCAGGCTGCACCGGTCAAGGATACGACCCAAGAGGTTGGAACCGATCCGGCCTCCCTGCAGGTCAGACTCAAGAAAGTCATTCTCGACTCCCTCTCCCGGCAGAGAATTCCCTACAAGAATTTTGTCTGGCTTACACCCAAGGCCGTTGACAATGCCATTCTTGCCCTTCCATTCTCGGTGGATGTGGGAGCCCAGAAGATCGTTCTTCCGGTCTACGTCATCAACCATCGATATCTCGTTACAACCCCCCTTCTCGACATTACTCGACACTATTCGGTCGTTCCTAGCATCCCCCCTCCCCAGCCCATTGCCTTGGCACTCCCGTCGACGGACTTTGACATTGACAGCTTTCCCTCCACCGGAAGAAAGGATGCCCCCCATATTCTCATAATGTTTGGCGATGAACAGTGTGGCGCCTGCCGTCGATGGAACCGGCAAGAGGAAGAGTCGGTCAGAAAGGATCCATCGATCCGCTTTGTGTATATCCCCTACCCCCAAGTCACTATTCACAAAAATGCCCTGACTGCTGCCATCTTTGAAATGTGCGCCTTTCAGGAAAAGCCCTCCTCCTTTTGGGCAATCCACGACCAGATTGATCGGCGAGTCGAGATGAAGAATATTGACAAGGCAGGTCTGACTCCCATCTTTTCGGGGTTCATGATCCAGGCCGGAGTGTCGACAGCAAAAGTGAAAAAGTGCATGGATGAAAGCCGCCCCCTCGAAGCCATTTCAAAGGCTGGAAATGAGCTGGGGGCCAAGATCGGTGTTCCGTCCCTCCCCATCTTTTTGATCGATGGTCAGGTCAAAGAGGGGTACATGACCTATGCCCAGATCAAGCAGACTATGACCATGTCAAAGACTCCGGTTGCCACAGCGAATCCTTGAGCCCGAGATCGGTGAAGGATAAAATGACCCGGGAGTGTATAAAAAACGGGGACAGATATCATCATTTGTTTTTGGCGTGACCAATCGCATGAATTCACAGCTTCCTCCTAATGGGGAAGACCCTTTTTCCATAACTCATCTTAAAGGAGTTGAATCAACGTGGGATTTCGAACCTGGACCGACATCGACCGCTGGACCGATATCGACCTTGACTATATCGTTGAGCAGTCAAATACGATTTCAAACGACCTCAACAAGGATGCCATCAAGGACGCCATTTCCACCATCAAGAATTCCCTTAACTTCCTGGAGAAAAAGAAAGCCACAAAGGAAGACCGTGACCGTATTACCAAAGAGCGGATCAACATTTTACTTCGACTCGGATTTCAGATACGACTCAAAGACCCTGCCATGGCCCAATCCGGAGCTTCCAACGAAGAAGTCGAGACCAAGGGCTAACACCGGCCCCTTCGAACACAACACCCCGGAGGGTGCTTGTCTCATTTCCTGACAATGCTCCTGGCAATTCTGGGGGGAGGAATCTGGGGCAGCTTTCTCGGCGTTCTGGCTGTTCGCATCCCCCAAAAGATTTCGCTTTTCTGGCCAGGGTCGCGGTGCGACCACTGCGGCCAGTCTCTTTCCGCGTCCGAGCTCATTCCTTTCCTTTCGTGGATTTTCCTCCGGGGACGTTGCCGAACCTGCCACCACAAAATCTTGATAGATATTCCTTTGGCTGAAGTTGCCACCGCTCTTTTCTGTCTTTTGCTTCTTGAGCTTTCACCCTCCCCTGTTCTGGGAATGCGCTATCTGATTTTTTTCTCCTTCGCCCTTCCCTTGACCTTCATCGACTGTCGACACAAGCGACTTCCCCATCTCCTGACAATTCCCTGCATGGCATCCGGGATCCTTTTGGGCGGATTGACCCATGGCTCTCATGGACTGCTCGAAGCCCTCTTGGGCGCTTTGGCAGGATTCGTTCCCGTTGCCCTCATCGCCTCTCTCTACCCACGAGGAATTGGGATGGGAGATGCCTTCTGGCTATCGGCCATCGGATCATTTACAGGAGCCGGGGCCCTGACTTTTGTCCTCCTGATCGCTTCGGCAACAGGAATCGTCGGCACTCTTATCCTGTATCTGACAAAGCATCAGAATTCTCACCTCTCCCTTTTTTCCCTGGCAGTGCCATTTGGCCCATTTCTCTCTTTCGGGGGACTTCTAACCCTTATGATACCAGGGATTTCTCACCTCTTTAACACAACACTTCTGGAGACGCTGCCATGAAAATTGCCCTTGCAGGCCTCGGGAATATGGGATTTTCCATGGCCGAAAAACTCCTTGCCAAGCCATTCCCTCTGACGGTGACAAATCGGACAAAAGAAAAAGCTCTCCCGCTTCTTGAAAAAGGAGCCCTTTGGGCCTCTTCGCCGGCAGACGCGGCGAAAGGGGCCAGCATCTTTGCCACGATCCTGTCAAATGACGAGGCTCTCGAATCTCTTCTGTACGATGCTGGTGTTCTGGACGCCTTGCCAGAAGGCTCGGTTCATTTATCGCTATCAACCATCAGCATTGAGCTTTCTCGGACGCTTGAAGCGGAACACACAAAAAGACACCAGGGGTTTGTTTCGGCCCCCGTCTTCGGGCGCCCCGAAGCTGTTGTCGAAGGTCGACTTCGGGTCCTTTGTGCGGGAGCCCCGAGCTCTGTCACTTCAGTCATGCCCATTCTTGAAACTTTGGGCTCCAAGGTTTTCCGATTGGGAGACTCACCTTACGTGGCCAATCTCGTGAAGCTCTCGGGCAACTTCATGATTGCCGCCGCACTTGAGGCTCTTGGCGAGTCATTTGCCCTTGTCCGCTCCGCTGGGGTTGACCCTGCCCTCTTTCTAGAGATCCTCAATGATTCCCTTTTTCGCTCCCCACTCTATGAAAACTATGGAAAGATCATGGCAGAGAAACGCTATAACAAGGCTGGGTTTACAATGGATCTGGGGCTTAAGGATCTGCACCTCATTCTTGAGGCAGCCGAGTCTCTCCGCGTCCCTCTCCCGGTGGCCTCAATTGCACGAGACTCCTTTTTGGCCGGACTGGCCCGAGGGCGCCAGCACCTCGACTGGTCGGCCATCGTTCTCTCTCACTATGAGCGTGCCGGGTTGGAAGAAAATCGTTAAGAGCTGATTGCTCGTCAAGATGTTTTCAAAGGGGCCCTGTGGTAAGATGAAAGCTAGAAGAAGAGGGAGACTTTCTTCTTAAATTTCATTCTGGAGTTCCTGTAATACCTTGTTCATGTTTTCTTCGCTTTTCTACACAAAAGATCTCTAAGGATTGACTCCTTTATGCCCAAAGGTTATCGCCGCATTCTCATTGGATCTGACCTCTCGCCCCTTCCTGCGGATATTGTCGACGAGATCCGGAAGTTGGCGGCCCATGAAGATTCAACTTTTCCTGAGGAGATCCATCTGGCCTTTGTTCTGGAGGCATTGCAGGATATACCCATTGACCTTCCCATGGCCGGACTTAGCCTCTTGCCTGTAGCCGAAGAGGCACTGAATCGCTTGAACCAGATCGTCCGGGATCTGAAGCCCTTGCCTACCAGACTTTCAACGGCAGTCTATCATGGAAAGGCCGATAAAACGCTCGCAGCCCTGGCATCGACTCAACAATTTGACCTGATTCTTGTCGTCTCTCATGGGAGACCTCTGATCAGCCGTCTGATGACAGGCTCTCTCCCGGGATCCCTTGTTCATATTTCCCCCGTCCCAGTTCTTGTCATCAAGGATCAGCTCCGGAGAGACGAACTCTCTCGAGCCCTTCTGGCCCACCTTCCAGCCGAGACTCTTAAACCTCTGGCACAATCTAACGGGATGACAGGCAAATAATGGCCATCCGACAAAACCTCGATCTCCCTCCGAATCTCGATACCGCCAGCTTTCTTGGAGAAATGAACCGGCACATTCGGCTCTTTGAAGAGGCCTTCGGGCTCCGCATTTCCGTGAATGGCCCCGTGTTGACGATGGTGGGAGAGGAAGAGGACGTTCGCCAGGGAGCCCGGGTCATCGATGACCTGACGTCGCTGATGGCAGCCGGATACTCCATCCGCGAAGAAGAAATCCGACAAGCCATCTCGGTCTCCCGAAATTCTCCCCATATCTCGCTTAAGGATCTGCTTTCGGAGTACGTTCCGATCAACAGCAAAAAGCGGGTGATCTTTCCCAAGTCCCTCCACCAGCTGGAATACATCCGTGCCATGAAGACCAAGGATATCGTCTTTGGAATCGGACCGGCAGGAACCGGAAAAACCTACCTGGCAGTTGCCCTGGCCGTCCATTATCTCCTGAAGGGCTCGTTTCGGCGGATTATTCTGGTTCGACCCGCGGTCGAGGCAGGAGAGCGGCTGGGATTCCTTCCGGGAGACATTGCCGAAAAGATCAACCCCTACCTGCGCCCCCTCTATGACGCCCTCTTCGATATGATCGATGTGGAAAAGGTCAACAGGATGATGGAGCGCCGGGAAATCGAGATCGCCCCGTTGGCCTTCATGCGTGGAAGAACACTTAACGACTCCTTTGTCATTTTGGACGAGGCCCAGAATGCCACCGTCGAGCAGATGAAAATGTTCCTCACACGCATCGGATTCAACTCCAAAGCGATCATCACGGGGGACACAACCCAGATCGACCTTCCCCAGGATCGCTACAGCGGACTTCTCGAAGCCCAGGAGGTGCTGAAGGGAATCGAAGGCATCTCCTTTACCTTCTTTTCCGATGTCGATGTGGTTCGCCATCGCCTTGTCATGGAAATTGTCAAAGCCTATGAACGCTATGAAGCCTCCAAGCCCTCCCCCGCCCCCCGGACCCAGAATGCCACAGAAAAACGACCACGTCCTCCCCACAAGACATCCTGAGAGCCCTCCCATGTCGATTGAGATCCTCTCTCTGCAACGAGCCCTTCCCGTGGATATTGACCGACTTCATCGACATGCCGAACTCGCGCTTGAGGTTTTGGGCCACGACCATTGCGACCTCTCCCTTGTCCTGGTCAACGACAGAAGGATGCGCGAACTGAACCGAACCTATCGGGGAAAACCCTCCACCACGGATGTTCTTTCCTTTGAAGGTCCTTCCAATCCCCTCCCTCGGATGCCTCGATTCCTCGGAGAGATCGTGATCTCCGTCCCGCGGGCCCATCGCCAGGCCATGACAGCCGGCCTCTCTCCTGAGGATGAGCTCACCAATCTCCTGATCCACGGAGTTTGCCATCTTTTGGGATTTGACCATGAGAGAGGGGAAGAGGATCAGCGGATCATGAAGGCCGAAGAAGAAAAGGTCGCGCGCCATATCCGCCGGAAAGATGGACGAGGAAGCGAAAAAATCACCGGAAAGATCCAAAACAGGACAGGAGATCCTGATCGATCTGACAGAAAAAGAATAAGGCCACGCGGCAGGGGGAAGCTTTGATGGGATTTTTTGACAAAATCAGAGAGAGCCTGCAAAAAACACGCGACAAGGTCGCACTGTCGATCGAATCAGTCTTCAAACGGCGAGATCCGGGATTTTATCAGGAGCTCGAAGAGATCCTGATCTCTGCCGATGTCGGCCCCGTCGTATCAAAGGAGATCGTCGAGGAGTTACGGTCCTGGGAGAAAAGAAATCCAGGAGCTACCACCGAAGAGAGTCTATCCCACCTTGAAAGGTCCCTGACAGAAATCTTTCCTGCCGCCTCCCCTTGGGAGGAATCCTCTCCCCGGACATCCCCCAGGGTGGTTCTCCTTGTGGGAGTCAACGGTGTCGGAAAGACAACAACCGCCGGCAAGCTTGCCGCCCGATTCAGGAATTCTGGAAGCTCCGTCATCCTCGGAGCCGCCGATACCTTCCGTGCAGCCGCAGTTGAACAGATCCGAAAATGGGGAGAGCGCCTCGACGTCCCCGTTGTCCACCAAAAACCCGGGGCCGATCCGGCCTCCGTCGCCTTTGATACCGTCAGGGCCGCCCGGGCCCGAGGGATTGACGTCGCCATCATCGACACGGCGGGAAGGCTTCAGAACAAGCAAAACCTGATGAATGAGCTCAGGAAAATCGGGTCGATCATCAGCAGGGAGGCCCCAGACTCTCCTGTCGAGGTCTTGCTCGTCCTCGATGCAACTATTGGCCAGAATGCCCTTTCCCAGCTTGATGAGTTTGTCAAGATTGCCCCTGTTTCAGGCCTCATTCTCACCAAACTCGACGGCACCTCCCGGGGCGGGGTGGTCATTGCGCTGGCGCGCCGACACAAGATCCCTGTCCGATTCATTGGGGTGGGGGAAAAGGCCGAGGATCTTCTCCCCTTCGACCCATCAACCTTTGTTCGCTCAATCCTTCGAACCGGCTGAAAGCCCTCGATTCCCTCTCTTTCCTATCAGTCGTCCGATCGAAAGACGAACCTGTAGACAAGCCAGACCAGTAACCCTGCGAGAAGAGCTGCTCCTCCTGCGAGAACTCCCTTGGGACCATTGGCCATCATAAAGAAAAAGAACAAGGCAACGGCTAGGCCCCCCAGGAAATATCGAACAAGCTCCCCCCAATCCTTGGAGGTGATGGGCTCCGAAAGTAGAGGGGCCGGATCCTCCCCATGATTGCCTTCGGAGTGTGTCTCCCGTGGTGGACCCTCCTCATTGGAAGCCATGGCGTGTTGCCTCCTTACCCTGAAAAAATGCCGTGATAGAATGAGAAAGCAGTCTGAGGGAAAAGAATGCCTTTCTCTCCCGCTGCCTCAGAGAAGGATTGAGATCTTCTTCTCTTTGATTATAGGAGACCCAACGATCATCCGACAACCGCTCACTTGGGGGGACTTTCATGGACGAGGGCGAACAGACACCTCTTCAGCTTGAGGAAAAGCTTCGGCTTTTGCCCGACTCACCGGGAGTTTACCTCATGAAGGACGATAAAGGAGAGGTTCTCTATGTCGGAAAGTCCAAGTGCCTCAAGGACCGTGTACGGTCTTACTTCCAAAAGACGCGGCCCACCTCCCCCCGCATCAGGAAAATGACCGAGCGGGTTGCCAATATTGAGACACTTGTCACGCGAAGCGAGCTCGACGCCCTTATTCTCGAAAATACACTGATCAAAAAATACCGACCACGCTTTAACGTGCTCTTTCGTGATGACAAGACCTACCCTTATCTCCGATTTTCCTGGTCTGAAGACTTCCCTCGGCTCTCGGTCACGCGCAGGGTGTCACGAAGCCCCGACCTTACCTTTGGCCCCTATGCCAATCCCGGCGCCCTCCGGGAGACCCTCGGATCCATCTCCCGGATCTTTCCGCTGGCCACATGTAGCCTCGACTTGGGAAAAACAATTGATCGCCCCTGCATTGAATACCAGATTGGCCGGTGCATGGGCCCCTGCGCCGGCCTTGTGACTCGGGAGGAATACCGCAGGATGGCCGATGGCGTTCGACTCTTTCTTGAAGGCAAGAACAGCGATCTCGAGACCCTGCTTCACAATGAAATGGTCAGCCACGCCAAAAATCTTGAATTTGAAAAAGCGGCCAAGGCCAAACATCGACTCGAGAGCATCCGGACCATCCTTGAACGTCAAACCGTTGAATTTCGAGTTTCTTCCGCCGTTGATGCCGTTGCCGTTGAGACCGACGAAAGCTCCGCCCAGATTGAACTCCTCTCTGTCCGAAACGGACGTATCGCCGGGCGCCGGGAGGTCCACATCAGAAACTTTGACCAGGATAGCCCGGCCGACCTTCTCATGGCTTTTCTCGAACAGCATTATTCCCAGGAGACAACGATACTTCCGGAGGAAATCCTTCTTTCCCATCCCCTTTCGCATGAAGCCCTCATGAATCTTGAATGGATGGCCGAAAAGAAAGGAGGAAAGGTCGTCGTTACCCACCCCCGGCGAGGAGAAAAGAAGACCGTGGTCGAACTTGCACAAAGCAATGCCCGGGCCTCCCTGAAAGAGCGTGGAAAGAGTCAGTCCGACCTTCGTCAGGCGCTTTTCGAGGTTCGCGAGATGCTGGGACTTGAACGCCCCCCCGTAAGTATTGGCTGCGTGGATATCTCGAATACCGGAGACTCCTTTCCCGTCGCATCCCTGGTTGTCTTTGTCGAGGGTCTCCCTGAAAAATCTCTCTATCGAAGATTTCGAATACGGTACGACCGGGGGCAGGACGATTTTCGGATGCTCGCCGAGGTTCTCTCCCGTCACTTCGACGAGCGTCCATTGCCCGACCTTCTTCTCATCGACGGAGGAGAGCCACAGCTCAGGGCCGCACTGGCAGCACTTCACCAGATCGGAAAAACTCCCCGCCCCAAGCAGGTCATTGGAATCGCCAAGGAGCGAAGCCGCACAGGTCACCTCGAGCGACTCGTCTCTCCCGAGTTCGACTCCCCCCTGATTCTTCCCCCCCACCAACCGGCAACACACCTGCTGATGAGGGTTCGGGACGAGGCCCACCGGTTTGCCATTACCTATCACAGAAAGCTTCGTGAAGAGGCCTTGACCCACTCTCGGCTTCTGGATATCCCCGGCATAGGTCCTTCCCGGGAGAAACAGCTTCTTCTGACCTTCGGGTCGGTGGACGGACTAAAATCTGCCAGCCCTGAAAGAATCGCCAGCGAAGGCGGCCTTCCACCCTCCCTGGCCCGGCGGATCGCTGAACATCTTTCTCGAGCGTCTTCTTCCGGAGCCTCCGAGGAGGATCCCCGATGATCCAGCCGATCATCATTATGCTGGTCGGACTCTCCTGGGTCTCCGCCTCGCTCTTTTTCCGCCACGAGATCGATCCCCTCTATACCCAGATGCCTCTCATGGTCAGCCTCGTCATCCTGCTGGTCCTTCTTCTCCACGCCATCGTCCTTGGAGGAATCGGACGAAATCTCGGACGCCCCTACCTGTCGGGAAAAAGTAAGAAAAAATCTTCCCGGGGAATTCCTCCCCCCTCTTTTTCTTTTGTTGCCACCTGGAGCTTCATCGGGCTTTCTGCCATGCTTGCCGGCTTTGCCTTTCGCTCTGGCTCAGATTTGCTCTCCCTGTCGCTCTGGATCCTTGGTGGGGTCACGATTCTCGCCTCCCTCTGCTTCCTTCTCATTCCCTCCCAGGTCCACTCGGAGAATGGCGAAGGCGAAATCATCTTCAAGCCCAATCCGGTGCGAATGGCGCCAAAAGCCATCTATTTCTGGACCTCGGCGATTATTTATGGAGGTTTTTTTCTAATCTCCGGAGCCACAGTAAGCACCACCTCGGGAATGGTCTCCCTCATCAGCATGGGCACAGGAGCCGGATGGCTACTCGGGGCAACAATTCTCTCCCTCGTTGCACTTTTTCGAATGGGTATCTCCGATGAGGAACATCAGGCAACCAAGACCAATCTCCTTGTTCCTTCGGAGGATTTTAGCCAAATTGCGGGAACCCCCGAAATAAAATCGGAGATGGCCCAAATCCTCTATCAGGTCACCAATGCCCAAAAGGGTGTCGGTGCCGTTCCCAACGGCATTCTCTTGACAGGATCCTCTTCTGTTGGTCGAACGATCATGGCGCGCGCCCTGGCCGGCGAATACAAACGTCCCCTCCTGAACCTCTCTCTCGATTCCTTGCTGACCTTGGACTCCCAAGCCTTTGAAAATCATTGGAAGGGATTTCTTTTCAAGATCAAACCGTTCAATCCCCTTATCATCTATATTGAAAACTATGGGAACTGCATCCGGGGACTCCAGGGAAATCCTCAAGGTCTTCACAATGTTCAGACGTTCCTGACCAGATTGGCAAAAAACAGGACACATCTTCTGATTGCCTCCGCCGACAAGACCGATGACCTTCCCAAGGTCTTCATCTCCCCCCCTATCATCAACTGGACCATTCCCATCCCGATGCCGGACTTCGAGATGAGAAAGACTCTTCTGGGACGATTTCTGATGGAAGAAGCCAAAAAGAACGAGCTCCTCCCGGGAAACGTTCCCCTCCTCACCGCCGAGATGGTTCAAGGCTTTGATCTGGGAAAGCTTTCAGCCCTTATGGAAGGATTCTCGGCAGAGGACATTCGGGAGGTCGTCCTTCATAGTGCCGACTATGCCCGAAAGCTTCGCCGGGCTCTTCGCCAGCTCGACATCGACGTTTCCATCCGAAGAAAGGCGCAAAACTGGAAGGATCCCACCGCAGGCCCCATGGAAAGGGTCCGGGCCCGACTCACTGACGACACAATGGCTCCCTTCATTATCCATCGGACCAGCCAACTCTTCTCCAACCGCCAGAAGAAGTCCCATGAATCTATCCTGATCATCGGTCGTACCCGAAATATTCGCCGACAGATCGCAGAGCGCCTCTCTGAGCTGGCCAATTACAGCTTCATGACGACGGGGGATGAGAAGCGCCTCGACGGGAATGAATTCCGAAACCTTCTTCTTCGGGCAAGAAAGCATCGCCCGTCAACGATTTTTATTGATCCCGTCGAGGAGCTTTTTCCCAAGGTTCAGCTCTCAAACTATGGGTATCATGGAGAGCTTTACAACCAGAAGGTCATGGAAATCTCCCAGGCCAATGAGGACAAGAACACCTGGTTGATCGGCGGAGCTGATGATATCAACAAGATCGATCCATTTATTGCCCGACGCTTTGCCTCGGTCCTGGATTTGGCCGAACTCAGCCGATCACTTTTCTCTGAGCTAGAAGAGTTTGCCTTGGGCAAAATCCTTGAAGGAGTGGATGCAGACAAAATCAATTTCTCCGAGTTTGATCACACGGAGGAGCTGGCTTCCAGCGACACAGCTCCGGAAGGTGCTGCAGAGAAAGCCAATCACCTTCAGCTTCTTATGGCTGAACCTCCCGCTGAAGCCTTGCCAGGCTACCCGGGTCGACAGGATATCCAGATGGAGGTCCGTTCGATTCTTGAGGCAGGAAAATATGGCATAAAAAAAGGAGGCTCAGGGCTTCTGGGGGCCTTTCTCTTCACAGGTCCCCGGGGAACGGGAAAGCTCGAGGCAGCACGGGCAGTCGCCAATTATCTCGATCCGGAAAAGCCCGCCCTGGTCGTTCGGGACATGGGCCTCTATTCCAGTCGGCTCTTTGCCAGCATGCTCCTCCAGCGCCCGCTGGGATCGACCGCCCAAAGTCCCCTTCCGGTGGGAATTCAAACCGTTCTCGAGGAACGCCCCGACTCTGTACTTTTTCTCGACAACATTGAACAGGCTCATCCTTCGGCCTGGGACTTCCTGATGGAATATGTGACCGAGGGGGTCATCTCCAATGGAAAGAAACGGCTCGCAGTTCCCAAAAGCACACTCATCCTTTCCACAAGCCTCTTCTCGGGAGACGAAGTGGAGGAATTCAAGGGAGGCAACCGCGCAGCAATGATCCTCGAGCGACTGGCAGAAAAGAACAGTCGGTTGGCCTACCTGCCCGTTTTCGGGAGAGAACTTCTGAATACTCTCGACCTGATTGTCCCGTTCCCAAGCTACACCGATGGCGATCTTATCGATATGGCCAGAAGAACGGTTTACGAAACCATGACCTCCTATATCAAGAGCCACCCCATGAAAGGAGTCTTGGATATCGACCCGGAGGTCCCCGCCTTCATTGCCTTCCAACTTGACCCAACGGCGGTCACCTTGCCACAGCTCCAGAGAAAGGTCCAGTCCCTTCTTCTCCCCATACTGAAGTCTCTCGACAATGCGTCCACCACACTGACGCCCGAGAGTTCCCTCCGTATCGAAATCATGGACAATCAGATCCAGCTGACCCAAGGAGCGCCAGTCGTTACTGAAAAAGAGCCAACGGTCGTGACGGCAGGGACCTAGAACCAACGAGAAGGCCCGCGAGACCTCCCAGGACAAAGGATCCTGCCAACGCAGAGATCCACTCTCCCGGAAGAAACCATTCCCCCGTGGCTCCCAGCACACACACTCCGGAAAGAACCACGGCCAGAATACGACCCCGAAAACTGACTCCCTCCAGCAGGACCACAAAGGCTCCTGCTACGAGAAAAACCATCATTCTATTCAATAAAGTCGTCCGTAAAACAAGCCCCACTCCCACCGCCATAAAAAGCAACGACGCACCCTCCCACAGGGGATATCGGGGCCCCTCCCGGCGAAGCCACCCAAGAGAGAAAAGTCCCAGTCCACTCCCAAGCATGGCATGAACGACGATCGCGCTAAAGGGAATCGGGTCGACCGCAGGGCGGGCCAAAACCCCTCCTAGAAAAACACCAAAAACTGCGGACGACCAGAGAAAAAACCAGAACCGAAAAGAACGATGGGTCCAGTGAAGGGAGAGCATGGAGATAAGGATACCCGCTGCCACGAGGAGCCCTCCCTCCATGGGAAGGGCGGATCGTGGATGAAGAAAAAAGCCCACGATCAGGACAGCGGCTCCCACCTGTGAAAAAGCCAGTCCCATCCGGAGTTGAAGAGAGAATTCAAACCAGCGGATCATCAGAAGGGGAAGGATGCCCCCCAGGATGAGAAGATGAAGAATGGCCAAGAGAGGAAACTCAAAAAGCGGGGTCGAGAGCCGGGGATGCTCGAAGAGCGCCATCACGGCAGAGAGCAGGATATTGATCAGGGAATAGATTCTGACTCCCAGCAAAAATAAAGGGGCTCCGGAGATTGTCAACGCGCTCCATTCCTCATAGAATAAAAAACTCCGACATGCGAGAGTGGCGAAACGGCAGACGCACCAGACTTAGGATCTGGCGGGGCAACCCGTGGGGGTTCAAGTCCCCCCTCTCGCACCATTTTGCCTAACCATCGTTTTTTTCCGTGACGACAACCTTTCGGCTTCTCCTCGACTCCATCCCAGGAATCATTCCTGGGCCTCAGAAAATTCAATCGCCTCATGGTTTCTCATGTGCTCAACAATCACAAGCGCCATCGAGACAAAGATCAGAGTCATGCCGCTTCCCTCGAGCCATTCTGGCCTTTCCCCCAACTGGGCCCATGAGGCCAGAATTCCCACCGCCGGGGCAAGAAGAGTGCCCATGCCGGCGACCCCGGAGGGAAGGCGATGGAGGGCATAGGCCCAAAGTATCCAGGCCAGGGCATTGCCCGGAACCGCATTATAGAGAAGTGCCAGGGAGAGGCCGGTCGTCCAGTGAATTGTCCAGGGGTCAACGAGGAGCGCCAATCCAAGGATGACAAACCCTCCCAGAGCCATTTGCCAGGCCGTTACATCAAGGATATCAAAGACGGGAGATCCGAATCGTTTTTGCCAAACAGCTGAAAGAGCCCAGAAAATACCCGAAAGAATTGCCAGAAAAAGGCCTGTTCCTCCCTTGATGTTCAATGGGTCCAGAATGAGAAGAAGGCCCACAAGAGACAGGGCCAAGGCCGGTTTTTCCAGTCCACGAATTCTCTCTCCGAGAAAGACAGAAGAAAGAAGGACAAGCCAAATTGGCATCATATAGACGAGAATAGCCGTTTTACCAGCGGCCCCATACTCCAGCGCCCAAAGGGTACACCCGACAAATCCTGCCGATTGCAGTAGCCCCAAGGGAAAAACATACGAGAATGGGGGCATCCTCAGGGGACGTCCCATGGCCCGCAGGATCACAAAGAGAACGACGGCGCCTCCCAGGACCCGGATGGCGGCAAAGAAGAATGGAGGACAGTCCACCAAAGCGCCCTTCATGACGACCCAATTGTAGCCCCAGATCAGGGAAAGGGAAAAAAGGGCAAGGGCCGGATAGAGTCTGAGATTTTTCAATGAGTCTCCGGAATATTAGGGAATGAAGTTTGGAAACAGACGAGAAGACGCCGGACGATGTGGCGGATGAAACAAACGCGTTTCAAGAGGAGTGAGACCCGGGAAGGCCAGCCTTCTTAAGGCCAGTTCCATCCGCTTTGAGAGGAGGTCGGCCATCACTCCTTCTCCCCGCATCCGAACCCCAAAACGGTCATCATAGATCTTGCCTCCATGGTATTCCCGGAGCCGGGAGAAAACTCCCCGTGCCTTGTCGGGGTAATGCCGTTCGAGCCATTCCGTAAAGAGGTCCCGAACCTCCAGGGGGAGTCGCAGGAGGATATACTCTGCCGAGGCCCCTCCGACTTCCCGTGACCTCGAGAGGATCGACTCAAGCTCATGGCAGGTTAACCCTGGGATCACAGGGGCGACGAGTACCCCGGTGGGGATATTCGCCGAGGAGAGACGCTGAAGGGTTTCAATTCTGCGGGGAGGGGTCGTGGCCCGGGGTTCAAGGAGGCGGGAGAGGGCCTCATCAAGGGTGGGGAGGGAGAGGTGGACATGGACAAGGTTCCGTGCCGCCATCGAAGAGAGAATGTCCAGATCCCGTTCGATGAGAGACGATTTCGTGATGAGAACCACAGGATGATTGAATCTGTCCAGAACCTCCAGGATCCGTCGCGTCAGACCAAGGACATCCTCAGCCGGCTGATAGGCATCTGTATTGATACCCAGCGCCAACGGCTCGACGACGTAGCCCTTCTTTGAGAGTTCCCTTTCAAGAAGAGCCGGAGCGTCCTTTTTGAAAAGAATGCGTCGTTCGAAGTCCAATCCTGGGGAATATCCCACGGTGGCATGGGAAGGACGAGCAAAGCAGTAAATGCAACCATGCTCACACCCTCGATAGGGGTTGACGGATCGGGAAAATCCCACGTCGGGTGAGTCATTTTCGGTCATGATTGTCCGTGCCGACTCAGGAATAAGGCGCGTGACATTGTCGAGTTCCGGCAAAACCCCATTGTCTGGGACAAGCTCTCTCTTTTCCCGATCGAAACGATTATCGGGAAGGGAGAGAGCGCCTCTTCCCCGAAGAGGCGCTGGCGGGATTCGGCTCATCTGATCTCTTGTCTTCCGGCAAGATGGAGTCCACCCGAGACGAAAAATTCCACCACAGAATCTCCTTCCCTTGCCTCACGCTTCAGGCATCTCGGGGACCCCGATCTCCCATGCCTCAAGATCAAAGGGGCGTGCCCTGACAATCCGGCAGTCAACAATCTCTCCCGGACGTCCTTGTCCTGAAAGGACAAGAACCTCTCCGTCAATCCCATCCGGGGCCATTCCTCGCGTCCGTCCCGCGAGAACGAGGTCTGACTGCTCAGAGAGACCTTCGATGAGAATCGGTTGAACTGAGCCTTCGAGGGCCTTGTTCTTTTCCAGGGAAATCCCGGCACACAGCGCCATAAGTTCTTTTCTTCGTCGCATCCTCACCCGATGAGGAACCTGATCTGGCAAGGAATAGGAGGGAGTTCCCTCCTCTCGGGAAAAGGCAAAGACACCCACATGGTCGAAGCGGGCCCATGCGGCGAAATCCATGAGCGACTCAAATTCACGCTCGGTTTCCCCCGGAAATCCTGTAATGAATGTGGTACGAAGTGTCACTCCAGGGATCGCCGAGCGCACTCGATCCACAAGGCGCTTCATGAATTCGACATTTCCGGGACGTTTCATGGCGGACAGGATATTGGCCTCCACATGCTGGAGGGGAATATCGAGGTAGGGAAGGACGGTCCGGGACTTTGCCATGACGGAAAGGAGGCGATCAGTCACAAGCGTCGGGTAGGCATAGAGAAGACGCACCCAGGGGATTCCCCCCTCTGCGTCGATTCGCTCCAGAAGGTCCGGCAATCCGTCAGACAGACCAAGATCTTGGCCATAGCGGGTCAGATCCTGGGCAATCAAGGTGATTTCTTGTGCTCCGAGAGATCTCAGGTCTCGAACCTCTGCCAGAATGCTCTCCGGCGTTCGACTGACCTGCCCTCCTCGGGAGAGAGGGATGGAACAGAAGGTGCAAGGGTGATCGCACCCCTCAGACACCTTCACATAGGCTCGATGGGGAGGGGTCAGACGGGCTCCCGGAAGGGGAAAGAGCGTGGGGCGAATCAAGGGGGATGCGGGAACGTTTCCTCCAACCTGGTCGAGGATCTCTCCAAGACGATGCTCCTCGAAGGTGGTCAGGGCCAGGTCGACTTCGGGAATGAGCTCCCCCATCTGATCACGATAGCGGGACACAAGGCATCCGGCCCCGACCAAATAACGGGCCTTTCCCTCCTCCTTGTATCGGGAAAGTTCAAGCAGGGTATCGACAGACTCCCTTCGGGCATCCGTGACAAAGCTGCAGGTGTTGACCAGAAGGATCTCGGCCTCTTCGAGATCGGGAACAACCTTATATCCACGGGAGGAAAGGTCACTAATCATCCTCTCTGTGTCCGAAGAGTTTTTCGGGCACCCCAAGCTGACAATTCCCACCGTTTTGTCGTTCCAGGTGATCTTCTTTTTCATCATTATCCACAATCATGTTACAATCGACAGCAATTGGCAGAAAACAGGGTCTTCATTTCGCTCTTACACTGTCCCATCGACGACCGGATATGACAGGAGAAGACAGAGAACAATGATCAAAAATCTTATCATCGTAGCCGCCATCGCGATCACCGTCATGATTGCCTACACGATGGGAACAAAAGAAAACAACGCAAAGGTCAATGATATGAAGTCACAGATTGACTCACTCAAAGCCCAGCTGGGAAGCCAGGGGAAAAATATTCAAGAATCCTATAATCGGCTGCATCGTTCCCTCAATCTGCATATGGCTGAAACCAGCATCGAAACCGCCATCCACGACACTCTCGATCAAAATTTTGGAGAGGCTCGGGTCGCTATCGGATCGGCCAAAAAATATCTTCAACATGCAGAGGGGAAACATATATCCTCGGAAGATCTTTCAGCCATTGTACGGAATCTCGACAGCGCCTCACACGATCTGCAAGCCCTTGACAGAAAGGCCCTCAAGACTCTGTCCGATGCAGAGAAACAGGTCCGTGACCTGATTGCAAAAAACGCTTCCTAGTCCCATTTTACCTTCCTGACTTGAGACGCTTGAAAAATCCCTGATAAGGAATTTCAGGGTTGTTCATCACAACAATCTGAACAAGCTCCCACCCCTCAAGCCCCAGAAAGTTTAACTGGTTCTCGATCTGCTCGCGACTGACAGGGACAACCCTGTACTCCCAGATCATCGACACAGCCTAGCCCTCCTTGGCAGGAGCTCCGGCCGCAGGACCCGCCTGGCGTCTTTTCTTTGAAGAAGCCCGCCGAACGATTTTTTTCAGACGACGCAGCTCGGTATCAGCTTTGCGTTCCCCGGGAGCCACTTCGCTCTTTCTCTTCTGAATCATTTCTTTCGTCACAGTGAGTCGTTTTTCCAACTTTTCAGCAACGGGCTTTCCCATGTCATCCTCCTGAGCTTCTGTTTGACTGACAGTAATAGTAAATTTCTCCCAAAAAACTAGCGGGCATCGGCCTCCACGACAAAGGCCTGTCCGAGCTCGCTTTTAACGCGCCTGGCAAAGCTCCGGGCTCTGTCGGGGTTCTGGAACCTTCCTACATAAACGCGATAGACACGTCGATTCCCAACCCTGGCCTTGCGCACTTGGGCTCCCGGATAGTGCCTCAGACTCCGGGCATAGCTCATGGCCTCCTGATATCCCGAGAAGGAGGCCACTTGAACCACATAATGTGAAGGAGAAAGCCTTCGTCCCCCGGGAGAGCTGAGAACCGTGATCTTTACAAGACCTGTTCCGGGACCGATAATTCCGATCCTGTTGGCCGCCTCCCAAGAAAGATCAATGATTCGCCCGGAAACAAAGGGGCCTCGATCATTCACAAGAACATCCACAGAGCGATCATTGGCCAAGTTGGTCACACGAACTTCCGTGCCTAACGGGAGCGTTCGATGGGCAGCCGTCAGGTCATGCTTATGAAAAATGGCTCCACTGGCCGTCTTTTTTCCATAGAAGCTGGGACCATACCAAGAGGCCCTCCCTACCTCCGTCATTCCTGGGGTTGCGGACATGATGGAGGTATCCTGTGACCCAAAGTGGGAAATCGTTGCAGAGTCTCCTCCCGGAGTTCCCCAGGTGATAGGTTTTCCAATCTCCGATGCGCATGACGGAAGCAGACAGAGCATCGAAATGACTGTCATTCGTCGGAGTCGAGACATCTTTTGAATCCCCTCCCTAATCACCTGCCGTCCCAGAATTGCGCCCTCCACCGGTGTTTCCTCTTAGGTTTCGAAAATCGACCCAGAGATCAAGGACACCAATAATGGAGAAAAGAAGAAAGAACAAGGGCTGGAGAGCAACAAACAATGCGGCAATTCCCCAAAACCAGCGGCCGATCTTTCTTTTCTTGACATAGTGTACCAGAATGGCCACTCCCTGTCCTGCATAAAGCGCCCCAAGAACCATCACGAGATTCGTTCCAATGATACGAACGGACAGGGTGGGAACAAGAAAGAGGGCCAACGAGGCAATCAGGACAAAAATAACCGGATCAGGAAAAAGAAAGTCTTCCGGCCCTTTTTCCGTGAGAGTCGGGGTCTCGTCTTTCCGAAGAGCCGCCGTCACCCCCCATAAGGCCATCGAGGTCATCAGTCCATAGCTTGCAAGCATGCCTGGAATGATGGAGACCACTGTCCGGTAAATCATAGGTTCCAAAGCCAACAGACGGGTCTTTTCATCCGGCGTGAGCGTGGTCTGGGCATTCTGGATTGCGGTATTCATCACAATCAAAACAGTTTGATGAAGGGATTTAGAGAGAGCGGTCCAAAACTCTCCGCTTGTTTTTTCGTAAAGGAGAAGGGCGATTCCCCCCAGAAAGAAAATAATTTGGAAGGCCGCCGAAAAAATGATAATTAAAGGAGGAGAGCCACGCCTGATGAGGGATGCCACCACCAGTGCAGGAAGTCCGCAAAGTCCAATATAGAGAAGAACAGCCAGCCCGGGCATGGACATCTTGAGGAGGGATGCCAGGAGAAAAATGACACCGCCGGAGGTCACCATGGCCCCCGTCCCCAAAAGAATTGTCGGGTAGCTCAGTTGGGCCATGATGATCGGAACACCTGCAAACATTGCCACGAAAATACCCAAGCGGGGCAAGGCGAGCAGGGAGAGAAAGAGTGCCGATGAAAAGGAAACCGCCGACAAAAACGGCGCGGCGGGAAAAGGCATCGTCAGATCAGCTTTCCTCGGCAAATGCGAGGAATGCCACATTCCTAGACTGCTTGATGGCCTTGGAAACCGCGCGCTGATGATGTGAGCATGTCCCGGTGAGACGACGAGGAAGAATCTTGCCTCTCTCCGTCAAATAGGAGTGAAGGGTTGCCTGATCCTTGTAGTCGATTGCCAGGGATTCTGTGCAAAAACGACAAACTTTCTTTCTCTGAAACGAACGGGCCTGACCTGCCATGAAAGATGATCCTTTCTTTTCTGTCCGGACTCACCGGACGTTTTTCAAGTGCGAGAGCACTCTCGTGAAGTTAGAACGGAATATCTGATTCCTGCCCCTGAAAACCGACGCCCGGATCCGGATAGGATTCCTGGCGGCTACCTGACTCCAGTGATCCCCCCCCAGAGCGTTTCGGCGGCCCAACAAAGGTTAGCGTCGACACAATCACTTCTACCTTGGAACGCTTTTGCCCTTCCTGTTCCCATCGGTTCTGTTGAAGACGGCCTTCAACAAGGATTGGCATTCCTTTCACAAGGTAATCCCGGACAAAATCAGCTTGCTTGCCAAAAGTCACGCAATCGATATAGCTGACATCGTCCTTATCGTCCCCGGCCTTGCCCCGATTATTATTGATAGCCAGACTAAAGGAGCCCACAGGCATCCCACCTCCGGTCACCCGAATTTCAGGATCCCGAGTCAGGTTTCCCATCAATATCACCTTGTTGAAACTGCTCAAATGGCTTCTCCTTCAACGTCATGTGCGGCCATCTCCTCTCCCGCACTTGACGATCCTGAGGTCGACTCAAACGAAGACTCCACCGCAGGAACGACAAGGGTCTTGCGGCGAAGATTCATGCTCTTGATAACGCGCTCGTCGAGACGGGCAACACGTTCGAGTTCAATCTGATCAGCCGGGTTCTTGAATTCTGCATAGAGTATAACATAATCAGCCTTCTTCTCTTTGCGAAGTTCGTAGGCCAACCGCTTCTTCCCCAGGCGCTGCGTGGCATGAAGACGGCCGCCTTTGTCCTCAACAATCTTCTCGTAACGGGATATGGTTGCCTGAGTTTCTTCCTCGGACAAGGTCGGCTTCAAAAGAAGCACACATTCGTAGAAGTACATGGGTGAAACCTCCCTATTTTCTAAACGTTAAAGCGGAAATAAACGACATCTCCGTCCTGAATGATATACTCCTTGCCTTCGAGGCGAAGAAGTCCCTTCTCCTTGACAATCTTTTCCGAACCGAGCCGATCGAGATCCTCGTAACGCATTACCTCCGCCCTGATAAATCCCCGTTCAATGTCCGAATGGATCTCAGCGGCCGCCTTCGGGGCTGTCGTTCCTTGGGGAACCGGCCACGCCCTTACTTCAACTTCTCCTGCCGTCAGAAATGTTACCAGACCAAGAGAGCGATATCCTTCAGTCACAAGACGATCCAATCCCGAGCGGTCAAGCCCAAGCTCCTGAAGAAAGGTGGCACGCTCCTCTTCCGGAAGCTCCGCGATCTCTGCTTCCCACTTGGCACATATGGGAATCAGCACACCACCCCTTCCTGCTATCGCCTTCTCAAGGATTCGTACCCTCTCGGAGGGTGAGCGAAGCTCTGTCTCCGCCACGTTCGCAACATAGAGGGCCGGTTTGTCCGTCAGCAGGCCCAGGCCCTTACGAAAGGAGTTGGCCTGGGGATCCGTAGACACGGCTCTCGCGGGCTTCCCCTCCTCAAGGGCTGACAGGATCGACACAAAGGCCGGACGTTGAATTTCTGCTTCCTTGGTGGCCGTTTTCCACTGCTTCTCAAGCTTCTGCACACGACCTGAAAGAGAGGAAAGATCTGCCAGAAGGAGTTCTGTCTCAATGACCTCGAGGTCAGAAACCGGATTCACCTCTCCGTGGACATGGGTGATCTCACCGTCCTCAAATCCCCGAAGGACATGGACAACCAGGTCCACCGAACGAATATGGCCGAGAAACTGATTTCCTAGCCCCTCTCCCTGACTTGCCCCCTTAACCAGGCCCGCAATGTCCACGAACTCGACGGTTGCAGGAACAGTCTTTCGTGTGGAATACATCGCCGAAAGACGAGCAAGACGGGAATCAGGAACAGGGACGATCCCTGAGTGCGGGTCGATGGTGCAAAAGGGGTAATTCGCCACAGGAACGGCCGAGGCCGTCAGGGCATTGAAAAGGGTCGACTTCCCAACATTTGGAAGTCCGACAATACCGCAAGACAAACCCACAAACTCACCCCTTGGACTTTTTTAACGAATGTGTCTCAATCCAGCGCTCGACCAGCTCTCCTCCCTTCTGGAGAAGCTCGGGGATGCGAAGCCTCTCTTCCCGGGTAAAAGAAGAAAGAACGTACTGGCTGATATCGGCTCCGACCTGGAGCGGCCGACCAATCCCAAATTTAACCCGGGCTATCGCCTCGGATCCGGCCGCCTGGAGGATAGAGCGGATCCCTCTTTGGCCACCACTCCCTCCTTTCTCTCGAAAACGAACCATGCCGAAAGGAGTATCGAGATCATCCGACAAAATGAGCCAGTCCGACGGCGACTCCACTCCACGAAGCCGGAGCCATGGAACGACGCGCCCACTCAGGTTCATAAACGTTTCCGGAAAGACGAGATAAATCCTCTCCCCTCGCCAGCTTCCCTCTCCAAAACGGATCTCTCCCTGTTTTTTCTCAAGAGGGATCCCCGAGAGAGTCGACACATGATCAAGAAGGATCTTCCCCGCATTGTGACGGGTTCCCTCATAGTCGTTTCCTGGGTTTCCCAGGCCTATCACAGCCAGGGACATCCGGCATCTCTCCTGTAAGGGGGGCGGTTACGCCTCAGCCTTCGGAGGAATGACGTGGAGTATGACAGTATTCGGATCATCCAGAACAGTCACCCCAGGGGGAAGTGTGATCTCACGGAGATGGAGCGTTTGGTTGATGTCCAGAGCTGACGCATCGACCTGGATGTGATCGGGCATCTGGAAAGAGAGACATTCCACAAGGAGCTCCCGATGGACAATATCAAGAATCCCGCCCTTCTTGACGCCCTCGGGGGAGGCCCCGACAACTTCTACGGGAACACGATTCTTGATTCGGGCCTTCTCCGAAACCTCAAGAAAGTCAACATGGAGAATCTTCCCGGTAATAGGATCTCTCTGCACGTCGCGAACCAGGGTCAACGCTGTCCGGGAGCTTTTTCCAGCGGAGATTTCAAGGTCGAAGAGTCCGTTTTTTCCTGCATGTCCGTGCATGGCCTTTTCCACGTCCTTCAGGAGTGCCGACAAGGACTGTGCCTTCCCTGAGCCATAAACCACCGCCGGAATATGGCCGGATCGGCGCAAGGTCCGGGCCACGCCCTTGCCCGTTGACTCTCGGACCGAAACTTTCAGCTTGCTGTGCTCCACAACTTCCTCCTTAGACTTTTACGGTTCGATACGATAGGGGTCACCTGACCCGTACCCGACTTCAGATAAAAAGAGAGCTGACTGATTCATCATCATGAATTCTCCGGATGGCCTCTCCAAGAAGCGGCGCAATGGAATGAACCCGGATTTTACGACATTGCTCGTCCTTGCCCATCATGGGGATCGAATTTGTAACGATCACTTCATCGATGACTGAGGCACTCAGACGCTCAAGCGCCTTTCCAGAAAGAACCGGATGTGTCGCCGCAGCCACAACCCTTTTGGCTCCCGCATCAATTGCCGCCTGAGCTCCCTGCGTGATCGTCCCAGCCGTATCGATCATGTCATCAAGAATGACCGCGGTTTTTCCCACGACATCACCAATGATGTTCATGACCTGTGACTGGTTTGGCCCCTCTCGTCTCTTGTCGATAATCGCCAAGGGAGCCTGCAGCCTCTTCGCAAAAACACGAGACCTCTCGACGCCCCCCGCATCGGGAGAAAGAATGACAATACTTTCCCGGCTTGCAATCGTTCGAAGTGGTTCGATCAATACCGGAGTTCCATGGAGATGATCCACAGGAATATTAAAAAAGCCCTGCAACTGTCCCGTATGGAGATCAAGCGTAAGAATTCGCGATGCTCCGGCCGTAGTAATCAGATCAGCGACAAGCTTTGCTGTAATGGGAACTCTTGGTTGATCCTTCCTGTCCTGGCGAGCATAGGCATAATAGGGAATCACTGCCGTTATTCTCTGCGCCGATGCCCGCTTCACAGCATCGGTCATCACAAGAAGCTCCATCAAATGGTTGTTCACAGGATGAGAGAGCGACTGTATGAGAAAAACATCGTTCCCACGGACGTTCTCATCAATCCTGACTCGAATTTCACCATCAGAAAAAGAAGCGACAGTGGAGGTCGACAGAGAGATTCCAAGATAACGGACAATCTCTTGAGCCAGGGGAATATTCGCATTTCCAGAAAATATCTTAATTTCTCTCACGACTGATTCCCATCCTCCCGATCGGCGATTTTTCTCGTCCCCTCGGCAGGGATTATGGTTGGGGCGCCAGGATTCGAACCTGGGAATGCGAGATCCAAAATCTCGTGACTTGCCGCTTGTCGACGCCCCAGTCACATTGTGAACAGCTCCCCGAATCTCTCAAAAGGAAACAGGGGGAGACTCAAGAAACTTAAAAACGCCCGCCCATCCGCCGAGGTCCTCAACGATCCTTCGACTGATCTCGTGACCTTGCTCCGGAGTCAGGCATCGTGCAAAGACGGTGGGACCAGATCCCGTCATCCGCACGTTTCCCGGGCGTAAAACCTCGAGAAAATCGATCCCCTTACCAATTTGCGGGCAAAGGGAAAGAGCCGGAGCCTCAAGACTATTAAAAAGTTTTCCGGACTTCAAAAGACTACCAATTTTAATAGAACGCTCTTCCTCTGTCAATTCACAGACCCCCTGCATCGGGTAGGATGAAGGATCAAGGGCCTTGTAGACTGCGGCAGTGGGAAGTATCACCCCGGGATTCCACAAGAGAACATCCCCTGACAATGGGGGAGAAAGAGGACGCAAGATCTCGCCTCTCCCAGTCCCCAGTGCTCTGGGGCCACCAAGGAAGAAGGGCACATCAGACCCCAGCGTCCGACAAATCGCATCGAGTTCATTAAATCCCAAAGGGTTTCCAAGGAGCCGGTTCCCTCCCCAAAGCACGATCGCCGCATTCGAGGACCCACCGCCCAGTCCTGCTCCCACGGGAATATTCTTCTCTAGGTCGACGGCAAATCCCCCCACAAGCGATCCATTCTTCTGACTGACCCGCTTCATCAGGGCGTCTAGAGCTTTCACGACAAGGTTTTGTCGAGGGTCACCCTCAATAGGCCGCCCCGAGAGAGAGAGATGAATCCCCTCCTGGCGCGTCCGCTCAAGTTTGATGTTGTCAAAAAGACTGATCATCGCCATTTCGGTTAGAAGCTCATGAAATCCATCGGCTCGCCGCCCGAGCACCAGGAGCGAGAGATTGATCTTTGCAGGACTCCGCAAGTAGATGGTTCCCATTTTCATGCGGTCTTCTCCTTCTTTTTTAACAGCGACGGGAACCTCTCTCCCAACCACAGGCAGAACTCTCGGGCCGTAGATGGAACCGCAAACGTTTCCAAGCCCACGCTATGGGCGATGTCTCCGATTGTCCCATCGTCAATCAAGGTCTCGCTTCCTTCCTTCAATGCAATGTCAGGCACAAGAAGAAGGGTCTCCGGTGGCAGGTTTGCCTTCAGGACCCTGGCAATAATATCTTTTGCCCCTAGCAGTCCCGCGACGGTTACCGACTTTCCCATGAAATGGTTTTCGACTCCAAGAACATGAACCTTTCGCGCTTCCGGCTCCTCTGCGGACACCCAGGACGCGACATACTCCTTGAGATAAGGGAGAAATCCCACTCCCGTGACGAGGGCAAGGGGCCTGGCAACGCGACCGTTCAGACGACGTATTCCCGACAACCATTGCTTGCGAAAAAGGGGAACAAGCCCCACACCATTTCCAAGCTGTGGGAGATCCCCATACCTGGAAAGAGAGGGAAAAGGAGTTTTTGCAATAACATACCATTCATCCGATGGGTAAACAAAAGGGTCTCCCCAACGATCCATTCCCTGCTTCTGAAGGGAAACGATCTCACGAATCATATGTTTGGCATAGACGGCATCAATCGAAGGTACGGGAGGAAGGCCTTCCCTATGGGAGGTCAGCCCCACAGGAACAACAGCCAGGGATGCGACTCTGGGGAAGAGTGCCGAAAGATCTTTCCATGTGCGCAAAAGGGCATCCCCATCATTGACGCCCGGCATCAGAACCACCTGAGTATGGAGGGTAATTCCTCCGTTACACAGACGCTGAAGGAGGGGGAGGATGTCTTGCGCTCTGTCATTTTTCAGAATCTGCCGTCGCAGCGCAGGTTCTGTGGCATGGACAGAGATATAAAGAGGCGAGAGGCGCTGCTCAAGTATCCTGAGGTAATCCTTTTCCGTCAGATTTGTCAGTGTGATGAAGTTCCCATACAAGAAGCTGTAGCGGTAATCCTCATCCCGAATATAGAGGGTCTTTCGGGCTCCTGCAGGCATCTGGTCGACGAAACAAAACGAACAATCATTGGGACAACGTCGAATCGGCGGGGGATCCACCACAATTCCCAGGGACAAGTCAGGATCCTTCCTGATCCGTACCTGACGGATCTCTCCCGCTCTTCGATAGGAAAGGGAGATCCGGGCCTCCGCCTGAAAAAATTCGAGATCAATCAGGTCTCTCAAGGGGATGCCGTTCAGAGAGAGGAGGCTGTCTCCCGGACGAACCCCTGCCTTCCACGCAGGACTCCCCTCAAGAACTTCCCGGATTGTCAGTCCGGAACGTTCGGCCCTTCCCTCTTCAGTGACCACGTCTTCGACTGTCTCAGCCGACTCCATGTTTTCCCTTCTGGACCCAGGTCAGTCCCCTATGGATATAGTAGATGCCGGACACAACCGACATAATCACTGCCCCAACCTCCAACAGGTGAAGGATTCCCGGAATCATCACTCCCACAAGAGCCAACGCCGAGAGTCCCAAGTAGAACACCTGAAAACCAGTCGTCATCTTTCCCAAAAAGTGAGGACGAACCGGAATGGGAGAATCAATAAGTTTCAGCAAAATGACTCCGGAGACCAGGACTATGTCCCGAGCCACGAAAAGAATGACAACCCACCGGGGAACAATTCCATAGATCCCCAAGGTCAGAGAGGACAAGGAAAGAAAAACCTTGTCGGCGACCGGGTCAAGGATGGTTCCCAGCTCGCTTCTCTGATTGAGAATGCGTGCCAGAAATCCATCGAGTCCATCGGTCAGTCCCCCCACAAAAAAAACCCAGAAGGCCCACGTCATATGCCGATAGGCCACCAGACCGAAAAAAACCGGAGCAAGGAGAATCCTGATGACAGAGAGAATGTTGGGAATCGTCACCCGGATCAGTATCCCTTTTGTGCGAGAAAGGCCACCTGGCGATCAATCCACCCCGAGGTGTATCCCGCAGCGATGGCCTGTCGACCGACATGGGCTTCCATAATGGAATTTCCCATGGCCCCAAGGGCTGTCATCCAATCCCGATAAAGTTCCTTGGAGCGAATGCCCCGGGCGGCCAAAATGCGGGCAAGCTTTTCCGCTTTTCGCCATTGCCCCTTCTGCAACTCTCGCGTGATGACCGCGTGGGCCAGAAGGAGTGAGGGATGCGGGGCTTCCATCCAATTTTTGCTGATCGCCTTTTTAAGCCATTGGTCGGCTTCGTCACCTCGTCCAAGTCCTACAAGTGCCGCATACTTTTCTTGGGGGAAGGAGGGATGTCCTGTTCGGGGAGGGTTCCGGTGATCATAGAGACGGATGGTGGCAAGAGCTTTTTCATATCGTCCTTCCCGCAGATCCTGATGAATGAGTCCTGTCCAAAAGACTTCATCATTAGGATAAAGGGACACACCCTGAAACAAAAGATTTCGCTCCATGCCGGAGTCTCCGGCATCACGAGCATCCCGAATCATATCGATAAGGAGTGGGGGGGATGCCTTTTTCAGGGTCAGGGCCCTCTCCCCAACCTCATGAGCCATCTTTGGTTTGCCAGCATTCATTTCAAGACGGTACAATGAAGAGTAGAATGAGGGAGGCTGAGGCGCTCCTGACAAAAAGGCCTCCTCGCCTTTTCTCATGGCAAGGTCGGTCTTACCCCTGGCCAAAAGGGCCGCGATCTCATTGGTCGGATCGGAGGGATTCCCGTGGTTTTGATGAGGCTTCAACCGAAGCATCATGAGCTTCACCGCCTGATCAAACACGGGTTCAAGCCCCTCCGACCCGACTCTGTCAAGAGAAAAGGAAACCTGAACAGTCATCTCCGGGAAGAGTGGCGACACTGACCACCGGCTCAAAACAAGAAACCCCCTTGGGTTGGAGACGTCTTCGTCACGCTTGATACGGGCCTCTAGAAGAAATTTCTTGTTCCAGCTCTGAGCGGCCCGAGCATAGCAGGACAGGCTTCGGCACACTTCGGAAACCTGGGCTCCCTGAAACTTTAGGAGCTTCTTCTGCAGGGCCTTGCCAAAGAGAACCTGTCCTCCATTCAGCTGGGCATTATAGACATCGGCCAAATAGAGTGTCAGGGCATGGCGGTCAGACACAAGACCCTGAGGATCTTCGACAGGAACAAGGACTCCCTTTTCCCTCCGGTAGGGATGGAGATGGCCTCCTCCCGCACACCCGGACAGGAAAAAAGAGACAATCACTCCGGCAACAAGAAGCAACAGAAAAGATCGTCCCACCCGAAACGTTATACCCCGGAGAGTCTCTAGGTGTAGCCATTCTCCTTGGAAGCCCGAACAAAGCACCGAAGAGGGATCATTTTGGAGTCGAATTCCGGCTCTCCCCTTCAAAAAAGGAAGGACACTCCCCTTGAAGTTCAAGTTCAACTATACCCTCGCACTCATCGCGTTAATTCTTATCATTATTGTTGTTTCCATTGGCAATCGGATCATGACAAGCATGTATTACATCAAAGGCTTCCATCTCATTGATACAGCGTATGAGGTCACCCCCGGAACGCAAACCGTAAATGGGGTAACATTTACGATATCCTACATCCCTAAAGACTCCCCCTACTATAATTCCCTTCTCGCCGCAGAATTCAATGCCTTTCTCGTCACAATCAAAAATGGAGGAACGGATTACATTGACTATGATCCAATGAATTTTTTTCTGGAGAGGGGGCCAAAGAAGGTCGATCGAGCAATGAGTGCCGATGAAGTGGAGGAGGGCCTGTCAAACGGTTTTCTGGGCTCGGCCAAGCCGATCCGAATTGCCAAAAAGCTTGTCGGAATGACATACATTCCGTCCGCAAGACTCTTCCCAGGATACGAGCGAAAGGGGATTCTTGTCTTTCCTCGATTTATTAACAGCCCTGAGCATTTTACCGTCAGATTCGCCCACATGACCCAAAAATCCGGCGACTTTCCCGATATCATTTTTCACTTCGGACGACCGAACAAAGGGGGAGCATCGCCTCCCCCCTCACCGGAAAAGAACCCATAAAAGTAAACAGCCTCAGGCCGACAGGGATCCCGGATCTTCCCCCGATGCCGTTGACTCTTTCTTCTTCTCTCCCCAGATCAGCGTCGGAGGCTCCTTTGCCGTGATCGCGCCTTCGGTAATGATCACCTCCGAGAGATTGGAAAGGGAAGGGATGTCATACATCAGGTCGAGCATCACCTCTTCCAAAATGGCGCGAAGGCCCCGGGCACCCGTTTTCTGCGTATAGGCCTTGTGAGCCACAGCGCGAAGGGCTTCTTCCGTAAAGCGGAGCTTTACCTTCTCAATGGCAAAAAGCTTTTCGAACTGCTTTACCAGCGCATTTTTCGGCTGTGTCAGGATCTGAAGGAAAGCCTCTTCATCAAGGTCTTCGAGAATGGCCATCACCGGAAAGCGGCCGATAAACTCAGGGATAATCCCGTACTTGAGAAGATCGTCCGGACGAGCCTCCATAAACAGTTTCCCTGACAGAACCCGATCCTGTGCCGGCTTGGCCTCGGCGCCAAAGCCCATTGTTTTTCGGGCGAGGCGTTGGGAGATGATCGAATCAAGGCCCACGAAGGCCCCTCCGCAAATGAAGAGAATATTCGTCGTATCGACCTGAATAAATTCCTGATGAGGGTGCTTGCGTCCTCCTTGGGGAGGGACATTGGCAACCGTCCCCTCCACGAGCTTGAGAAGGGCCTGCTGCACGCCTTCGCCAGAGACATCACGGGTGATCGAAGGATTCTCAGACTTTCGACTAATTTTGTCGATTTCGTCAATGTAGATGATTCCCCACTCGGCCTTTTCCACATCATAATCCGCGGCCTGCAGAAGCTTGAGGATAATATTCTCGACATCCTCACCCACATACCCGGCTTCCGTGAGCGTCGTGGCATCGGCAATGGCAAAGGGAACATCAAGGATTCGAGCGAGAGTCTGTGCGAGCAGGGTCTTCCCGGTCCCCGTGGGACCCAGCATAATGATATTCCCTTTCTGAAGCTCCACATCTTCGGAGATCTTGTTCGCCCGAGCCCGCTTGTAGTGGTTATAAACAGCCACCGAGAGAATTTTTTTGGCTCTTTCCTGACCAATAATGTATTGGTCAAGGGCCCGTTTGATCTCGGATGGCTTCATCAGGTTAGGAACGGCGACCTTTTCGGGTTCGGCATCCCATGCCTCGGCGATAATCGCCGAGCATTGCTCGATACACTCATCGCAGATATACACACCCGGACCAGAAACCAGCCGACGCACGTCCTCCCGTCTTTTCCCACAGAATGAGCAGGCAATCTCCGCTTCACCCGTTCCATTCTTATCCTTCCGTTCTCTGGCCATGATCCCCCCTGTATCTTTGGGTCTTAAATGACAGACCCTACTTTGATGTCTTTTCTGTGTCGATCCTGTGTGACGTGATCACGGAGTCAATCAGTCCATAATCTTTTGCTTCCTTGGATGACATGAAATAATCCCGATCCGTATCCTGAGCCACCTTTTCAACTGGCTGCCCACAATGCTCCGACAACATCCGATTCAGATCTGCCTTGAGTTTCAGGATTTCCCGGGCATGGATCTCAATATCGGTGGCCTGGCCCTGAAAACCTCCCATGGGTTGATGGATCATGATGCGGGCATTTGGAAGCGCATAGCGTTTCCCCTTGGCACCTGCTGACAGCAGAAAAGCTCCCATGCTGGCAGCCTGTCCAATACATATGGTCGACACATCGGGCTTGATGAATTTGATCGTATCATAGATTGCAAGCCCCGCCGTCACAATTCCTCCCGGCGAGTTGATGTAGAGATTAATATCCTTTGAAGAGTCTTCCGACTCAAGAAAAAGCATCTGGGCAATAACAAGGTTCGCCACCGTATCATCGATGGGAGTCCCCAGAATGATGATCCTGTCGCGAAGAAGACGCGAATAAATGTCGTAGGCCCGCTCGCCCCTGTTTGTTTGCTCCACAACCATCGGAATAAGCATTGAGAAAATCTCCCGGAATATGATGAGGGAGAGGGACTTGTCCCTCTCCTGAACGAACAACCCTAGTGATTATGTCCTGCATGATCATGGTCATGATCATGGTCATGATCGTGCGCCTGGCCTATTTGCTCTGATGCGGGGGGGAGGACACCAAAAGATCCCCAATTCAGTTTTTCAAGAACCCCTCCGGGGGCAAAGAAGTCGTCCCATCCGGAAAAGGAGGACTGTCTCAAGAGATATTCTTCGGTCAGGCGTCTGCGAGCCGAAACAACTGCCTGCTCGATGTACTCATTTCGGCGTTCCTCATTTTTCCCTGGACTCCCGGCACGCTGAATCAGGGCATAGAATTCCTGCTCGACTCTCTGGACTCCGGGGGACACAGGGATCTTTGCCGCGAGCTCGTCAAGAATAAACCACCACATGGTGTCCTTCTTGACTCTTTCCCGGTCAATTTCTCCATCAGACATCCCAGCCTGTTTCATCCGAGCAATCTCGAGATCGATCCGACCTTCAGGAACAGGCAGGGTATTCCGGGAAAGGACCTCCACAACCAACTCTTCCATCTTGCGATTGAGGATCTCGGTCAGCTTTTGCTCGAGGACCTTCTGTTCAACAATGCCTTCAAGAGTCTGCCCCTCCGCGGGCTCCTTGGACCCGAGAAGAGAGCTGAAAAGCTCTTCCCGCGTCAAGGGCTTGAGCCGACGGACAGAGAGAACTCCGATCGTGGCTTCATGAGTTTCATTGCGACTGCGCTCACCCTTTTTTTCCCCGGGGATATTGAAGGGGATTTTTCCGGTAAAGCTCTCTCCGGCCTTCTTGCCGATCAGGGACCGCGTCAGGATCTCTGGAACCCGAGGGTCACCGACCGTCACGGTCTGGCGGCCATCTCTGGAAAGACCCGTGGCCGGATCGACAAAAGAGAAGGTGAAATCAACCAAATCCCCATCTTCAGCCGGAGTATCCTCTGGCAGATCCTGAATGAACTGGGTGGCTCCCTGTCTGGCAAGGAGGGTTATCGCCGATTCGACTTCCTCTTTGCTGACAGACGGAAGACTCTCGGGAGAAAGCCCGATTTTTTCATAGACAAAGTTTTCGGGAAGGGAAAAGACCTCCATGGTTCCCGTGACTGTCAATCCGGACTTTTCATTCTCTTCCGTGACGGAAAACTCCTCAGGATCAAGAAAGACCACTGTCTCAGTGGCCCCCTTAACCAGATCTCCAATGACTTCGGAATGAATCCCCTTCGTAACCTCCTCACGAACAGAGGCCATAAAGGAGGGGCGGCTACGGACATAGGAAGCAGGAACCCGACCCGGCCGATAACCAGGCACCTTCACATCACGCAAAAACTCCTGGATTGTCCTGTCGACCCGGGTCCGGACCTCCTCGGGAGAATAGCCCCGCTGAAATGTTCTCTTTGCGCCATCACCCGGCTCAATTTTCAAACTCATGGACACTTTTCCTTCCTGGCATAATGTGGGAATAACGCGACACGGGCCTGCCCGCCGATGTGGAAAATCGCGGCCTCGCAGATCGACTTGGCGATGCCCCGGCTTCAGGATCTCCTTAAAAGATCATCGTTTTATTCTATCAGAAACCGTGGCCCTGAAAAATCATTCTGGAGAAAAATTCGATGATATTGACCTTTCGGGAAAAATGCGTATAAAGTTTTCGGGGACGCCGCCTCCGTGACTTTGGCATGACGTGATTTTTCAGGAGATTCATTTTGGCAACAGAAGATTTAGAAACACTGGTCATCGGCGGCGGGATTGCCGGCTTGGCATGCGCCACCCATCTCAAACGCGCCGGTCGCACAGTTCGCCTTGTGGAGCAAAATGACTATTTGGGAGGAGTGATCCGAACCCTTTCCGATCGTGGCTACCAGATCGAAACAGGACCCAATAGCCTTCTGGTGAGATCCGAAGAGCCTCTCCTCAGATATCTCTCTCTCCCAGAGATTACAGAAAAGATCCAGCTGGCTGGAACCACAGGAAAAAAGAGATTCATCCTGAAAAATGGTCGTCCGGTTGCCCTTCCCATGAGCCTTTTGGAGGGGGTATTCTCGCCAATCCTTTCCCTCCCGGCTAAAATGCGACTTCTGAAAGAGCCCTTCATCCCCCCCACCAGTCCCGAGGATGGGCTCGACCCCGAAAAGGAAACCGTGGCCGAATTCGTCCAACGACGTCTCGGAAAGGAGTTTCTCGAATCCCTGATCGATCCTTTTGTCAAAGGCGTTTATGCCTCGGATCCCCACCTTCTCTCCATGGTCGATACCTTTCCCCGGCTTGTCGACATGGAAAAATCCTACGGGTCGCTGATAAAGGGAGGACTGGCCTTGTCAAGACAAAAAAAACCGCCAGCCCCGCCTTTTGCCCGAGAAATACTTTCGTTTTCCGATGGAATGGGGTCGCTTCCAGAATTCCTCGCCAACATTCTCGATGAGGACGCGGGAACCAATGCTGAAGTCATTGGCTGCGCCCGCTCCGAGAGTGGGTTCCGGACCGCCCTTCTCTTCGAAGAGGAAACCTACTATATTCGGTCGAAATATCTCGTACTGGCGCTTCCGGCCTCCCAGACAGCAGAACTTATCGAGCCATTGGCAGGGGGCATCCCCCCCCTTCTCGAACAAATCCCCTATGCACCGATTGCGGTTGTATATCTTGGATATCCCCGGGACAAAATTTCTCATCCGCTTGACGGATTCGGACTGCTCGTCCCCTCACGGGAGCGCCGCAAGATTCTCGGGGCTCTTTTCTCCTCCTCCCTCTTTCCCGGGAGAGCTCCCAACGGACAGGTTCTTCTCACCGTCTTTGTCGGGGGGATGATCCAGCCAAAGCTTGCCCAGGCTTTCGATGAAGACCTCTTGCCAATGGTGACAAAAGAAATCGAGTCCATGCTTGGAGTGGAAGGCTCCCCCTCCTATGTGCGTATTCAGCGCTGGGGAGGAGCCATCCCTCAATCCATTCCAGGACACGGCGCGAGAATCCGGGCCATTGAGGCCGCCCTTCCCTCTGGCCTCTATTTGGCCGGATCCTATCTGTCCGGGGTCTCAGTTTCCCAAACCTTTTCCTCCGGCATTCGGGCGGCAGAAAAAATTCTGGCCCAAACTCCTTGACACACCAAGGTCGCCCCTCCACTCCGACAGTCCCGCCTTACTGTCTTTAACAGGGGGGGCCCTCGACAGAGTGAAACTCCCCTGACTCCAGACAATAGGCCGATAGACGCCCCGTTCGATAGGCTCCGGTGTCTACCATGACGAGCGCCTCGTGATAAAATTTGGCTTTGCGTACAATGGTGTGACCGGAGACAACAAGGCGTCCGTCCCATGAGGGAAGAATATGGGGAGGACGAAGGTCGACGCATTCATGGAAAATGCCGGAAGGAGAGAGGCGTGTGTCACAAAGGTCCACATCGCCAAAACGTGTCCCGGGAACAGAGGGAAGCCCCCCATGGACAACGATATGGCGGGAGTCGGACCAGTAAAGTGGCCAGGAGCCAATCCACGAGTCCAGCAATCGTCTGCGGGCAAACCCCAGTCGACTCATGGATTCAAGCGTCTGAGTCCCCCCAAACTCCGAATTCTGATAGAAGGGAACCGGATCCCCGTCCCGAAAGCGGAGATAGGCCTCCTCGTGGTTACCTGCCACAGGGAGGAACCATCCTTCCTTGGCGCCCTGGTACAGGAGCTCAAGAAGGTCTCCCACCAAGCGGCCACGGTCTATCACATCTCCCGTGGCAATCAGGCGATCATCTTTTGGATTGAAGGTGACTTTCTTCAGGAGATTTTCAAAAAGAGGAAGCTGTCCGTGAAGATCTCCCACCACATAGGTGGCCATAAGGCGGGCCGCCTGCCGTCAGCCGGCCGGAAGAAGGCTCGAAATGGACCGGAAGGTATTCCGAAGTGATGACGTCGCATCTCCCACCGCAGAAGGCTCAAACCCGGAGTGCACCATACAATCACGGCACTTGGGGTTTCCGGAAGAGGGACCATATTTTCTCCAATCGGTCTCCTCCATAAGCTCACGATAGGTTGCCGCATAGCCTTCGTTCTGAAGGTAACAAGGGCGCTGCCATCCTAAAACCGAATAGTTTGGACTTCCCCACGGGGTGCAGTCGTAGTCCTTCTCCCCTTCAAGAAAGTCGAGATAGAAGGGGCTGTGGTTGAAGTTCCAGCCCTTCCCTGCCCGATCTGCCAAAATGGCGCGAAAAAGATCCTTGGTCCTCTCCCGTCGCAGAAAATGGTCCTGATCGGGTGCCCAGGCATAGGGGTATCCGGGAGAAATCATCATTCCGTTGACCCCAAGATCACGGGCAAAGTCAAAAAAGCGCCGGAGCTCTTCAGGGTCCTCCCCCTCAAAGACTGTTGTATTGGTCGTCACGCGAAATCCCTTTGAAAGGGCGGTTTTGATCGCGCGAACGGCAATGTCGAAGACACCTTCCCGACAGACAAGCCGGTCATGGGTCTCCCTCAGTCCATCAAGATGGACACTAAATGTCAGGTAAGGAGAGGGAGCGATGGTTTCAAGGCCGCGTTCAAGGAGAATGCCATTCGTGCACAGATAAACGAATTTTTTCCTGGCGACCATTGAGGAAACAATTTCGCCGATCTCAGGATGAATGAGAGGTTCGCCCCCCGCGATGGTCACAACGGGAGCGCCACACTCTTCCACCGCCTGAATGCACTGCTCCGGAGAGAGCCTTTTCTTGAGGATCTCCTCGGGGTATTGGATCTTGCCACAACCGGCACACTCAAGATTGCACCGAAAGAGTGGCTCAAGCATGAGAACCAGGGGATATCGCTTGTCCCCTGACCATTTCTTTTTCATGACATAAGAGCCGACCTTCAAGGCTTGCTGAACAGGAATGGACATGGAAGACGCCCTTTCATGGCGGAGCGTGGGCCGCCACCCAAAGAAAAATATCCAAAAGAATAGCAAAAAGAACAAATCAAAGGATGACAAAAAATCATCGACACTTTAAGATCATACGGAGAGGGAGGCTTTTCTGTCAAGAAACCATGAGGATATCTGCCCATCAAGTCATCAAAAATAGTGACTTTACCTAAAAGGGAGAGGAGGAATTCGTGATTCTGGCCGGAGACATCGGAGGAACAAAAACACTCCTTGGGCTCTTTGACCCGGACTCCGGGGTCCCTTCCCCCCAAAGCCTCCATTCCTATTCCTCTCGCGATTATCCGTCCCTTGAGTCGGTACTCGCCCAGTTTATGGAAGAGATCGACCCTGTTCTGACAAAAAAGCCCCTTGAATCGGCGGCCTTCGGTGTTGCCGGCCCGGTTATTTCCGGCCGATGCCAGACCACAAACCTCCCCTGGATCATCGAAACAAAATCTCTCGCCACGACTCTCAGGCTTCCCTCCGAAGCGGTGGCACTGGCCAACGATCTCGTCTCCATCGCCTGGGGGACCACAGTTGCCCCTCCGGAGTCCTTGAAAACGATCAATGAGGGATCCAGGGATCCCCAGGGAACGCGGGTCGTGGTGGCTCCGGGAACAGGGCTGGGAGAGGCCATCATCGGAATGCACAATGGCATTCCCCTTCCCCTCCCGACCGAGGGAGGCCATACCGACTGGGCCCCGACCTGCCCGGAAGAAATCCCTCTTCTTGAGTGGATCTGGAAAAAGTTTGGCCATGCCAGCCCCGAACGACTCATTTCCGGACCGGGGCTGGCGCATCTTTATCATTTTCATGCCCAGACGCCTCCCCCCGGAGGGAAGCGTCTCTCTCCCGATCTCCCGGAAGACAAGATTCCCGAAACTGTCTCTCTGGAGGCCGAAAAAGGAAATCCCCTGGCACTGGCTGTGATGGGGCACTTCTGGAGGCTTCTTGCGGCAGAGGCCGGGAACATGGCCCTTAAAACTCTGGCGACGGGCGGAGTCATTTTGGCGGGAGGGATCCCTGAAAAGATCTTCCCATTTCTTGACAGGAAGGCCTTCATGGAGACGTTCACGGCGAAGGGTCGCTACCGCCAACTCCTGACAACAATTCCGGTTACACTCTCCTCGGATCCGGATGTCGGCCTCAAGGGGGCCGCTGAAATTGCCCGACGACTTGTTCGATCCGACCATTCCAAGTGAAAGGAATCCCGCATGACAACCCCACCCACCACTCCCATGAAGGGATCCCCCGTCTCCCTGACCATTTTTTCCTCTCATGAGGACTGGGCCCGGGGAGCAGCCCGCGAGATCCTGTCCCGCATCGAGGACTGTCTTTCCCGGCAACGAAGAGTCTCCATCGCACTCTCTGGTGGTTCGACACCGGCTCCCGTCTTTCAAAGTCTCGCGGGAGGAATCCTTGGCTGGTCCGACGAAAAGAAGAGACGCATCCTTTGGTTCTTCGTGGATGAGCGGTGCGTCGGACCAGAGGATCCACAGAGCAACTATCGCATGGCAAGAGAAGCATTACTCTTCCCCGGAAAAGTTCCGGGGGAAACAGTCTTCCGAATGAAGGGCGAGCATCCATCAGCAGAGGCGGAGGCCCTCCGGTACGAAAGACTCATCACGGACCTCCTCGGACCAGCCATCCCTCATCCACCAACGATCGACATTCTTCTCATGGGGATCGGTCCGGATGGACACACGGCGAGTCTTTTTCCCGGAACTTCTCCGGAAGACGATCATCACAGGCTTGTCATCGCAGTTCCGAAACAGGGCGACCGGGTGGCCCGGATTAGCCTGACCTACCGGATGCTGGCCTGGGGGGGAGAGCGCCTTTTTCTGGTGGCGGGAGCTGACAAAAAGAAGATTCTTCAAAAGGTTCTCTCCGGGGAAGGAGATCTCCCGTCCCAATGGGTTCTGCGGGAAGCCGGTTCTCTCGGTCGCCCAACGCGCTTTCTCCTCGACGGAGCCTCAGCCCCGACGCTATAGCCCTCGGAGTTGGCCCCAAAGTTCGACGGGAAATGAAGGCGGTCAGGTCTCCTCCTGCAAGGATCTGGAAGTCATTCTTGCCCAGATCGCGAACTCTTTAGTAGAATTAACAGATGCATTCGACGGGATCTTTCGGGTCGAGTGCTGTATCTTGGCTATGCTGTGTCTTGATAGAATCATGTTTGAGGCAAAAGGCCTTAGCAGAGGATCTGAATGACAGAACCAACCTTGGCAAATGGATCGGACCGGGAGAAGACCCCGACGGCGGGGACTTCGGCGACCGGAAACTCTGCGCAGGCAAATGGGCAGGAGGGACGGGAAAAAAAACCAGGAGCCCCCCAAAAAAAGGGGGCTTCCTCGAAGGGGGGAGAGTTCGAAGAGCTCTATAGCCCCTCCCGACCCCGCGAGGAACAGGGGTTTAGCCCAGTCACAATTGCCATCTATATTGTCGTCGGTCTCCTTCTTGTGGCCGGGATCGGCGGATCCATCATCGGACTGAAAACCGGGCCACTGGGGAAGCCCCACAAGCTTGTTTCCCAGCGAAGCATCAGTACAAGAACCACCTTTCGCGTGATTCAGGGAAATGGCTGGCGGCTCAATATGTCCATGCTGCTTTCTCCTTCGGTGGCTTACCTGAAATACACCCTTGAAGGCAATGGACCGATCAAGATGCAAATGCTTGGGGCCAAGTACAAGATCGGGAACGGGGATATCGTTCCCCTCAAACTCCCGCCAGCCTACCTCATGTTCGAGCCTCTTGCCCCCAAGGAGGAAACTTCACGAGCCTTCTGGCTTGGGGGATCTCCCGTTTACTCGATCACAATCCTCATGAGGATTGATGATGGCCACGAAATCCGGAACGAATCCGTCACATTTGACTAGTGTGGCGGGGATGTTTGACTCCGCAGGCGCTTGACTCCTATAGACTCATCAATCCCCCTCACCGAAAGACGCTTGATACGGCTGGTGTGGCCCGAAACCAGCGAGATTGATGAGGGGGAGACTCCAAGATATTCGGCCAAAACCCTGAGCACGCCTTCATTGGCTTGCCCCTCCCGGGGGGGCTCCTTAATTCCCACTACCCACTTGGGAGCGGTCCCGTCCGATGTTCCTCGTCGGAGGAACACACGAGATTGCCCAGGCTTGACCTCAATGACGAGCATCCACCCGGAGCTCTCTTTTCCCGTCCCTGACTTCTTGTCCTTAGGGGAGGCGTTCTTCGATTCCCGGACCCTTGCCAAGGTCTGAAACCCCCTTTTCCCATCGGTCCATGGCCGCGTAAAGCGCATCCATCTCTCCTCTGAGCCGAGACAGAGTCAGAGAAAGCTCCTGCCTGAGGCGTCCCCTCCCCTCCTCAAAGGTTCCTGCACGTTCCCGGGCCGCCCGGAGAATCACCTCAACCTCCTCCTCGGCCTTCCGGATCAGTTCTTCCGCCTCACTACGGGCTTCCCGAATGATCTGGTCCGCCTCCCGGCGAGCCACAGACTTCCATTCTTCGGCGGCACTCTGGGCCGCCACGAGCGTTGCCCCCAAACTTTCCTCCCGCTTCCGAAGTGACTCTTTCTCCTCCTCAAGGTCCTCGACACGAGTGGTCAACGCGGAAACCTTGTCGAGAATCTCGGAGATCTCATCAAAAAGAGTGTGGAGGAAGTCGTCAACCTCCTGGGGAGAATACCCTCGAAGGCTCTTGGAAAATTCGTGAGTCCGTAACTCGGTCAGGCGGGTATGGTCAATCATGTGGACTCCTCTCTCGTCAGGACATCGGGCAAGGGCCGTCCACAAAGTTTCAATAGACGAACCGCTCGATCGCCTGGATGATGAAAATAAGGATCAGGGGAGAAAGATCAAGCCCTCCCATTTTTTCCGGGGGAACAAGGCGGCGGATTGGGTGGAGAAAGGGTTCGGTCACGTAGTCCATGAACCGGATGATAGGATTATTCGGATCCGGCCGGACCCAGGAAAGAAGGGCCCGAATAATGACAATCCAGGTAAACGCATTAAGAATATCAGTAAAGAGAGAAATGGAAGCCTCCTTGATTTATGAACGGGATAGTGTCCGTGAGCGCTCGGCCATCGCATGAACAGCCTCGATCAGGGCCCCCCGGACCCCCCTCTTCTCAAGAAGTGCCAATCCTTCGATGGTTGTCCCCGAGGGGGAAGCGACTCGGGATTTGAGGGACTCCGGGAGGATCCCCCGGTCAGCCATCAAGGCGCCGGCACCATAGATCGCCCAGGATGAGAGAAGCGTTGCTGTTTCGCGTGAAAGACCTTCCCTGACACCTCCATCCGCCAGGGCTTCCGCCACCAGAGCCAAAAGACCCGGCCCTGAGCCGGCAAGAGCCGTGGCGGCATCGAAGGACTCCTCCGGTAACCACAGCGCCCGCCCGATACCGGCAAAGAGGGCATAAATGGAGCTTTGCTCTCCATGAATGACATCGGATCCAGCCGCCAGAAGAGTCATCCCCTTCCCTGCCGAAAGAGCCAGATTGGTCATTGCCCGCACCCAGCGAAGAGAGGGGTTTCCGGATTTGAGGCGATCCAGGCTCACCCCCGCCATGACCGACAGCGCGAGCGTCCCGGGAGGAAGCTGGGAGAGGACTGCGACAATCTCGCCTCCGGGACGAAGAAAGACACCCGGTTTGACTGCCAGAACGACCAGAGAGGGAGAAGGGTCCTTCCGGAGGGCTTCCGCAAGAGAAGGTGAAACAATGATTCCTTCCGATTTCAGGGCCTTCTGCGCCTCGGCACCGGGGTCGACAACGCGGACAGGCCCCCATGATCCCGCTTTTTCTCCCACCATGTGACGGGCAAGGACCCCGCCCATCTGACCTCCCCCCACGATGAGGACTGGCCCGGAAATCGCTCCCTCTCCTCCATTGGTTTTCTGTTTTTTGCCCACCGGCTTCTCCGCCTTACTCACCGTAACATCCCCTCGAAAAGACGTCGTCCGATCCTGACCTCAGTCGATCCCCAGCGGATCGCTTCCCGATAGTCCTCCGACATTCCCATAGAGAGCGTTCCCATCGACGGGATCAATCGTCGGGACTCCTTAAACAGGGCGTTCCCCTCAGCAAAAACCTCCGAAGTCGAGGGGGCCTTGCCATCCCCGGGGATAGGCCCCATGACCATGAGCCCCTCGAGATGAAGACCCGGCAGAGACGCCAGGGTTTCAAGCGTTGTGAAAAGATTTTCGGGGAGAACCCCTGCCCGCCCGGGATTGCGGCAAACATTGACCTCCACCAGGACCTTCTGCAGGGTGCCAGTCTCCATTGCCAGCCGGGAGAGGGTGGCCCCATGAGAGAGGCTGTCGAGTGTATCGATACAGAAAAGCGGACGGTAAAACCGCTTGAGTGCCCTTCCCTGAATCGGACCGATAAAGTGCCAGAAGATGGAGGGCCAGAGAGTCTCTGGAAAGGCCAAAAGACGCTCATGCCAGCTCTCCCATCGATTCTCCGCGAGATGGTCAACCCCTGCAAAGACAAGGGCCCGAACCTCTTCTGGAGATCGGGTCTTTGTCACTCCGACAAGACGTGGGAGGTCGGATCGGCCAGAGGCCCGGGACACCTCCCGGATATCCTCTCGTATGGCCATAACATTCTCGGCGATTGTCGGCACAGCTACGACCGGGGACAAATATAGTTGAGCATTGATCGCCCCTTCCGATCAGCCCCCATCCCACGGTGGGAAAAGAAAAGATCCGGATGGCAGCGGGTACAAAGCGCCAAACTTCCAATATTCTCCACCGGAACGCCAGCCTCTCTCAACTGAAAGGCGACAAGCCCCCGAAGATCGAGTCGTAACTGTGATTCGGGACAATAGCCCGGAGTTCCCTCCCAAACAGCTGACCAGACCTCGGGGCCCACATCATAGCAGCATGGACCGATGCAGGGCCCCATCACCACGAGAACCTCACCAGGAAGAACCCCGGCCTCCCCGCACAATATCCGGAGTCCCTCCCGGACTATCCCGGCGGCAGCCCCTCGCCAGCCGGCATGCAAGGCAGCGACATGATGCCCCGAAGGAGAGGCCAGGAGAACCGGAAGACAATCCGCTGTCCACACGCCGATTTTGCGGCCTCCCGGGCCGGAACAGAGCCCATCCCCCCACGGACGGGACTGACCCGGCCGACACTCCATCTCTGACACAACCACGGACTTGTGGACCTGGGACAGGGTCACAGTCTCTGGACGTCCCTGTGGATCATTTTCCCGAAGCCGCGTCCCGAATCCATGCTCAACACCCAACGACTGGAGGAGACAATGACGAAGATCCATCAGGAATCGCCCCTCTTTCTCCAGATGGCAGGACGTTCGGAGTGACTCTCATCGGAGGGAGAGGCGGGGGCAGGGAGGTCTTTTAGCGGAAGGCGACCGAGAGTGGGAGCCTGGCGCCGGAGGTAGGTTGGCATCTCCTCCTGTCCCTCCGAAGGAGGAAAGACCTCTTCGATTCCTTCTTTTTCTTCTGGCTCAACCGGACGATCAAATCCTGTAGCGATCACCGTGATAAAAATCTCATCCATGGGATGATCCTCAACCACTGTCCCAAAGATAAGATTGGCCGATCCCCTCTCCGCCTCCTCCTCGATCAGGCGGGAGGCCTCGGTGATCTCGTTGAGGGTCATATTGGATCCCCCCCGGAAATTCACGAGGATCCCCTTGGCCCCTCGAATCGAACTGTCCTCAAGAAGCGGGCTGTTGATGGCCGCACGAGCCGCCATCAGGGCACGATCAGGACCCGATGCCGTCCCGATTCCCATCACGGCGCGCCCCATGTTCGCCATCGTTGTCCGGACGTCGGCAAAGTCAAGGTTGATCAGACCCGGCCGGGTGATGATGTCGGAGATTCCCTGAACACCTTGCCGAAGTACATCGTCAGCCTTCTTGAAAGCATCGATCAGGGGGGTTCCCCGATCGACAACCGATTCGAGACGGTCATTGGGGATGACAATGAGTGTGTCGGTATAGCGCCGAAGCTCTCGGAGACCCTCCTCGGCGTTTCGGCCCCGTTTTGGCCCTTCAAAGCCGAAGGGAGTCGTCACGACCGCTACCGTCAGGATTCCGGCCTCCCGAGCCACCTGGGCAATGACGGGGGCCGCACCCGTTCCCGTTCCGCCCCCCATCCCGGCGGTGACGAAGACCATGTCGGCTCCGACAACAACGCTCCGGATCTTCTCCATGTCTTCGATGGCCGAACGCCGTCCGACTTCGGGATTGGCCCCGGCGCCAAGGCCCCGGCTGACAGCGCTGCCGATCTGAATTCGTTGGGCGTCGATCCGGTTGAGGGCCTGAACGTCGGTATTGACTGCCACAAACTCAACCCCTTTGAGGTCGGACTGGATCATCGAGCGAATAGCATTGCACCCGCCGCCCCCCACCCCAATAACAAGGATGCGGGCCCCCAGAATTCCCGACTGCTTATAATCGATGATGGGCTCTTCGCTCCACTCAGACTCCATGATGCCTCTCCCCACAGTCCGGCTGAACTCTCCCGGAGCAACGTCTTCTAAATGATTTCCCTGAGCCAATTCCAGAGACGAACCCCGGCGGGAGGTCCTTCCCGCACCTTTTTCACCGTTGCGGGAGGAGCCACATCACCAACCGGCAACTCCCGCACGGGAACATCTGAGGGACTCCACTGGTCTCTGGCAAAATAAAGAAGCCCGACCGCCGAGGCGAACTCAGGCCCGGACGTCTGATCTACAAGGCCTTGCACCCGCTCTCCCGGATAGCCCACCGAGACAGGCATTTCAAAGATCTTTTCCGCAAAAGAGACAATATTCGGCATTTTGGCCACCCCTCCCGTCAGGACCACCCCGCGGGCCAGGAAAGCCCCCTGACGAAGACGGTCGAGATCGGACTTGACCTTCCTCAGGATCTCCTCAAGACGGGCCTCGACAACCTCCCGAACCTGGACCCGCCGCCCGGCTGCCGACATGGCATCATCGGACAAGGCAGGAGCGTCTTCCTCCTCCGAGGCGGGAAGCTCATGATGGCCGGGGGTACTAAAGACCTCCCGCTTGATCCTCTCCGCATCGGCCTGGGAAATCCGGAGAACAGCGGCAAGGTCCTTTGTCATTGCCGCCCCTCCAAGAGGAACCACACGAACTCCCGAGAGCGCCCCATTCTGATAGAGGACCATCCCTGTCGTTCCCCCGCCGATATCCACAACACAGACCCCCAGCTCCTTGTCGTCCTCCGTCAAAACCGCCCGGGCGCTGGCCAGAGGCTGAAGAATAAGATCCCCCTCCCTGACGCTGAGGCCGGCACGCTCGACGCTTCTCTTCAGGTTGGCCAGAACCATATCCGACCCGCGGATGACATGAACCTGGGCCTCAAGCCTTGCGCCCACCATCCCCACCGGATTGAGAATTCCTCCCTGCTCATCAATGCGATAGCCCTTGGGGATTGTGTGAAGCAGCTCAGAGGGAGCGCACCCCATCATCGTCCGGGCCTCCTGAAGGATGCGATCAATATCGGATTCCTGAACTTCGCGATCCTTGAGGGCGATCATGACCCGCTGATCCTGCCCCTCGATCTCTCCCCCCGCAAATCCCACAACCACGTGGGTTAAGGGATGGCTTGCCTTTCGTCCGGCTATTTCAACGGCTTTTCGTATGGCGGCGACTGTTTGCTGAACGTCCACGATCGTTCCATTTCTGATTCCATGGTGAGTGGAGGCGATTCCAATCCCGACGATCTCAAACCGGTCTTCCTCGAGAGCCTGCCCGACAAGGGCGCAAACCTTCGTTGATCCAAGATCGATTGCTGCAAAAACCTGTTGGTCCGACATGGGAAATCCTCAAATCAATTTTGACTGTCTCGACAAATTGGAAACACCCTTAGTGCGTGCCCATTTTCGCATAAACCGGGGAGCGCCTCAACAGCAGGAAACTACCAATAACGAGGCCAAGATAAAAAATAAGGTGAAGACGGACCCCAGATCCCTTGTACCGAAAAATAAGGTTTTTGTCCAAGGAGTGAGGAAAGAAAAACCGAGAGGATCTCTCGGTGGAACGCTAGGATCGGGCCGAGGAATCTGATTTTTCGGGCTTTTTTGAGGGAGGATCAAGCACCGGCCGCAATATCAGCATTCCGGAAAAACGGAGGTCCACCGCTTCCGGAGATTTTCCGGAAACGAGCTCCTCCTTCTTTGTCATAAACGAATCGAAGAGTCGGAATGGAGCACATCCCAGATCGGTTCCTAGAAGGAGGACGGGAGCTCCGTGACCCGGATAGTAGCGGATCTCATGGGGAGAATTCAGGCTGTACCAGCTTCCCTCGTTGGAGCCCCCCTTCCAACACCTTTGGACGGTGCGGATTGTCCGGATAAGCCGCCGGCCCACATTGTAGGGCAGTGGTGAACGGACAATCACCTGAGGGAGCGTCCCCGCCCCAGGGAGGCTTTCCCCTGAGAGAACCAGACCTCCGTCCACCAGAAACGATGAATGGGTTGGGGCCGCCTGAGGGCGTTGGGACTGAAAGGCCAAAAGCCCGTAAGAAGGAAGAAGGACTGCAACGGGGGTCTTCAGACGGACGCGAACGATGCGCCCTTCACCTGGCAGAAGTTTGATGCTTGCCCGCAAGATCCATGGATGTTCTCGAACCAGGGACTCCAGAAGACTTCGGTTGGAGGAGGGAAGCGTCTTGAATGCCAGAGGAGTCACCCACCCCCGCACCGTATCGTCGGAGACAACCGGAGGACCCAAAACGACGGTCCGGAGAAGATGGTGGGGCATGCGGGAGAGCCCCGTGACGACGACTCCCGCCCAGAATATCCAGAAAAGACCAAAGAGCACATAGCGCCCGGATTTGGGACGGACCTTTCTCAACGGCCCAGTCTCCGCGATGGCGGGGTTGGGAGCCGAATGGTCCATTAGTGACCAGATACGGCTGGAAACTCCCTCTTTTCATCGAGGGAGGCCGTCGCAATAAGCTCGATGATCAGATCGGTAAAGGAAAGGCCTTCATGAGAGGCAATCTCCGGCAGAAGTGATGTGGGGGTGAGTCCCGGGAGGGTATTAATCTCGAGAATGACAAAGACCCCTTCATCATTCAAGATCGTATCAAGCCGACAGGCGCCGCGCACATCAAGAACCCGGCAGGCTTCAATGGTAATCCGTGAAAGTTCTGAGGACTCGTCCGGAGTCAGCGGGGCCGGACTGATATGGCGGGAGCCTCCGGGAACATACTTGGAGGCATAGGTATAAAATGGCTCGGCCTTGTCAGGAATAATCTCGATAGCCCCAAGATAGCGCCCGGAAAGGAGTGCGGACTGAATCTCCCGCCCCGGGATCAGCTGCTCCACAAGAACCCAGTGTGAATAGAGGCCGGCTTCGGAGACGGCGGCCGCAAGATCCTCGCGTCTCAAGACCCTCTTTACCCCAATCGAAGAACCTGCGGCTTCAGGCTTGACCATATAGGGCGGGTCGAACGAGATAAAGTCCGGGTTAAAGGGTTCCTCCGTGCGATGGGCATAAGTCAGGGGGACCGCAAGGCCTCTTTCCCGAAAGAGGGCTCGCGAGCGCATCTTGGACATCCCGATCGCCGACGCGAGAACGCCCGAGCCAGTATAGGGAATCTTCATCGTTTCGAGAAAACCTTGCAGGGTTCCGTTTTCCCCCACGCCTCCATGAGTCGCCAGAAAGGCCACATCCGGAGAAAAGTCTGTCAGCGTTTTTGCCAGGGAACGATCCGCCTCGAACTCCCCAACATCAAAGCCGGCCTTTCGGAGGGCCTCAGCCACTGCCGTTCCAGAAATGCGGGAAATCTCGGCCTCATCGGAATCTCCTCCCGAGAGCACCGCTACCCGACGAACCCCTTTTGCCATCAGAGACTCCCGGCTCACGCGTTCCATACTCTCACCTCAGGCTCCAGAATGACTCCCCAGTTTTTCAAGACGGCCTCCGCCACGAGGGCCATGAGCTCAAGAAACTCGCTGGCCCTTCCCCCTCCAGTATTCACAAAGAAGTTGGCATGCCGCGGAGAGACCATCACCCCCCCAACAGATTGGCCCTTCATGCCACATTCTTCGATCAGGCGGCCGGCGGTATACCCCGGAGGACCACCCGAAGGATTCCGGAAAACCGACCCCAGGCTGGGCTCATCAAGAGGCTGCGTCGAACGGCGATAGTCGAGATGGGAAATGAGTTTGGCCTGACACTCCGCCGGGTCAGCCAACTCTCCGCGAAGACGGGCAGAAAGGACAACGGATTTTTCCGGGATATGACGTTGGGAGGCCGCCTGGTCCTCTTGGGCGGCGATTTCAAGTAAGGCCGAGGTCCGATAACCATAGTTAAGATCCTTCGGAAGGAGGATATAGCTTCTCCCGGTATCCGTGGCAACCACAAGGCTTTCGCAAAGATCCGACCATTGCCGGCTTCCGGCTCCTGCATTCATGACGGCAGCCCCGCCTACCGTCCCGGGAATCCCGGAGAGAAATTCAAATCCGGCGACTCCCCGGCGAGCCGCATCACGAGCAAGCGCAGGAAGGGAGAGTCCGGCATCGACATCAACACTCCCATCGGGATACCACCGGGATCCGGATCCCCCATCTCCATGCTCGAAGCGGACAAGGGTTCCACCTAGCCCGGCATCGGGAAACAGAATATTGCTTCCCCTTCCAACAAAGGCCAAGGGACCCGGTATTTCTCCCCGCTGATACATGTCGAGAACATCCCCGAAAACTTCGCCTGAAGAAAGGGAGACAACCGCCTCCACAGCTCCCCCGATGCGGATCGAGGAAAAACGACTCAGGCGCTCACGGCATCGGAGGCGTGGGCGGAGACGGATCGCGGTTGCCACAGAAGATAGTCCTTTCCAAGTCGAGTGATATCACCAGCGCCCAAAGTCAAGAGAAGATCACCCGGCTTGAGCATCCCATTAAGACGCTCAACCCAGCGCTCCCGGCGAGGCTCATAGTCCACCCGGTCGTCCCATCGATCCCGCATCTTCCGGTAAAGCCCCTCGCTTCCGATCCCCGGTATCGGATCCTCTCCCGCTGAGTAGATTTCGGTCACAAGGATCTTGTCCGCATCGGAAAAAGATTCAATGAAGGCATTCTGCAGGTCCCTAACCCGAGTAAAGCGGTGCGGCTGAAAAACCGCCACAATACGACGACCCGGATAGGCCAGACGTGCTGCGGCGAGAGTCGCCCGAATTTCTGTCGGATGGTGGCCATAGTCGTCAACGACAACCACTCCGTCACGCTCCCCGAGCAAGGTAAAGCGCCGGCCGACACTCTCGAACCGAGACAGTGCCTGCCTCATGAGATCTGGGGAGATTTCGAGGCAAATTCCTGCGCAAATGGCCGCCAAGGCATTCAGAATATTATGCATTCCAGGGACATTGAGGGAGAAGCGCCCCCAGCAGACATCATCAACCCTTACATCAAAGGATGAGCCCACACCTTCATGGACGATATTTTCAGCCCGAACACGGGCAGCAGGAGAAAGACCATAGGTCAGGGGGATGGTGGAGATCCGGTCAATGAGGGCGGCGACACCGGGATCATCAATGCAGAGAATCCCGATTCCTCCCTCGTCCCCTGCATCAAGATAGGTCGAAAAAGCCTCGATGAGGTTATCAAAGGTCCCATAAAAATCCATGTGCTCACGGTCGATATTGGTAACAATCCGCAGCCGGGGCTCGAGCTTCATGAAGGAGCCGTCGCTTTCGTCTGCCTCCGTCACAAAATAGCGCGACCCTCCCACCAAAGCACATCCCGGAAAGCTTGAGACTCGCCCCCCCACGACACACGTCGGATCGAGACCGGCGGCCACAAGAAGGGATGCCACCATCGAGGTGGTTGTTGTCTTGCCGTGGGATCCTGTCACAGCAATTCCAAAGGAGGGATTCACAAGGGAGGCCAGCATTTCGCCTCTGTGGACAATCGGGATGCCTCGCGTCATGGAGGCAATCCATTCGGGGTTGCTATGGCGGATCGCAGAGGAAACGACGACCTTCCCGATATCCGCCGAAAGGTGGTCGGCTGAGTGGCCCGAAAAGATCGTGGCCCCCTTTTCTGCGAGTCGCCGGGTACACTCGTTGGCACCCTGATCAGAACCCGAAACAGGAATGCCTCTTTCGAGCAAGATCTCCGCAATCGGAGCCATTCCCGCTCCGCCGATCCCGATAAAATGAACCATGGCCCCCTTTGCCTTCCTCATCCGGTCCTCCATATTTTTCGGGTTCATTGTAGCGAACTCTCCTGAAATTTCCAAGGTTTTCCGTGTGACAAAAATCAAAAATTTAAAAATATTATGGCCTTGACATTTTTCACAGCCGTAACAACCACTCCGAGGCCGGAACACCCGGAGAGTGCGTCCAGGCTGCGAGCCCTGTCCCATACAGAAGGGCGCTGTCCGACAGGATCCGGGAAATCTCGGCCGCACAAGTCTCTATGTCCATAAGTCTGTTCTCTTCCCAGCACCACCCTCCTCCCCTGTCTTCAACAGCCCTTGCATTCTCCTTCTGATGCCCGCCGGCAGAATGAGGGAAAGGGCAATAAATCGCAGGGGTTCCCGAGGCGGTTATCTCCGCCACTGTCATGGCCCCGGCACGAGCCACCACAAGAGACTGGTTCCCCAGGAGAGAGGCAATCTCCGGAAGAAAACCCTCGACACGCACAGGGACACCCCGTCTCTGGTATCGCTCCCGTGTTGACTCAACCCATCGCTCTCCCGATTGATGGATGATCTCGACGACCCTTCCCGGAAGTTGCTGGAGTGACTTGGCCAAAATTTCCGGAAGACGCTCGTTCAGAACCCTGGCCCCCTGGCTGCCTCCCATGACAAGCACCTTGAGCGGTCGGGACTCAAAGCGTTCCCGCCCGGGAGCCGGACGCCTCACATCAGGGGCCAAAGGGATCCCTCCATCCGTGGCCCACCCGTAGACAATCCGCCGGGCCAATGGGCCCAGAATTCTGTTCGCAAGGCCCGCGACCCTGTTCGGCTCCATGAGGGCGATCGGGACACCGAGAATCCGGGCGGCGACAACAACAGGAACCTGGACATACCCCCCTGTTCCGAGCACCAGACCCGGGCGGAAATCACTCACATGTCTCAGGGCTGATCCGGTTCCTCGAAGGATGGAGTAAGCTCCTGAAATTTTTCCGGACAGCGACTTGCCCACAATCCCCCCGGCATGGACAGGAGCAAAGGGAATCCCCGCTCGTGACGCGAGTCTCTCCTCAAGGCTTCCCGGTGTCCCGGCATAAAGAACAGGACGTGAGGAGACGCGCATGTGGGCTTTGGCGATCTCGATCGCCGGGACGACATGGCCGCCCGTTCCCCCTCCGGTGATGAGGAGACTCTTTTGGGCATCATAGAGACGGGGCAAGGGATCGTTCCTTTTCCTGGCCCGGCTCAGAGTCAGCGAGCGGGGCTTTACGGTAACGTGAGACAGAAAGAATGATTCCCACTCCCCAGGCATTCGACATGAGGGAGGATCCCCCGAAACTCATAAACGGAAGGGGAATCCCCTTTGTCGGAAAGAGACCGGTCACGACCCCCAGATTCATCAATGCCTCGAGGACAATGGACATCGTCAGCCCCTGCACGAGGATTCTTCCCAAGAAGTCCGGAGCCCGGGCCGCTGTCTTCATGCCCACAAGGAAAATCGTGAGAAAGACTCCCACCACCGCGATTGACCAGAAGAACCCCAGCTCCTCCCCAACCAGCGCAAAGATAAAATCCGTCCCAGGCTCGGGGAGCACCCCTCCCCCCACCCAGTCGTGACCCAACCCTTGCCCCCAGATCCCCCCCGAACCGATGGCCACGAGGCTTTGTCCCAGCTGGGTTCCCAATATTTGGCTTGCATTATGGGTCCGGGCAAAATTATGGAAGCGGGCAATGGCATAGGCATGATGGAGGAGGAAGAGGGCAGCACTGACTCCCAGAACCCCCAGAACGACTCCGATCTGCCGGAAGCTGACCCCGGAGAGAAACAGCATCGAAAGCATCACGATGACGATAAAGAGGTCTGACCCAAAGTCCGGCTCATGGAGAATCAGCGCCAGATAGGGAATCATCAGCAGTGCAAATCCAGCGGCCTTGTCGGGACGAATTTTGAAGCACTCGCTTTTTCGGGCCTCCTCGACGGACTTTTCCCGGGACAGAAGAGCCGCCATCAGGATGACAAGGATCACCCGCGCGATCTCCGACGGCTGCAGGGTCAAGACCCCAAGGTGAATCCACCGGCGGGCTCCATTCAGAGTCACTCCGATATGGGGAACCAGAAGAAGGAGGAGGGAAAAAAGCCCGGCTCCCCATAGGATTCCCCTTTTTTTAACCCACAGATGGTAATCGATACGGCTGACCGCCAGCATCACGAAGAGAGCGATGAGGGTCGAGACGATTTGGCGCCAGAAGAGCTGGTAGGGGGAGTGCATGGCAAGGCGCGCCGACATAACCAGCGTGGTTCCCAGCATCATCAAAAGGAACACCACCACGGCAAGAATCCCACTGATGGGCCCGAGTTCCACTCCATCCTGCCCACTCTCGCCGGAGACTTTCTCCGTGTTACTGGCTTGAAGCTGAGCCATGGCTCCCCCTCTCTCCTCCGAACTTTGCGGAGAGTCGCCGAACCGCCTCTCGGAAACGTTCTCCACGCTCTTCATAACCATGGAACATGTCATAGCTTGAACAGGCCGGAGAAAGCAGAACCATCTCCCCGGAATTCGCCACGGAAAAAGCTCGGGCCACCGCCTCTAAAAGATCCTGGGCCTCCTCGATGGGAACCTCTTTTCCGAGATCTCTCCGGATCTTCTCCCGGGCCTCTCCGATCACGACAACCTCCCGAACGTGCCTCTTGAGCCAGGGAATAAGAGGACGATAGGATCCCCCCTTGTCGCGGCCTCCCATGATCAGAACGACCTGTGGGTGGCCGGCGTCGGGAAGGCCCGCAAGAGCGGCCTCGACCGCACCGACATTAGTCGCTTTGGAATCATTGACAAAGGTGACTCCCCGAACGGTATCCACCCGCTCCATCCGGTGGGGAAGCCCCGTAAAGCTGGCAATCCCCTCCTCAAGAATCCGGGGATCGATCCGTCGACCCATCGTCTCTCCGAGGAGAACAGTGGCCAGTACCGAGAAGGCAAGGTTCTGGAGATTGCCGCCGCCGATCAGGCGATATCCCGCTGTCGAAAGAGAAAACGACTCCCTCAATCCGTGGCTTTGCAGATGAGAATCCCCCAGGACGATCCCCGGTCCGGGAAGCTCGAGGCCCGATCCCACAAAGGCCGACCTGGCTCTTGTACGAGGCTCCCATTCGCGCCAGTCTTCCTGGGAGGCGTTCCATATCACAGTGGTGGAGGGAGAAAAGAAACTGACGACATGAAGCTTCGCCAAACGGTACTGGGCGATGGAGTCGTAGCGATCAAGATGGTCGGGCGTAATGTTAAGCAGGAGGTAGATATCAGGAGAAAAGGACTGCATGGATTCTGTCTGGAAACTCGACACTTCGATCACGGCCACATCATAAGGATCTTTTTTCCCCTCCTTTCGAGCGGCTCGCATCAATCTAACACCCTCGGAAAAAGGAACGCCGAAGTTTCCTCCGATAAATGGTGAAAATCCTGCGCTTTTAAGAAGATGTCCCACAAGCGCAGTCGTGGTCGACTTTCCGTTGGTCCCGCCGATGGCCACGATGGGACGATCCCAAAGCGTCGCGGCCCATTCGAGTTCTCCCCGGACATTGGAAAGAGCAGGCGCAACAGCCTGCCCGCACCATGTGACCGGCGGGATCCCCGGGCTCATGATCACCGGTCCCTTCCAGCTTCGTATCCAGGGGCCAACCCGGACTCCTGCCATCACCCTTGCCCCTCTTGCCCTCACGGAAGCCCAATCTGTCCCTTCAAAGGTTCCGGGGTTGTCATCGACCAGGACCGGGACTCCCCCCAGATCTCCGGCGAGAAGTGCGGCCTGCAGACCGGATCGCCCACCACCAACAATCAGGACCTCTGCCCCTTCCTGAACGAAGCGTTCCATCATCTTTTCTTGCCTCGCTATCTCAACTTGAATGTGGACAATGCCATAAGCGCCAGCACCACGGAGACGATCCAGAAACGGACAATGACCTTGGGCTCCGTCAAACCGCCAAGCTCGAAATGATGATGAAGGGGAGCCATGCGAAAGATTCTCTTTTTACGCAACTTGTAGGACCCCACCTGTAAAATGACAGAGACGGCCTCCGCCACAAAAATTCCCCCAACCAGCAGCAGGAGAAGTTCCTGCCGCGTCACAATCGCAGTCATTCCGATGACCCCCCCGATTGCCAGAGATCCGGTGTCCCCCATGAACATCTGGGCGGGATAGGTGTTGAACCATAAAAAGCCAAGGGCCGCCCCCACGAGCGCCCCCATGACAACAGCCAACTCCCCGGCCCCGGGCACCTCCAGAATCTTCAGATAGGACGCAAAAACATGGTTTCCCACAAGGTAACTGATCACGACAAAGGTCAGCCCGACAACAATTGTTGGCCCTACGGCAAGACCATCGAGTCCGTCGGTGAGGTTCACGGCATTGGCAGAGCCGACGATGACTGAAACGAGAAAGGGAAGCAGCAGGACCCCCAAATCCGGATTCAGACTTTTCATAAAAGGAATCCCGATACGTCCGTCCCCACTCGTCACCCCCATATACCACAGAGCCAGGAGCGTTCCTGCTCCCAGCTGAAGAAGGAACTTCTGACGCGCGGAAAGTCCTTTCGAGCGTTTCTTGATGACCTTGAGATAGTCATCGGCAAATCCAATTCCCCCATTGGCCAAAAGAGAAAGAAGGACCATCCAGACATACCTGTTGGAAAGGTCCGCCCAGAGAAGAACAGAGACAAGAAGGGCCCCGACAATAAGCACACCCCCCATCGTTGGGGTCCCTTTCTTCGAAAAATGGCTCTGAGGTCCATCATCCCTGACCTCCTGGCCAATTTGCATCCGGCGAAGCATCACAATAAGAGAGGGGGCCAGGATGAGCACCAGTGCCAAAGCGGTCAATGTGGCATAGATGGAACGAAAGGTGATATAGCGAAAGACATTCAGGACAGGGAGCGAGTGATGGAGGTAAAAGAGCTGATACAACATTGGCTAGGTCCCTTCCAGAAGTTTCGCAACCACTTCTTCAAGCTTCATGCCTCGTGACCCCTTCACCAGAAGAACATCCTCCGGGCCCGGACCTCGTCCCGCCTGAAGATCGCTCTCAAAAACAGAGGAATCGTGAATTTGGAACTCTTTCCCGCCCCCCCGCAGAAACCCTTCCACAAAGGCAGGCTTCTGATCCCCCCGATACCAGACACCCTCCACCCCGCTCATCGCAGCCCTTTCTCCGATCTCCCGGTGGAAGGTGTGACTCTCTGCTCCAAGCTCAAGCATGTCCCCCAATACGGCATAGGCCCGAGCCCCACGACGAAGTCCCCTCTCTCGGGAAAGCCACTCGAGGGCCTCGCTCATCGATACCGGATTGGCATTGTAGTGGTCGAGCAGGAGAAGAAGTCCTGAGGCATGACGACGTCTTTCCATCCGTCCGGAATATCCGCGATAGAGAGAGATCCTCTCCGCCGCCAAGGCAAGATCCACGCCTTCTGAGCCAAGTGCGGCAAGGGCCATCAGTGCACACCAGCCTAGAGCCCGGGAGGGCCAGGGAAGAGGAAGACGAAGGGGGGGTCGACGAAGCGAAAGGACGGCCTTTCCCTCCAACATCTCAAGCTCTCCTGAGATATCCGCCTCCGGAAACTGGTCGAGGGAGACCCCAAGGAGACGGCGGGCTGGATCCAAAAAAAGAGGATCTTTGGTCTCTCTCCGTCGGATCTCCTCTGGAACAATCCGACAACCTCCTTCCACGACCGCCGCCAAAAGCTTCGACTTTTCCTTCCACACTCCCTCGAGGGTCCCAAGAGTTTCGAGATGGACGGGAGCAATGGCCGTCACAATTCCGGTATCGGCGGAAAGAAGCGGCGTCAGAATGTCCATGTCCCCAGGTTTTCGGATTCCGACTTCAAGAACGCACCAGCGGGCGGTCTGCGGCCAGGAGAGAAGGGTCAGGGGAACGCCAATCTCATTGTTCTCATTTCCGCTGCTACAATGGCTCTCTCCAGGAGGAAGCCCTGCACGAATAAGCTCCCGGGTGGTGGTTTTGCCGACAGATCCCGTCAAGGAGATCAAGCGATGGCCGGCCTTGCGGTGAGCAGCCAGCACCAGTGCTCCCATTTTTCTGAGAGCGATAAGGGTATCCTCAACAATAATCTGGGGAATGTTCACGTCGGGATTTCCTCGTTCGACAACTGCCAGAGAGGCCCCTCTTTCCAACGCCTGAGCCAGATGGTCGTGCCCATCGGTCCGGAGGCCTCGCAAAGCGACAAAGACACTCCCCGGAGAAATCGTTCTCGAGTCCGTTCCGGCATTGATCCACCACAGCTCGCTCTTCGGTGGGGAGGAGTACCAGTGACCTCCGACACTTTCAAGAATCTGGAAGGCCGGGACAGTTGGGCTCACAGAGGCTCCCCCATCGACCCGAGTATTTCCCGGGCCGTTTCCCGATCATCAAAATGGCTCTTTTCATGGCCGACGATCTGATAAGTCTCATGGCCCTTTCCGGCAATGAGAACCGCATCGCCAGGCTGGGCCAGGGAAAGCGCCTTGGCAATGGCAACCCTTCGGTCGACTTCGCGAAAATAGGAACGGCCAGTTTCTTTCAACCCAGGTTCAATTTCATCAATGATAAACTCGGGATCTTCCGTGCGGGGATTGTCTGAGGTCACCACAACAATGTCGGATAGCTCTCCGGCCACCTTGCCCATGCGTGGACGCTTTCCCCGGTCCCTGTCTCCTCCACACCCAAAAACAGTGATCACCCGTCCGGGAGTCAGAGGACGAAGGGATGAGAGAATATTTTTGAGGGCATCGTCGGTATGGGCATAGTCGACAATGACCGCAAACCTTCCTCCCGGGTTGGCCCGCTCAAATCGTCCGGGAACTCCCGGGAGGGAGCGGATCCCCGCTTCCACCGCCTCAGGCGACACTCCCAAGGCCAGGGCACATCCGACCGCACCCATGATGTTCTGGAGATTGAAGTCTCCCGGCAGGCTCGAATCCACACGGATCCGTCTACCCTCCACATGAAGGGTTCCCTTGATTCCGTCGAGAGAGATGACCGACTTCAGGGGGTGGATCGTCAGGCCCTCCGAATGTCCATAAGTCAGGAGCCTCCGGTCTCCCCGACGGGCAATATTATCGGCCAGGATCCGGCCATATGGATCATCGACATTGATCACCGCCGGGGGGAGTGATCCGTCGGGGTTCACCCAGTGGAGAAGACGGGCTTTGGCGTTGAAGTAGTCATCAAAGGTCTTGTGGTAGTCAAGATGGTCTCGGGTCAGGTTGGTGAAATGAACGGCAGAAAAAAAGGTTCCGGCCACGCGATCTTGGGACAGGGCATGGGATGAGACTTCCATGGATATTGCCGAGAGGCCATTGTTCAGTGCCTTTCGAAAAGAGCTTTGAAGAAAGAGAGCACCAGGTGTCGTTTGGGGAGCTTCTATAAGACCATCGCCAAGGTCAAACCAGACTGTCCCGATAAGACCGGCCCTCATTCCCGATCGATCAAGCATGCTTCGAACAAGAAAGCTGGAGGTCGTTTTTCCATTAGTCCCGGTGACTCCCACCACCTTCATCGAGTGGCTTGGCTCTCGAAACCAGGCTGAAGAGATCACTCCGGATGCCTCCAGAATATTTTCAACGACACAGACAGGGATTTTTTTTCCGGAGGCCTGACGCCTTTCAAGAACCGAAGGCAAATGTCTTCGAGACGTAACCAAAAGGGCCGCCCCCTTGCCGATCGCCTCATCGAGAAACTTTTCTTGGAGGGAGCCATCGACTCTCAAAAGAAAAAGATCCCCCGGAGAAACCTTTCGGCTGTCATCGGAGATACCCGAGAGCCTCTCCGGGAGATCTCCTTCAAGGACCGGAGGGAGAAAACGTTCCATCCACTTTCGTCCCTGCCCCTCTCCTGATGCTCCGGTCACCACCATCTTCGACTCCCATTCAAAGGGTTCACTATATCTGTGATCACATTCATTTTCCTGTTTGGGTCCGGCTGAGTTCGGAAATGTCCGCCCGCGCCAGGGCCGGAGCCGTGGCCGATTCCTCCGCGGGGATCCGAAAATGCACGAGTGCCATCTCCGCGATTTTCCGGAAAAGAGGGGCCGCCACAGTTCCTCCCCAGGAGATCCCTTGAGGCTGAATCACAACGACCAAGACGACCAAAGTGGGGTGAGACGCCGGAAGGATGCCGACAAAAGAGTCGACAGTTCTTGTGCGGGAATATCGATGAAGCAGTGCGTCATAGACCTCCGCAGTTCCCGTCTTTCCTGCCACATCAAACCCCGTGATTGCCGCACTCTCTCCGGTTCCGCCATGAGATACAACACCAGTCAGAAGCGAGAGAAGTGTTCGGGATGTCTCCTGGGAAATGACACGCCTGACCGGGACCGGGTGGTGTTGCGCGATGATCTTTCCCTCAGGGCTCAAGACCCTCGAAACAATATAAGGGCGCATAAGGACCCCTCCGTTGGCAATGGCGCTCACGGCCGTCGCCAGCTGAATCGGAGTAACACCAATCTCCTGCCCCATGGCAATGGTATAAATGGATCGCTTCGACCATCGTTGGGAAGAACGGAAAAATCCGCGAGACTCTCCCGGAAAGTCGATTCCCGTTTTCTCCCCGAACCCAAAGGCCCGTATATAGCGCTCAAATGTTGAAGGCCCCAAGCGAAGAGCCACCTGAGAGATCCCGATATTGCTCGAGTGGGCGAGAATCCCCCCCAACGTCAGGTCTCCCAGGGGCTCGGCGTCATGCAGGACCCCTCCCGGAATTCTCATTGACCCGTTGTAGCAGAAGAAGGTCTCGGTGGGGCTCACACGATGTTCATTCAAGGCGGCACTGGCCGTGACAAGCTTAAAAATTGAACCGGGTTCATAAACGATGGAGACTCCGGGGCTTGTTCCGGACCATCGCCCCTCCCCCCGGCTCGCCATCGCCAGAATGGCCCCACTTCTGGGATCCATCACTAAAACAATTCCACCCTGGGCCTTTGTGGCATCGACTTCTTCGTCGAGGGAATCCTGGGCGTAGGCCTGAAGAGCAGCGATCAACGTGGTCTGGACGGTATCACCCGCGAGTTTGTCAAGGCTTTCGGTTTGGAGCTGGAAATAGGAGCGACCGCGGGCGGACACCTCCCGGATCATCTGGCCTCGATGACCTGACAGAACGTTGTCGTATCCTTTTTCGATGCCGTAAACAGCAGTGCCATCCGGGCGAACAAACCCAACAACCGATCGAAAGATAGATCCATAGGGGTAGATTCGCCGTTTTTCCGGAAGAAAATAGAGACCTCGAATGCGGGATCCGATCATATGGTGCTTACGTGGGCTGATATCGTGAGCAAGCCAGACAAAGCGACTGTGGCGGTTTAAAAGCTCTCTTAGATGAGCCGGACTCTCTCCTAGGATAGGAGCGAGGTGTTCGGCGAGAAGTCTAACGTTTCCAGATTTTCTGACCTGTTCGGGATCCGCAGCAAGGCTTGTGACAATTTGATTGTCGGCCAGCGGTTTTCCATCGGCAGAGAGGATCATCCCCCGAGCTCCCTCAATGGGCGAGAGCCGCTCTCTCTCCGATAGGGAGAGCTTCTGATAAAGAGGATAATCCAGAACCTGAAGTGTGAAGAGTCGCCCCACCACAATCGCGAAACCGATCAACACACAGGCCACTGCAACGGTCGTCCGGGATTTCATCAACATGCCTCGGGAGAGTCCTTGGGGGGGGCTCCCACTCATTGTTTTAGGGAACGTAGAGAACGTCTGCCGGAAGTGCCCTTTCAAGATGGTTCGCTCGCGCATAGGATCTGAGGCGCGATTCCCGTCCCAGGCTTATTAGCATCTCTTCAAGAGACTTTTCCTGGGATTCTTTGATTTGTATGCTGCTATCAAGAGTTGTTACCCGACGCTTGACCCTGACCGACCCGATCGATATGGACATGGCAAGAATGAGAGCAACAATTCCTCCCAGAAAAAAAAGAAAGGCCACATGGCGGCGCCGCCAGAGAGGCAGAGGTTCATCGAAAGGCGCCAAAGATCACTCCTCTCATCCGGGCACTCCTCGCCCGGGGATTAAGAGAGACTTCCTCTTCACCCGGCACAAGCGAACGGCGAAAAAGGAAACCTGCGTCTTTCTCCCCTACCCAAAGTCGAAAACACCGCTTCACAATTCGGTCCTCCCCCGAATGAAAACTCAGGACGATCAGGCGCCCCCCCGACTCCAAAAGAAGCTCGCGGGCACCGGACAAGGACGCCTCAAGGTTTTCGTACTCCCGGTTCACCCGGATTCTCAGAGCCATGAAGGCCCGGGTGGCGGGATGGCGCCGGCTTCGCCGAAAACCCTTCCGGTAATAGACTCCCGACACAAAGGCGGCAAGGGCTGTCGTGGTACGGGGAAGACGTCCTTCGCGACGTGCCTGGACAAGGGCACGTGCAATCGGTGCGGCAAGGGGCTCATCTCCTTCAGAAAACACCCTCTCAAGCTCCGACTCTGACAGGGACTCCAGCAGATCCTCCGCCGTCTCCTCTTGATCCGTATCAAGGCGCATATCGAGAGGCCCCTCTTCCGTAAAGGAAAGTCCCCGCTCAGGATCCTCCCCCTGGATTGTTGACCACCCAAGGTCGAAAAGAATCCCGGAGACTTGATGGCCCTCCTGCCGAACCAGGGAGGCGATGTTCCGATTGTTCCCATGAATAATCCTAAGGCGGTCATGATAGAGGGGAAGAAGAGACTCTCTTGCCGCCAAAACCGCCCCTTTGTCCCGATCGATGGCAACAACCGCCCCCCCCCGTTTTAAAATCTCCCGGGTGTGGCCACCTCCTCCGAGATTGGCATCCACATACCATTGGCCGGGACGCACATCTAGCCATTCCAAGGTTTCAGAGAGCATGACAGGGCGATGGCCCGAAGAACTTCCCTCTCCGGCGTCAATCAAAAGAGCCCCGACAGCTTCTGAGTCACAGAGCGAACCCGATCTCTTCCGGTGGCTTCTTCAAGCCGATCACCATTCCAGATCTCGAAATTTTGAAGGACTCCGACGAACCAGACCTCATGTTCAAGTCCCGCATATTCACGGAGGGGGGGAGGAACAAGGATCCGACCCTGCCGGTCGAGAGCCCCATCGGAGGCCCATCCAACCATAAATCGAAGGTATGTTTTCAACTCATCATTCATCTGGGGGAGTGATTCCCACCTTCGTTCGAGCTCTCGCCAAACGGCTTCCGGGTAGACGACGAGGCACCCTTCAGGGTCCACCGTCATCACAAGCCGCAGTGCCTCATCTCCCCCGCCCAGCGCTTCACGAAAGCGTTGAGGGATCGCGACCCTGCCCTTGGCATCTAGGCTATGAAGGTATCGTCCCCGAAAAAATGCCATCCACATTCCCCCACTTTTCCCCACGAATCACCCCCAATTATAGAGAGAGAAACAGATCTGTCAATCCTTCCCCACATCCCGACTCTCAATTTTGAGGAGGGAAGAAAAGAAAGAAATGACGTCTGAGCTTGAATTGGCGCGGAGGCTATGGGAAAATGAAAGGAGAAAATCTTGGACAATCAGGGAGGTGTTTATGCCAATTTATGAATATTCCTGCCATGCTTGTGGCAATGTCTTTTCCTTGCTCCAATCGATCCGGACTGGCCCCGGAGAGACCTCCTGCCCCAAATGCCAGAGCCTTGACCTAAGAAAGATTCCTTCCTCTTTTGCCAGTGCTGTCGCCGGAGCTCCGGGATCAGAATTTGCTCCACCCGCCACAGCTCCATCAGGCGGAGGAGGGGGATGCTGTGGAGGTGGTTGCGGTTGCGGTTAACAGGGGATCTCCTTTTTTTTTAACGAAAGAAGACTGATGTTCAGGCCTTTGCATCAAAAAAAAAGATGGGGAATTCCATTTATTCTCGTTGGGTTCATGGTACTGGCAGCGTGCACCATTCGAACCCACTCTCCGCTAAGATTTACTCCCCAGGCTCCAACAATTGAGGAGAAAAACGGGATCACCTATATTTATCTGCCAATCGAAATCGAGGACAAGGGCTCCCGAACCCTTCGGGTCCACCTTCGAGAAAACATTCTTGACCTAACAGCCAACGACCAACACTTTCGTCTCCGGGGAAAAAAAAGTTATACCTTTATCCTCCAGAATGCCAACAAACCCTGGCAGGATATCTATCCCCGGGGATGGCAGACGAAATGGACCGACCATTACATGTCCCATCAGGATTGGGTTGTTCCGGCCATTTCCAAAAAGGTTGTCCCCCTTCTCTTTATTCTTCCGGGTCCTCCGCCCTCCCCTCGTAAGCTCATTCTGCACCTCTCCTATTCCTACCCACAAACAGCCACGTATGACGAGCTCCGCCTGATTGTTCCTTTGCCGGGGGGCGCACAACCGACCAATCACTACTCCTCCTCGGGGGATTAGGACCAATCAGGGTTGACTTCTTATCCGGAGAGCCCCCCATCGCTTCCTTCCGGCCGGAACGTGAGTCTCCCCCAAAAAAAAAAGGCCTTCCCGAAGGAAGGCCTTTTTTGCCAATCAAAGAGGGGAATCGAAAGATCGATTAGGCGATCTTCTTCAAGGCATCCAGAATCTCCTGGTCATTCCGGGCCGTCAAGATCTCCTGAACCTTGACGTAGCGAACAATCCCTTCCCGGTCAACAATAACAGTGGCTCTCTTGTTGATATTGGCTTCTTCGATATAAAGACCATAGGCCTTGCAAACGGTCCGCTTGATGTCGGAAAGCAAGGTCTGCTTCAACTTCAGGGCCTCTTTCCATGCCTTATGACAGAATGTACTGTCGGTGCTGATTCCAAAAACCACGGCGTTCGAGTCGTCGAAGCGAGGAATATCGTTAGAAAAACACGTGTTCTCGTTCGTACAAACCGGACTCCAGTCAAGAGGATAAAAAGCCAGTACAACGTTCTTCTTTCCACGGAAAGAGGACAGGGTCACTGGATTCTTGTCCTGATCCTCTAAGGTAAAGTCCGGAGCCTTGTCTCCCACTTTAATTTCAGCCGACATATTCTCTCCTTTATGTGTTTGCTTGTGTCAGACTCTACGATGAAAAAACATTCCTGGTGCGGCAGGATCGCCGCTCATGAGCCGACCTAGTGACAGGTCGGCACACGCCGATAATCCCCCTTGGACAAGGTTTCGGCAACTGTCTTTCCAATAATCGAAGGATTGTCGACAACGACAATTCCGTAAGACTCCAGCGCCTTCATCTTATCGCGAGCGGAGCCCTTTCCTCCGGAAACAATCGCTCCGGCATGGCCCATACGCCGTCCGGGAGGGGCGGTCAATCCCGCAATAAAGCCAATGACGGGTTTGGTCATATGCGCCCGGGCGAAAGCCGCAGCACGTTCCTCGTCATCTCCCCCAATCTCGCCAATCATGACAATCGCCTCAGTTTCCGGATCCTTCTCAAAAAGAGCAAGGACGTCCAGAAAGTTAAGGCCCCTGATGGGATCTCCTCCAATTCCAACGCAGGTCGATTCTCCGAGCCCCAACTGGGTCAACTGCCAGACAGCCTCGTAGGTCAGTGTCCCACTCCGGGAAACAACCCCAACCTTCCCTCTCTTATGGATATATCCCGGCATAATCCCTATTTTGGCACCGTCTGGCGTAATGATACCCGGGCAATTTGGCCCAATAAGACGAACGGTCTCGCCCTCTTCATTACGGATATCGAGGATGCGGCGAACCTTCATCATGTCCTGGACAGGAATTCCTTCAGTAATACAGACAATGAGCTCAACTCCGGCGTCTGCGGCTTCAAGAATGGCATCGGCAGCAAAGGCAGGTGGCACAAAAATGAGCGAGACATCAGGATCGACGGCATCCACCGCATCCCGGACGGAATCCCATACCGGAAAACCTTCGTGGACCGTTCCTCCCTTTCCTGGAGTCACTCCTCCCAGGACCCGTGTTCCATATTCCCGACAGGCGGTCGCATGGTAGCTTCCTTCCTTGCCTGTGATCCCCTGGACGATGACCCGCGTCGATCGGTCAACAAGAATACTCATTTGGCTCCTTTCACGGCCTGAACAATTTTCTGGGCTCCCTCGAAGAGTTCTTCTGCCACCTGGAGGTCAAGACCTGACTCCCGAAGCATCTCTCGCCCTTCCTTGGCATTTGTTCCCTGAAGCCGGACCACCAGGGGAACATGGAGCTTCACATCCTTGGCAGCGGCGATGATCCCCCCCGCAATCCGCTCACACCGAACAATACCGCCAAAAATATTGACAAAAATTCCTTTGACCTCCGGATCGCCCAGAAGAATTCGGAAAGCTTGTTCCACAGTTTCCTTGCTCGCACCTCCACCCACATCGAGAAAGTTGGCGGGGGTACCGCCGGCGAGGGCAATAACATCCATGGTGGCCATCGCTAACCCGGCTCCATTGACCATGCAGGCAATCGACCCATCAAGCTTCACATAGTTGAGGCGATGCTTTGAAGCCTCGACCTCCAATTCGTTTTCCTCGAAGAGGTCGCGGAGTGCCAGCACTTTCTCTTGACGGTAAAGGGCGTTGTCATCGAAGGACACCTTGGCATCAAGGGCCAGAAGTCGCCCATCTCCGGTCTGGATAAGAGGATTGATTTCCACCATCATGCAATCTGTGTCGAGAAAGAATCGGTAAAGATTGGACAGAAGAGTCGAAAAAGCCCCATAGAGCGTGATCGGTAAACCAAGAAAAGAGGCAACACGTCGTCCGACAAAGGACTTGCACCCTATCTCCGGATCCACTGAAAGGGTTAATATTTTTTCCGGATGCGCCGCTGAGACTTCTTCTATCTCCATGCCCCCTTCAGTACTCGCCAAGATCGAGATCCGCCGGCTGGAACGATCAAGCACCAGACTCAGATAAAACTCACGCGCAATCTGAGCGCCTTCTTCAATCCAAACCTTTCGGACGAGCCGTCCTTCGGGACCGGTCTGATGGGTCACGAGGGTCTTTCCCAAAAGAGCCTCAACATATCCGGGAATATCAGAGACACTTTTAGCAATCTTGACTCCACCGGCCTTTCCACGTCCTCCCGCATGAATCTGAGCCTTAACAGCATAGACAGCAGAAGATCCGGAAAAAATTCCGGACTTTTCCGAAATCAGACGCCGCGCCTCTTCGGGTGAGTCGACAACAACCCCCGAAGGAACCGCCACCCCATAGTTTCTAAAAAGTTCCTTGGCCTGATACTCATGGATATTCAAACGATTCTCCTGGCGATAAAGTGGATGGGATCTTCCCTTTAGGATTCCTGGCGCCGATAATCGGGGAAGAGGACCGGCGCCATGGGACGTTCTTCATTGGAAAAGGCAGAGTCAAGCTCTTTCTCAAAGCGATCGACGTGCGCGAGGCTCGCATCTTTCCAAGAAAAGGCAGGACGATGCAGGGCAAGGTTCGCCGCTTCAATACCGGCCCGTCGGCCAAAGACAAAAAGCTCAAGCAAGGAGTTCCCCATTAGGCGGTTTGTTCCGTGGAGTCCACCCGAGGCTTCTCCCGCGACAAGAAGGTGGGAGACGGAGGTTCGGGTCTGAGCATCGATCCGAACTCCTCCGTTCTGGTAGTGCAACGTTGGATAGACGAGAATTGGCCGTTTTGTCGGATCGACATGGTGACGCTTCATCAGCTTGAGTATGTTGGGAAAGCGTTTTTCTACGGTTCCCTCACCAGAGTCACGGTCAATGGCAACAAGATCGAGATAGACGCCGGACGCACCCTGAGGGGTCTTGACTCCCCGTCCTTCAGCACATTCCCGAATAATGGCAGAAGCCACGACATCACGTGTCTCAAGCTCATTGACAAACCGTTTTCCCAAACGATTGTACATACGAGCTCCAGCTCCCCGAACCGCCTCTGTAATCAGCATGCCGGCCATTTCAGACGGAAAGATTACTCCGGTTGGATGGAACTGAAAACTCTCGGGATGAACAAGGGGAACTCCCATGCGATAGGCCATGGTCAATCCATCAGCCGTCGCACCAAAATGGTTCGATGTGGCAAATCCCGACAGATGCAGACGACCCGCCCCACCGGTGGCAAGAATCACTGACTTTGCTTTAACATAGATGTGACGACGGCTGTCTAGATCATAGAGAACCGCGCCGACACAACTTCCTTCCGGGCCAGAAATCAATTCAATCGCAGGCGAAAATTCGAGGATTTCAACCGGAGCATTGACCACATCCTCCTTGAGAACGCGGATCAGTTCAAGACCTGTGTAGTCCTTGGCCGAAATCAGACGAGGACGTGAGGTCCCTCCCCCTTTTCTGAGAGAAAGGCCTCCTTGAGAATCCCTGTCAAAGAGGATCCCCCGAGAGACCAGCCACTCAATCATTTCAGGCCCCTCGGAAACCAGAACCGAGAGAAGGGAAGGATCATTAGCCCCATGCCCTCCCCGAAAAGTGTCACGGAAATGGATAACGGGGCTGTCCTCTTCTCCCAGAGCGGTCTGGATCCCTCCTTCTGCCATTACGGTATTGGAGTCCCCCACCCTGAGTTTGGTCGCGAGAAGGACACTGCGTCCCTCTTTCGCCGCAAAGAGCGCCGCCGTAATGCCAGCTCCCCCCCCACCAATAATCAGAATATCCACATCATGGTCAGGATGGTTTGGGAGGGTTCTCGGGGCCGGAAGGCGGCTTCGAGACTCAAGAATATTGGCGATTTCCTGTGGGACTACGATGCCCTTGTTAGGTCCGACCTTAAGTGTCGACTTCCCCTCCGGGCGATAGTCGGGGTAATAGGACGTAAGAAGACGGAGTCTATCCTCTGGAGAAAGAGCGGGGGGAGGAGATTCATCGAAGGCTGGAGTGCTGGAGTAAAAGGTTTCCACAAGATCAGCCATCTATGATCGGACCTCGCATTCTTTCTTGAGTTCATCGGGGGACAGGGATTCAAGGCGCTTGAGGTCTCCCTCGAACGTTCCTGAATGAATCTGGTCAAGTCGGTGTCTAAGATTCGGCGGAAAGGGGAGCTCTTTCGCCCCATAGGCACGACGGGCATAGAGAGCAATCTCATGAGGGGCCATTTCTGCAATGCACCGAGAGACACACAAACCGCACATGACGCAGCTGAATGTAAGATCGGCCACTGCCTTGAAATCTCCAAAATTTGCTCTCCAGACGGAATCGCGCACATCAATTCCTTGCGGGCAAACCTCCGTGCAAGCATTGCAATTCCGGCATGTGGCAGACTCCGGATAATAGGTAAAGAGCTCTTCCTTCGGGTCGGTCAGTCCTGCAACATCATAATGAGCCCGCTGGATGGGATAGGAGTCGAGCATGGAAAAGCTCATCCCTTCCGAGACAAGCGTCTGACAGGCCAAGGCATTTCGGAGACGGAAGTCACCTTCAATGCGGTAGACCGTCGCACAGGCTCCACAAACTCCTCCGAGACAACCCACCCCATGGATCACTTCATGGCCGGTATACCACATGGCCTGAACCATGGTCGACCCTTGAGGGACACTATATTCTCGACCGTTAATGGACACACGGACCATCGTACCGATCTCTTCATTCTGACTTTCCATGGTTGCCTCCCGAAAGCATATCCAACTGCTGACTTTCAAACCAAAAAAACGAAGAGACGCCCACGCGAAGGAACCTCCCCGCTGATATCCAAATCTGATTCTGCACAAACATGTGAAAAGAGATTGATGGCCAATATTACCAAAGTATCCCAAGATAATTCAATTGGATGTTACGGTCCAATCATAGACGTCATCGATCATAAGCGATTACCAGTCTTACTTTCCTTGTCTCTTTCCTCCCTCATCCTTTCTCCGCCGATACCATCCTCCCGGAAGAGTAGGATCGAGGAAGGGTTTCTTTTCCCTCGCTCCACTTGAGGGGTGGTAACGAATCGCGATGACACGCAAAATCGTCAAAGCAAGCAGAACCATTACCAGCTCGACATATCTTGATAAAGGCTCATTCGAAAACCAGGTCACAAGAGTCTCGGACAAGAGCACAGCCAGAACAGAGTCGACGATATAGGTGACCTTTACCCGTCCCAAAGTAAAATAAGTCAGGATGGTCCGGGAGACTTCAAGGAGAGCAAGCAAAAGGAGAATATTGACGATCATTGACTTGAGCAAAGAGAGAAGCCCTCTCTGTGCGTGAATGAAGGCCTGCTCGATTGTCTCCCAAATTCCCCAAACCATTGCAAGAAATTGAACGAGAAGAAGTGTCAAAAGAACAAGCTTGACCCCCCCAAGATACCAAGATGGGAATTTTTGCTCTATTTCTTCAAGTTGAGGAGGAATCGCAGGATTTGTAGTAGGCTCTTCAGACAAGGACCAACTCCTTTATTAAATTGAAAAGAATGATTCGAAGAAGAGGAGCAAATCTAGACATGCCATAAAACTTATTCAAGAATGACCCAAGTTTGTTTCGGCAAGATCAGGAACGATGGAAAAAACGGAGGGGACGGACGTCCCCTCCTGGTATGGAAGACTAACGGGTCCCAGGAACAGGGCGAACAGGGGTCCCATCATAAGCATAGGTTCCCTCTTCAAGGCGGCGAAATGGTTTTTCGCGCTCCCACTCCTCAACCACATGAGCAACAAGCCCTGGGATTCGGCCAATGATAAATAGTCCCTTTCCGTTTTTCCAGGAAAGACCCATCTCTGAGATCACCGCAGCAATCATCCCGTCGACATTCAATGGTAGATTTTTGCCACTCTTCGCTTCAAGCTCATCCTGGACAGCCACGGCAAACTCGACAAAACGACCCATATATCCATACTCCTTCGCGAGCTCGAGAAGTCGGAGTGTTCGGGGATCACGTTTGTAAAGTTTGTGACCATAGCCGGGAAGACGTTTTTTCTTCTTGTCGAACTCCTCGACCACCGACTTGGCATGCGCGCGAATATCGACAACATTTGCCGGGAAATTCTCCTGATAGATCCGGGCGCACTGCTCAATAGCCCCCCCGTGGGAATCTCCCAGCGTCAGAACACCGGCACCAACCGCCGCATTCAGGGGATTTCCTCCGGAGAAAACGGTTCTTGCCGCCACAACAGAGGGTGGCCCAATTCCGTTGTCGATGCAGGCAACCAACATCGCTTCCATCATCTTTTTCTCACGCTCTGTAGGAAGCTCTCCCTTGAGAATCAAAAAAATTGCTTCGGCAAAGGACACTCGTCCCACAAGGTCATCAAGGGGATAGCCTCGAACTACCGGCTTTCCATCCACCTGCCCACCAACACGGGTTTTCCAGTTCAGTTCCTTTCCTTGAGACTCTTTGCTCATCCGAATTCCTTTCGATAAAGTGATCAGGAAAAAGGCAAAAAAAGGGGACCGTATTCAACGGTCCCCCAGGAATGATAAACGATCCTATCGAGAACGACTCTTGACGTAGGCCAAGGTGCCTCCAGCACGCACAATTTCAAGGTCACGAGCCGTCAATGAGTGCTTCACTGGGATCTCGATTTTCTTTGTCAGATTCTTCAGGACAAGATTTCCTTTTTCAAGCCCTGCCGTGCTGAACTCAAGCTGATCATCTCGATCAATCTTGTCGTAGTCGGCCTCGTTAACAAAAGTCAAGGGAAGAATTCCAAAGTTGATCAGATTGGCCAGGTGAATACGGGCAAATCCCTTCACAATGACAGCCTTCACCCCTAGGTACATAGGGGCAAGAGCCGCATGCTCACGACTTGAGCCCTGTCCATAGTTGGCCCCGCCAACAATAAAACCACCCCCCGCTTCCTTGGCTCGCTTGGGGAACGTCGGATCAACCGACTCAAAAACATACTGGGAGATCGCCGGAACATTCGAGCGAAGCGGGAGAACCTTGGCGCCTGCCGGCATGATGTGATCGGTCGTGATGTTGTCTCCGACCTTGAGAAGAACCGAACCTGTCACCGTCTCGGAAATTCGGTCACGGGTTGGAAGAGGCTTGATGTTAGGCCCACGCAGGACTTCGATACCAGCACCATCCTTCGGTGGAAAAATCATCATCCTGTCATCAAGAACATACTTTTCCGGGAGGTCCACAGCCTTCGGAGCCACCCCCAGATCTCTGGGGTCGGTGATCACACCCGTAATGGCACAGGCCGCAGCCACTTCAGGGCTTGCAAGATAAACCTTGGCATCCTTGGTTCCGGAGCGTCCTTCAAAGTTCCGATTAAAGGTTCTCACAGAAACCCCGCCAGAGGGGGGAGCAAAGCCCATTCCAATGCATGGACCGCATGCAGACTCAAGCAGGCGGGCTCCCGACGTGATAAGATCGCCCAAGACTCCATTTTGGGAGATCATCTCCAGTGTCTGACGGGATCCTGGGGAAAACCCAAGGCTAACGGAAGGATGGACCGTCTTCCCCTTCATGATGGCCGCGATTCCCAGAAGGTCCTTGTAGGAAGAATTCGTGCAGGAACCAATGGCCACCTGGCTAACAGGAATTCCCGCAATTTCTCGGACCTTGACAACATTGTCCGGAGAGTGAGGCTGGGCGATCAAGGGCTCAAGGGTGTTTAGATCGATCTCAACGGTCTCATCGTAGGCTGCACCAGGATCTGCGGCTAAAGCCACATAATCATTCTCACGTCCCTGGGCTTTAAGGTATTTTCGAGTTTGGTCGTCAGAGGGAAAGATAGAGGTGGTTGCCCCCAGCTCTGCACCCATATTGGTAATGGTTGAGCGTTCGGGAACCGACAGGCTCGCCACACCTTCTCCTCCATACTCAAAAATCTTGCCGACGCCTCCCTTGACTGTCAGACGACGAAGAAGCTCGAGAATGACATCCTTGGCGGAGACAAAGGGCTGAAGCTTTCCGGTCAGCCTTACAAGAACAACCTTGGGCATGGCCGTGTAAAAAGGCTCACCCCCCATGGCAAGAGCGACATCTAGACCACCCGCACCGATGGCAATCATACCGAGCCCCCCGTTGGTAGGGGTGTGGCTATCCGACCCGAGAAGGGTTTTTCCTGGCTTACCGAAACGTTCGAGATGAACCTGATGGCAAATTCCATTTCCGGGGCGGGAAAAGACGATTCCATATCGAGCAGCGACGGTCTGAAGGTAACGATGATCGTCCGCATTCTCAAACCCGGTCTGGAGCATATTATGGTCGACGTAGGAGACCGAGAGCTCGGTCTTTACCCGATCAAGTCCAAGGGCCTCAAACTGAAGGTAAGACATGGTTCCAGTGGCATCCTGGGTCAGGGTCTGATCGATACGGATTGCCACTTCCTTTCCGGCAACCATTTCTCCGGAAACCAAGTGATTCTTGAAGATTTTCTGGGTCAGGTTAAGCGCCATTGCTTAATCTCCTTGGGGGAATGGGTCTGATTTCTCCGGGAAAGACTTTCGGCTCATACAATGAGTCACCCCGGAAATCCTCTGGGATCTCCGCAAAGTCGAACAATAACGGGATTCTAGAATTTGCGTCTAAACATTATGCCATGGAATTATCACCAAAAAAAAGCCCCTGTTCTCCCCATCGATCAAGTGGGGGAAACAAGGGCTAAAAATAGGAATAAGGAATTGGGAATTAGTGCATTACGGCCAGAGGTGCGTGGAAGAACCAGGAAGCCATCCCGTCATGTGATTGGCTTTCTCCGCTCCCTGCCCAAGGAAGATGATGTAAAAGAGGAGCCCTGCAAGAATCGCGATTCCCCCAATAATTGCAGGACCTGTTGCCATCTGCGCTCTTTCTTCTGCCATTTGCCTTCACCCCCATTCGTTGTGACGTGCGTTCCCCTAGATCGTTGTATATAGGGGCTTAACGTGCTCGGTCGTGCTGTCCTCAAAGTCCCGAGGAACACCGAGCGACTCGATCGCCTTCACCAAGTCATGATAATAGAAGGCGACCTTCACTGGAAATTTCTTTCCGGCAGCTTCAAGGCGGGAAATTTTATCAGTCGCTTTCCCCATGCCCCGCTCCACAATTGCTCCGGCATGTCCGAAAGCCACACCCTCAGGCATTCTCTCCTGAAATCTTCCCGAGATAAAGGCTGCAACGGGCTTGTCGAAGCCGCCCGAAGTAATGAGGTCGGCAACTTGCTCTTCGTAAGCCCCTCCGGGCTCTCCGAGCATAACGACAGCCTTGACTTTCGGATCTCCCTTGATTTGCTTCAATACATCTGAGTAGGTCGTATTGGAGATGATATCACCACCGATAGCCAAAGCCATATAGGTTCCCCATCCACGGCGTTTGAACATCTCCGCAGTCGTCACGGTCAGACCGCCACTCTTTGAAATGACGACAATACCGCCATCCCTAAAGGCGACAGAAGGATCTTTTCCCCCGATAGCCCCAATCCGGCCCACCGAAGGAACGAAGCACCCCAAACTGGTCCCACCGACGACAATGGCCCCACGACGCTCTTTTTCCTGAAAAATAATCTCGGAGTCGCGAATTGGCACATGTTCTGTGATAATATACAACACCCTGATACCATTGTCGAGACATTCCATCACCGCGTCAAGAACCGAAACAGGAGGAACATAGATAAGTGCGGTATTAAGGAGCTTGCCCACCTTCGGATCTTTTACAGCCTCTGCCAAGGTGTCAAACACGGGCACGGGAAGTTCTGTGCTTCCACCTTTTCCTGGGGTAATTCCTGCCTTAATAATACCTGGATACAGAGCCTCAGATTCCTTGATTACCTGGGATGCTTCGCGTCCGGTAGCACCAATCACCACAACGCCAGTTTTTTCGTTAAGATAAACGGTTCCTCTCAAGTCTCATCCTCCATTATGGTGACGGTCCTAGACAATCTGCTCAGGCTTATATCCCGCATGCTTTATTAAAAGGTCCTTCAAACGGATCGGCGCTTCGGTAATGGGAAGCTGTGAATCGTAGATTTCTCCACGAATTCCATTCCTGACAAAACATTCGTGAAGCATCTTCAAACCCTTAACATACTCTGGACCGGAGCGGCGGACCACCCAAATAAGATTCTTGTCAAGTTTTCCTTCGGCATTCATGTCATCGAGAGCCTTTGCAAGTCCTTCGCCCAAGGTGACATCAATTCTTGTATTGCTTGCCGTCCCACCACAAACGAGAACCCCCTTGATACCTGGCTTCGAAAGGATGACCCGGGAGATCCTGTACATTTTTTCAGCCGGAGGATTGCCTCCAATATCTGTCAGGTTTGCAATTCTTAGTCCCGCTTCAATCGCCGTTTCAGCCGTGACGGTAGAGCCACCTCCACCGAAGGTCATCATTGCGATATCACCGTCAAGCTCCACATAGGATCCTGCCTTCCCGCGATGGTCTCCTTGATCGATCAGAATCGCGTCCTGCTCCCGCTGAGTCATGGGACGTCCCTGAGCACTTCTTGCGCCATAGACTACGGCAGGGTTTACTGAGGCATCATCATCGAGAATAACGACCGCATCGGCCGCTACAATCTTGCGCTTATCACCCGTACGAGCCACCACAAGGGGATTGATTTCAAGAAGACGGCATTCCGCACCTACGAATGCATTATAAACACTAACAATTACCTCAGAGAGGGGGCGAAGAAGATCCTTGTCTGAAAACCCTATACCTGTAAGAAACTGCCTGATTTGGTAGGGGTAGACTGAGCGAACATCAGAAATAACATGGGTATGAATGAGCTTGGGATCGATCTCTTCAACGTCCATCCCGCCGTGCTCGCTGAATATGATGGCCGGAGCTCTATCTTTTGTAGAATAGGTTACAGAAAGGTAGAATTCTTTTTCAATATCGAGCTTCTCTTCGACCAGTGCGCCAATGGACTTTTCTCCATAAACCTCGCGCGTCGCCAAATCCCCGACGACATCCGAAACCTTTGCCTTGTCAGAAACGACCTTGACCGCGCCGGCCTTTCCTCTTTTTCCGACGAGAACCATCGACTTCACGACAACGCCGGGCTCTTTCTCCACAAACTGTTTGACGGCATCATTCATCTCCGTCGCAAAGATATAGCGAGGAACAGGGATTTTGTATTTTTTGAAGATTGCGCCAAGGGCCTCATGCTCGTAAAGCTTCATTCTCGTCTGACTCCTTTTGGGGGTCGTTGGGGGCGATATGTCCGGATATGATACTTCCGGATCCTGTCACAGAAATTTCGCAACATCATACTCAAACAAGCATGCGAGAGTCAAACATTTCTCAGGGGTGGATTTAAACGACTGACGAGGCCGCTTCCGACGTGGTAAAATAAAAAAAATTTTAAGAAACCGCTATGGAGACCGACGCATATGGCTGAATCACTCACCTCTTCGACACAAGAGGTCGCCCGTCAACTTCGAATGCAGTCCCAAGGGGCCATGAGCCTTAACGTTGCATTTATCGGAATTGTCAGCAATCTCTTTGAGGCTCTCCATCTTCTGGGAGAAGCAACGATTGATGCCCTGGCAAAGGAATCCGGCATGGACACGCTCTATGTCCGCCGCTGGGCTGAAGCCGCTTACGCATTCGGATACCTTGATCTGGTAGCCGAACATTACAAGCTGACCTTTTCCGGAAATCTGATGCGCCCATCTCATCCGGAAACACAGTTTAACATTCCGATCGGGGCCCTTTTGTCCGCTCACATGGCCGATCGCGCAGCAGAGCTCATGCTGACAGGTGAGAGACCTGGGGAAAAAGTCCTTACCGAACGAAAAAACATCCTCCCGTGGTTCGGGGCCATGCTTGAAGCAAGCTTTTCGGGAATCTTTGAAAAGGAAATATGCCCTTCCATTAAGATATTTTCCGACATTGACCAAAGGGGGGGAACAGTTGTGGATTTAGGTTGTGGAAACGGCTGGTATCTCCGTTCTCTTGCCAGGCGCTGTCAAAGCATTCGAGGAATCGGTCTTGATGGATTTGAAGAAAATGTTCGCCGAGCGCGTAACCTTGCAAAAAAAGAAGGTCTCGATCGCCGACTCAGCTTTGATGTGGGAGATATCAAAACATTTTCTCATACAGGAACTGCGGACATTATCGCAATGAACCGAGCTCTCCACCATGTCTGGGATGAAAAGGAAACCGTTTTCCGAATTTTAAAGGACCATTTAAAACCAGACGGGGCGGTCGTCATTTGGGAGCCAGCATGGCCCCAAAAGATTCAAGATCTCCGGGAACCCCGTCGTCGCCCTCTGGCCGTTCAAAATCTTGGAGAACATGTGCAGGGCAACCATCTCCTACGGCCTGAAGAAATCGTCGATGCCTTTCGAGCAGTGGGAATGAAATCCGAAGTCAGCTTGTTTGGAGAAGGCACAGAAGCAGTGATTGTAGGATTTCATTCCTCATGAGTCACTTGGAGAAAAGAAGGAGTAGCCTGGCCACCCGCAATCTTTGGAATGCCAGGACTAGAATCCGCTCCGCAGAGCTTTTTCTCGCGAAGGAGGATTGGACCGATGCTATCCGGGAGGGGAACGAAGCTCTCGACTTTCTTGCTCAGGCCCTTTTATTTTTCTCGGGAATTGAACGGAACAGGTTCCAGAAGCCCGGGCCCTTGCTTCTTTCTTCAAAGGAAAAAATTCCCTTCCCTCCCGGCACTGACTGGATACGGCTTCAGCAGCTCTTGGGAGAAAAGAGGGCGGCACAAGATATTTCATCGATAGGGGGAGGCGATTTCATGACCTTTGGAGATCCCTTTTCCTGTGGAGAAACAGTCCCCCCAACAAGAGAAGACGCCACCAGCCTCATCGCAGATGTTACATATCTGGAAGATCTCTGTCGCAAAGTTCTTTACTCCTCCAAAGCATGACCCGAAGGCTTGTGACCTGAGACCACTGAAACACAAACAACACAGTCTTCCCTCTCTGAAATATTGTAATTGTCGGGAGAGGGGGGCTTCTCCCACACCACTTGGCAGGCAGGTCCAGACCCGGCGGGTGGAATCGTTGCGGCCGATGCGTTCTGAGCTCCCCCGGCACATCGCCTGGGTCTACCATTTCCTGATCCGCCCGGATCGATCTCTATAGTGCTCCCCTCCTCCCATTGATCTACGGGTTCAGCGAAGGTTTACAAAAAATGTTTGGAAGGTACTGATCCTACATGCGGAATGTAACCTCCAAGATCCCGCCCATACTGGAAGCACACATCTTCCCCTCACTGAACGAAGGGTCCAGGGGATTTCGCACAACGCCAGTCGTCGTCTGCACGGACCGACGAGTATGGGATGGGGTAGAACCTCTGAATCGAACGGAGAGGGCATTCCCCCCCCCGGCAATGCGTGCAGAGTGCAAATCAGAGCGTAAACCTCTTCACAAGCACCTGAAGTGACTCTGACTGCGATGAAAGCGTCTCTGAGACATCGGAAAGTGTTTTCTGCTCCTTGATCATCTGCTCAGAAAGCTCATTGATTTTATTGGCAGCATTTTGGGAATGCGATGCTTCTTGGCGCAGTTCGTCAAAGGAACTCTCGACCTGCTTCATCAATTCTGGCAAAGCCTCCACGGCGAGATGGATCGACCCGAAAGCTTTTGCCGTCTCACCTGTCGTTCCCGCCCCTCCAAGAACAGCTTGTTGTGCCTGCTCCATCAGAGCACTCGTTTCTTCAGACATCACCTGGATCTCTCCGACAACCTGACCGATCTCCTCCGTTGATGCAGCACTCCGTTGGGATAGCTTGCGAACTTCATCAGCAACCACGGCGAATCCCCGACCTTGCTCTCCCGCACGAGCCGCTTCAATCGCCGCATTGAGTGCCAAAAGATTGGTCTGGGCCGCGATGTCCCGAACACTCTGAGTCGCGGTACCTATGCGAGAAACTGAACCAGAAAGCTTGTGCAGAGCCTCTTGAGTTTTCTTGATATTCTCTAGAATCTTTTCAAATGCCTCCCGGGATTGCTCTCCTATTCTCACCCCTTCATTCGTGATCTCAACCACCTTGAAAGCCTCTCCCGTTGTCCGACCCGTTAACTCCTGGGAGTAAGAAATTGTCCGATCCATGCGCTCAACGATCGACACAACCTGAGAAACGGCCGCCTCTATTTCCTGTGTGTTTTTCCCAGTTAACGAAGAGATTCGGGAGAGCTCTCCCGCCCTCTCAGACATACTTGAACCAAGCATGGAAAGATCAGTGATAATTTTACGGAAATTCTGAAAAACATCACGAATTTTTTCGACAATATGAGCAAACTCATCCTGATGCTGATCTTCTGCCACGGGTCTCAGATCAAGTCGAGCCAATTTTTCGGACATATTGACCGAGTTTCTTATCCCGACACGAAATCTTGAAAAAACAACGCCCATGACAACAAATGTCACGCAAAATCCCACTCCTACCATAGAAAGGGCCAGAATCATGGTCCGATGATAGGCACGCGTTAGCTCCGTCTCCTTTTTGCTCATTTCTTGCTGAGATAGAACCGTGAGGTTCTGAATATCCTTACGGATCCTTCTCCACTGCTGAACTTCCTCCGTACCCAAAAGACTTATCGCGCCTTGACGATCCGTTTTTGCCATACCCAGTATCCGGTTAATTGTCTCAATATGGCGTTGTAGTGAAACACCAAGATCATTCAGACCATGCCCAACCGCATTTTTGAAGGATGGGTCAGGATTGCTTGCTATGACTGATTTCCCTTGATAAACCATTCCAATCGTAATCCCCCGAAACTTAAGGAGGTTATCTTTGGCCACCTTATCCATCGGGTTAATGACAAGATTACGAAGGGCCATCTCTTCAAGGAGGGCATTGGAAAAAATACTTTGATAAGCAATGACAAGGGGCTGATCGTGATTAAAAATGCTCTTCACTTCCCTCCTGTAATGAGCCATTCCGGAGAGAGACACCCAAAAAGCAACCCCTATAAAAGCTGCAGAGATAACCATGGATATAGCGAATCTCGAAGATACATTCTTTATTTTCACCACGGGCTCCTTAGCTGCATTCAAAGAAGTTATGATAAGGTCATCGACAACCTACGGCTTTCTTGAACTCTCTTCGGCAGATCCATCTTAATCCTTCACCAGAGGCTGTCCAGACAAACAGCTCCGCCGTTCTTTCTTTGCCTGAGAAAGTGCCCGTTCAGCCAGCTTGATCAGATCATCCTCAGTCTGCCCGAACACGAAGATTGCAGCTCCGACAGAAACGGTTATCGGCAGGCTTTTTCCTGCATTCCCTTGGAGGTAGTAAGATATATATTCTCTTATTTTGTCATAATGGTTCAATATGGTCTTATCGTTGATCCTTGTAGATATTACAAGAAACTTATCTCCTCCCCAACGTCCCAAGAACTCTCCTTCCACGAGCTTCTCCTGAATACAAGAAGAGATTCGTTGCAGAAGCGCATCTCCCGCGAGATATCCGTTATGATCGTTAAACTGCGTAAACTCATCAACATCGAAGAGGGCCACTACCAAAGAAAATTCTTCCTTTTCAGCACGAACCATCTCCCGGGCGAGAATCTTGATGATGGCGCGCCTGACCAATGCCCCTGTCAGGGGGTCCCTGTAAATTCGCGTCATGTTTGTTAGCAAGATTGACAGCTCTCTGATGGAAAAGAGCGGAGGAATCAATGGGGGATCTTTTTTGGGAAGGCTCTCATCAACACTTTGGATGTATTCGGCAATATCCTTGATCGGCTCACCCACCTGAAGAACAACATTACGCCAACCCATCGCCATAAAGAGGAGACCCAAAATGGTCGAACCCCAATAGAGCCATGTATCGAGATGCTCGAGATGAAGCTGACGATGTTCGACTAAAGACAGCTGACGGGCCTCATTCCTCCGGGAATCTATGATATGGAGCTGAAAGACTCCAACTTGAGAGAGAAGCTGAGAAAAACATGGACTGTCTTTCGGCAAAGATTGTCTGAGACAGGCAATCCCGTTTTTCTCGAGAGTGGCCCAGCCCGAAGGTAGAAGGGTATGATTCCGCTCATCAAGATGGCCAAGATTTTGTATTAGAACCCTGATCAGACGAACCTGAATGAGAAGCTTTCTCCGTTCTTCTTCCTGAGATTTTCCTTCCGTAAGACTCTGACGGAGTCCCTCATGAAATGCCGACAGACTCGCATCGATTTCTGACACTTGGCTTTCCGCTTCGGCCAGTGACTCAATCTTCCCGATGAGAGCCCGTTTCTGCCCATTGAGGTAAGAATGGAGACCCAAGCCAACAACATGAAAAAATATTGTACCGGCAAAGGTGATCGCGACAAATGTCCGGAATGATACCTCAATCGGAATCAGCCACTTTTTCATTGAGCGTGCTCCTAGCTCGGGAAGAAAACGGAAACTTTATGGACTCAGGAAGGATACAACGTCAAGAAAAAACTCGCCAGATATCTTTTCCAAACTTTCCCTGGTTCGGATAAAGACCACAAGCGTCGGACTTGACCCCAGCCCACGGGTACATTAATTTATTAATTAATTAATTTACCTCAATCTCCAAAACTGTCACATCAAGACAAGGAACCTTGGCCTCTCATGAAAAAACAAGCAATGATAGCAGTTTTTGCAACAGTCATTGGAATCGGAACCGTCTCAGTCCTTTACGCCTCTTACATTCGAACCCACATCTCTACCGATGACGCGCAGGTAACAGGCCACCTTGACCCCATTACCTCAAGGATTGCCGGTCCTGTGGCTCAGGTCCTCATAAAAGATAATCAGGTTGTCCATGCCGGAGATGTTCTCATCGAAATTGATCCCCGACTTTTCCAGTCCACCTATGCCAAGGACAAGGCGGCTCTGGCTCGAGATATGGCCCAATTGAAGGTCCTCTCTGCCACAATTGAGCGGGATCGGGCCTACTCCGATCTGGCAAAACGGGAAAGCCGACGAACACTCAAGCTTTCCCAAAAATCCTTTGCCACGGCATCACGGCTCGACAAGGACATGTCCACTTTCCTTATGGCCCAGGCACAAACAAAAGCTGACCTACAAGCCATGAAGGTTCTAAAAGAGACCATCCATCGCGATGAAGCCATCCTTGCAATAGACTCCCTCAACCTTCGCTATACCAAGGTCCGGGCCCCTGCCGATGGCCGAATCACAGGGAAAACGATAGAGATGGGAAGCTTTCTGACCCCTGGCCAGGTGGTGGGGTATGTTGTTCCCTTCAATATGTGGATTGTCGCCAACTACAAGGAAACCGATCTCCATGGCATTCATCGTGGTGACCCCGTCAACATCAAGGTTGATGCCCTTCCGGGAGAGACCTTTCACGGCCACGTCGACAGCATTGCCCAGTCAACAGGGGCGGTCCTCTCTCTCCTTCCCCCGGAAAATGCGACCGGAAATTTTACCAAAGTGGTCCAGCGGGTGCCGGTCAAGATCCTTATTGACCCTTCATCCGACCCGAACCACCGTCTGAGAATCGGCATGTCAGCCGTTCCCGTCGTTCTCGCCCAAAAGACCCGTTAGAAGATGGAACCCGGAGTCCCTGTCGAGCGAAGCGCCGACACCCCTGCCCTCAGCAACCCCGGACCGGTCATTACGGCTGCGGTCGGGGCAACCGTTCTGGAAACACTCGACTCCACAGTGGTGAACGTGGGTCTTCCCAACATGATGGGGGGGCTCGATACCACCATCGACGGAATCGCCTGGGTGATTACTGCCTACACCATCGGCAATGTTCTCATGATTCCCATGACCCGCTACCTCTCCGATCGCCTCGGTCGGAGACGCTACTTTACTCTGTCCATTATCCTCTTTACCCTTTTTTCTCTCTTGTGCGGACTGTCTCGGGACCTTCTTCCCCTGGTCGTTTTTCGCCTTCTCCAGGGAATGTCGGGAGCGGCTTTTTTTGCAACGAGCCAGACACTTATCATTGATGCCTTCCCTCCAGAAAAAGTGGCCATGGCCAATGCCATCTTTGGAATAGGCGTGAGCCTGGGCCCAGCTCTCGGTCCCGTTGTGGGGGGGTACCTTATCTACAACCATTCCTGGCCGTGGATCTTCTTTATCAATCTTCCCACCGGCATCTTTCTCACCTACCTTTCCTACCGCTATGTTCCCGACTCCCACCATTCCGTTACGGATGAACCACTGGACCTTCCGGGCATCCTTTTTCTTGTGGGCGCCATCCCGGGAATCCAGTTTGCACTGGAAAACGGTCAACGCTACGACTGGTTCTCATCTCCGGACATTCGGCTCGCTGCCCTTTCCGGCATTCTCTTTTTAAGTCTCTTTGTGGTTCGAGAACTCACCGCCAGGCACCCTCTTCTCGACCTCAGGGTGCTCAAGAACCGCTCCCTCTGGGCGGGATCAGCCGGCTATGCCTTGCTGGGATCCGTCTACTTCGGAACACTCTTTACCATTCCCCTGATGGGAGAGGAGCTCTTTTCCTGGGACCCCCTCGAAACAGGGTTTGTCCTTCTGCAGAGCATCATCTCTTTTACCTTTGCCACCGTGATCTCCGGCTCATTGATGGGCAAGGTTCCGGTCTGGATGATTATGGTTCCCGGTGTGATCGTGATCGAGATAGCCCTCTGGGGATATGGCCACATTGGCCCCACGGCAGCCCCCCATTCATTTCTCTGGCCCAACATTTTTCGGGGGATCGGGCTTGCCCTTCTTTTCCCTCCCCTCATGACCATGTCATTGGCCACGCTCCCTCGCAAGATGCTCGCTACCGGAGCCGCAGTTTCGGGTATGATCGGCCAGTTGGGAGGGTCCATCGGAATCGCCCTTCTTGCAACACTTCTTCAGCGATCCCAGCAGGTTCATCAGGCCTATCTCACCACCGCCAATCTCACTGCCAACAGGGTTCAGACAACCCAGGCACAGCAGACGATTATCTCCCATCTCTCCTCGATCGGAATTCCTCCCGGGGACGCTTCCCGCCTCGCCATCGGACTCATTGAAAAACAAGTCTCTTCCCAGGCACTTTTTCTTTCTTTCTCCGATGTTTATGCGGCAGTCGCGGTGGCTGCGCTCATTCTCCTGGGGCCCATTTTTCTCTTTGAACGTTCCCCTCGGGAAGAAACGCCTCCTCCTCCCCCTGCCACAGGATGACTTCAGCCGAAGGAGGCTGATAAAATAAGGGGGAAAGATTGTCCCTCCAACCCGCTTGAGGCCCCCGTGAATCCCTATGTCATTTCCATGTCTGTGCTCATCTATCTTGCCCTCACCGGATACCTGACAGCCCTTTTTATAAGAACCCGTTACGGAGCCTCCACGGGTCGATGGCTTGGGTCCTTTTTTTCCGGACCCCAAACCCCGGACTTTATCCGGATTCGCCGAGGCCATATCTTTGCGGCACTGGCAGGATTCACCTGCGACGTGACGGGAACGGCTATTATGGAATACGAACGAATCCAGGGGCGCATCCGCTTTCACCCCGTGCCCCCGGCCTTGGACTGGTTTCATCTCATCACCGCCCAAGGAGCTCTGTGGCTCTTCGTCCTGCTTGCCCTATTGGGAATCCTCAGAAAAAAAGGACACCCACTCGGGCGCTTCCACTCGAAGCTCGGGCCGGTCTTTCTCGTCATCTGGCTGTCGAGCTCTATCTCAGGGTGGTTCTACCGAGTTTTTTAGCCACCAACGAAGGATCACAACCGATGGCCATTCTTTTTCGCACCGACAAAAGTCAACACGTAACGCTGGCGGAAATTGCCAAAGTCCTCACTCCAGTCGATGTTCGACTTGAGTCTTGGCCTATTCCGGAGACTCAGCCCCTCAAACACCTCTTGGGCAAACCGCGCCTGACCACATCAGAACAGGAGGAAGTTCTGAACTTTTTCCTTCCCCGTTTTGATCACCTAAAAAAGACTCTGGGCTACCAGACACAGGATCTCATCGTCCTTGACCCCGATCTCCCGGGGCTCTCCGCTCTCGAAGAAAAATTTCGATCCTGTCACACCCACGATGACAACGAGATCCGTTATATCGTTGAAGGCGAGGGAATTTTTGGTTTTGTCCTACCGGATGGAGACCAAGTGGAGCTTCTCGTTGAAGGCGGGGACTACATCAACGTCCCTCGAGGAGCCGAACACTGGTTCCGACTTACACCGGCGCGACGCATCAAAGCCATCCGCTACTTCACCTCCACAGCAGGTTGGATTCCCCTCTATACGGGGCGCCCGCTCGACGCCGCCTTCGCATGACATCCCCCTCTTCCGCTCGAGAGCGAGAAATTCGGGTCCTCTATCAGTTTCCACAAGGGGTGGATCCGAAACGGCAGGGTCAAATCCTCGCCCTAGGACAAACAGTCGGATCTCTCATTCCCGGGATGGCGGAAAAAATTGCCTCATACCAAGGACTTCTTGAATCGACCGAAACTCTTCCTGATGGCAGGGGGCAGGCCTGGGTCAGGTATCCCCTCCACAATGTTTCGGGAGATTTGGGCTCCCTCCTGGTCATGATCCTCGGTAAGTATTCCCTGGCGGGCCCGGCCAAGATTCGAAAACTTGAGCTTCCCTCCAACTACGGAACCCATGGGCGATGGGGCTTCGAGGGGATCTCCCGCCTGACCAAGGTCTCCGACCGCCCTCTCTTCATGGCCATCTTTAAACCAGCGTTGGGGCTCTCTCCTGACGATCTGGCCCGAATCCTCCGAGAGGTCGGCGAAGCCGGACTCGACCTGATCAAAGATGATGAGATTCTCCCTGACACACCCGCATCGACAGCCCTTTCCCGAATCAAGGCCTGTCGTCCGGTTCTCGACGAGATTGAGCGAACCCAAAAGCGCACCATGCTCTACGCCGTAACGCTCTCGGGCCGGGCTGATCGCCTTCTCGACTCGGCGAGAAGGCTTCGGGATGCCGGGGCTAATGCCTATCTCCTCTCCCCCTTTGCCTATGGACTGTCCGTCATGGAAGCCCTCGCTTCCCACCCAGACACCAATCTGCCGATCTTTGCTCATCCGGCCATGGCGGGAGCGTTAGGGGGCTCTCCCGATTACGGATTCGCCATGAGCGTCCTTCTTGGCACACTGATGGTTCACGGGGGAGCCGATGCTGTCCTCTACCCCACAAGCGCCGGGAATCTTCCCCTCTCAGTGGAGACCGAAACAACAATTCGGGAAACGCTCAGGCAGGGAGGGGTGGCTCCAGTCCCTTCGGCAGGGGTTCACCCAGGAGCCCTCCCCCGCTTCCTTCAGGATGGCCATAGAGAGATCATTCTCAATGCCGGCACCGGCATTATGGATCACCCTCAAGGTCCGGCCGCCGGGGTGCGAGCCTTCCATGAGGCTTGGGGCCGCTGGTGCGACAAAGCTTCGTTTTCTCCGGAAGCGATTCCTGATGGCCCTCTCAAGTCGGCGATTCTCAAATGGGGCACATAGCTCGCGCCCCTCACGCCATTGTCTTCTCCGACTTTGATGGGACCATCACCCAGGAGGAGACTTTTTCACAGCTGATGAGAGAATTCGCGCCCGAAGCCGCAAAGCAGATGATTCCACGACTCCTCTCAGGCGAGATCACTCTCAGGGAGGGCGTGCCCGCCGTACTTGAAACCATTTCATCCTCCACCTTCCCCTCCATGGAAAGGCGTATGAGAGAAGCCCCCTTAAGGCCGGGCTTTGAAGAGTTCCTGAACACGCTTGAACATCTGGGGATTCCTCTGGTGGTCCTTTCCGGAAGTATCGAGCCTCTTGTCCTGGCCACGCTCCACCCCTACAGAAATCGGATCGAACGCATTGTGGCGGCAAAGGTCGATCTCTCGGGTCCGTTTCTCAAGATTACTTCGCCGTATGCCGACCATGACGAACTAGTCTTCAAGCCGGGAGTAATCCAATCCTTCAATCCCCCTCAAAAGATCATTGTGGGGGATTCCGTCACAGACTTTTCCATGGCGCGAATGGGAAACCTGGTCTTTGCCCGAAGCCTCCTTGCCAAGAAGCTTGAGGAAGAGGGGCGAAAATACATTCCGTTTGAGACATTCTTCGAAATTTCGAACTATCTAAAACTTCATCAAAAAAACCCAAGAGAACAATGACAATGACCGAGCAGAAGATCGCCCTTGCAAGTCTTTCACGACACCTTTACCGGAAAGGCTGGATGGAAGGGACGGGGGGAAATCTCTCAATTCGGAGGGAGGGACACATTCTGATCACTCCCAGCGGCGCCCATAAGGGCCGAATCCGGGGGGGAGATATTCTCGAACTTGACGGGGAGGGAAGGCCTTCCGAAACCGAACGACGAAGGCCTTCCGCTGAAACAGCCATTCACAGGGTGCTTTACAAACTCTTTCCCCAGGCGGGGGCCGTCATTCATGTTCATACACCTGACGCCATCTTAGCTTCGCTCTGCGGGACAAACCACCTGGATCTTCCTCCGCTTGAGGTCCTGAAGGGACTCGGATGTCCTCTTCCGGAAGAGGCCCCTCCGATTCCGATTTTTGAAAATGACCCCTCAGTCGACCGAATTGCTGAACGAATCGAGAGTCGACTCCGAGACACCCCCTCCCCCCTCCCCGCTCTGCTCATTCGATATCATGGCACCACTGTCTGGGGAGAGACTCTCGATGATGCTCTTCGACACATCGAGCTAGTCGAGTTTTGTTTTCGCGTCATGCGAGAGCCGCCTCATTTCCCCTCGTCGGCCCCGGACTCTTGAACATCTGCCCGCACATTCCCCTTCTTAGGCGGTAAGCCAAGAGGGGGTCAAGCGGGCGGTTTGGCTTTGCGCGGTTTTTCCCTGGTTCCCTGACTCTCGACATAACGCCGCACGGTTTCCAGCGTGGCGCCACCGACACTGCCCACATAGTAAGCGCGATGCCAGAAATACGG
>JBMFWG010000002.1:0-102590 GCA_049965515.1 Leptospirillia bacterium
GGACCGGAGTCCGGCGGTTTGTTTTCTGTGGCACTTTCCTTCCCGTCGCCAGGACTGGGTGTTACCCAGCGCCCTGCCCTGCGGTGCTCGGACTTTCCTCCCGACTGGTGTCGGGCGGCCATCTTCCAGTCTTCTCCCGAACCCGGATCCCAGAGGACCGGGGGTCCCCTCTTGCAGAGGCGCCGTCATCCTGTCGCCTCCCGCCGCTTCTATTCGAGGTAGAGCCACCGCTGGCAATGGAGGCAGGGGATGATCTTCTGGCGTCTCTTGACCTCGGTCATGGTGCGGGGAGGAAGCACCATCCGGCAGGCCCCGCACGTTCCCTCCTGGATGCGGGAGACGACGAGCCCGTTCTTGTGGGAGATCTTGAGTCGCTGGTACTGGGAGAGGAGGCTTTCGGGGAAGGAGGACATGAGGGAGGTCTTTTCCGACTCAAGAGTGTTGATGGCTCCTTCCTTTTCCTTCTCCAGTCGCGCCTGGAGGGCTCTGGCAGAGTCCAGCTCCTTTTTTCGGCTCTCGATCTCGGCCGTGCGGCTGTCCAGGGTCTTCTCCAGAACCTCAATCGCCTCCATCAGCCGGAGAATTTCATCCTGCAGACGCTCGACCTCGTCGCGTCGGAATTCCATCTCGGCCATATAGGCCTGGATCTCCCGGGAGTTCCGGAGCTCTTTGTTCTTCTTCTTGTTTTCGGAGATGATTTGCTCGTTTGTCCGGAGCTCTTCTTCCTTGTCCTTTTTCTCTCGGGCGAGAGACTGAAGATCCTTCTTTTCGGAGTCAATCCGGGCAGAGAGTCCGGCGAGCTCCTCTTCCTTTTCCCTGAGACCGGCCCGGGATGTCTCTATCTCACCGGTGATTTGGGCCAATTCATTGTCGATCGTCTGCAACCGGTATACCAGGGCCAGGGTTTCCTGGACCGAGGGTCCCACATCCAAGGGGAGATCCTTTCTTCTCGTTCGTTTTCGGTGGTGGGCCCACCAGGATTCGAACCTGGAACCAACCGGTTATGAGCCGGCAGCTCTGCCGTTGAGCTATAGGCCCGTTATTCGTCCATTACCAGTCGAGAAAGCTCTTGAGCTGGTTGCTCCGGCTCGGATGTCGAAGCTTTCTCAGGGCCTTGGCCTCGATCTGGCGGATACGTTCGCGTGTCACGTCGAAGTCCTGCCCAACCTCCTCGAGGGTGTGGTCGGTCAGTTCACCGATGCCGAAGCGGAGGCGGATGACCTTTTCCTCCCGGTCGGTGAGGGTGGACAGCGACTGGCCGATCTTGCGGACAAGGTCGTAGCGGACCGCCGCCTCGATGGGAGAGATCGTTTTCTTGTCCTCGATGAAGTCTCCCAAATGACTATCTTCTTCCTCTCCGATAGGAGTTTCAAGTGAGATGGGTTCCCGGGCGATTTTCAGGACCCGGCGAACCTTGTCCACCGGCATCTGCATCTCCTTGGCCAGCTCCTCGGGAAGGGGCTCCCGTCCGAGCTCCTGAACCAGATGGCGGCTGGTGCGGATCAGCTTGTTGATGGTCTCGATCATGTGGACCGGGATGCGGATCGTCCGGGCCTGGTCGGCGATGGCCCGGGTGATGGCCTGGCGGATCCACCAGGTGGCATAGGTCGAAAACTTGAAGCCTCTCTTGTACTCGAACTTGTCTACCGCCTTCATCAGGCCGATGTTGCCCTCCTGGATCAGGTCGAGGAACTGCAGGCCCCGGTTGGTGTAGCGCTTGGCGATGGAGACCACGAGCCGGAGGTTGGCCTTGATGAGTTCGGACTTGGCGTCGCGGACCTTCTCCTCGCCCCGGATGATCTGCTGGAGGCTTTCCTTGGCCTCGGAGGGAGAGAGAAAGGTCTCCGCCTCAAGGGAGAGGATCCGTTCGTGGGCCTTGGCGAATTGATCGTAAAGCTCTCTTTTTTCTGCCGAGAGCTTCGACTTTTTGGGCTTTTCAGAAAGCTTTGCGAGGATATCTTCCACCGGCAGGCCGATCAGCCGGCGGCACTGGTCGAGGGTCCTCTCGGTCTCTTCGAACTGGCCGACGACGTCCCGGAGTTTTTCGATGAGGATGTTGATCTGTCGCTGCTGGAGATGCATCTGCAGGATAACCTCCACCACTTCGTGACGGATCTTTTTGACCTTTTCCCTAAGCGCCCGCTTCTTGGCGGGATCCTTCAGGACGGCCTTCATCTTCTGGGAGAGCTCGTTCATCTTGGCAAAGTGCTCTTCGATCTTTGCCGCCTGCTCGATGAAGGTCTCCGTGGCCTGGCGGGCCGCCGGAGATTTGCCCTCCTCCTCGGTCTCCTCCTCTTCGAGATCGATGATGTCCCGGATGCCGATGATGCCGGTCTGGATCTTGTCCCGCAGGCCCAGGATGCTTTGGATCGAGAGGGGAACGCCAAACAGGAAGGAGAAGACCTCCGTCTTGCCCTCCTCAATCCTTTGGGCGATCTTGATCTCCCCTTCCCGGGTCAGGAGGGGAACGGAGCCCATTTCCTTGAGGTAGAGGCGCACGGGATCATCGGTCCGGACTCCCACCGCGGCAATGCCGTCGGAGAGGTCTTCGGTGTCGGCCTCTTCCTCGAGGGCGGTGATCTCGATCTCTTCGAAGAGCTCCTCCTCCTCGCCCTCGGCCTCGGTGAATTCCCCATGGTCGGCCTCATCCTCGACAATATCGATGTTCATGTCCCCGAAGTAACTCAGGATGGAGTCCATCTCTTCGGAGTCCACCGCCTCGGAGGGGAGGGCGTGGTTGAGCTCGTCGTAGGTGAGATATCCCCGTTCCTTCCCGAGGGTGATCAGGTCCTTCATTTCGGAAAGCCGTTCGTTCTTTGACATTGTGTCTCCCTATGGGGACCCAGCCTGGGTGTCCCGGGTGGGTCTATGAGTGGACGGATTTCGTCGGCCCCGCCCCGTCCGTTCTGAGTTTCCGTCGAGTCTTCCGGGACATGCGCCAGGCTGCCTGGCGTATGTCCTCGAGTCGTTCCTGCCGGGAGGCCGGGTCGGAGGGAAGCTCGTACCAGAGCTTCATCAGGGGGGGATCCCTCCGAAGAAGGTCATGAATGCCCCCAGAAGTCCCGGATTCGGGGCCCGGGTCCGGCTGCGCCCAGAGATCGTCGAGGATGGCCGCCAGGGTTGTTTCCTCGACGAAGGCGTAGTCCTCTCTCCTCAACACCTCCCTGGGATGCGGGGACTCTCCGTCCACCCACATCCGGAGAAGCTCTACGAGGTGGTTCCTCACGGCCAGGGCGCGGTTTCCGAGGGTTGTCCCTTCGGATTCGGCGGCCTTCTCCTTTCGGGTCTCCCGGGCTGCCTCCGGCCCCGAGAGAAGCGCATGGGCCAGGAGGTCCTTCATCGTCCCCAGAAGGACGGCGCCTTGCTGGAGCAGCCGGTCCTGAACCTCGAGGTCCGGAAAAGCCCGGACCATCGCGAGAAAGTCCGAGGTGAGAGCGGCTTTGGCTCCCGGATCCGGAGCGGCTCTGGCAACGGAGGAGGCGAGCCAGTCCAGAACGAAGTCTCCCATGGGAAGGGCGTCTTTCAGGGCCTTTTCCACGCCGGAGCGTCCCTCCCGCTGGACCCAGGTGTCGGGGTCGTCTCCATCGGGGAGCCAGATCGCCCGGAAGGAGAGGTCCGGATCCCAGAGGAAGCGTCCCACGATGCTCATGGCCGCCTCTCTTCCGGCCCGATCTCCGTCGAAGAGGAGAATGACCTCTCCGGCGCTCTTTTTGATCGTTGAGATGTGGGCCGGTCCCAGGGCCGTCCCCAAAGGGGCCACCACATTCTCGATCCCGGCCTGGGAGAGGGCAATGACGTCAAAGTATCCCTCGACGACCAGAACCCGCCCCTCCCTTCGGATGGCCCGAAAGGCCTGGTCAATTCCGAAGAGTATCTCCCGCTTTCTGAAGGTCGGGGACTCCGACGAATTGAGGTATTTGGGAGCCCGTCCCCCGGACTCGAGGCTTCGCCCGCCAAAGCCGACGGGAGTGCCACCCTCCCGGTCCCGGATCGGAATCATGACCCGGTTTCGGAAGAGATCCCCTCCCCCGTGGCCTCCTGGCCCCGGAACGGCAGGGCGGATCATCCCTGCTTCGACAAGGGCCTGTGCGATTCCTTCGGTGTCGGCTTCGCCGCGCCCTTTGTCTCGACCCGACGAGCCAAAGGCCCCAAAGGTCTCAGCAAGAATCGAGGAGGCCGGGGCCCACCCCAGTCCGAATCTCTCCACCGTCTTGTCCGCGAGCTTGCGGGATTCCCGAAGATAGCGTCGGGCGGGCTCGCCCAAAGGAGAGGCGAGCGTCTTTCGGTAGAGCTCCTGGGCCACATTCAGGGCCTTTCTGAGTCGCTCCCGCCGTTCCCGCTCTTCCGTCGACCCCCGTTCGGGGAGAGGGAGTCCTGCCTCCTGGGCCAGGGAGCGCACGACCTCGCCGAAGGATTTGTGGTCGAGCTTTTCGACGAGACGAAAGACATCCCCTCCGGCATGGCAGCCGAAACAGTAGTAGAGCTGTTTGTCGGGGTCGACCTGGAACGACGGGGACTTTTCTTCATGAAAGGGGCACAGGCCGACCCATTTTTGGCCGCGCTTTCTCAGGTTAACGTAACGAGATGCCACCTCGACGAGGTCCGTGGCTCGACGGACCGACTCTACCCATTCATCCGCCATCTGTCGTCCGTTCGATTGGGAAGAGTCCTCTCCCCCTGGTCGCTCCGGTCAGGATTTTTCCAGTGCTGCCTTGACCTTCTGGCTGACGATTTTGTTGTCGGCCCGCCCCTTCGTCCGGGGGGAGAGCCATTGCATCAGCGGACCCATTCCCTTGGGGCCGGAGGCTTTCGTCTCGGCGATCCCTTCGGCGATGAGGCGATCGATGGACTCCTCCGACAGGGGCTCGGGAAGATAGGCCCGTAGGATGGCCTGTTCGGCCCGTTCCTTGTCGGCGAGTTCGGTTCGGCCACCGGCCGTAAAGCTCTCAATGGACTCGTCCATCTTCCGGACCATGGAAGAGATCGTCTCGATGATCTCCTCATCGCTGAGCGTCGATCCCTTGCCCTTCTCGATCTCCCGGTTCTTGACCTGGGAGAGGAGAAGACGCAGGACGGACAGCCGGACGGAGTCCTTGGCCTTCAGGCTCTCTTTCTGGTGATCCAGAAGCGTTTCCCGAAGTCCCACTCGTCCCCCTTTGTTCAGTTTGAACGGTAATGTGTCGAGAACCCTTGAAGGGTCACGCTGATCAGGCCCGGACCTCCAACGAGGTCTCCCGTCGGGCGTGGTTCAGCGAGGATTCCTGGCCTGACGGACACGACAGGAGTGAAGCTTTTTGCATCCCGAGATTCGTGATCCTGGGGGGCGCCTTTGCAGATCGGCTCGGCGTGGGCCCCTCTCGCTGTGAAAGAGGTCGCCGGGAGCCGACGCGTTCCGGAACGCCACAGGAAACCCTGTCGCGTCCGGCGGTCTTCAGCGTGGAATGAGAGCTAGCGAACCGCCATGCGGGCGCGCTTCAATGCCTTCTTTCTGGCAGCGAGGGCTTTCTTCTTGCGGCGGACGGAGGGCTTTTCGTAATGTTCGCGCTTCTTGACGTCGGAGAGAATCCCCGCTTTTTCGCACTGCTTTTTGAAGCGCTTGAGGGCGCTTTCGAACGATTCGTTTTCCTTGACGCGAACTCCAGTCATTCAAAACCTCCCTTATATGGATAGGACTGACGCAGACTGTTTATTTTATACCCGGGTGGAAATATTGTCAAAGAAATTTCGAGAAGGACGATGGGGGAAAGATTTCGCCAGGTCATCCGGGAGGCCATCCCATCTCCCGTCCCGCCAGCAGGTGGATGTGGAGGTGAGCGACGGTCTGCCCTCCCTCCTGTCCGGTGTTGACGACGAGGCGGTACCCCCGGTTGGTGAGACCCTTCTCCGCCGCCAGTGCCAGCCCCAACCCCAGAAGGTCTGCCATCTCTTCGGCGGCCCGGGGCCCTTTCATGAACTCTCCGATGTCGGTGGCGTGGCGCTTGGGGATCAGGAGCCAGTGATGGGGAGCCTGGGGCGAGATATCCGCGATCGCCAGGGAGTCGGGGGATTCCCGGAGTCGTCCCGCAGGAATCTCTCCCCGGACGATCCGGCAGAAAAGGCAGTTCTCGCTTTTTGATGCGGTCAAGGTGTCTCTCCTCCCTTTTGGGGGGTGGGCCCGGATCGCTCCTTTTTTTCCTCGAGGCCCCCCTTTCCTGTGCGTTTTTCCAAAACTCGGAGGACCTCCTCCCAGGGCGTCTGGCTTCGCTCCATCGCAACGAGGAGATGAAAGAGAAGATCGGCCATCTCGGAGCGGGTTCCGGCGGTGTCCTCCTCGTAGATCGCGGCCATGGTTTCCCCGGCCTCCTCGACGAGCTTTTTCAGGAGGGAGGAGCGGGGTCCGGTAAGAAGGCGTGCCACGTAGGAGGTCTCGGGATTCCCCTCCTTCCGCCGGGCGATGGTTCCGGCGAGCTCTCCCAGGGTTTCGAAGGCCGGCTTCCCCTCCTCCCCGGGGACGAGGAGGCGTCCATCAAAGCAGCTCTCCGATCCGGTGTGGCAGGTGGGACCGTCCGGCCGGACCAGGGCCAGGAGGGTGTCCCCGTCGCAGTCGTAGCGGAGGGAGACAAGACGGAGGAAGTGTCCCGAACTCTCGCCTTTGGTCCACAGCCGTTTCCGGGAGCGGCTGAAAAAGGTGACCTTCCCGCTCTCGACAGTTTTGTGAAAGGCCTCCCGGTTCATGTATCCCACCATGAGGACCTTGCCGAAGCGAACCTCCTGGGCGACGACGGGGCGAAGGGTCTCCTCATCGGGAAAGAGGGTGCGCACGACGGCGTCATCCACGGTCCGCTCCCGGAATAAAGGGGTCCATGGGCGGGCGGACCGCCACGCCGTGGTTTGCCAGATAGCGTCTCAGATCCCGGAGGTCGACCGTCCCGAAGTGGAAGAGGCTCGCCGCGAGTGCCGCATCGGCCCCGGCATCGAAGGCCCGCCGGAAGTCTTCAAGGCTTCCGGCTCCGCCGGAGGCAATGAGCGGAACATCCACCGCCCGGCTGACGGCCCGGAGGAGATCGGTGTCGTAGCCGGTTTTCGTCCCGTCGCGGTCCATGGAGGTCAGGAGGATCTCCCCGGCCCCCCGGCGAACCCCTTCGACGATCCATTCCAGGGCGTTGCGGTCGGTGGGGCGGGTTCCTCCGTGGGAATGGACCCGCCAGGAGTCCCCCTCCCTCCTGACGTCCACCGCCAGGACGATGCACTGGGATCCGAAGCGGAGGGCTCCTTCGGTGAGGAGTTCGGGGCGGGCGAGGGCGGCAGAGTTGAGGGAGACCTTGTCGGCACCGGCGTTGAGGGCCTTTCGGATCTCCTCGGTCGATCGGATCCCTCCCCCCACTGTCAGGGGAAGAAAGACCCGGCTGGCCGTCCTCTCCACGATCTCGAAGAGGGTCCCCCGGTTTTCCACGGAGGCACCGATATCGAGAAAGCAGAGTTCGTCCGCCCCCATCCGGTCGTAGAGGGCGGCTGTTTCCACGGGGTCTCCGGCGTCGGTGAGAGATTCGAAGCAGACCCCCTTCACCACGCGGCCCCCCTTCATGTCGAGGCAGGGGATGATCCGTTTCTTCAGCATGGGGCGGGGTCCGGCCGGCAGAGAGACAGGGCCTGGGAGAGGTCCACGGACCCCGTGTAGAGGGCCCGCCCCACGATGGCGCCAGAGACCTTCGCCTCCCGGAGCCGGAGAATGTCGTCGAGGGAGCCGATGCCCCCGCTGGCGATGACCGGCACCGAAAGGTTCTCCGCAAGCTCCCGGTAAACGGGGAGATTCGGGCCTTCGAGCATCCCGTCCCGGGCGATGTCGGTGTAGACAAATCCTGCCACGCCCTCTGAGGCGAGGCGCTTCATCGTCTCCATGGGCGCCCCCCCGGTGGTCTCAAGCCACCCCGAAATCGCTATCTTTCCTTCCCGGACATCGACGCCCACAAAGAAGCGCCCGGGACACTCCCGAAGCATGGAGGCCAGAAATTCGGGGTTGGTGAGGGCCCCTGTTCCCAGAACGAGCCGTTCCACTCCCATGTCGAGGTAGCGGCGGGCCGTGTCGACGGTGCGGATCCCCCCCCCCACCTGGATCTTCCCCCGGAAGGCGCCGATGATGGCCTCGAGAGCGGGAAGGTGTCCGGGCTGCCCCGTCTTGGCCCCGTCGAGGTCGACCACATGAAGCCAGTTCGCCCCCTTGTCGAAGAAGCTTCGGGCGGCCCGGGCCGGATCCTCCTCGTAGACGGTGGCCCGGGAAAAGTCCCCCTGGGTGAGGCGGACGACCCGTCCCCCGGAGAGGTCAATCGCCGGATAGAGCTGCATTCTAAAGTCCTCCAAAATTCTCAAGAAGCGTGAGTCCGGCCGCCTGGCTCTTTTCGGGATGGAACTGGACCGCCGCGACCCGTCCCCGTCCCACCATGGAGGGATAGGGGCCCTGGTAGTCGGTCTCTCCCAGAACCAGATCCGGATCGGACGTGCGGACCCGGTAAGAATGGACAAAATAAAAGTCGGGTCTCTCGGGAAGCCGGCTCCAGAGGGGATGGGGGGCCTTGCGGACTACGTCATTCCATCCGATCTGGGGGACCTTTCCCCGGGCGGGATCGAAGGGAACGATCTCTCCGGAGAAGAACCCGAGTCCCCGGTGGGTCCCGAACTCCTGGCTCGTGTCGAAGAGAAGCTGCATCCCCAGGCAGATGCCGAGAAAAGGGTGGTCCTCCCGGAGCCATCGCTCGATGACAGGGATCCATCCCTTGGCTTCGAGCCGGGCCCGTCCCTCCCCGAAGGCTCCGACGCCGGGAAGGACAAGGTGGGTCGGGGCGAAGGCCGTCATCTCTTCCGGGGAGGCGACGACGCTCACCTTGTGGCCGCTGGCCTCCAGTGCCTTGGCCACAGAGTGGATGTTCCCCATGTCGTAGTCGATCACGCCTGTCCGGGGAGAGCCTCCCATCAGAGGGAGCCCTTGGTGGAGGGGACGCCCGTCTGTCGGGGATCGGGGGCTACGGCCATCCGGAGGGCCCGGGCGAAGGACTTGAAGAGGGCCTCCGCCTTGTGATGGCTGTTTCGCCCAGAGAGCAGGTGGAGGTGGAGGGTCAACCGGGCCTTCTGGCTGAAGGCCTGGAAAAAATCCTCAAGTAGATCGAGATCGAAGTCCCGGACCCTCTCTCCTCGCTCCAGGGGGCATTCGTAGACCAGAAAGGGGCGCCCCGAAAGATCCACGACCGTTCGCGCCAGGGATTCGTCGAGAGGAGCATAGAAAAACCCGTAGCGACTGATTCCGGCCCGCTCGCCCAGGGCCTGGTCGAAGAGGCTTCCCAGAAGAAGTCCGGTGTCCTCCACCGTGTGGTGCCAGTCGACGTGAAGATCCCCGGCGGCGGAGAGGGACAGGTCGAAGAGACCGTGACGTCCCACCTGGTCGAGGAGGTGGTCGAAAAAGGGCATGCCGGTGGAGATGTTGGTCACTCCTGTTCCGTCGAGGGCGAGAGTTCCTTCGATCCGGGTCTCCCGGGTCTCCCGCAGAAGGGTGGCCGTCCGGGCGGACGGAAGGGGGGAGGGGGTCATGCCGGTCCTTTCATGATGGAGGAGAGGGCCTCGAGAAAACGGCGGAGTTCGTCTTTCTCTCCGACCGTTACCCGAAGGCAGTTCTCGAGAAGCGGGTGGTCCGGGGACATGTCGCGGACGGCAATTCCGAAGGATCGGAGTCCGGCGTCGACCTCCCCCGAGGGCTTGGAGTCGATGCGGAAAAGGATGAAGTTGGCCTGGGAGGGAAAGGGACGGATCCCGGGGATACGGCACATCGCTGCGAAGAGAGTTTCCCGTCGGGAGGCGGTTCGTCGGGCCCGGGACTCCAGGGCCGGAAGGGCCTCCCGGCAGAGAAGGCCTCCGGCCGACTGGAGGAGGCCATCGACATTGAAGGGGAGTCGGGCCTTGTCCAGTCGAAAGAGAATCTCCGGAGAGGCGGCAAGCCACCCCAGGCGGATCGCCGCCAGTCCCAGCTTCGAGAGCGATCGGAGAACCATCAGGTTGGGGAAGCGTTCCAGAAGGGAGAGGTAGCTTCTCTGGGCAAAGGGGGCATAGGCTTCGTCGATCAGCACTCCGCCCGGGGAGAGCCCGGCGATCCGTTCAATGTCCCTGGGGGCCAGAGCTTCTCCCGTCGGATTGTTGGGATGGGAGAGGACCACCAGGGCGGGAGTATGTTGACGGATCCTCTCAATTAGCCGGTCGACCGGGAGAGAGAGGTCTCTCTCCAGGGGAACCGTCAGGACCGGTCGGCCGGTGAGCTGGGCCAGATTCCGGTACATAGGGAAGGAGGGCTCCATGAGGAGAATGGGACCGGAGACGGTGAGGAAGAGAATCTCAAGAAGCTCATCCGAACCTTTTCCCAGTAAAATATGATCCGGCTCCACCCGGAAGTGTTTCCCGAGGCTCTTTTTAAGCTCTCGTGATTCACTGTCGGGGTAGCGATTCAGGGAGAGGGTGGCAAAGGTTCGACCCATCCGTCTTAAAAATTGCGGAGAGAGGGGGGCCCAGGGTTCCAGTCGGTCCAGGCGGAGAAGGGGGGGAGAGATTTCTGTCAGGGTTCGGGGACGCCCTGTCTCCGTTAGATCCTCCCGAAGCCATTCTAGGGTGGCCGGACTCATGGGGTGGACCTCCGCCGCAGGGCCGCCGATCGAGCATGGCCTTCGAGTCCTTCGGCCCGGGCCAGGATCTCGGAAACCTCCAGGATCCTGTCGAGCTCCGGGATTGCCTCTTCTCCCCGAGGATCCCCCACGAGGCTTGTCCGCTTCAGGAAGGTCTCGATGCCGACAGGTGAGGCAAAGCGAGCTGTTCCGTTGGTGGGAAGGACATGGCTGGGGCCGTAGCAGTAGTCTCCGGCGGCTTCGGGAACGCCTGATCCCAAAAAGATGGCTCCGGCATTTTTTACCCGGGCGGCAAGGTCTCCGGGGGATTCCACACAGAGTTCGAGGTGTTCGGGGGCCAGAAGGTCCGCCACCCTGAGGGCCAAATCGAGAGAGTCGAGGACGAGAATTGCGCCAAAGCGCTCAAGAGAGTTGCGGGCGATGGGTTCCCTCGGAAGGGTGAGAAGCTGTTTTTCGATTTCCTCCGACACGGAGGCGGCCAGCTCCTGGGAATCTGTGAGAAGGACCGCCGAGGCCTGGGTGTCGTGTTCGGCCTGTGCCAGAAGGTCGGCCGCGATCCAGTCGGCCCGTGCTCCCCTGTCGGCGATGACGACGACCTCGGTGGGTCCGGCGATCATGTCGATGGCGATATTTCCGTAGAGCTGGCGTTTGGCCTCGGCCACGTATCGATTGCCCGGTCCCACGATGGCGTCGACCGCCGGAAGGGTCTCCGTTCCGAAAGCCAGTGCGGCGATGCCATGGACCCCCCCGACCGGGAAGATCCGGTCCACCGAGGCGACATGGCAGGCGGCGAGGACGATCGGGGTGATGCCCTTCGCTCCCGCCGGGGTCAGGACCGAGATCTCGCGGACTCCGGCCACCCGCGCCACCGTGGCGGTCATGAGAACCGTCGAAGGGTAGAGGGCGGTGCCTCCAGGGACATAGACGGCCACTCGGTCAAGCGGAGTCCATCGCATTCCCCCCCGGGGACCGGCCGGGAGATCCACCAGGGCCTTTCGGGCCATTTCATGGGTGGACCGGATGCGCTCTTCGGCATAGGCCAGGGCTTCCCTCAGGGGGGCGGGGAGATTTTTCCAGGCGGATTCGGCCTGGTCCCGGGAGAGTTCGAGGTCTTTCTCGTTGCCGGAAAACCCGTCCAACAGCCGGGCCCAGTCGAGGAGGGCCGCGTTTTTTCCGCTGCGGATGGAGGCGATGATTTCCGAGACACGCTCTCTTACCGACCGGGCCTCTTCATCCTTCCCCCGGGCCAGGACTGGGGCCAGGATCTCCCGGGCATGGTCCAGATCCTTCACACGATTCACCATCATGGTCATCGGGGGCCTCCTGTCTACCCTGAAATCACGGGAGCTTCGGGAACGTGGGGACGAATTCTGTCGATGAGCGTCCGCACCGCGTCGTTTTTGGTGGCCCACGAGGAAGGGTTCACGATGAATCGGGCCGTGGAGGGGAGGATCTCCTCCTCGATCTCCAGACGATTCTCCCGCAAGGTACGTCCGGTGGCCACCAGATCCACGATCCAGTCGGCGAGTCCCGTCCGCGGGGCGAGCTCGAGGGAGCCGTAAAGCTTGAGGATCGAGACCGGAATCCCCCGGGCCAGGAAGTGGGTTTCGGTGATCCGGGGATATTTTGTGGCGATCCGCAACGCCCGCTTTTCCTCCCCGATGGGCCGGTTCTCTTCGGGGCGGGCGACGACGAGGCGGCAGTAACCGATGTTGAGGTTCAGCGGGGAGATCACCTCCCGGTTCTGCTCCTCGATCTGGTCCCGCCCCACCACTCCCGCATCGGCCCCTCCGAATTCGACATAGGGGAGGACGTCGGTTGAACGGACAAAGAGCAGGGAGAGGGAGCCGCAGTCGGAGCGTGAGGTCAGGGTCCGGGGGTTCTTTTTGTAATCGGCGAATCCATAGCCTCCCTTTTCAAGGAGGGAGAGGATGTCCTCGAACATCTTTCCCTTGGGAAGGGCCAGGACCAGGGGTTGGGCGCTTATGGGGAATCCTCCTGAATACGTTTGATCCGGGCCCCCAGGGCTTCGAGTTTCTTCTCGATAGCCTCATATCCCCGGTCGATGTGATAGACCCGTCTGACCTCCGTTTCGCCCTCGGCGATAAGTCCGGCCAGAACAAGACCCGCCGAGGCGCGGAGATCGGAGGCCATCACGGCGGCCCCTTCGAGGCGGCTTCCTCCCCGCACCATGGCCTGGGAGCCATGGATTTCGATGTTTGCCCCCATCCGGTTCATCTCCATGACGTGAGTGAAGCGGTTTTCGAAGACGGTCTCTATGACTGACGATGGTCCTTCCGCAATGGCCATAAGAGGAAGAATCTGAGCCTGCATGTCTGTTGGAAATCCCGGATAGGGAAGGGTCCGGAGAGAGAGGCCCCGGGGATGGCGGATGGCCCCGAGGGTGATCGATCCCGGATGGATGGCGACCTCGGCGCCCATCGCCTTCAAGACGTCGAGGATGGAGGAGAGAGGGGAGGCTTCAACCTCCCGAATGGTGACTTCCTCCCCCAGGAGGGCAGCGGCCACCAGAAATGTTCCGGCTTCGATCCTGTCGAACATCACGGAGTAGTGCACCGGATCGAGCCGCTCTACCCCGTCGATCCGGATGGTCGAGGTTCCAGCTCCAGTGATCAGGGCTCCCCGCGCCACGAGAAAGTTCGCAAGATCGATGATCTCGGGTTCCTCAGCCGCGTTTGTAATTGTCGTGGTGCCTTGGGCAAGGACCGCCGCCATCATGATATTTTCCGTCCCCGTGACCGTCGGATAGGGAAGCGAGATATCACAGCCCTCCAGTCCGTTGGTTTCGGCATCGATATAGCCGTGGTGGATGGTAATCCGGGCCCCCATGCGCTCGAAGGCCTTGAGGTGTATATCGATGGGCCGGGCTCCAATCAGGCATCCGCCCGGGAGAGAGACCCGGGCCTTTTTTCGCCGCGCCAGAAGCGGTCCCAAACAAAGGACAGAGGCGCGCATCGTGCGCACGAGATCATAGGGCGCTTCGAAGGAAGTGGTGGCTCCTTCCGAGATCTCGAGGAGATCGGACCAGATGGGCTCGTTGTGGTCGAATCCTTTCGACTCTTTTAAGGGCTCCGGGCGGACGGAGATACGGAGTCCCAGTTGTTCGAGGAGCAGGAGCGTTGTCTTGACATCCCGCAGACAGGGAACGTTTTCGAGGGAGAAGGATCCGCCGAGAAGGGAGGAAAAGAGGATCGGAAGGGCGGCGTTTTTCGAGCCGGAAATCCTGACCGATCCGCGAAGGGGATGGCCTCCGACGATTCTGAATGCGTCCAAGGAGCGTCCTTATCCTGTCCAGAAGACTATCCGGTGGCGTCCCGAGATGTCCCTGATGATTGTGGGAAGCGGCGTCGTGTCCCCTGTCTTGCCGGTCATGTCTGAAAAAAGGGCGGAATCACCCATGTCGTCACCGATTTCAAGGGCAATCAGCCCCTCTTTACGAAGCAGGCGAAAGGCCCGGGGGAGAATCTTCCGGTAAGGGTCGAGGCCATCCGCTCCCCCATCGAGGGCGCTGAGGGGCTCATAGATCCGAACCTCCGGCTCGAGCTTTGGAATCTTGTCCGTGGGGATGTAGGGAGGATTGGAGAGGATGCAGTCGAAGACCGGATGCTCCCCGAACATTTCTTCCCAGTCTCCCCGGACAACGGCCAGACGGTCGTCAAGGCGATGGCGTCGCCTGTTTTCAAGAAGCGTGGCCAGAGCCAGAGGCTCCCGCTCCACTGCCACGGCCTGGGCATCCGGGCGCTCGAGAAGGAAGGAAAGGGCGATGACCCCGCTTCCCGCTCCCAGGTCGAGGATTCGAAGAGGGTCCCTTCCCTTGAAGGCGGTAGTATGCTGAAGGGCCAGTTCGACCAGCTGTTCTGTCTCAGGCCGGGGGACCAGAACTCCCGGAGAAAGAAAAAAGGAATGCCCATAAAAGGTAATCTCCCCCGTGATCAGATGATGGGGTTCCCTGGCCGCCCGTCGTTTGATCCAATCCTTATAACGGGGGACCAGCTCCTCTTCGAGGCGCTCCCTCGAGCGGGTCCAGGGAGCCGTCTGGGAAGACAGAAGGGCGGACATCAGAAGTCGCGCCTCTCGCTCCGGGTCCTCAAGGGCGCTGAGCTTGGTCCGTCCCCAGCGAAGCCACGCCTCGATGGTCGCATCGGCGGACGGCGGAAGCTCAGGAGATATTCTTGATCTCCTCGGCCCGGTCATGGGCCCTGAGTGCATCGACAAGCGGTTCGAGCTCCCCCTCCAATACCCGGTCGAGCTGGTAGAGCGTCAGTCCGATCCGGTGGTCCGTCACCCGGTTCTGGGGAAAGTTGTAGGTCCGGATACGTTCCGAGCGATCTCCCGATCCCACAAGGGTTTTTCGGTGGGTGGCGATCTCCTGGTTTTGTCGGGAGATCTCCTGTTCGAGGAGGCGCGACCGAAGAACCGACATGGCCTTCGTCCGGTTCTTGAGCTGGGAGCGCTCGTCCTGGCAGCTGACGACGATTCCTGAAGGAATATGGGTGATGCGGACGGCGGAGTAGGTGGTATTCACGCTCTGTCCTCCGGCTCCCGAGGAGCAAAAGGTGTCGATCCGCAGGTCCTTCTGTTCAATATCCACCTCGACCTCGCTGGCTTCGGGAAGGATGGCCACGGTTACGGTGGAGGTGTGAATCCGGCCTCCTGCCTCCGTCACTGGAACCCGCTGGACCCGGTGGACACCGCTTTCATATTTGAGGCGGCTGAAGGCGTTGCGACCCTGAACATAGATGATGAACTCCCTGGATCCCCCGATGTCGGTGTCGTTGGATTCCATCACCTCGGCCCGAAAGCCCTGGCGCTCCACAAAGCGCAGGTACATCCGTCCAAGCTCGGCTGCAAAAAGGGCGGCTTCCTCTCCTCCGGCCCCGGCACGGATCTCGATGAAGAGATTTCGTTCATCCCGCTGGTCCTTGGGCAAGATGGCGTCGACAAGACGAAGCTCCGTTCCTTCGAGGATCTCCCGAAGCCTCCGGTCCTCTCCCGACACGAGCTCGGCCATTTGGGGATCGTCCCGGATCAGGTCAAGTTCCTCCTGTTCCTTTCGGAGTCGCTTCCACTGGTCATAAAGTTCGACCACAGGGGCGAGCTCCGCCTGGTCCATGGCCAACTTCCGGTACATGTCCGGAGATCGGGCGATCTCCGGACTCGCCATCTTCCCGGAGAGTTCGTCGAAGCGGTCGCGCATCGACTGGAGCCTCGGAATAATCTTCTCGAGAATGCCGGGTGTGACATCCATGGGGAAGGATCCTTAGCCTTTTTTCGCGTCCTCTTTGCGGTACTTCTTCATGAAGCGCTCCACGCGGCCTTCCGTGTCGATGATCTTCTGGGTGCCGGTGAAGAAGGGGTGGCACATGTTGCAGATGTCGAGGTGAAGGTTCCCGACGGTGGTCCGGGTTTCAAAGACATTTCCGCAGGCGCAGTTGACCGTTGCGGCGTTGTAGCTTGGATGAATTCCTTTTTTCATGAGACAGTCTCCTTAAGGTGAAGCATGGATGGAAATGATTCCAGAGCGGATTTCAGCCCTTCATCATTTTTTCAAGGAAGTCCTTGTTGCTTCGGCTTCCCTTCATATTGCTCAACAGGTACTCCATATCCTCTTGCGCATTGTTCGAGTTCATGGCCTTACGGAGTATCCATATTTTATTGATATCGTCCTTGTCCAGCAAGAGCTCTTCCTTTCGGGTACCGGACGTGGTCGCATTGATGGCGGGAAAGATCCGCCGGTCCGCGAGGTTTCTGTCGAGGTGGAGCTCCATGTTGCCGGTTCCCTTGAACTCTTCGAAGATGACGTCGTCCATGCGGCTTCCCGTATCGATCAGGGCTGTCGCGATAATGGTGAGGCTTCCTCCCTCCTCGATATTCCGGGCGGAACCGAAGAAGCGTTTCGGACGCTGGAGGGCATTCGAGTCGAGACCTCCCGAGAGGACCTTGCCGGAAGGGGGAGTGATGATATTGAAGGCCCGGGCCAGACGGGTAATGCTGTCGAGGAGAATAACCACATCCTTCTGGGACTCGGCCAGGCGCTTCGCCTTTTCGAGCACCATCTCCGCCACCTGAATATGTCTCTGGGGGGGTTCGTCGAAGGTGGAGCTCACCACCTCCCCCTTGACCTGACGGATCATGTCGGTCACCTCTTCCGGCCGCTCGTCGATCAAAAGGACGATGAGCGAGATCTCCGGATGGTTTTTGGCGATCGCCTTGGCTATCCCCTGGAGAAGGACCGTCTTTCCCGTCCGGGGAGGAGCTACGATCAGACCGCGCTGACCCTTTCCAATGGGGGTGAGAAGGTCGATAACCCGCATTGAGAGATCTTCCGGGTTGTTTTCAAGGCGGATCCGTTCCATGGGGTAAAGGGGGGTGAGGTTGTCGAAGAGGATCTTCTCCCGGCCCACCTCCGAATCCTCAAAGTTGACCTTCTCGACCTTGAGCATCGCGAAGTAGCGCTCCCCTTCCTTCGGGGGGCGGATCTGTCCCCAGATGGTATCGCCTGTTCGGAGGTTGAATCGCCGGATTTGCGAGGGGGAGACATAGATATCGTCAGGGCCAGGAAGGTAGTTGTAGAGGGGGGAGCGCAGGAACCCAAAGCCGTCCTGGAGAGTTTCGAGAACGCCTTCTCCGTAGATGACGCCGTTCTTTTCCGACTGGGCCTGCAGGATGGCGAAGATGAGGTCCTGCTTTCGAAGGTTGACGGCCCCTTCAATGTGATAGCCCTTGGCGATGTCGGTCAGGTCGGCGATGCTCTTTTCCTTGAGCTCTGCCAGGTTTACGCAGTTTTCTTTGTCGTCCATCTTTCTGGAACTCCTTCGTCGACTTTGGGAAGGCGTGTCTCGTTTGGCAGGTTGGGTGCGTCTGCGTTCTTCATCGGAGCCCGATGGCCGGAAAGTTTTCAGAGGTTCCGGCCTGGCCGCCGGGTCTCCGTGAAGTCAACATCGCATCTTTCACTTGGGTCGAATCCGCTTCATTTCGTGGACGGGGCCTAAGGACGGGGTCAAAGTTCATCCGTCCGCTCTCAAATCAGCACCGGTGTCATCCTGGGGGAGGCAACATTGTCAGGTCTTTTCCAAGAACTTTCCGGTAGGAATGGGTGTGTGGATGCCGATGAAGGTTCTCTTGGATGGGCGATCGATGTGCGTCCCTTTGCCGGAAGGCTTTCTCCGTACCGTAAAGGATTGTCAGGGGGCACATTCACGCAACGGGATGCCTAGGACCACCTCAAAGACTGAGACTAAAAAGATTAAATATGACTTCCTCACATTTTGTCAAGTGATTTTGGGGGAGCAAACGAAGAACAGGGAGGGAAATCCCCTCCCTGACTTTTTTGAAAGGATCTTACTTGGCTGCGGTGTTGAGGAACTCAGGCTTGATGTTGCCAGCGGCCTCTTCCTTCACGGGCTGCTTGCTGACCCAATCGGCCGAGCCTTCGACGCAGGACATATCGCCGCCGCATCCGAGGCTTCTTTCGTAGATCACGGCTTCCCATGCCTGCTTCTCGGTGATCTGACCGGCGGTCACGAAGCCAACCATGGCCGGCTGAAGAGGGGAACCATTGGCAACGACCCAGTACATCTCGCCAGCGGTCCGGGCCTGCTCAAATTTGGCGTTGGTGAAGTTGCGGGGAGCGGGATCCATTCCGGCAGCGCCAGGACCGTTTCCGTCACCGGCGGCACCATGGCAGGTGTAGCAGGTTCCGGCACCGTTGAACACGTCCTTGCCCTTGGCAATCATGTCCTGGGTCACGGCGAAGGGGGGCTTCATCGCCTTTGCCGCTGCGAGCTGGTCGGCAGGAACCCGGGGCTTCAGGATGTCGAGCTCGCCGGCGTTGGCGCTCATCGCGGAGAAACCGATGGCGGCCACACCGAGAACTGCCATTTTCCATGTTTTCATAAGACGGACCCTCCGTAGAGTTGATCAAAATTAATCGCATCGCAAAGGGACGGAGTCAGTTAAGATTCCATTCTCGAACAATGATTCGGAAGGACGCCATGGATGACTTCCGGGGTTTTTGCGATGATTTCTTGGAGAAACACCGCTCATTACATCATCCCATCAAGGTATTGTCAAGGGTACTGGGTGAAATCGATTGTCGATTTTTTCTCGATTGTGGCGGCTCTCGACAGAAATTCAGCGGGATTGCCCTTTGAACCGGAGTTCTGTAAGATCCCCTCATGCCATTTCTTCCGGGGGAGCCCCTTATCCTTTATATGCCGAATGGGCGGACGATTTCGGTGTCATCACTTGTCCGCGGCAAGAAGACCCACGTCGACGGTGTCCCCCTGCCCCATGACCTTCTGATGGAAAAGGCCTCCGAAGGGATCCCCTTTCTCCTCGAACGCGGAGGGTGGGTCCTCCCTTTTCGCCCGACCCATGCCGAATCTCTCTCCCATCTGAAGCGCCGAACCCAGATCATTTATCCTAAAGACCAGGGGTTGATCCTTCTTTGGGCCGACATTCATCCCGGCCACAGGGTGCTCGAGTCGGGGGTGGGAAGCGGAGCGCTGACAGTGTCGCTCCTCCGGATGGTTCGTCCCGGCGGATCGCTCCTCTCTGTCGAAAGGCGCTCCGAGCATGCCGATGAGGCCCGAGCGAATATTCGAACCCTGGATCCCGCCGGAGTGGCGGACCATACGATTGTGATCGGAGACATGTATGAATCCGACCTTCTTCTAGGGGAGGCCACCGGATTTGACCGGATCATTCTGGACCTTCCCGAGCCGTGGAAGGCTCTGGATAATGTGAAACGTCTCCTGCGTCCGGGAGGGATTCTTCTCACCTACGTTCCCACGCCTCTCCAGGTCCACACCCTTTCCCTGGCACTCCAGGAAACGAAGAACTTCCACCTTGTCCGGACGGTGGAGTCCATTGTGCGGGATTGGGAATTCGGCCCCCAGAGCGTCCGACCCGCCCACCGGATCATTGGCCATACAGGCTTTATTACGACCGCCCGCTTTTCTCCGGAACCCCTTCCCTACATTCCCTTCGAAGCTCCTTTTTAAGAGGACCTCTCCCGGACACTGAGTCCGGGGTGGTAAAGCTCCGGCCGACGTTGCTCAAAGAAATCGCTTTTTTCGGCGACTTTTTTGGACAGGGCGTCGGTGGGTCGTATGATGGCGCTGATGATCTCCGGCCGATCACTTGCGGCCCTTGCCACAACCTCCCCTTTCGGACTCACGATCTGGCTTTCTCCAATGTAACGAAGGGGAGGCAGCTCCCCTCTCGACTCGATTCCGACCCGGTTGGCCGTAACGGTGAAGAGGCGGTTCTCCACCGACCGGAGGATCATCCCCTGAGGGCCAAAGGGAAGAACCCAGTTGGCAGGGTGGGCGACGACCGTTGCCCCCGAGAGGGCCAGTGAGCGGAGTGCCTCGGGAAAGAGCCAGTCGAAGCAGATCATGACTCCCAGAGGGCCAAAGGGGGTGTCGATCACAGGAAGAGGAGATTGTCCTTCCATAAAAAAATCCCGCTCCCTGTCGAATAGGTGAACCTTGTCGTAGGAGGCGAGGAGTCGATCCCCCAAGACGACAAGGGCTCCATTAAAAATGCCCTCGGCCCTCCTGATGGGAAGACCCCCCACAACCACCGCCCCTGTTTTTTTTGATAGAGAGGAGAGAAAGTCAAAGGTCGGACCGTTTTCTGGCTCGGAGAGGTTCTTGACCTCCTCCCTCGAGACAAACTGGTACCCCGTGGCGAAGAGCTCGGGGAGAACGATGAGCCCCGCAGAGGGATCCTTTTGTGAAAAGAGGAGCTCTTCCACCTCTCTCCGATTTTTTTTAGGATTTCCAAACTGCGGGGAATTCTGGATAACGGTGACCCGAAGGGCGGGCGAGGAATTCATCTGCGATCTCCCGGGTGGGGTGAAATGGCCCTCGTACATCATTGCTTGGAGTTATTTCAAAAGCTTCCATTGCGCCTTTGTGAGAACCTTTCCGACCTCCACATGGCCCGACAGATGGTCGAAGGTGGCCTGGGCCATGAGACGGGTGAGGCGCAGATATAGGGCCCTTCCCCTTTGGAGGGGAGGGTTGCGGCTTTCCATCAGAGAGAGAAATTGCGCACGAAGATGATCTATTCGGGCAAATTGTCTGATCGACCGGGTCACCATATGACGCCTGATTCTTCGGATTCGAAAGATTTGCTCGGGTGTCAGGTGAAGCTCCTTGGCCCGGGAGAGGATATAGCTTGCTCCGGGATGCGGTCCGAGAGCTTGCGGGAGGATGAAGACCGCTCCGACCTTGTTCCTGAAAATGTGAAGTTTTTTCATCATTTCGGGACTGGTATAGGGTTGGGATTCCGCCAGGGAGGGGGAGGGTCCGCCCGCCAGGACTGCAACGAGTAATCCGGCCATTGCCAGAACAAGTGGTTTCATGGCAAATCCTTTCACGGAGGGTCGCCAGCCTCTCTCACCGGAAGGTGATCGTGCCATATATGCAAAGTGGAACGCTCCCTTCCCGGAGTTTCTGGTAAAGAAAAGAGCCTTCCCGATGGGGCATACAGGCTTGAGCTGAACGAAGTTTGTCGAATTTTTTGTCTCGTGATAACATGAGGCCATTGTATCACGGTCCTGACTTTCAGGGTCTCTCAATCATGAGTTGTCTCAAGGGCGAGTGTCACCTCATTATCATTATACGGAGGAGAGGATCATCCTACCCGTCCCCTTTTTCTCTCGGTCTTTTCATGTCGGGCAGACGCACTCTTTCGCCCAACGACTTCGAAGAACCTCCCCTTCGATTCTTTTGGCCCTTTTCTGTCTGATGCTGGCCTGGACCTCTCCTTCATGGGCGATCGATATCGACAATCAGGATGGGCTGCCTGATTTTTCGAGCCAACCCGATGCCAGCTCTCCCGAAACAGTGAACCCTCTCGGCGCTCCGGGCCAGATCCTTTTCCAGGCGGATATGGGGTTTGTTCCGGCGTCCGGTCCCTCCGTTACCGGAGCGATCGGCAATACGGGGCTCGGGACCGGATTTCTCGTGGGCCTTGAGGGAGGCTATACCGTCTACAAGAATCTCGCTCTGACAGCGAGTATTGCGGTCCATGCCTTCGGTAACGACACGAATATTCCTGTCCTGATCGGGGCCCAGTATTTCTTTGCCAACGGCGGAGGGCTTCCGATGACGATAGGGGGAAATTCGATCGATATCATTCCTTATCTTGAGTTTGCCTTTGGTCCGGCCTTCAACTCCTCCACGGCAAGCGATGGTCAGGGTGTGGGAACGACAGCCTTTGCCTTTCGTGTTGGCCCAGGGATCATGGTTCCCTTTGGGACCGTCAAACATCAGGGGATTTTCTTCGAGATCGACTACGAAAATCAGTCCGGACCCTTTGCGGGACAAGGGCTGTCCTCCTCTTCGGTGACACTCATTCCTGTCAAGATCGGTTATATCACTCTTTTCTGAGGTTCAGGATGATCCGAGTCTCCCAACTCGACCATGTCGCTCTTCCTGTGGCCGATATGGAACGCTCTCTGGCGTGGTATCAGAGGATTTTTGGGCTTGTTCACACCTATAAAAAAGAGTGGGGGACCGACCCGGCCTTTCTTTGCGTCGGAGGAACCTGTCTCGCTCTTCTTGATGCAAAAGGTGTCGTGCCTCCTGTGGTCCCGGTAACGCAGCGACATATCTGCTTCCTGGCTGACGAGGATGTTTTTTCCGGCGCCATGGATTTCCTGGGGAAGGAAGGGATTCCCTTTAACGTTGATGACCATCAGGTGTCCCGATCGCTTTATTTTCAGGATCCGGACGGTCACTGGATTGAGATTACCTGCTATCAGCCGGGACTAGAGCCCGGTTCTCCTGCAGTTTCTTGACAATAAACCAAGGCAGAGCTTAATCTTATGGTCATGAATCCACTTCTTGAGACAGGTATCAACGGTATTTGGGTCGCCTACCGCGATCAGATGGCGGCGGTGGAGGAAAAGCTCCATGCGATCCTGACAGGGATCGTTCCTCTGGCCAGCGAGATGACATCCTATGTCGTTTCCGGGGGAGGCAAGCGGCTTCGCCCTCTCCTGATGGTCATTTCTTCACGCCTCTCCGGCGCGGAGGGGGACGAACCGATTCTTTTGGCGGCCGTTGTCGAGATGATTCATACGGCCACTCTTCTTCATGACGATGTGGTCGACAATGCCGATGTCCGGAGAGGGAAGAAGGCCGCTCATCAACGTTGGGGAAATCAGCCGGCGATTCTGGTGGGTGACTTTCTGTATGCCAACTCTCTCTGGCTGGCCATGGGGCTTCACAGCCACGAGGTGAATGACTCTCTCACACTGGCCTGCAAGAAGATGTCCGAAGGCGAAATTCTCGAACTCTTTCTTGATGGCAACCTCGAAGCGACTGAAGACCAGTACTACAATGTCGCAGCCTGCAAGACCGCGACCCTGACGGCGAGTACTTGCCGCATTGGCGGGATTCTGGGAGGCCTTTCCGAGGAAGAGAAGGAGTCCCTTGACCGATTCGGCTATTATGTCGGAATGGCCTTTCAGGTGGCGGATGATGCTCTTGATTACATGGCGAGCGAGGAAAAACTTGGAAAAACCCTCGGCCGTGATCTTTCCGAAGGGAAGATGACCCTTCCTCTGATTCATTGCCTCGCCACTTCCTCTGCCGAATCCCGGAGCCGTCTTGTGACGAAGGTCGGTTCAGGAGAGATCCGCAATGGTGATCTCGAAGAGGTCCTGCGTCTCATGAAAGACACCGGGTCGATCGAGTACTCCCTCGGACGGGCCCGGGAGTTTACCCGCAAGGCCCAGGAAAGCCTCGAAGGCTTCTCTCATTCCCTTCCCAAGCAGCATCTTCTGGCGCTCTCCGAATTTGTCATTTCACGGGAGATGTAGTCTAGGAAAAATGAAGGACTCCCTCCCGTTGGCCCCACTGATTCAGGAGGATTCGGGTCTTCATGGCCCATATATTGGTGAGCCTCGGAACATACTCGCTTACGACCCATCGCGCCTTCGTTCCGAGAGGCGGAGGTCAATGACCCACTATCAACAGGCGCCCCAGTGGCGCAATCAACTGGAGGAACGTTGGCCGACCTGATTCCATTCAACGGGCTGGTATATGCGGAGTCTCTCAAAAGCTCCATCGGAGATCTCACCACCCCCCCCTATGACATCATTTCCAAGGAGGCCCAAAAGGCCTTTTATGAAAAAAATCCGAACAATGTCATTCGGCTTGAGCTTCCTGTCGCTCCTGACCTGGAGACCCCCGAGTCGAACCGATACACCCGGGCTCGGGCCGATCTTGACCGGATGCTCTCCTCCGGGGTCCTGACCGTCGATCCTGTTCCCGCCCTCTATCCCTACACGATGACCTTCAAGGATCCTTTGACTGGAAACTCCCGGAAGATCCAAGGGTTTGTGGGACGCATCCGGCTTGAGGAATGGGAAAAAAAGATTGTCTATCCGCATGAGCGCACTCTTCAGGGCCCGAAAGAGGATCGGATGGCCCTTTTCAAGGCCACATCCTGCTCTTTTAGCCAGATTTACCTCCTCTATCCCGATGCGACCCGCGAGGTTATCGGCCTTCTCGCTCCCAAATCTGTGGAACGGTTTCGTTGCACAGATTCCGACAATGTTCTCCACGAACTTGGTGCGGTGACTGATCCTGCGACCCTGGCCCGGGTCACCGAGATCTTCCGTAAAAAGTCCCTCTACATTGCCGATGGCCATCATCGTTATGAAACCTATCTGGCCTATCGCAACTACCGGAGGAGCCTGGAGACCGCCCCGAACCCCAACGCTCCCTACGAGTTTGTGACCGTCTTCCTCGCGGCCATGGAGGATGAGAATCTCTCCGTGTTGCCAACCCACAGACTCGTGAAATCGATTCCTGGCGGAACCGGGGCCTTTCTTCAGGGACTCGAATCCCGTAGCTCCATTGAGCGTTTTTCCAAGGACCAGATCGATCGCTTTCTCGCAGCCCTTCGGGCTTCTAGTCCGCAGGAAACTGTTATCGGTGTGGCTGTTTCAGAGACCAACGAACTTCTTCTTTGCCGCCTGAACGTTCCTCGGGCGGAGGGTGTCAAGGCTCTTGATACCTACTGGCTTCAGGAGGCAGTCCTCTCGCCGCTTCTGGGAATTACCCCGGAACGTATTCGGACCGAGGATCTTCTTCGGTATGACAAATCAGAGCGTTCTGTCCATGAGAAGGTCTTTGGAACCCGGGACTATGCCCTGGGTTTCTTTATCCGTCCTGTCTCGGCCAAGGTGATTGAGTCTGTCACGCAGCGAGGGGAGCTCATGCCTCAGAAGTCGACCTACTTCTATCCAAAACCGCTGACTGGCATGGTGATGGCCAAGCTCTAAGGGATAACTGTCTTCACGAATAAATAAGGGAGATCGCTTCTTTTCGGGGGCGGTCTCTTTTTTTTGTCGAAAAATCAGTCGGTGGAGGAGGAAGGGGACGGATCGATGGGATGAAGCTGTGACAGAGCTTCCTGCATGTCTGGAGGAATCGGGGCATGAAACGTGAGGTCTTCGCCTGTGACCGGGTGTGTGAATCCCAGGTTGGCCGCATGGAGCATGATTCTTGGAAAAAGGAGAGTGTCCTTCCGCCCTCTTTTTTTGTAGACCGGATCTCCGGCGAGCGGGTATCCCAGATGTTGCATGTGAACCCGGATCTGATGGGTCCTTCCGGTGAGGAGGGTGATGTCCAGGAGGGAATAACCTTCCCGGTAGGCTGTGATGACCCTGTATCGCGTTTGAGAGGGCTTTCCTCCTGCGGTGACGGCAAACTTCTTTCGGTCCCCGTTGGATCGGCCAATGGGGGCATCAATAAGCCCTCTCCTGGAAGGCGGAATACCTATGGCCAGGGCGACATAGCTTTTTGAGACGGTTCGTTCCCTGAATTGCTCCATGAGATGGTCGACGACCTCGGCCTTCTTGCCGACGACCAAAAGTCCCGATGTATCTTGATCGAGGCGATGCACAAGCCCGGCGCGGGCAGGACCTTCATTCTCTCCGGCCTCTTCCCGGGAGAGGTGCCCAAGAAGTCCGTTCAGGAGTGTTCCATTGGGGTGGCCGGGAGCAGGATGGACGACAAGAGAGGGAGGCTTGTTGATGACGAGAAGGGAGTCATCCTCATAGAGGATGTCGAGGTCCATCTCCTCCGGGGCATCTTCCGAGGGCGCCGGAGGAGGGATATGAACGGTGATGATGTCCTTTCCGCGGATCTTATAGGAGGCTGGCTCGACCCGTCCATTGACGGTAATCAGCCCCTCATCCAGAATTTTCTGGATCCTTGAGCGGGAAAAGGGAAGACACGTCTGGGCGAGAAATTGGTCCAGTCGTTTTTTTGATTCCCCGGGATCGACCTGGTACATGCGGCATTCAAGCGTGTCTCCGGCGGCAAACTTCCCGGCTTCCTCTGCCGTCAGCTTTTTTCTGACAAGCTCAATGCCGGCTGATGGTTCGATCCTTCTCAACTTTTTCCCTGGCCTTTTCCATATTGGACTTGATGGCCGTATTCCCCGGGTCCTGTGTCTGGGCGATCTTCCATTCCGCCAGGGCGCGCTCATAGTTCTCCTGGTCCATAAAGATCGTTCCCAGATCGATCCGGGCCTGGAGGTTTAAGGGGTTCATGTCGAGGGCTTCTTCAAGGACGCTAATGGCCCCGTCTTTATCCCCGACCATGTTCAGGGTCCATCCCAGCTCTCGCATCGTTTCATCGCTGGGCTCGATTTCAACGGCCTCCTCAAGCTCCATGATGGCCTCATCCCACTTTCCCTGTTCGGAGTAGAGAAGGCCGAGCAGCTGGTGGACCCTGGGATGGAGGGGGTCGATATCTGTCAATGCAAGAAGATAGCGCTCCGCCTCTTCAAAGCGGGCATGTTCGAAGTAGATCTTTCCGATCGTTTCGTAGGCATCCGTGTTCAAGGGATCTTCGGAGAGAAGATCGTTGAGAAGAAGGATCGCCCCCCTGGGATTTCCCTTCCCGTGGGCGGCAAAGGCCAGATGGAGTGTGATGTCCCGTTTTTCGACAATGTTCTGGGCCTCTTCGAGGAGGGCTTCCCCGAGTCGCTCGGCCTCATCGAATTCCTTGAAGTAGATATGGAGATGAAGTGCGTAGATTCCGAGCTTGCGGTCCTTGGGCCAGTCTTTTTTCCAAAGGGCGATCTTTTTTTTCGCCTCGTCGAATCGTCCTCCCTGGATCAGGGAGTCAATCATCAGATAACGAAATGGCAAAACGGACGGTTCGTCTGAAATCCCTGCTTCGGCCAGGTGAAAAGCCTTTAGCCATTCGTTATTTTCCAGAGCCAGCTGTATCCGGGTGATGCGGCTTTTAACTGTCTGGTCCATGCCCATCTCCTCCATAGCTCGTGTCGCAGCGAGTCTTTATTCGTTAATTCGTTCCGGCGGGTGTTCCGGTCCTGTGTCTCTCATCTCTCCACTGGAGGATGAGGAGTGTTCCCACCCCAACGACAATGGCCGAGTCGGCAATGTTGAATGCCGGCCAATGGGCATTTCCGATATAAAAATCGAGAAAGTCGACGACGCGGCCTTCACGGATCCTGTCTGAGAGATTCCCTGCGGCCCCTCCGAATATCAGGGCGAGAGGGTAGATATCCGGGAGGTGTTCTCGTCCTTTTTTGACGCTATAGATGAGAATTCCCACCATGGCGAGCAACGTGAACCCGATGAGAAGAGTCTCCTGCACTCCTGTTCCCTCTCCGGAAAAAAGGCCAAAGACAATGCCTGTGTTTCGGACCGAGACAATTCTGAAGAAATGGGGGATGAGTTGTATGCTCGAAAAAAGATCGAGTCGTGTTTGGACAAAAAACTTTGATATCTGATCGAGGGAAAAGACAAGCCCTGCGATCGATATGTATGTTACCCAGCGCCTTCCGATTTTTCTCTCCCTTGGTATCGGGTTTTCCATTGGATCATTTTACCACACTCCCGAGATCTCCTGCATGAGAGGAGGGGCCTTCATGTTTTCTTAACCGCCTCATAACATCTTTGGCAAATAGGCCAATTGTCATCGTTTTTTCCCGTATCTTTCCGGATGAGCCAGCATCGTTCGCACTTTGTTCCCTCCGCCCGGTAAAGCTCCATTTGGGTCTCAAACTGTTCGAGAGAGACAGGCGCGGTGAGGGGAGCGGCTTTCTTGTCATCTCGGGAGTTGAGGGTCAGTCCGGAAACAATGAAGAACGACTCAAGAAATTCCTTCGAGAAACCCAGAGGATTCCAGGTTTTATCGTTCCCCTTGAATTCCAGGCTGAGATCCATGGTTGTCTTGATGGTCTTGTCTTTTTTGAGCTCATCCGAAATTTTTCCCAGAGCCGATCGGATTTCAAGGAGCCGTGTGACTCCCTTTTCAAGGTCATTTTTCTTCCGTTCTGGGTGCAACGGCGGAAAGGGACGGGTGAGAATTCTTGCGGCGGCTTCCGCGGCGGAGTCGAGCTTCTCGTCGTGGATCACTATTTCCGTCGTCGTGAAGGGAAGGACTGGATGAAGCAGCGGCATCATCTCATCGAGAAGGATTCTGAGAGTCGCCTGGGTTCCTCGGCGAAGGCCGCCGGTGGCGGACTCGGCATAGAGACGATCCTTGATGATATCGAAATACTGGGCCGAAAGGGTCACGGAAAAAAAGTTATTGATCTGGCTAATGACATGAGCAAATCTTTTTTCATCATAGGCGGTGAGGATTTCTTTTTTTACTGACTCCCATTGGGACAGCGCCCACTGATCAAGGGGTTCGGTGCTGACGGTCAGGGGCTTTTTCTGGTCCGGAAAATCGTAGAGGTTACTGAGGATGAAGCGGATCGTATTTCTGATCTTTCGATAGGAATCCACCGTATTGTTCACAATCTCAGGCGAAAGGCGCGTGTCCTCCTGATAGTCCGCCGAGGCTGCCCAGAGCCTGAGAACGTCGGCCCCGTATTTGTCGGTGATTTCTTTCGGACTGATCACATTCCCCAGAGTCTTGGCCATCTTCCGTCCCTGCCCATCGACCACAAACCCGTGGGTTAGAACGCTTTTGTAAGGCGGTGCTTCCTCGAGGGCCATGGCTGTCAGCAGAGAGGAGTGAAACCACCCTCGATGTTGGTCGGATCCTTCAAGGTAAAGATCTGCGGGCCATGTCGTCCCCGGTCTTTTCTTGAGGACGGCCTCATGGGAAACTCCGGAATCGAACCAGACATCAAGGATATCTTTTTCCTTTTCCACCGCGGGATTTCCACAATGAGGGCAGGGGAAGTCCTTAAGAAATTCTTTTCGTGCCCCATCGTCAAACCAGAAGTCGAGGCCTTCTTTTTCTGTCTTTTCTGCGGCCTTCATGATCAGCGATGACTCAAGGGACGTCTTTCCGCATTGTCCACAAAAAATGGCGGGGATAGGAACACCCCAGGCCCGCTGCCTCGACAAACACCAGTCCGGGCGAGTCTCGATCATTCCCCGTATTCGGTTCTCCCCCTTCTCGGGAATCCATCGAACCTTTCCGATGGCCTCCAGTGTTTTTTCTCTGAGATTTTTCCTGTCCAGCGAGAGAAACCACTGGGACGTCGCCCGATAATAGACCGGGTTCTTGCAACGCCAGCAGTGGGGGTAGGAATGCTCGATGACCTGACTTTCAAGCAGGATCCCGACTTCCTTCAGGAAGGCGACCATAAGAGGAGCGATCTCCCCGATTCGCTTCCCGACCCAGTCCGGGTGAGTGGCCCGGATCCGTTCGCTGTAGCGTCCTTTTTCGTCGACGGGGGTCTCCCGGCTGAGCCCATGGAGATCCCCCACATGAAAGTCTTCTTCCCCATGTCCGGGAGCAATATGCACAAGTCCCGTTCCCTGATCGGTTCCCACAAAATTCCCGAGCACAAGGGGGACCCTGCGCGACGCGTCAACCGGGTGTTGAAGTTCGGGTTTTTCTTTTGTCAGATCCTCCCCTGTGACGACAGCGATGAGCTTGGTCTTCCCTTTGAGTTCTGGCCATTGGCGGGACGCAGAATTCTCCTGTCTTTCCCAGATTTCCCTGGAAATGACGATTTGTGCCCCTCTTTCTAAGGGTGTCCCATCTTCGATCACCTCAAGGATAGCGTAGGTTATCTCCGGTCCGACGGCGACGGCCTGATTGGCGGGAAGGGTCCATGGGGTGGTCGTCCAGATGGGATAGTATCGTTTTTTTCCTCCGACCTCTGAAGGGAAAAGGACCGTGAGCGACGTTGACCGATGAGGGGCATATTCCACTTCGGCATCCGCTAGCGCCGTTTCACAGAATCCGCACCACAAAACGGGTTTTTCTCCTTTATAGATCCGTCCCTGCTCGGTCATTCTCGCCAATTGCCGGAGAATGTCGGCTTCGAAATCCCAGCTCATCGTCAGATAGGGATGCTCAAAGTCCCCCAATATCCCCATCCGGAGAAATTCCTTTGACTGGATATCGGCAAATGTCTCGGCCGACTTTCGGCATTGGCTCCGAATTTCGCTATCGCTGAGATCTCCCCGTCTTTTTCCTAAATCCTTCAGAACTTTATGTTCGATGGGAAGTCCATGACAATCCCATCCGGGAATATAGGTGATTCGATGGCCTTTCTTGATTTCCACTCTGTTAATGATATCTTTTAAAATCTTGTTGAGGGCATGTCCCATATGAAGGTGACCGTTGGCATAGGGCGGCCCGTCGTGAAGGACGAAAACCGGTCGATCCTTCAATTTTTTTTGCATTTCTCCATAGAGATCCCGGGACCTCCATTCTTCGAGGTATCCCTCCTCTTTTTTTGGAAGATCGGCCTTCATCGGAAAATCTGTTTTGGGGAGATTTAGGGTCTCTTTGAATTCCACGAAAGCTCCTTTGAGGGGGATGGTCGTTTCCCTTGAAATTTCTTTAATGATTGACTAGAATAACCGCTCAATGTTTCATGAATATTGCGCTCGATGTTTCTAGCGAGCCGTGTGTTTTTCTTTTCTTATCATTGGGGCGATTAGCTCAGCGGTAGAGCACTGCCTTCACACGGCAGGGGTCACAGGTTCGAAACCTGTATCGCCCACCATTATTTATTCTTCCCCATTGATCTCCACACATCTGACATCTTTCCACAGCCATGGCAATTGTGGTGCATCCTCGATACTCCCCACCCGTTTTGTGGTGCAGACCGGAGATTCGATTCTTCTCTTTTTCAAGGTGAGCGTCTCCTCGTCTCCCTTTTCTGTCAGAGTAATGGTGAGCGGCTCCCCTGTTTGCTGACACCATGCCACTGAATCCCTGAAGTATCGATGAGACGGAGCTCCCCCCCAGAACGAAAAATTCCTTCCCAAAGGCCCCCGGAGAGCTTCGAGAGGACGGGCGAGTGCAATGGCCAGGACTTGTTCCAGCGCCGCGACATCATCTTCTGCCCGGTGACGGGAGTCGTGCCGGACTCCGAGAGATTTGGCCAAGTGGGAGAGTTTGTGATTTTTCTCTCGAGGAAGGAGGCTTTTGAGGATGGGAACGGTATCGATTCCGGGATTCCCTAACGGCGCCATGTCCCTTCGCAGCAGTTCTCGATTGATCATTCCCATGTCGAAGGACAGGTTGTGGGCAATGATGGTCTTTCTCCGGAAATGATCTCCAAACTCCTTCCAGAACTCTAAAAAGGTAGGCGAATTCGCGACCATGCTGTCGTCGATTCCATGAATGCGGGTATACATGGGAGGGATCGGCCTTTCCGGATTGATGAGGGACGTTATTCTTCCCTTGAGCCCTGAAAAGTCCCAGATGGAGAGCCCTATCTCGACAATCCGGGCATCATTCTCGAATAATAGGCCTGTCGTCTCGACATCGACGAACAGAAGGTCTTCTTCCCCCTCATCCCATTGAAAGCTCAGACCTTTTTCCTTTCCGAATAATGATCCCCGATCCTACCAGGACATTCTCCCTGTCGTAGAATGCTGCCACCTGCCCGTCCACGATGCCATCATGAGGCTTCTCCAAACGGAATCGGCCTGTTTCCCTATCATCGATCTGGCAGGCGACGGGAGACATCGTTGACCTGAATCTCACGAAGAGTTTTCCCGGGGGGAGTCCGGTTTTCTCAAAGAGAACTCCCATGGGATATTTGATCGTGAAGGTGGACTCAAACAGGTCGCTCCTGTCCGAGAGCCAGATCTGTCGCTTTGGAATGTCGACGCTATGGACATAGAGTCGTCTGCCCCCGGCGACAGAGAGTCCCTTTCGTTGCCCCCGGGTGAGCCCGATCGCCGTGGGGATTGCTCCCAGAGGCTCCCCTGCGATGGTCATGACATTCCATGGAACTTGGTGATCCTGGCCGATCTCACGGCTGAGGAATTCCGTGACTCTTTTTTCAGAAACGAAACAGACTTCCTGATTTTCCAAAAGACCGTCCACAGGGAACCCGGCCTCAAGTGCCATTTTCCTGACCTGGGGCTTTGTCATCTGGCCGACCGGGAAGACGGTATTCTCCGGGGAGAGGTCGGGGGTCCGGCTGAGAAAATAGGACTGGTCCTTGGCGAGATCCTGGGCCATGGCGAGTCCCGGGACGTCGAAATCCTCAGATCTTTTCCAGTATGTGTAATGGCCTGTCGCCACCTTCGGGATTTCGTTTTTTTCTGCCCAGCGTCTCAGTAAGGGGAGTTTCACCTTTTCATTGCATGAGGTACAGGGGTTCGGGGTTTCTCCTGTCTGATAGGCGCTTTTGAAAGAGTCAACGACATCAGACCGGAATGTCGATTCTGCGTCGACGATGGCAAAGGGAATATCCAGAATTTTTTGGCAAAGGTACTCGACCATCGGGACATGGCAACAGGTCCGCTCGCCCCATCCCTTTGTGGTTTCTGAGTCGCTCTCTCCCCACAGGCGTAGGATGACCCCTGTGACATCGTATCCGTCTTTTTTGAGGAGCCAGGCCGACACAGCGGAGTCGACCCCTCCGCTCATTCCGATGACAATCTTTTTATTTTTTTTCATTGCCTTCGCTTGATTTTTCCTTGGTCACTCCTGTTGTCATTTCACAGGTTCCATTGAAGATCACCCCTTCCTCAATCATCAGAACAGGGGTCTTGATTTCCCCTTTGATGTTTGAAGGTTTCACAAACTGGATGGCCTCTTCGGCAATTACCTTCCCATTGACGGTTCCCCCACAGACAATCCGGCCGACATTAACCGTCCCTGTAATCACCGCCCCGTCTCCGACAATGAGGGTATTTTTCGAATGAACTTCCCCTTCGAGAACGCCGTCGATCCTCACCGTCCCTTCGAACTGAAGATATCCCCTGAAAAGTGTTTCCTTTCCTAGAAAGGCGATGATATTTCCCTTTCCGGCGTCTTGTCCGTTATGCTTCATCATTCGTTCCTTCTTTTAAAGAGGCCTTCTCGGATAACTTTGTGATCAAATCTTCGAGTTCGTCCATTCTATTAAAACTGAGTTCGACCTTCCACCCTTTTTTTTCCTTTTTGATTCGAGCCCGGCATTGGAGCGCCGAGCTCAAGACCTGGGAGTTTTCTCCGATCCACTCCTGCATCGAGCTGTCTTTTTCCATTTTAGCTTTTGGGTTTTTGGCCATCTGCTCTTCGAGGGCTCTCACCGACAAACCCCGGGAGACCACCTTTGCGGCCCATTTTTTCTGAGCGCCGGACTCGAGTGCCGAAAGGATTTTTGCATGGCCAAAGGTGATCTCCCCCTTTCGCAAGAGCTCTTTCACCTCGGGATCCATCTCGAGAAGCCGAAGATAATTGGCCACCGACGATCTTTTCATTCCGAGATGGTCCGAGATGTTTTCCTGCGTCCAGTCAAATTCCAGCGAAAGACGTTCGAGACCTTCGCCGATTTCTAAAGGGTTGAGATCACTCCTTTTAAGATTCTCGACCAGGGCGATTTCCAGAAGTTCCTGGTCGGTCAGATCTTTGATGATGGCATCAATGTCCTGCCACCCCAACCTCTCCGCAGCTCTGAAGCGGCGCTCCCCCGAGACGAGGGTATAGGCAGCGTCTCGCCTGACCACGATGACGGGATGCAGGAGCCCGTGTCTTTCGATGGAATGTGTCAGCTCTTCAAGGGATTCTTCCGTGAAGGTCTTTCTCGGTTGAAACGGATTGGGGTGAATCTCCTTCATCGGAATTTTTGAGGCTGGGCCCCCCGTCGATGGTCCCTCGTTTCCATAGAGCGAATCAATTCCTCTTCCAAGCCTGATCTTAGCCATAGGCTAGAATCTCCTTTGCTAAAGTCATGTAGGATTGGGCCCCTTTGGAGAGAACATCATAGAGGACAGCCGGTTTTCCGTGGCTAGGTGCCTCGCCAAGCGTGACGTTTCGGGGGATCACACAGGAAAAGACCTCGTCGGGAAAATGTGTCTTGAGCTCTTCTAGGACCGAGGTCGACAATTTGTTTCTTTTGTCGTACATCGTGGGAAGAATTCCTTCGATTTTTAACCCCGGATTCCATCTCTGTCGGACACGTTCCATGGTCTTGATGAGTTGTCCCAGGCCTTCCAGGGCAAAAAACTCGCACTGTACGGGGATCAGGACGGAGTTCGCGGCTACGAGGGCATTGAGGGTGATAAAGCCCAGGGAGGGGGGGCAGTCCAAGAGGATGTAGTCATATTGTGAACTCTCGGGTTGCGCCAGGCTCTCCTTAAGGATATTGGCGCGCTCATTAGGATCAGCTCCCGCGACTTCTGGTTCAAAGCCCGCCATGGCGACGGAGCAGGGAATGGCATCGAGATAGGGGAGGGCCGTTTTCTTCAGGACCTCGCTTATCGTCTTTTTTCCTGAAAGGAGTTCATAGGAAGATGAGGGAGGGAGTCCTGCCGTCAGCCCTAGGCCGCTTGAAGTGTTTGACTGGGGGTCCAGGTCGATGACCAGAACCTTTTTTTCTTCAACGGCCAGTGAGGCCGCCAGGTTGATCGTTGTGGTCGTCTTTCCTACCCCGCCTTTTTGGTTGGCGATTGCGACTATTTGGGCCATTTTCGTAACTCCTTCCGTGAATGTTCCACGTGGAACATTTTGGAAATCAGCCTGAAAATTCAAGGAGAAAAAGGGAAAAATTGATGCGTTTGTCCCATTCGCGAACCCCCCCATTTATGACACAGGAGAGGAGAGGTTGGCAAGCAGGATGAGGATCTTTTCCGAAGCGAATGAAAAAGGCAGGGGGGGAAAGATATCTCTTGGCGTTTTTGTCAGAAAGGAAATCGTGGACGGTGATGGCCTTCATGAAGACGAGTGGGGAAAAAACAGGAGCGCTCAGAGAGGGGACAATGGTGACATTTGAAAGGGAGAGATGGCGTGCGACGTGATCCAGAAAAATTCTTTTTTTCTGAACTCTCTCCACCAGAAGATAGGGATGATCGGGATCGAGGAGCGCCATGATAAGTCCGGGCGAGCCATTTCCGGATCCGAAATCGATTTTGGGAAGGGAGGGAGGGAGACGCCCCTTAAGGAAGTGAAAGGCCAGAATGGGCTCGAGGAGAAGGTGTTCTCGAACCTGTTCCCGTGAGTGGTATCCGGTAAGGCGAATGTGGGTATTCCATTCCAAGAGAAGCGAGGTGTAGTGATCGAGAACGGTCAACTGCCGGGATGAAAGGGAGGGGAGGAGTGTCTGGGGCGTGGAGTTCATGTCGAGGGAGTGGGTTTTGTGAGAAAGATCCTCAGAAGATCTATGGCTCCTGGGGTCATTCCCCGTAAGGAAAGAGCCTGATGAAGGGAGGTCGGGCGAGATTTCCGGAGGCGGGTCCGAACCTCGTTTGAAAGGCCTGGAATGTCACGCTCAAAAAGGGAGGGAGGGATAGGAAGGTCTTCCATGCGGTCCCAGCGTTCCATGGAGATGCGAACATAACCTTCGTATTTGATGTCTTGCTCCAGAGCGTCAATCCAGAGGGGAGGGATCGATGAAAAATCGAGACCTTGTTCGTGAAGGATCTGTCGAAGTGTCACATCGGGGGATCGAAGCCGGTGGTAAAGGGATTTTCCTTCATAGCGGGAGGAGTGAAGGAGCTCTCTCAGAGAATTCTGATACTCGATCCGGTTATTGAAAGCCTCAGTCTGTTCCGGGGAGAGCAACCCCAGGGCGATGGCCTGAGGAGTCAGTCGCTCCACGGCATTATCATTTCGAATATAGAGACGGTTTTCCGCGCGACTGGTGAACATCCGGTAGGGTTCATCAATACTGTGGGTGACAAGATCATCGACCATGACACCGATATAAGAGGATTGACGATCGGGAATCCAGGAAGAGAGTCCTTGTGAAAATCGGGCGGCATTGATTCCAGCCACGAGACCTTGTCCGGCAGCCTCCTCATATCCTGTCGTCCCGTTAATCTGTCCGGCCAAAAAAAGATTGGGAGTCGATTTGACCGCAAGAGTATGATGGAGCTGATCGGGAAAGACAAAGTCGTATTCCACCGCATAGCCGGGGCGAAGGATAATGGCGTTTTCGAGTCCCGGAATGGAGGAGAGAATGTGTTGCTGGACATCGACCGGGAGGCTAGTGGAGATGCCATTCGGGTAGAACTCATCAACATCAAGACCTTCGGGTTCGATAAAGATATGGTGGGTCAAATGATCTGGAAACTTGACGATCTTGTCTTCGATCGAGGGACAATACCGAGGACCGATTCCATGGATTTTTCCCGAATAAAGGGGAGATCTGTCCAGATTCTTCTGAATGATGTCGCGGGTCTCTGGGGTGGTATGGGTCAAAAAACAGGGAAGAGGCGGGCCCCCGAAGAAAAGGGTCTCGGGGGGAGGTGCGAGCTGTGAGAAAAAGGGAAGAGGTAGATCCCCCGGCTGGGGCTCCATCCGGGAGAAATCGATGGATCGTCCCTGAAGTCTGGGAGGCGTCCCGGTCTTGAGTCGACCGAGAGAAAGTCCACATTCTCCGGAAAGAAATTGAGACAGTGACAGGGAGGAGCGCTCCCCCCCCCTCCCCCCTGAGCTGGAGGAAAGGCCGATATGAAGGTGGCCATTGAGGAAGGTCCCTGAGGTGAGGACAAGGGAGTTAAAGGAAAGTCGTGATCCGTCGGAAAGAGTCAGTGAAGAAAGGCGATCTCCGGATCTTTCAAGAGAGATGACCTCTCCCTGCCGAAGAAAAAGATTGGGGTGGGAGTCCAAAAGGCGTCGAGAGAGCATCCTGTAACGGTGACGGTCGCATTGGGCGCGGATGGCCTGGACGGCGGCTCCCTTGCGGGTATTCAGAACCCGAAGCTGAAGGGCTGATTGATCGGCAAGAACACCCATGGCCCCACCCATCGCATCGATTTCCCGGACAATGTGCCCTTTCCCTATTCCGCCAACAGAGGGATTGCAGGACATTTGGCCGATGAGGTCAAGGTGAAGGGTCAAAAGAAGGGTACGTGACCCTTGGCGAGCCGAGGCGTAGGCCGCCTCAATGCCGGCATGACCACCCCCGACAACGATGACCTCCCAATGATTATTTTTCGGGAGTTGAGTCATTTTATTTTCCTAGGCAAAAACGGGAAAAGACCTGATCATAGATTTCCTCTGTGGAAATCATTCCTGTTCCATCTTCCAATAGAATACGGGCCTCTTCAAGAGAGGAAAGGGCCAAATCGAAGGCCTGGGATTGAAGAGCTTTTTCTGCCTGGGCGAGGACCTTTAAAAAGGAGGAAAGTGCCTGGAACTGGCGGTCGGAATCGAGGAGAGGATCCGAAGTGTTATGGTTCGAGTAAAAGTCTTTGGCAAGAGAAATCAGGGAATCATGCAGGGCTCGCAGTCCTTTTCTGGTTCGGGCGGAGACAGCAAAATCAGGGAGGAGGGTGGCAGGATGGGGCGACACATCGATCTTGTTCCAGACCGTCAAAGAAGGGGTCCGAGTGGAAAAGGGAAGAGGCGTGGGCGTATCCGGAGAGGTGACCCAAAGAAGAAGATCGACATGGGCAATCGTTTTCCGAGCCTTGGAAATCCCCATGCCCTCAATGACATCATGGGAGGAGCGAAAGCCGGCTGAGTCGAGAAGAAGAAGGTCCCCAAAGGGAAGGGAAAGTCGTCCTTCGAGAAGATCACGCGTCGTTCCGGGATAGGGAGAAACGATCGCGCGGTCAGATTGGAGAAGACGGTTAAAAAGAGAGGACTTTCCGGAATTGGGAGGCCCGGCCAGCAAAACCGAGAAAGATGAAAAAACTCTCCGGTGTTTTCGAAAGAGAGAAAGTTGGTTGCGCGAGAGATGCTGGAGGTTGTGAATTTTAGAAAAAAGGAGGGAGTGGAAAGAGAGCTGATCGGAGTCAGCCACCTCCTCCGGGTAGTCAAGAAAGGCATAAAATGAAGCGAGCAAATCCAGAAAGGCCTCTCTGATCCTGGCAAGAGGATGATGTTCCGGATGAGAAAAAGAAAAATGGGCCGACAGAAATTCTCCGTAGGTCGGTGCCGTGATCATCCGGTGGAGAGATTCTGCCTTGAGAAGGGAAATCTTCCCGTTCTTATAGGAGCGTAGGGAAAATTCTCCCGGTTTTGCCTGGCGGATTCCGCACGCTTCGATTGAGCGAAGAATGGCCCTCATATTTTGAGGGTTTCCATGAGCATGAATCTCGACCACATCTTCGCCGGTAAAGGAATGGGGGGCAGGAAAAAAAAGGACAAGGACCGTATCAACGGCTTGTCCTCGCATTTGGAGAGTCATGAGTGTCGCTTTACGGGGTTCCGGGCATGGGGAGTCTGGAAAAAGGGAGTGAATCTTGGTCCAGAGCTTCACTCCCGAAAGACGAAGAATCCCGACGGGCTGTGGGACAAGGGCCGTTACCGGAGCGACGATGGAGTCCATGGCTAGGGACTCTCGAAGAGGGCCTTATTTGGCAGGAATTGTTTTGAAGACATAACGCATGAGCACATATTGTTGTCCAATGGTCAGAAGATTGTTGACAATCCAGTAGAGGACAAGACCTGACGGAAAATTAAGGAAAAAGAAGGTCATGACGACCGGCAGAAAGAGCATGATCCGCCGTTGCATCGGATCCGGCGTCGATGGTGTGAGCTTCGTTTGGATCACCATGGTGATTCCCATGATGATGGGAAAGATATAATACGGATCCTTGATGGAGAGGTCATGAATCCAGAGGAGAAAGGGAGCCTGTCTCAACTCCACGGTGTTGTTGAGGATGTTATAAAGAGCCACAAATACAGGGATTTGGACGAGGACGGGAAGACATCCCCCTAATGGGTTAATTCGGCGTTCTTTATACAGTTCCATCATGGCGGCATTGAGCTGGGCCTTGTCGTCCTTGAATTTTGCCTGGAGTTTTTTGATCTCGGGCTGAAGCTGTTGCATTTGATTCATGGAGCGGAAGGACATATAAGCCAGGGGAGAAAATAGAATCTTGATCAGGAGTGTCACGAAAATGATGGCAAAACCATAGTTTTGCATATGTGTGTAAAGAGTCGAGAGAAAGACGAAAAGAAATTTCGCGAGGAAGCTGACAAGCGTAATCCGACCAAAGAGAAACCAGCCAAAATCGACGGTGTCGAGAAGTCCCGGTTCGGCCGACTTGAGAAGGGAGTACCTCTTCGGTTCTCCGGTGAGAAAGAGGGTGGCGTGAGCGGTGTTGAAGGAAAGACGTATAAAGGAGTTGGTCTTGTCCTTGATAATTTCTGTGGAGGCGGGGGAACCTTTAAGAGAAATATATCCAATGAAGTATTTGGTTTCATTGCCAACCCAGATAAGGGAGGTAGGGGGGAAAACCTCAGAGATATCTTTTTTGAATTCGTTCATCTTTCCGTCGGGAGTGCCGTAAATGGGACCCTGGAATTCCGTTCCGATGAATTGAGTTTCATCGGACATCCCGAAGTTCAGTCCTGGCAGAAAGACGAGGGGGAGATGGTCTGGGTTGTCCACCGTGACAGACACGTGATACCCCTGGGGGGCAAGAGAATAAGAGAGGGTCACCGGGTGGTTGTTAAAGGCGTAAAAAAGAGAAAGAGTGGAAGGGGTTGTGACCTGGAGATTCGTGGAGGAGAGGGGGGCTCCATTATAAGTCATCCGGACAAGCGTCAACGGAAGAAGTCCATTCTTGTCATGAACGACAAGCCCTCCGCCCATAAAGCCTGGCTTTGAGCGAAGAAGATCAATATTCGACTTCTTGTCGGAGGTGAAGTAGGACAGGAGTTTCCATCCGGTCATCGTGCCGGAGGTCTGGGAGAAGGTAAGGCGAATATCTTTGTTCGAAAGGGAAAGAAGGGAAGACTCCATATCATTGATCATCGGAACAGAGATCAGATTGGAGGAAATAATCCCCTTGCCATTCGTCGGAGGCGAAGGAGCAGAAGGGTGGGTAGAGAAGTAGTAATACAGGAGAAAGTTAAAGCCCAAGACGAGGGCAATGAGGGGAAGCATTTTCTTTAACATCTAAATGGCACTTTCTTTATTGGGGGGTGAAAAGAGGTCATGGAAAGTCGATGCCACCGGGATGAAAGGGGTGACAACGTAAAATCCTGAAAATTGATTTGATCAGGGCTCGATGAAATGGGTATTTGTCGAAGGACAGGCGGGCGTATTCAGAGCAGGAAGGATAAAAACGGCAGGATTGGGGGAGAAAAGGTGAAATATACCTCTGATAGAGAGAAATCAAACCCTGCATCGTCATGCCTTCAGCCGTGAAAGCGTTTTTCGGGCCTGAACCATCTGATCGAGTAACTGATCAAAGGACGTTGTCAGCGCGGGACTCCGGCCCATGATGACATAATACCCGGGAGGGAAGCCTTCGGTGAGTCGATAGGCTTCCCTCAGGCGTCTCCGCACCCGGTTTCTGAAAACGGCCTTCCCAATCTTCTTTCCGACGAGTACGCTGAGCCGGTAATCGCTGGAATTGTCACAGAGAAGGACAAAGGATGATGACACAACCTTTATGCCGGGAGATTCGATGATGCGTTGGATTTCACCACGGGTAAGCGAGACAGGCTTCAATCTCGAGTCGCTTTAAACGGAAAGCTTGTAGCGACCCTTTGCGCGTCTTTTTTTCAAAACTTTACGCCCGGCCGTTGTGGCCATGCGTTTTCTGAAGCCGTGGGTTCGGGCCCGGCGAAGATTGCTGGGATTAAAGGTCAAAGACATGAAAAACTCCTTCTTGAGTTATGCCAAATAACTACTGTGCGGTCTCCGGAACGATCTGGATCTTGAGGGAGCAATGAATCCCATGACCGAGACTGACGGAGAGAACATGTTCACCCAGTTCGCGCAGGGGAGATTCGATATGAATCTGCTTTTTGTCGAGAGACACATTGTGAGAGGAGAGGATGTCTGCGATGTGCATGGAGGTGACAGATCCAAAAATCTTGCCGTTTTGTCCCACCTTCACCGGAACGGGAAGAACAAGTTCAGAGAGGGTCTGGGCCAGATTCTGGAGGCGTTCTTTTTCTTTCTGGGCCGCTTTCCGGATTTTTTCCTTATGCATTTCAAGGGCGGCAATTTCGGCTTTTCCTGCCAGAACACACAGGTGGTTCGGGAGGAGAAAGTTGCGGGCGTACCCTGCAGACACGGAAACAAGATCTCCGGCTTCGCCAAGATTGTCAATGTTCTGTTTTAAGATAACGTTCGTCTTGCCCATGGTCTCTCCAGGTTTTTAAAAGTTAAACTTCAATAATATAACAGGCGAACAAAGCAAAATCAATGAAAATGAAGGGACAATAATTGGCATGGGAAATTATGGACGGATCGTTGAAGAGAAGGAAAGAACGAGGTTAAACTCTTAAAAACGAGATTCAATAGAATATCTCAGGAGAGTTGATGAGAACAGGCTTTACGACGGGAGCCTGCGCCCAGGCGGGAGTCAAGGCCTCGCTTGAGGCCTTGGTGAGTGGGGCCTTCTCCGGTCAAGTCACGATCCGTCTCCCCAATGGGAAGGAGGCGAGTTTCCCCATCTTCCGGGAGATCCATCTCGATGGAGTCCGGGAAAGAAGGGCCGCGTGCTCAATCATTAAAGACGGGGGGGATGATCCCGACTGTACCCATGGAGCTGAAATTGAAATTGAGGTGACCGTAGACGAAGGCGGGGGGGTGACCTATGTTGCCGGGACAGGCGTGGGGACGATCACTAAGCCCGGACTCTCCCTTTCGGTGGGGGAGCCGGCCATCAACCCCGTCCCCCGGAAATTTATGGAAAAGGAATTTGCCGGGTTAAAAAAAAGGCTTGAGGAAAAATATGGCCTGAACAATGCCGGTGTCACCATCAAAATTTCCATCGTGGATGGGGTCGAAAGAGCAAAAAAAACCTTGAATGAAAGATTGGGGATCACTGGCGGTCTTTCGATCCTTGGGACGAAGGGGATCGTGGTTCCGTTCAGTACGGCCGCCTATCGCGCAAGCATTTCCCAATCCATGGATGTGGCCAAAGCCCGAGGGATCGAGACGATTGTCCTGACGACGGGAGGGCAAAGCGAGGCCTTTGCCATGAAACTCTACCCGGAAATTCCCCCTGAAGGGTTTATCCAGATTGGGGACTTTACGGGCTTTTCAGTCAAGGAGGCGGGGAAGAAGACATTTTCGCAAATCATCATGGCTGGATTTTTGGGGAAATTTTCAAAGCTGGCAAAAGGGGTGACTCAGACCCATGCAGCCGGATCCCAGGTTGATCTTGAATTTTTGGCCGCGCTTGCCCGGGAGACAGGATCAGACGAAACCGTTTGCCGGCAAATCGCGGGCGCGAATACCGCTCGCCATGTAGGGGAAATCCTTGAAAAAGAAGGAAATCTCGACTTCTTCTCCGTGCTTTGCTCAAGAATCCTTCGCCATTTGGAAAAACTTTCACCTCGCCCTCCCATTATCAAGGTCCTGATTACAAATTTTGAAGGAAAGCTTGTGGGTTCTGCTATGAGCAAACGAGATCAAGATTGAAGGAAAAACCAAGGATTTACCTCGTAGGAGTAGAACCTGACGGTCCGGACCCAGAACGCCCTCCTCTTTCGGAATTGCTCGGGTCGACTCGCCTTGCGATCGGGGGACGCCGTCATCTCGACCCTCTGAGAGAAAGGATGGGGGCAGAGACAGAATTACTTCCGGTGACGTCCAACATTCCCGAGGTGATTGAAAGACTCATGCGATTCCTGAAAGAGGGAAAAGCGGATGAAAAGGCCCTTGTCCTGGCGACAGGAGATCCTCTTTACTATGGAATCGGGGGAGCGATAACAAAGTCTCTACCCGGAGAGTCAATGGTGATCATCCCAGCCGCGACCCTCGTCCAAAGAGCCTTTGCCCTGCTCCGGGAGCCCTGGGAAAAGGTCCGGGTCGGAAGCCTTCACAGCAAGAAAGAAACGCCTGACCTGATGGCCGGACGCTGGGCCTTTTACACGGGAGGGAGCCAGGGCCCAGCCGAGGTCTGCGCCATGATCCTGGAGCGTGGATTTCATATACGAAATATGGCGATTCTCGAAGAAATAGGAATGAAAGGCGAACGAATCAGAACCTTTCCCCGCATAGACGCGGTCCATGAAATACCTGCCGACATCAAGCCGCTCAACATGGTGGTTTTGACAATAGAAGGAGCGGCTTCCCATGAATCATGATCCCCGACTCTTCGGTTTGCCGGAGGAGTCCTTTGTCTTTACCGTTCCCAGAAAGGGTCTGATTACAAAAACAGAGACGAGGGTGATCTCCTTGATGAAGCTGGATCTTCGACCCGGGCAGATTCTCTGGGATATCGGCGCGGGGTCGGGGTCGGTCGGAATTGAGGCCGCCCGGCTTGTGCCGGATCTTAAAGTGATTGCCGTCGAAAAAGATCCCGCCGATTTTGAGTGTCTGCAAAAAAATATTGGCGCCTTTGGCCTGGGAGAGAGGATCTTACCGATTTTGGGCAAGGCTCCAGAGGCGCTCTCGCAGGCCCCCCCGCCCGACAGAGTCTTTATCGGAGGATCGGGAGGACGAATGACCGACCTTCTCGATTATTGTCTGGAAAAAGGTAAAAATTTAGGGATAGTAGCCAATTTTGCAACAATCGAAAATCTTGGCGAGGCTCTTGAGTGGGCGAAAAGGAAAAAAATGTCCCACGATATTGTCCACCTCCAGGTCGGGCGAGGGGTCCCCATCGTTGGTCTCACGAGGATCGAGGCCCAGAATCCTGTGACCATCCTGACACTCTTTCCGGCCGAGGCACTCTCATGACAACCGTGAACCCGGAGCCGGGGCCTCAGGAGATGAAGCTGGCCGTCGCAACAATTACCCGACCGGGTCTTCTCGTGGCGGCCCGGATTGCCCGGGACCATCGGGCGGATCTTTATGTCTCAGAAAAATACTTTTCCCATATCCCTGATGATCTCAAGGACAAGGCCAAGGTCTTTGACGGGGTGATCAAAAACCTCCTTCCCGAGCTTTTTTCCGGGTATGATGGGATTATTCTCATCATGGCCCTGGGGATCGTGGTTCGTTCAATTGCCCGTCTGGCGGAAGACAAGACCCGAGATCCTGCCGTTTTGGTGGGGGATGTCCAGGGGCGGTTCATGATCAGCGTCCTGTCGGGACATAGTGGAGGAGCGAACAAGCTAACCGAGGATGTCGCCCGAACCACAGGGGCTCTCCCGGTGATCACCACCGGAACCGATGTCTCCCAGACGGTGGCACCCGACATGATAGCCAAGGAGATCAGCGCTGTACTCACCCCCCATGACAATCTCAAGCGTGTCAGTTCGGCCATTGTCGATGGGGATCCGGTCCTTTTTCTGGATCTCGACAAGGTGCCGATTTCCTCCCTCGAGGGGCCCAAAAAACCAAACATCCTCGTGTCGTCAACCCTTCCAGATCCATTGCCGTCCATCCGGGCGGGGGTCTATATCACAATATCCAACGCTCTCCCCTCCCTGGGGGGAGTTCCCACGGTGCAACTCATTCCCCGCTGTCTGGGAATCGGTATCGGGTGCAACCGCGGGACAAGCGTCGAGGAGATCGAGGATCTTCTGATCGAGGTCATGGAACGGGAGAGATGGCACCCGGAGGCCATCCGGGCTTTCGGATCGATCGACCTCAAGAAGGACGAGGAAGGTATTCTCCAGTCGGCCGCCCGCAGGGGATTGCCGCTATATTTTTTCTCGCGTAATCAGCTGGAAGAGGTTCACGTTCCCAATCCCTCGGGAATCGTGAAAAAATATGTGGGGACTCCTGCCGTGGCGGAACCTTCGTCATTGCTGGCCCTCCGGATGGCCCCGCCTCCCTGGCCGGGGAGGCCCAATCTGGTGGTTGAAAAGGTCAAGTCGAAAAATGCGACATTGGCCATTGCCCGCTGGACTCCGGAGACACCCTGGGAAATTCATCCCAACAGAAATGGAAAAGAACTGACATGACAAAATCATATTTAACGGAATCCTCCTCGGTAAATGGAGGAAAGCTTTCTTTGGTCGGTTTTGGCCCTGGAGCCGAGGACCATCTCACTCCCATTGCCAGAAAGGCCATTGAACGAGCAGATGTGGTGATCGGCTATCGGACCTACATCGATCTTGTTCGTCATCTTGTAAACGGCAAGTCGGTGATCGAGACCGGAATGACGGAAGAAATCGACAGGGCGACCCAGGCCGTCGAGCTGGCCTACCAGGGGAACCATGTCGTTCTTGTCAGCAGCGGAGACGTAGGGATCTACGGCATGGCCGGGCTGGCCTTTGAGGTTCTGGGAGAGAAAGGCTGGACCGGAGAGGAGATTGAGGTGAGTGTCCTTCCGGGAATTACCGCCCTTTCCGCCTGTGCCTCCCTTTTGGGGGCACCACTCATGCACGACTTTGCCTCCATTAGCCTCTCGGATCTGTTGACGCCCTGGGAGGTGATCCGGAAGCGTCTTGAGGCGGCGGCGATGGCAGATTTTGTGGTGGCACTCTATAACCCCCGCTCTTCCAAGAGGGTTCGCCAAGTCGAGGAGGCACGGGAAATTCTCCTCTCCCATCGACGTCCCGACACTCCAGTGGGAATCGTCAAGAGCGCGATGCGTGACGGTGAAACGGTTGTGATCACAACCCTCGACCATATGCTCGAACATCCGATCGGGATGTTGACCACCATCCTCGTGGGGAACTCCCAGACCCGCCTTTTGGCCGGACGGATGGTGACTCCCCGGGGATATCGGAACAAGTATGATCTTGAGACGGGAGAAAAAATTGCCAAAAAGAAAGGATCCGGCCCGGAATGACTGACACAGATAAGGAAAAGGGGCTGGTGATCGTCTATACCGGAGACGGAAAGGGAAAGACCACCGCGGCACTTGGTCTTCTTTACCGGGCCTCAGGCTACCGGATGAAAAGCCTGATGATCCAGTTCATGAAGGGCCGGATGCATTCCGGGGAGCGGGAGGCGGCCACCCGCGATTCCAACGGACTTGTCACGATCGTTCCTCTCGGGGAAGGGTTTACCTGGGAGACGAAGGATGCGGCAAGAGACCGGTCCGTGGCCCAGCAGGCCTTCGACTATGCCAGAAAAGAGGTCCTCTCAGGGGAGTATGATCTTGTCGTCCTTGATGAAATCAATATCGCCCTTCGCTACAATTATATAGATGTTCCACAGGTTCTGGCGCTCCTTGATGAACGTCCGTTTCACCAGAATATCGTCCTGACGGGTCGCAATGCTCCGGAGGCTCTTCTGGAGCGTGCCGATCTTGTGACGGAGATGAAGATGATCAAGCATCCCTTCGAAAAAGGGATTCTTGCACGGAAAGGGGTCGATTTTTAATGGCGCTTCTCAAGATTGCGAAGATGGGTAATCCGGTTCTTCGAAAAATTTCCGAACCGGTCAGTAAGGAGGAAATCGCACGACCGGAATTCCAGCGCTTTCTCGATGACATGATCGAGACGATGAAGGATGAGGATGGTCTGGGCCTTGCCGCTCCCCAGGTCCACGTCTCAAAGCAGGTAGTCATTATTGAAAGCCTCGATGACCCCCGTTCCGAGGACGCGCCTCCCACCCCCCTTCTGGTCCTGATCAATCCTGTCTTTAAATACATGTCCAAGGAGACCCGAACCGGGTGGGAGGGATGCCTCTCCCTCGACAATCTTCGGGGAAAGGTGACGCGCTCCCGCGCGGTCAAGCTCGAAGCCCTCGGACGAAAGGGAGAGACTATTGTCCTTGATTGGGAGGAATTTCCTGCGGTGGTCCTGCAACATGAGATCGACCACCTCCGGGGACATCTCTTTGTCGACAGGATGAAGGACATGTCAACGCTGACTCATCTTGGAGAATTCCACCGCTACTGGATCAAGGGCGAAAAGGACGTCGAGGAGGTCTAGGAGGAGAGGGCGATCCCCATGGGCGCCCGTCGGGATGCAAAAAATGGGCGTTATGCGAGTTCCGCAAGAAGGGAGAGGGTCGCCTCCCTGGGATTGGGCCCGGCGATGATGGGCCGTCCGACGACGAGAAGGTCAGAACCTTCGGTTAAGGCCTCCTGGGGTGATCGGGCGTTGAACTGATCATCCCAGGCGCTGGTCGGTCCCTTGGGCCGGATTCCGGGAGTCACGAAAAAAGGGGACTCTCCCCACAACATCCTGGCTCGGGAAAGCTCTCCGGGGGACATCACAAGGCCATCCGCCCCGGAGGAGAGGGCGACAGATCCCAGACGGACTACTCCCTCTTCACGACTGGGGTATCCCATTTCCTTCACTTCCGCTTCCGTCAGGTGAGTCAAAAGGGTGACCGCGATCAGCGCGGGAGGCTCTGGTCCCAAAGAGTCCAGGGATTTTCGGGCGGCAGAAATCATGGCGGTGCCTCCCTGGGCATGGATGGTGACCATCCGGATTGCCGGAGACGGAAGGCGGAGGAGGGTCTCGAACACGGTGTTCGGAATGTCGTGCCATTTGAGGTCGAGAAAGACAGGGATCCGAAGGCTCTCTGCCGTCACAAGAAAATCCTTTCCCCAGGAAAGAAAGGGAACGGGTCCGCATTTGACCATTCCTACCAGAGGGCCAAGATCCCGAAGCAATGCTATCCCCTGATCTCTCTCCGACAGGTCGATGGCAAGGCAGAGGGGGTTTTTGAGCCCCAGCCTCTCCCTAATTCCCCTCACGACGGCCTCCCCCCCTTGTCGAGGACATAGGTATCGTATCGCTCTCCCGGAACATGCCGTACCCTGGCCGAAAGCCCTGAAAGGACGCGGGCGACCCCATCCGTCTCTTCCTTCGACACTCCGGAGCAAATCATCCGGCCCGTGGGGGAGAGCCTCTCGTAGAGCGTCGGTGAGGTCGTGCAGAGGATCCCCCCCGTCACATTGGCCAGAATCATATCAAAAGAGGGCAGGGGAGAGGTCGGAGAAATCTCTTCAAATGACCGGTAAACATGGCTCCGGTCATCCATTTTGTTTGCTTGAAGATTGTGACGGGTGGCCTCCATGGCATACGGATCGTTGTCGATGGAAATAAGAGTGGCCTCTTTCATAAGGTTCAGGGCTGCGACTCCAAGAATCCCCGTCCCGGATCCAAAATCAAGAATCAAAGGGGACTCCCCCGTCCATTGATCCGCCGTCTCCACAATCAGTTCAAGACATCGGTAGGTGGTTTCGTGGAGGCCCGTTCCGAAGGCCATTTGCGGATCGATCCGAATGACGTCAGGAGGAGTCAGAACCTCAGGGTCTTCCCATGACGGAACAACTCTTAGCCTGTCCCTCACCGTAAAGCTTTTAAATCCCTGCTCCTTCCATATCTCTTGCCAGTCTTCCTGTCGTGCCGACCGGATTTCAATCGCTGAGGCTCCCAGGGAGATCAGGGCCGACTCCATCAGAAGCCATTCGGCGGAGGCGGGATCGGGAGGAACAAAGACGAGTCGGCAGGGGGACCCCTCCTCGATGAGGACCGATGACGGGCTGTGATCATTGAGCCAGTGGAGGAGGCCGTCAAGATCCTCGGAAAAACAGTGGAAAGAGGCATAAGTATAAGTGGAAGGAGACATCGAGACAAAATCCTCAGGGGTTGAACGTGAGCGTATAGAGAGAGGTGCCGGGGGTCAGGAAGACAAGGTCCAGCCGGTGGGGACCATAGGGTTGTCCATTAACAAGGACATACATCCGGGAATGGTTGACCCGTACCAAAGCTCCGGACTTCGGATCGATCGTGATATCGGATCCGGCCTCATTTTTTGAGAGAGGATATCCATCAACGGAAACAAGGACAATGCCCTCGGGTTGGTTCTTCGGACGTCTCATGACAGCATTGACCCCTCGCCCCTCATAGTAGATGGTCAGGGTCGGAGGGTGGTTATCTTTCGAAATTCCCGAAAAAATATGATCCGGGGTGGATGACCATAAGCCACTAAGAATTATTGAATTGTTTATACTGATATGGCCAGAATAAAAATATTCAGCGGGATGAAATCCTGAAGGATTTCCAAGGTGTCCCCGGTCTGTTCCCGCATAGAGCTCCGGGGTGAGATCGGGGGAGAATCCGGTGGAATCCGTCGTCCCCGAAAGACGAGCGGGAAGATGAAGGGCGGAGACGATACTGTCTTCAAGTTCGTCATATCCTCCCTCCCCGATGGAGTGGTAGAGAAGTGTTCCGTCGGGAGAATAAAGGTAGTCGGAGGGCCAGTAATGATTCTTGAAGCGTCTCCAAAGAGTCTGGTCCTTGTCGAGAACGACGGGAAAGTTAATGTGATATTGCCAAATAGCCCGCTCGATCCTCTCGGGCCGTGCGGCAAAGTCGAACTCGGGAGAGTGGATCCCGACAATGACGAGACCCTTCCCCTTGTACTTGCGATAGATCTCTTCAAGGTGAGGAAATGTTCGAATGCAGTTGATGCACGTGTAGTCCCAAAAATCATAGAGGACGACTTTTCCCTCGAGGGAAGGTGGGGGAACGAATCCCTGTCCGTTCACCCATCCGCCATTTCCTTCAAGGGAGATGGGAGTGGAAAAGGAGCGGGCAGGAAAGCCCAAAAGGACAAGGAAGGCGGTTATGAGAAAAAATGAGGTGACAGGGGAGGGAAGAGTGCGGGACGAGACAGTTCCGGAGTCTTTCATCGGCAGTAGTTCTCCCGGAGGGAAGGATAGGGGGGAAGAAAAAGAAAAGGAAGGCCCCGAGGGCCCTCCTTTTGATAGATCAAAGAGTCAGAAGCGAGATGTCAGGGATGTTTCCCCGTCCAGGTTTCGGGACGGAACCCTTCTTTGGAAAGTTCGAAGGTATCTTTGAGGTCCGTAATCATAATCATCTTGATGGCGTGGTGCTTGGCCAGGTCATCACAGATGCCGACGCAGATTTCACAGCCTTTGCAACGATCTACAGCGACAAAAGCCGTTTTTGCGGCGTTATCGTAGAGGATGGTGTTGGCCTCGGGGCAGTACTGGGTGCAGAGGCGGCAGGCGGTTTCACTGCAGATAGCTTGGTCGATGTGCGCGACAAGATACAAGGGATTTCTCCTTTAGTTAGATCAGACGGAGGCCTTTTGGCTTTTAGCGGCCCAGCCGTGATCCTGGGCATATTTGTAGGCGGCGGCAATAACGGCCATGTTGCTCTTTAATAGCTGCTCTTTTTTGGCAAACTTCTTTTCAATCACGTTGTCGAGAGCGGCCGTGCCTCCGGAGACGACAAATCCCTTTCCGAGAAAGCGTTCCCGAACAGATTGTTCGAGAGACTCCATCGAGGGAATGCCAAGGATTGAGGCGATGGCGCCCACCATTGCCATATTTGTGGCGAGATCGGTTCCTCCGACTTCCCGGGCCATCGTTGTGGCTGGAAGATAGTGAATCCGTGCCTGACGCTCCTCAAGTTCACGCACCTCATCGGGCTGCAGGGGAATCGGAGTGTCGGAGTTGATGAGGACCACACCGTTCTGCTTGAGTCCTGAATAGAAGGGCATCGTATAGGATTTGCCATGAGTGATCACCTGGGGGTGGAAGATCATGATCACGTTCGGGTAGATGATTTCCCCAATTTCATAAATTTTGTCGATGGCAATGCGGACGTAGGATTCAACCGGGGCCATGCGCTTCTCGGAGCCGAAAAAGGGAACGAGGGTGCTTTCCCCGCCATTAATCACCATCCCGTTGCTCAGGATATGGGAGGCGGTGACGACTCCCTGGCCTCCGATGCCGGCCATACGGATGTTGTAACGCTTGAGTTGCATGGGGCGATCTCCTTCAAATGGGGGGAGGGAAAATAATAAGGGGCGTTTTCCCTCCCGGGGGTCCTACTCCTACTTCTTGGCTTTCTTGGATGTATCGATGGAATCAAGATAGGCCTTGGCTTCATCGGAGATGATTTCCATGAACCCGTAACGCTTCGATTCGATCTCCCGGGCATCGTCAAGAACCTTCGGGGTCGGAATGGCGTATTCGATGTTGCAGGAGGTGTAGGCCTGAATAAAGGTGGGGCCGACTTCCCGGGCAATCATGACGGCTTTTCTGACAACAGACGCCACCCGGGTCGGATTGGTGGGGGTCAGTCGGGCGATGTAGGCAACACCTGAAGTCTGGGCCAGCCCAATCATATCCATCTTGTCGAAGAGCTTCCCTTTGGGAGCCATCTTCAGAAGGGCTCCGCGCTCGGTCATACCGCTCTCCTGACCGCCGGTGTTTCCGTAGACTTCGTTGTCAAGCATGATGGTCGTAAAGCGTTCCTTACGGAACCAGGAGTGCATCACGGCGCTGAAACCGATGTCCGCGAGTCCACCGTCACCTGCCATCACAACTACATCCTTGGCCTGGTCTTTGAATCGGACTTCAAGGCCACGCTTGAGGCCGGAGGCCACCGCATTGGTGTCTCCGTAGTTGCCGTAGATGAAGGGGATGGAGGTCTGGGTCAATGCAAGACGACCACATCCGGCTGTTCCGATGAGGATGGTATGCTCGGGATTGGGGAGTCCCACCATGGTCAGCCGGATGAAAAGCGTCATGGCACAGCCGGCACACATGGGGTGCTCTTCAAGAACCTCCTTGAAGGATCCCATTTCGGAAACCTTTTTCTGCTTTCCGTAGGGGCCGCGCTCCACGAGGTCCACATATTCCTTGGTCATGTACTTCTCCCAACCGGGAGTGATTGTCATATTCTTAAGGCTCATCGGTATGCTCCATATTCTTCGTAAGTCAAAGAAGTTATTTTTTGACGTCGTGTTGTTTTGTTGAGCCAGAATGTCTTGTCGTGACTAAAATACAAACTTCTTGTTCGGAAAGATCGTCTGAAGGATCATCTCTGTGGGCATGGACATCCCTCCGTAAACCCGGGGTCCGGGAACGATCTCTGCCTTGGAGTGACCGTACAGCGCGGTGACGATCTCACGATGAAGCCATCCCATGTAATTAAACTCGGGGACGATGATTCTCTTCGCGTGCTTGCAAGCCTCGCGAAGTTCCGGCGTGGGGAAGGGGCGGATCGAACGAACCTTGATGAGTCCGATCTTGGTGTTGTGCTCCTCTTCCGCCTGACGGACAGCCTCCCGGGACTGGGAGACAGCGCTTCCGGAAGCGATAAGGACGGTCTCGGCATCAGGGTTGACAACCTCGATCAGTCCTCCCATGTACTTGTTGATGTAGCGACGGGCTCGTTCATTGGCCGCCCAGACTTCCTGCTGCCAGGAGGCATGAACCTGATAGCTGATGAAGTTGCTCTTCTGGATTGGTGCATCACGAGAGAGACGGGCCGGGGGATTTTCATTATCCATCGCAGGAACAGCTTCGGCATAGGGATCTCTCGGAGGAAGCTTGATGTCCTTTGAGGGGATGTGGACATAACCGCGGGCGTGGGTGACAAAGAACCCGTCCACAGCTACCGCCACGGGGAGGGTGACCTCTGGCCGTTCAGAAATGATGAAGGCCTTCATGGTGTAGTCGAAGAAGTCCTGCTGATTCTCTCCGTGCAGGAGGATCAGACCGGAATTGAGGAGATAGGCGAGCTCGACATTGTCGGGCTGGATGGCGAGAGGGGCATTGACCACCCGGCACATAATCAGAAGAACGGCGGGAATCCGTCCACCCGGCCAAGAGGCGATGACTTCCATGCCTCTCATGAGCCCCGGACCGGCGGTTGCGGTCATGGACCGGGCGCCTGCCCGGGAGGAGCCGGCTATGGCCGACATCACGCCGATTTCTTCTTCTCCACGGAAATATTCCTTGACATATCCTTCGGCCCAGAGGGATCCCACCTGTTGCATGGTTTCGCTCTGGGGAGTGATCGGGTAGGAGATGGCGACGTCGACGTTGGAGCGGCGAATCGCCTCCTTGGCGGCTTCGGACCCTGTAATGAACGCTCTTTCCCGGGGAGCTTCGAAGAACATGTATTCCGGGGTAACGACCTTCTGGCGATCGCCCGCGGAGAGTTCGCTCTCGGGGGTTCCCTTGACTTCAGGGGCTTTGCCTGCCTGGACGTCCTTGACTCCTGCCGAATCTGACATTCATGACTCCTTAATATGGAAGATGGTCAGTGAAGAGAGAGTGTAAACGCATAGAGCTGGATTGGAACGGGCCAAGGCTCCGAATCAGGGTCCAGCGGAGACGGCAGAATCACTCTGGCGTCTCGTGAAACGAGGCTAGCCAGAGGAACCGTGTCTTTTTTTTCTGGGTCGAGATAACCAGCTGATGCCCAATGCCAGCCACCTGGGACCTGCCTGTCCAATTCGTGCTGAAGAGGATCCCGAATCTTCAATCAGCCTGCGACAACAAACAATAGTATCCAGCGTTCGAATACACTATCACCAGATCTCAAATCAAGTCAAACGATGGAGATCTCTCCTTGCGATGTCGGGAAGAAAAACCGGCCGGATGACGCTGAAAGACGTTGTTTTGTTTATTGACTTGTCCAGAGATTTCTGGAGAGTCATTCGGCATGTTCGTCGAGACCTGCGGCGAGATCGTGGCGAAACTCCTCCGGAATGTGCAGGGCCTTTGTCTCGTCCCACTTCCAGTCTGGACGTTTTTCTGGGTATTTGACGAGATTCCGGGAATGAGCGATCCCTTCCGGTGTGGCTCCCCAGGGAGTAAATCCTGCTTCGGAGAGAAGGGCCGAGATCTCGTGCGTCAGACTTTTGAGGATGTCGAGCTCCCGGACATCGAGATGAATGTGGCCCGTCGGAGCAAGGGCATGGTCATCGAGAAGAATGATGGTCCCGCAGGATTCCCGGATAGTGTCGAGGTGCTCAAGGAGAGAGTCCAGTCGAACCTTGGGAATTCCGGAGAGAATAGTGATTCCCGACGAGAAGACAAGGGTATTTGCCGGCTTGAAATCGGAGACGTGGGCCAGGTCAATGGCGGGAATCGTCTCCTCGAAGAAGCGCATCAGGCGACGGCGTTCCGCATCGGTATCGTTCCAGCCCCATCGGGTCGATGATCCGACCATGAGAGTCGGCCGTTCCGAGGTCAGGATCAGTCGGGCAAGGGAGCGCATATCATGAGAAGCTGTGTGTGTAGGTGTCATCGTGGTCTCTCGCATACATATAGGGTGATCGGTTCTGAACAAAGAGAAAGATTTCAGGCACAGGTTGCCGCTCTGAAGTTTCGGCCCGGAAATGTTTTGTCCGTCTTTGTATGTTAAGGGTCCTGTGAGGGGTAAATCAAGGAGAAACAATCAGGACTCGCGAGAAGAGGACTCAAAGGCCTGAAGGACTCCGGAAACGATGGCTTCCGGAGAAGGCGGGCAACCGTGAACTGAGACATCAGGAGGAAGAAGGGAGGAAAGTCCATCGTGGGTGGCATAACTTCCCCGAAACACGCCTCCGGAGATGGCGCAGTCGCCGACGGCCAGAATCCGCTTCGGAGCGGGCATCGCCTGATATGTGGCTTCAAGGGCCTCCTTCATATGGCAGCTGACTGGTCCCGTGACCAGAAGAATATCGGCATGGCGCGGAGAGGCAACAAACGAGAATCCCCGGCTGGAAAGGGAGGTGACGGGATTTTCCAGGGCCCAGAGCTCGAGCTCGCATCCATTGCAGGAGCCGGCATCTACATGGCGAATGGAGGCACTATGGTGAAACGGACCGTGGACTGTGTCTTTTCGATCCCTGTCGGTTGATTCGGTCAGGGTACCGGTCTTCAAGATCTTCCAGAGAAGTTTCCACATGTGAGTCTCCTAGAGGTCCGAAGCGCTGTAGCTCGGATTGAAGGATTTGTTGATCAGGGGAAAGTCTGCCACGAGATTGGCCGGAACCGAGGCTTCAAGAGCATGCCACAATAGGGGGGAGCTGTCGGCAATATGGGCCTCTTCGAGGATCTTTCCCGGGAGAATCCGGACCCATCCCAGAACCTCTCCCCGAAACCCTTCAATAATCCCGACTCCTTCCCGGGGGGCGGGAGGATCCGGGATCGTTGCACTGGTGTCGGGCCCGGGAAAGTTCCTCAGGAGGGCATGAGTCAGTCGGAGGGATTCAAAGATTTCGAAAAAGCGGATTCGGACCCGGGAGGCGACATCTCCGGTGTGGTCGAGCGCCAGGGCTGGGGCAAAGCGGTGAACAGGATCTTCCCGATGGTCGATACGAAGGTCCCATCCCTGGCCGCTCGCGCGGCCGGCCACCCCTCCGATTCCGAGCTTCCCGGCGATTTCCGGAGACAGGATGCCCGTATTCTGGAATCGGTCCTGAAGACCTCCGTGATCGGCGTAAATTCTTTCGAGAAGAGAGACTTCAGCCTGAAGGTGATCATGTTCCCGAAGGAGGGTCTCGATCATGGCTTCGGAGAGGGACGACGAGACGCCTCCTGGAATCACCGAGTCAAAGAGAAGTCGGTGGCCGAAGAGAGACTGGTTGTGGCGGTGCATGAATTCCCGAAGGGGGGCAAAGAGAGAGAGCGCGGCCGCCAGTCCGGCATCGTTTCCGAGAGCGCCCAAATCCCCCAGGTGGTTGGCGATCCGTTCTCTCTCGAGAAGGAGAGTCCGGACAAATCGGACTCCCTCCGATACCTCGATGTCCAGGGCCCCTTCTACGGCTTTTGAAAAGGCCAGCGAGGTTGCCACCGGCGAATCTCCCGAAATTCGTGAGGCCAGACGGGCCCCCTCCGGGAGACTCCGTCCTCGAAAAAGTCGGGCGATTCCCTTGTGGGTATAGCCCATCCGGGTTTCAAGGCGGAGAACCTTTTCCCCAACGACGGAAAACCGGAAATGACCCGGCTCGATGATGCCGGCGTGGACGGGGCCGACAGGGATCTCGTGAACGCCTTCTCCCCGAACCCTTACAAAAGGATAGTCTCTTTCGTGGGACGATTGTCTCAAGGGGGAGGGGGACTGTGACAGGGGGGGGTGGCTCCACAGTCCGTGGTCGATCCAGGGACGAAGATCCGACAATCCCTCCGGGGAGAGTCCAAAGAGATCCCGGATCGTGCGTTCAAAGCGGACAGCCGTGGGGAAGACGGGTGACAGGGACGGAAAGGAGGCGGAGGTCTCCGGGAGAGCGAGAGTGAGAAGGATGAGTCCTTCCCGAAGCAGAATCGCCGCCCGGATTGCCGGAAGGGACTCGGCCCAGAGTGTCAGGAGCCTTGCTCCGTCGTTGGCCAGAAGGCGGGCCTGTGCCAGGTAGCGTTCGGGCGAGTTGGTGACGAGGAAGACATGGGGAATGCCACCATGAAGTCGGTTGAAACCGGTTTCGGGAGAAAAAAAGGGGGATGAGTCAGCCGCCAAGGGGAGCTCCAAGGACAAGAAGGGTCTTTTGGTACGCCGAGTAGAGAGTCGCCGGAAAGACCGTTCCCAGAACCAGCGCCAGTCCGAGGTGGATCCAGATCGGAAAAAAAGTAAGACGGGGGAGGGGCGAGGCGGGCGTCCTCGTCGGGGCGGATCCGCTATCGCTTATTTCCAAGATGCGGAAAATTAGCACCCCGAAGGTGACGAACAAGGCAAGAAGGAGGAACGGAACGGCAAAAGGGATCTTTTTGACGGCCTCGGTGATGATCAAAAGCTCGCTGGCAAAGAGGGCGAAGGGGGGGAGCCCGGTAATGGCGAATCCTCCGGCCAGAAGCGCCCGGGCGAGTCCGGGCGTCCGGAGGGCCACCTCTCGGATCAACGGGATCTTTTGTGAGCCGGAGGTCTGGACAATGTGTCCCACCGCGAAAAAGATCGCTGATTTGACCAGGCTGTGGGTGGTCATATGGAGAAGGCCGGCAAAGGTCGCCAGCGGGCCCCCGATGCCAAAGGCCAGAGTGGCGAGCCCCATGTGTTCGATGGAGGAGTAGGCGAAGAGGCGCTTGATGTCCTGTCTCTTCCACATCGAGACCGAGGCGAGGAGGACGGAGGCCAGGCCAAATCCCATCAGGAGATTCGAGGGCATGGCGCTGTGGATCGCTCCGTCTGCCAGGGACTTGACCCTGAGAATGGCATAGAGGGCGACGTTCAGAAGAAGTCCCGAGAGGACAGCGGAGATGGGCGTGGGACCCTCGGCATGGGCGTCCGGAAGCCAGTTGTGAAGGGGGACAAGTCCGACTTTGGTTCCGTATCCCACCACAAAAAAGACGAAGGCCAGCGACATCACCGTGGGTTCGAGCTGAGCCTTGACGGTTTCAAGATGGGTGAGAAGAAGTGCCGTCCCTCCCGGCCCCAGGGTTTTTTCGGAGGCGAAATAAAGAAGGATCGTTCCGAAAAGAGCCTGGGCAATTCCGACCCCGCAGAGAATGAAATACTTCCAGGAGGCCTTGATAGCGGCGGGGGTTCGGGTCCAGCCCACGAGAAGGACCGTGGCCAGGGTGGCACCTTCGAGCGCAACCCACAAAAGCCCTAGGTTGTTGCTTGCCAGAACGACAATCATCGTGAGGACGAAAATCTGGTAAAGCGCGAGATAAAGACGGGTCCTTTCCGGGGTCAAGTGGCCGCGTTCGGCCTCGATCGACATATATCGGAGAGAAAAGAAGGATGTTGTGGCCGCAACCCCTCCGGTGATGACAAGGAAAAGGGCGGAGAAGCTGTCGGCGAAGAGATTTTCGTCGAGGGCGATCAGGGGGCCATGGAGATAGACCTCTTCGCCCAGAAGGAGGGTGAGAAAAAAGGTCAGCAGAGAGAACGCAATATTCAGCGCCGGAGCGAGCTTTCTGTGGCCCCAGAGGCCAAGAACAAAGGCTCCAATGGTCGGGGAAAGGATCATGAGGACGAGGATCACGGTCACTCCGTCGGGGTATTGTCCATGTGTTTTAGGTCAAAGCTTTCGAAGGTTTCCCGGATCTGGAAGAAGAAGATCCCGAAGACGAATGTGCCCACAAGAACATCGAAGGCCACGCCGAGCTCCACGACCATGGGCATCCCATAGGTGGCATTGATTGCCGAAAAAAAGAGGGCGTTTTCCATTCCCAGAAATCCCAGGACCTGCGTTACGGCCTTTCGTCGGGTGATCATCATGAGAAAGGAGAGAAGCAGGGCGGCCAGACCCACCCCGATCAACCCCCGGGAGACGGTATTGGCCATTTCGGAGATAGGGGCGGCCAGGGCAAAAGAAAAAACCACAACAAAGAGTCCGGCCACCATCGTGACGGGAACGTTAAGAAGGACCTCCACCTCTCCCCGGATATGGAGGCGTTCAAGAAGACGAAAGAGAAGGAACGGCAGAAGAAGAACCTTGAATGCCAGGGTGAAGAGGGCGGAGAAAAAAAGATGAGCCTCTCCGGCGGCGATGGCCACGGAGAGCGTGCTGAGTGTCAGGAGGATTCCCTGCAGGGCAAAGATTCTGACAAGAGAGGCCATTCTTCTCATGGAGAGCATGGCGAAGGATGAGAGAAGAAGAGCGCTTCCGAGAAAGCCGACGAGAGGGCTCGTCGGGGGAGAGACAAAAGAGGCGGCCACGTTATCCCTCCAGGACAAAGTGTAGAAGAAAGCCCAGTGTTGACAGGAGATAGGCCAATGCCGTGAATTCGGGGACTCTGAAGATCCGGAGCTTGGCAAAGAGTGATTCGATCAGGGCCAGAAGCGCCCCCAGAATAAAAAGTTTTCCCAAAAGAAGGATCCCTCCTTCGAGAAGACTCGAAAGGGCGAAGGTTCGGGGAATCCCGGCGGGGACAAAAAAGTCGATTCCTAGAAGGAGGTAGAGAAGGAGTTTTTGCATCGATCCCCATTCCATCAGAGCCAGAAGAGGACCGGAGTATTCGAGAAGCATCGCCTCATGGATCATCGTCAGCTCCAGGTGGGTCGACGGATTGTCGATGGGAAGCCGGCCATTTTCTCCGAGAAAAACAAGAATGAAGGCCATGGCAGCGATCAGGAGGCTGGGGTGAAAGGGGAGGGGGGCATTCGAGAAAGAGGCCAGGAGGGAAGGGATCGAGGTGGATCCCGACCAGAGGGAGACGGTGAACAGGATCATGAGGGTGGCAGGCTCGGTCAGAAAGGCTACCATCATCTCTCTGCGGCCCCCCATGTCTCCGAAGGGGGTTCCAAGATCCATGGCCGCCATTGCCATGGAAAACCGGGCCAGGGAGAAGAGGCCGACAAGCGTCACGACGTCGGCGACGGGAGCCAGGGGGGGCGCTGTTCCCAAAAAGGGGACGAGAAGGGCGGCTCCCGCCATGATCGAGAAAAAAAGAGGGGGAACAAGCAGAAAAAGAGGCGAATGACCTTCCGGAAGAATCATCTCCTTGCCAAAGAGGCGGACAAGATTTTTCCAGGGTTGCAAAATGCCGGCCGGGGCTCGGTTCTGGAGAATGGCCCGGACTGTTCCGATCCATCCATACAAAAGCGGACCCATGAGAAGGACAAAGCTCAGCTGAAGAAGGGAGACTGCAATGCCATAAGCGCCATGGAAGGAAGACGAGGGATCTAGTGCCATCGGAGCACCGACAGGAGAAGGATGAGGGTGGTAAAGCTATAGATCAGGTAAATCGAAATTCGCCCTGAGCGAACGCGTTCCGCTCCTTCCGCGATGGCGACAAAAAGGCGAAAGAGAGGGCGGTAGAGAAAAGGCCAGTGAGGATCTTCAACGGAGAGGCGAAAGGCCGGGTCCGGATCATCCGGGGAGGGAATATGCCTCTTCATGGAGAAAAACACAGGAAAAAAATGACGGATCGGCTGGGCGAAGGATTCGGCGGTGGCCTGGGAGCGTCCGGAAAAGTCGCGATAGCCGCACCCCCAGGGGGATGAATGGCGACGTTTCTTTTCTTCTGTCCCCAGAACCAGCCACAAGACGGGCGCCGTCAGGAGTATGAGGAGAATGGCAAGAAAAAGAGGGGAGGTGGAGGGACCGGCCGGGGGCAGGGGGAGAAGCCAGGCCCATCCAAAGGTCCCGGACGGGGAGGGCAGGGTCGTCGCGGTAAGGGGAGAAACGGCCTTGAGGATTTCGCCAAGGACAAGGCTGGGAAAGAGTCCGAGAAGAAGAGAGCCCACGGCCAGTCCTCCCATCCCCAATTGTTCAAAAAGAGAACACTCATGGGCTTCCCTCGCCCCGTCTGAGCGGGGTTGGCCCAGGTATCCCACCCCGAAAAACTTGAGAAATCCCATGGCGGCAAGAGCCGATGCCAGCACAAGAATGGCGGCTCCAAAAAGAACGGCACTGCGTTGAAGGGTTCCGGAGAGGTCCCGAGCTTGAAGTGTGGACTGGAGAAGAAGCCATTCCGAGACGAATCCGTTCGTCGGCGGAATCCCTGAAATGGAAAGGACCCCGATGAGAACCAGGGCTCCGGAGACCGGCATTTTTTTGAAGAGCCCTCCCATCCGGTTGAGATTTGTCTCCCCTGTCGCATGAATCATGGTTCCCGCCCCAAGGAAGAGGAGTCCCTTGAAGAAGGCGTGGTTGAGGGCGTGGTAGAGAGCGGCACACAGGGCCAGGGTTCCTGCCAGGGGATGTCCTGTCTTCAGATAGAGAATCCCGAGTCCTGTTCCCAAGAGAATCAGGCCGATGTTTTCAATGGACGAATAGGCGAGAAGGGTCTTGGTGTCAGACTGGAGGATGGCGTGAAGAATTCCGAACAGGGCCATGAAGGCTCCGGTAATGAGGAGGAGGAGGCCGAATGAGGGGGTGAGCTGGGGGAGGCCCACGAGGTCGAAGAGGGCGCGGATCAGTCCATAGAGGGCCGCCTTGAGCATGACCCCGCTCAAGAGGGCCGAGGCCGGAGCCGGGGCGGCCGGATGCGCAAGCGGGAGCCAGACGTGGAGGGGGATAACTCCCGCCTTGGCCCCAAAGCCCAAAAGAAAAAGAAGGGAGGCCAGGAGGGCCTCACCGGAGGCCAGATGGTTCTGCTTCATCGCCTCGAAGGAGAAGGAGGCCATGGCAAGGGAGCCGGATGGGATCTCCCGGGTGGCCAAGAGGGCAAAGGCAGCCAAGATGAGGAGGCTTCCGCCATGAGCCAGAAGGAGCGTGAGATAGCTGGCGCGACGAACTCCTTCGGTGGTCTCTCCTGAAAGGATCAGGAAAAACGAGGCGACGGCCATGATCTCCCAGAAGACCATGAAGGAATAGACGTCATCGGCGAGAAAGACACCCCCCGTAAAAAAAAGGAAGACCGTGATCTTGGCCAGAAACTGGGCCCTCTTTAAGGGGGGCTGATCTTTGGTATAGCCGGCCGAAAAGAGAAGAACCCCCGCCGAGGCTCCTCCCAGAAGAAGAAGGAAAAAGCCGGAGAGAGGATCCTGGCGAAGGTGAAAGGCGAGTCCGGGAATTCCTCCGGGGAGGATCAGTCTGGTGTCTGAGGCGGCGAAAAGAGCGTGAAACCCTGAAAGTCCAATGGTCAGACTCTCCAGTGAAAGGAGCGTAAAGACAAGGGGGGCCAGAGTGGAACGACGCCCAACAAGTCCGGCACCGGCCAGCCCCGTGAGAAGAAGGGAGAGAAGAGTGAAGAGAGTCAGCAAAAGCGGGGAGGGAAAAAACGTCATCACGGAGGCATCATCTTTTCAGTTGGAAGGAAAGGCCCTGCTTTCTTGAGAAGGGGAGGAAGGTGTTCAAATTAGTAGTGCATCGATGTTCATTATACTATATTTTTTCAGGGGAGAGTAAAGTCGGAAGTTTTTTCTCGGATGTCATGTCTTGAAAATGGAGCTCAAGGGCCCTACGATGAAATAAGGAGGGCGAAAATGCGAGAAGATCCGCGCGACATACAACAAAACGAGGTGGCTCGGGAGATCGAGCGGAGCCAGGGTCCGATTCCCTGGTGGATGGTCATCCTGATTGTCATCGTCTATGCGACGGCCATCATACTCTCGCTTCCTATTTTGGGGAACCGGACCGGACAAAATATCAACACCTTCTTCTCTCCGGACCATAAACGGGGGACCTTCGACTTCGGAACTGTCGGAGGAGGGGCCTATCTCGCGGGGGGATTCTTTGTCATCTATTATGTGTTCATGATCCGCCCCCGCAGGATGCAGAAAAAGAAAAGTCAGAAGCTTCCCTGACCATGGCCCCAGAGCCCCGTCCCCTTCGGGAGAAAATTCTCGCGGCCGCCCTGTTTTTCCTGACAGCCCTCTCGACGACCTTTGCCGGGGCCCTCCTTGACGGAGTCGATCCGCTGACAACACCATGGGGGTTCTTCCGGGGGCTTCCCTATTCCCTCACGCTTCTCTTTATCCTTTCCGCTCATGAGGCCGGACACTTTATGATGGCCCGACGCTATGGCGTCGACTCACCCTTGCCCTGGTTCATTCCCGCTCCCACGTTGGTGGGAACCTTCGGCGCCCTGATCCGACTTCCCCGACTCCCGGGGTCGCGCGTGGCTCTCTTTGACATTGCCCTGGCCGGACCGATGGCAGGTCTCGTTCCGTCGATCCTGGCCCTGATTGTCGGGATCAGGATCTCTTCCGTCGTGGGGGGCTCTCCGGGTCACGGGAACGGGCTCATTCTGGGGGAATCGCTCCTTTTTAAAGGAATTGAGGCGCTCTTTGGAGGGGAAAACGCGCCTGGACAGACCCTTCTCCTCTCGCCGGTGGGGTTTGCCGGGTGGGTGGGGCTTCTGGTGACGGCCCTCAACCTGCTCCCGGTGGGACAGCTTGACGGAGGACACATCTCCTATGCCCTCTTCGGGAGGAAGGCCCGGTTTGTCTCCTGGGGTCTGGTTCTTGCGATGGGGATCCTAGGATTTTGGGGGTGGAGAGGATGGTGGATCTTCGGAGGGCTTGTCCTCCTGTTCGGTCCGGTCCATCCTGAGCTGGCCGAAGGTGAGGGAGAGAGGGAGGACTTGCCCGTCTCCCGGAAGGTCTGGGGGGGGGTGGCGGCCCTTATTCTGATTCTGGTTTTTGTTCCTGATCCCCTGCGTCCTGCCGGATAGTCCGGACCATCCATTCGTGAATTCGCCCGTTGCTTGCAACGACGATGGGGGCCTCGATGTGAAAGGGGGCTCCTGTGCCGTCGGTGACCTGTCCGCCCGCTTCGGCAACGATCAGGGTTCCCGCGGCCGTATCCCAGGGGGACAAGTCGAGCTCCCAGAATCCGTCGAGGACCCCCATGGCGACATGGCAGAGGTCGAGGGCCGCCGATCCCGACCGTCGGATCCCCTGGGCTCCCCGGGAGAATCTTTCGAAATGGTCAAGGTTTCGCAGGAAGGGTCCATCGGCCTGTCGATAGGAAAAGCCTGTGCACAGGAGAGAGCGTTCGGGATCGCTCTCGGACGAGACAGACAGAGGCGAACCGTTAAGGGTTCCCCCCTGTCCCCGAAGGGCTTCGAAGTCCATTCTCCGGAGAGGGTCCGAGACGAGGCCATAGAGGACGGTTCCCGCCTCTTCATAGGCGATGGAGATGCAAAAGGCCGGATAACGGTGGGCATAGTTCGTCGTTCCGTCCAGAGGATCGATGATCCATCGTCCGGAGGAGCGTGGAGTTGAGGAGAGGGAAGCGGTCCCATTCCGGGCCCCGCTTTCTTCGGCCAGAAAGCCATGTTCAGGGAAGGCCTTCGAGAGAATTTCGATGATCGTCCTTTCTGAGGCCAGATCGACCTCCGTGACGAGGTTGATCCGGCCCTTGAAGCCGACCTCGATTTTTCGGGTGAGACCCTCCCGAAGAATTTCTCCGGCGCTGGCAGCCGCCTGGCGGGCAGTGGCCCGGAGGCGCTCAAGAAAGGCGGGGTCCTTTGAAGACGAAGCGGAGGTTCCTTTCCCTTTTCCGGAATATGTCGTCACGCGAGCTCCTGGGTGTGAGTGTGAGGGGCCGTCCATCCTTTACAGGCCTTGATAGGCGAATCCCGCAACGGGCCAAGAGGCTGCGGGAACGGTGGGACTATCCATCCGAGGCCCACTTGTATGATAATGGAAAGAGCTCGATTTTTCTTTGAGGAGGATCCATGTTTGTCACGATCACATTTATCCGGTGGCTGCATCTCGTAGGGGCCGCGGCCCTTGTCGGGGGCATGGTCCTGCAACTCTTTGTCGTCAGTCCGCTTCTGTCATGGGTCGACCCGGCGATTCGGGGAAAGCTTGCCAAGAAGGCGACAGATTTTTATCTTCCAGTTTTCTGGGTCAGCCTTTCGCTCCTGATCATTACCGGGGCCTTCGTGATCTTTGACAGGCTTGTCTCTCTCGAAAATATGGTCTTCCCCTACAAGAACTCCTACGAGACCTTCTGGCTTCTCAAGCTGAGTTTCGTGGGTGGAATTGCCCTTCTGGGAATCGTCATCGCCAAGATCTCGGGGGAGATTCGCCAGACAACCCGGGAGCAGCTTTCCCAGGGGCAGGATTCCGAGGCGGCACTCCGCCTCGAAGGGAAGAAGTCCCGCCTGCGCCATACGGTGGGTCTTCTCCGAAATCTCAATGTCATCCTCGGAATCTTTGTTCTCCTCTGGGCTGCCGTTCTCCAGAACATCTTCGGGCTTCTGATCCTGCGATAGCCCCCGGTCCCGACCCGACAAACCCTCCGCAGTGGAGTTCTCTTGGCTTATTTTTTTGATCGAAAAAATCTTCAGAAAAAATCGCTGGGTCGAAAAATTCCTACAACCATGGCGACACAGCACCCTGACAATGCGGCCCCTCCCTACTGGAAGGGAAACCAGGATCCCTTCATCAGTACCCTCGATGAGATTGAGGAGTGCTACCGCAGCTATATCGATATCGGCTGTCAGGAATACATGTGGGACTGGGAAGGGAAATATGTGGACGAAGGGGTGGTGGAAAAGCTCTTTTCCTCCCACTACGACTACTTCAAGGACAACCAGATCGGCAAGGATATTTTTCTGACCTTCCGGCTTCCCAACATCTGGTACGAAAAGGAGTACCGGATTGCGCGGGCCTACATCGGGATCCTGACCTTTGAGGATCTGGCCCGCGACCTCAAGCTCAAGACCCCTCCCGTCTTCGAGGTGATCCTGCCCATGACCGACGAAGGGGAGAAGATGCTCTATCTCCAGCAGACCTTCCGGAAGATCGCGAAGCTTAAAAATCAGGTCTTCGACGAGGAGGGAACGGTCAAGGACTCCTCCTATCTACAGGTCATTCCTCTTGTGGAGGGAGTCTCGGAGCTCACCGCCTCGAGAAAGATCCTCCATGACTATGTGGACCTCCACCACCGGGAATACGGCACCAAGCCGCTCTACCTCCGGCCCTTCATTGCCCGTTCCGATCCGGCCCTGAATGCCGGGATTGTGCCGGCGACCATCGCCGCCAAGGTGGCGCTTTCTGAGTACTACAAGTTCGAAGAGGAAACCGGCATTCCGGTCTTTCCGATCATGGGTGTGGGGTCACTTCCCTTCCGGGGAGGGCTTTCCCCCTGGAATGTTCCCCATTTTATTGAGGAGTATCCGGGTGTCCGGACGGTCACTGTGCAGTCGGCCTTCCGGTACGACTATCCCCAGGAAGATGTTCGGGAGGCCATTACTCTCCTCAATCGCTCCCTTCCGGGAACCGTCCCCCTGGCTTATACGCCCGAGGAGGTCAAGGCCGGAGAGAGGCTGGCGGAGATCTTTTCCGACCACTATCAAAAGACGATCGAGGAGGTGGCCGACGTCATCAACCGCATCTCCTCCCGCATCCCTCCCCGTCGGGAGAGAAAGTTGCACATCGGTCTTTTTGGCTATTCCCGGGGAATTGGCCAGAAACATCTTCCCCGTGCTATCGGCTTTACGGCCTCCCTTTACTCCTTGGGGATTCCTCCCGAGCTGATCGGAACCGGCCGCGGAATAGCCCAGGCCATCCGGGAAGGCTTGGGAGACCACCTCTCCCTCTTTTACCGGCGACTCAAGGATGACCTGCAGGATGCGGGGAACTTCCTGAACAAGGAGAATCTTGAATTTCTTGCCTCCGAAGACCAGGCGTGGAGAACCGTCAAGGAGGACATCGACCTCATTGAGGACTTCTTCAAGATCACCTTGGGTCCTGTTACGATCGAACATTACCTCCACCGGAATTTCGTGTCGAGCATCTATTTCCTCATGCAGGAGGAAAAAGACTTCTCGGAATACCTGCTCAATGCGGCGATTCTCCGCCGCTCTCTCGGGTAACCTGCGACCCGGAGCCGTTTGCCCCAAGGAGCATGCACGTGGCCAAGTCCCTGGAAAAAAGACTTTTCCTCAAGATCATCATGCCGGTGTTGGTCCTGATCGTCATCTCGTGGGTCCTTTACACTGTCAAGGATCCCCTGATGAAGGGGGCTGCCACAGTCGCCCTGATGTTCTTTCTGGCCTTTTCCTTTTTTATCCTGCGCAAGCAGTGGCAGGAAAAGGAGGACTTTAAGGTTCCCACCTGGCTTTTTGTCACGCTGATCACCATTCTGATTCTCTTCCTGACCGGAGTGGGAGTCCTGCCTATCGTCACGATGTTCACCAAGCCCCCCTCCTCCTACCCATGAGGTAAAATTTTCTTCCCGTGTGGCAACCCTGCCACATGATCGTGGAAAATCTGACACACGAAGGGGCTACCGATCTTATCGGCCCCTCCCCATGGCTTCATAAATCATCGTCTCTCAATGATTTGTGAAAACGATCCCCCTCATGGCAGGAAAATTGCATAATTGTTGACATGCAATCGTTCATGAGACTGGATGCTGAAAAAGGGGGGGAAAGGTGAGACTTCAGAAAACACTGGTTCGTCCGGTTGAAATCCGGGGAGTCGGTCTCCATTCCGGACGGGAGGTTTCACTTGTGTTGCGCCCGGCTCCGGAGAACCATGGTATCGTCTTTCACCGATCCGACCTAGGCTCCGTCTATATCCCTGCCCATGTCCGATTTGTCAGCCGGGAACGTTCGACCCTCTCGACCGTTCTCTTTGACGGTCAGGCGACGGTCCAGACAGTCGAACACCTTCTCTCGGCCCTTGCGGGCCTCTCCGTCGATAATGTCATTGCCGAGGTGGACGGGGCGGAGCTTCCCATTCTTGATGGTTCGGCCAGGAATGTGATCGAGGCGATCCGGGAGGGGGGGCTCTCTGAACAAAAGAAGTCCCAGTCGTTCTACCGCATCACCCGCCCGGAAGAGTTTTCCTCGGAGGGTCGATTCATGTCGGTGGCTCCCTCGGAAAGCTTCGAGGTCGATTATGAAATAGACTTCGGCGGAGGCCTTGTCCAGCAGGCGGCCATGACTCTCTCCGAAGGGGTCTACGAGCGGGAGATCTCCCGGGCCAAGACCTTCTGTTTCGAGTCCGACATCCAGAAAATGCGTTCCATGGGTCTTGCCAAGGGGGGGAGTCTTTCCAATGCCCTCGTCATGGGCAAAGAGGCCCTGCTCAACCCGGAGCAGCAGACCTACGACGACGAGTTTGTTCGCCATAAGATCCTCGATTTTCTCGGGGACATGCGACTTCTGGACCGGCCGATCCTGGGACGGTTTGTTGTTCGCCGCGGGGGACATGCCTTCCATACCGATTGCCTTCGCACCCTTTGGGAGAGTGGAAATTTGGTGATTTCTCCGGAGACTCCCTCTCCGGTCCCGACCTCCCCGATGGGACGAAGGACCCAGGTTCCTGTCAGCCCCGCCCTCCGGTAAAACTCTTCCCTGGTCCGTGGGCTCCATCGCCGCTCCCCGGCGATGGCGCCAATCTTTTCTCCTTCGGATTTCATCAAGCGGCCTTTCATTCTCCGGATCCCTTCTTCTTTTCCGCCTCTCCTGATCGCCTCTTCTCATGGGTTGCTCTTTGAAGAATGCCTCTCCTGGGCTCCTCACCGAAGGAGGGGGCCGTGCACATCGACAATGAAAAGGTCAGGAAGCTTTGAAAGGTGCGGGTCCGAGATGATCTCAGAGGGCCGGAGAATCAGTTTTTGCGCCCAAGAGAGGGGAAAGAAAGAACCAGGGGAGCAGAGCCGGCGGGTGTTTGACAGGCAAGGCGGTAATCGGTCTCGAGGAGCATGGCCTTGGAGAGGAAGTTTTCCACGGGATTCCGGGGAGGGAGAGACTCAAGACCTTCGACGACCTTGACGAGACAGGTGGCACAGGCCGATTCACCGGCACAGACAAACCCGAACGCCACCCCCTGATCCAGGGCCCCCTGAAGGAGAGGGCGGCCTTCGGGAATCTCGATCTCCCTGTCTATCTCTATGATTCTGACGGTGGGCAACCGGGGCTCCTGTTTTTCAGTGGGGGTCAGTGGCCGAAAAGACGGTCCACAAGGCCTTGGGCGGCCGTTTGGGCAACGGTCAGAAAGGGGGCCGGTGTCGTCGGAAAAAAGAGTCGTTCATAGCCGCGTCCCTCTCCGATTCCCTCCCAGACGATCCGGTGAAGCTTGAGATCGTAAATGCGGGAAAAAAAACGAACCTGTTCGGCTCCCCCCCCGACCTCGGCATACTGGATCTGGGACTCTAGAAGATACCGGACGCCCAGACGGCGGGCAAAGGCCTCGGTCGCCGCCATCCCCTTGATGCTGTGTATCGAAATGTGCGGCGCCATCGCCTTCCAGTCGGTGGCGAGGACGGGGTCGGAGGCAAGACGCAACCTCACCTGCCGGGAGGTGAGAAGGCTCGAGGGCGGGAGCTTTTTTTGAAGTTCGCTGTCGAGGAGCCCCGAGAGGGTGCGGGCCTCGGACTTGGTGGCATCTCCCGGAACGACGGGGGTCACGGCAAGGAGGGTTTGAGCAAGGTTTTTGGGAGAAAAGTCCTCGTTGGAGTAGAGCTCGGTCGAAAGGTTATTAATGGTATCCTGGCAGCCCGGAAGAAGAAGCAACCCTCCTAGAAGAAGGAGGCGTTGAAAAAAGAGGCTATTCCGTGTCATCCGACCGGTCCGAGAGCTGGAGAAAGTCCATATTGGGGGGCGTCTTTCTGAGGATTCCTTCTTTGGCAAAGATCGGGACTCCTCCCCGAATGGCGATAGCGACGGCATCGCTCGGACGGGCGTCAATGGAAAATTCCGAATTTTCTGAAAGAAGATGAAGTGTGGCGAAGTAGGCCTCCCCTTCGATACGGTTGATGACAACGGAGAGAAGCTTCACCGTGATGGAGTCGAGAAGAGAGATGAAGAGGTCGTGAGTCTGGGGTCTTTCAGGGCGAGTACGGGCCAATCCCATGGAGATGGCCTGCGCTTCAAAGGGCCCGACCCAGATCGGAAGGGTCCAGTCGCGCGACTCGTCCTGGAGAATAAGAATATAAGCCTGATTCGACGAATCAAAAAATATTTCACGAACAAAAACTTCAACCATGAACGGCTCCTGACGGGACGGGTTACCCGTGATTGTTGCCAATAACAGACAATAGGGCCTCTCGACGGAGACCTTTCTTCTATTTTAGCACCCCGTTCGAACGAGAAAACAAGGGGTCAACGGGAATCCTTCAGGTCCGCGAAAGGGGCCATCACGAGGACAGCGACGCCATGACGCCGCGTGAAAGGGCTTCTAGGCCAATAAGCGTCAGTGCGGTCCGGACCAATCCTCAGGGTGGCTTTCTCCGGAAGGAGTCCCGGAACCCGGGACCGGGCTTCCCATGAATGCCGGAGAGGGCTCGGAATAGGAAATTCCGTGAGAAAAGTCTTCTTCGGTCGGGGAAGCTTCCGGGGAGGGCGTCTTCTCGGGCAAAGAAAAAGCGGCGTCCAGGGGCGTGTTCTCCGGGGTCGGGAGGTCGAAAGGCCTGGTTTCCTGTCCCTCCGGGGTCAGTCGGGGAAGGTCCGGCAGGAACCCCTGCCCGATGTTTTCCCAGATCCGCTCCATGGCGGAGAAGAGGGCCCCCCTTTTTGTCCTGTCGCTTCCCTCACCGAGAAGAACACCTCCGAGACTGAGTCCCATGACGAAGCGTTTTTGGTGAGAGGGGCCCGATTCCTCGATCATGACCACTTCGGGCAGAAGTCCATAGTTCTGTTGGGCCCATTTCTGGATCAGGAGCTTGTAGTTCGGGGGGTTCTTGGGGCGCTCCCGGTGAGAAGGCGTGACAGAGCGGGCAGGGGTGACCGGGACGGCGGCCGGGGTCGGCTCAGGGACGGCTGTTCGCCGGGGTTCTCGGGGAGGGGCTGATTCGATGGCCCGAAGAATTTCCTGAAGGGGCTGGGCAAACCAGGGGATCAGGATCTGACGGGTCGTTTCAAGGCCATACTCGCAGTAAATGGCTGCGGTCAGCGCCTCGAAGGTGTCGGCCAGAAGAGAGGCATTTTCCCGCTCCCCGGAGGAATTGCTTCCCTTTCCGAGGATCATGTAGGAGCCAAGATCCATCCGGCGGGCGATTGAAGCCAGGGTCTGGGTGCTCACAATGGTCGAGAAGACTTGCCCAACCTCCCCCTCGGTCGCCTGGGGCCACATGTTGAGAAGATATTCGCTGACAATGAGTCCGACGACTCGGTCTCCCAGGAATTCAAGACGCTCATAGTTGGGGATGGGCTTCTTGCGTCCGCGCTCGTGGGAGGCTGACCTGTGGGTCAGGGCTTCCTCGATGCGGAAACTGTCCTTGAAGGGAAGGCCCAGCATCCGGATCAGAGTCTCCGCGGGTTTGGGGGTGTTGCCTTGCCTCACATCTCCCAACGGGTCCTCCTGTCAAAAGGTGGAATCTCTGGAAATCTCGGCTTTTGTTGGCCGGATCCTTCTTTTGCGATCTCGTTTTACCGAAAATAAACCGTATCGATTCGCCGGGTAACTCTGCGGGAACATTAAGTCATTGTAGCATATTTTCCGAAAAATGGGCAGGACAAAGAGGTCGTCTCGGACGAGGGGAGGAAAATATTTAACGGGAGGACGGGGCGGTCGGACAGAAGGAGGCTGGCTGACAAAGGGCGCAATAATACAGAGATCGGGCCTCGACCGTTGTCCGCTGGAGAGGGAGCCCGCATCGCTGACAGGGAGCCCCCTCCCGTCCGTAGACGGCGTGGAATTTCTGGTAGTCCCCGGGAGAGCCGTCCTCCTGGCGATAGGAATGGATGGTCGACCCCCCGCAGGCAATGGCCGAGTTCAGGATCCGGTGAAGGCTTTGGGCGAGGCGACTGGCTTCGGCAAGGGAGAGGGAGCCGGCTGGCCGGAAGGGGGAGAGCCCGGCATCGAAGAGGATTTCTGCCATGTAAATATTCCCGATGCCTGAGAGGAGGGCGGGGTGGGTCAGGGCCTTTCGAAGGGGGGTGGAAAGGGAGCGAAATATTTTGAAAAGCGAGGGGCCGTCCAGAGAGAGGGCGTCGGGTCCGGTTCCGGCAAGAAGACGGGATTCCCGGAGGGAGGGGGAGATCTCCAGCCGACCAAACCTTCGGGGATCGCTCCAGGCCAGGATTACCCCGGCCTCGGGGAAGAAAATCTCAAGATGAGTGTGGGGGGCGGGACGGGAATTCCGGGGGCGACGATCCCATCGTCCTGACATGCCGAATCGGGAGAGTAAAAATATTGGCCGAAAGGAGCGGTCGGGCTCGTCGGGAAGGAGGGAGAAAATCAGGGTCTTGCCATGGCGAACGATCTCTCCCCCTCTCAGGGGGCTTTGGGGAGGGCGTCGATCGGTGGCCCAGATATCCTCCCGGAGCGGGGTGATCGAGGCGATTCTCTGTCCGGTGAAGACCGGAAGAATGGCCCGACGGGTAGTTTCGACTTCGGGAAGTTCCGGCAAGGGAGTCTCCGGTTGAGTGACGGGGTTGGGATTTTCTTTATCATAGCGTGGCGAGGGGTCCGTGGCCATAGAGGAGGAGAGAAAGTCCCAGCCCGGCGAGGGAGACAAAGATCCAGAGGAAGATCCCGGAGGCCAGGGGGCGGACCCCGAAGCGAAAGATCCGGGACAGATGGGTTTCAAGCCCCATGGCCGCCATGGCCACGGCCAGGATCGCCGCATCTCCTTGCTGAAGGAGCTGGAGAATCTTCGGGGGAAGGGGCAAAAGGAAGTTCAGGAGGACGACCCCGGCAAAGGCTCCCACGAACCAGGGGAAATGGCGCTTGCCCCTGCCATTGGCCGTATTCTCAGAGCGAGCGCGCGCCAGAATATAGGCCTCCAGAAAGAGGACAACCGGAAGAAGAAGGGCGACCCGGGTGAGCTTCAGCATCGTTCCCAGCTCCAGGGCTTCTTTGGAATAGGGAAGTGTGGCCCCGACGACCTGACCAATTTCATGAATGGAGGAGCCGGACCAAGCTCCGTAGACATCCGGCGGCAAATGGAGAAGTCGGCGAACCACCGGATAGAGAAACATGGAGAGGGTTCCGAAGAGGGTGACGGTGGCAACCGAGTAAGCCACCTCTTCATCCTTGCCCCGGATCACTCCGTTGGCGGCGACGATGGCCGAAGCCCCGCAGATGGCGGTCCCGGTCCCCAGAAGAAGGGAGAGATTGTCGGGAAGTCTTCGGAGACGGCCGAACCAGAGAGCCACAAGGTAGACCGAGACGATGATGGCGAGATCCAGGATCAGGCCGCGAAGTCCGATGCCGACCAGTTCCCGGGCAGAGAAGTCAAAGCCGAGTCCGACGATGCCCACGCGAAGGAGTGTCCGAAAGGAGAAGGAGATCCCGGGGTCGAGCAAGTGGGGAAGAGGGCGGATATTCCGGACGACAATGCCAAAAAGGATGGCCAGAAGGATCGGGCCGGCAATGGCAATCCCGGTCATTGTGGCAATTTCCCGGCTGGTGGCCGTGGCCAGAACCGCCAGAAAAACCGAGAGAAGAAGTCCCGGAATCAGGGGGAGCAGGAGAGAAAGACGTCGGCTCAAGGGAGACCTTTGGGAAAGGGAGGCGTTGGCATCCTGCGGTGAGTCCATGTAACATAACCGTGTTTCATTCTAACGGGATTGCCGGGCTGCGTGTCATTGTCTTTTTTAATCGGAAAACAAAGGGTTGCGAATGACGCATGACGATGAGTGGAAGGAGTTTGTCGAGGACTGGGGAAAGGAGAATGCGCGTGTTCTGGCCGGGCGCACTCCCCTGACGGGAGACGCCTCTAACCGACGGTACTTTCGTGTGGAGTTCAAGGAGAAGACGCATCCGAAGACGGCGATTCTCATGGAGAGGCAAGGGACCCTGGGATTTAAGAAGTCAGAGGAGGCCGTGTCCGGCGGGGCTTCGGAGCCTCCGGGAGACCCCTTCCTGCTGGTGGCCGATGCCCTGGGTCGTCGGGGCCTTCCCGTTCCTTCTATTTACCATCGTCTTCCAGACGGGTCGAAGGTCCTTCAGGAGGACCTGGGGGATGAGACCGTCCTCTCCCGGCTCCAGTCGGAGGCCGCAGCCGAGGAAGCCCTGACGGAAAAGGCCCTGGCCCTTCTTGTGCGCCTTCAGACCGCCCGTCCCGACGGCGATCTCTCCTGGGTCCGGAATCGTCCCTACTCCCGGGAGCTCATCCGATGGGAGTTCGAGCACTTTGTGGAGTATGGACTCGCCGGTGTGCCGGAGGGACAACGTCGGAAAATCCGGGAGGGCTTTGACCGGGAGGCCGCCGATCTCGCCGGAGAGGAGATCAAGGTCCTGGTTCATCGGGATTATCATTCCCGGAATATCATGGTCAGGACCGATGGCTCCCTGGCCCTGATCGACTTCCAGGATCTCCTCTGGGGTTCTCCCTACTACGACCTGGCCTCCTTCCTCTTCGATGCCTATCGCACCGTCCCCCTGGAAAAGATTGAAAAGGCGTTGGCCCGATATCTCGATCTTGCCCAGGGGGCAAAAGTTATGCCGATAACAGCTCGCGACGCGGCCATGGAGCGGCTGTGCCGCCATGCCTTTCAAAGAAATCTCAAGGCCTGCGGCCGTTTCTTCTACATTGCCGATGTGAAGAAGAACCCGGCCTTTCTGGGGTCGGTTGCCGGAACCCACGCCAACCTGCTCCGGATCGTGGGCCGGGTTCCCTCTCTGGCTCCGCTCTACGAGAGCTTCTTCTCCTATCTTCGGGTTCCGGATTCCCTCTCCTCGCCATGAGACTCTGCGGATTCATCCTGGCTGCGGGTTTGGGAACCCGGCTCCGTCCTCTCTTCCCGGAACTTCCCAAACCTCTCGTTCCGGTCGGGAGGCGTCCGGCCATAGCCTGGTCCATGGACCTTCTCTTAAGGGCCGGCGTGTCACGGATCATCGTCAATGTCCATCATCAGAGGGAGCGGATGCGCGAAGTTCTTCCCGGCCTTGTTCCTGCCGGGGTGGAGCTTGTCATCTCCGAGGAGGAGCGACTTCTGGGGACAGGAGGAGGGATCGCGAAGGCCCGGGAGTTCTATCAGGACTTCGACTGGCTCCTGATCGCCAATGCGGATATCCTGACATCTCTCTCCCTTGGCCCCTTTTTGCGGCGGGCCATCCGGGAGGATTCCCTGGCCCATCTCATTCTCTCCTCCGATGGCCCCGAATCCGAACGGGGACGTATTGGCCGGAAGCGGGACGGCTCTCTGTGGCTTTCAGCTCCCGGGGGGGAGGGCCGATCGACGGGGGTAAAACCGGGGATCTTTCTGGGGCTTCACATTGTCCGTCCGGAGGTTTTCGCGGGGGTGGATCCCGGGGAAGCTCCGTCGGTGATCGACATCTACCGCCGGCGTCTGGGGGAAGGGGCAAGGGTCCGGGCCAGCTTTACCCGCTCTTTCTGGGTCGATCTGGGGACGGAAGATGGATATCGGCGCGCCGTGCAATCTCTTGAAGACAGAAAGGGTCAAGTCCGTCGGGGGGAGGGGTAATCTGCCCGAGGACCGTGGGGGAGAGGGCTCCTGTCACCTCCGGGATGTTGCCGGGACGACCGGAGAGGGTGAGCAGGGCAATGTAGGCGAAGGCCATTGATTCAATGGCCTGGGGAGGATATCCCTTCTCCTGGGAGGAGATGACGGGAAGCCCGGTCCGCCGGGCGATACGTGCCATGAGGTCGGGGTTTCGCATCCCTCCCCCTCCAACGATGATTTCCTCCGGGGGGGAGGCGAGCCAGGAGAGAGATTGCTCAACTCCAGCCGCGGTGAGTTCTGACAGGGTGGAGAGGAGATTGTCCCTCTCCTGCGGGGAGAGGCGGACGAGGGGGGGAGTGCTTCCCCGTCGGGAGGGGGCGCTCTGATGGGTCAGCCATGCAAGAATCTGCCGAAGCCGTTCCTCGCCCCACTCCTCCCGTCCGGTGGATTTGGGGGGAGGGAGGGCAAAAAAGGAGTCTGACAGAAGCCAGTCGAGAAGCTCGGGGTCGGGTTGTCCCCGGCCGGCGAAGGTGCCGTCCCGGTCGAAGGGGTGGGCCCCTTCTGATGCGAGGGAGGTGGCAAGATCCATGAGCATGTTTCCGGGACCGGTATCGAAGGCGATGACAGGAAGATTGGATCCGGCGGGAGGGAGGCCGGTAATGTTGGCAATCCCCCCGATATTCAGGAAGGCTCGGGAACGCTCTCCGGCAAAGAGGGCCCGGTGGAAGATCGGCGCCAAGGGTGCCCCATGGCCTTCCAGCGCCACATCTGCTCCCCGAAACTGTGTGACGACCGGAGTCCGGAAGGACTGGGCCAGGGGAAAGGGCTGGGAGGCCTGGTAGGAGACCCCTCGGCTCGTGGGAAGGGACGGGAGAAAATCCAGCCGGTGGGGCCGGGGATGATGGCGAACGGTGATCCCATGGGTGCCGATGACATCAAGATCCAAGGAGGAAAGTCCGGCTTCCCGGAGAAGCTGGTGGCCCACCGACTCTTCTATCGAGGCGAGAATGTCTGCAATGTCGGGGAGGTGACGGGAGGGCGACCCCGTGGCCGCCATGCCCTCCATCCAGCCTTTGAGATCCTTCCGGAGGGACTCCTGAAAGGGGGATTCAAGAAATGACGCCAGGTGTATGGTGCCGTTTTCCACAACAATGATGGACCCGTCAACCCCATCGAGGGAGGTTCCGCACATGAAGCCCATCGCCACCAGAGGAGAGTCCTTTGGCCTCTCTGCCACCTTTGTCCTTTCTGTCGCCAATCCTGGTCAGATGCCTCCCCCGGGGGAAGGTCCCATCATTGGCTTGGCCGGACGATCAAATGTGGGGAAGTCCTCCCTGATCAACCGTCTCACGGAGCACGGGGGGCTGGCCCGGACCGGCAAGCGTCCCGGGGCCACAACCCTTCCCAATCTGTATCGGATCCATGCCGGGGGATACTTTCTCGATTTCCCCGGCTATGGGTACATGAACCGGGGGCAGAGCACAAAGGCCAGCTCCCAGGATGCCTCCACCCGGATTGTCGAGGCCCGGCCGGATATCCGCAGGGTCCTGCTTTTGGTCGATGCCCGGAGGGAGATTCTTTCCCTGGACGTTGACGCGGCCCGATGGTTCCGCCTGATGTCCATTCCCGTCTCCATTGTGGTGACGAAAACGGACACGCTCTCCCGAAATTCCCGGAGTCTTCCCCTCAACGCCTGGGGGCAGTGGATTGAGGAGGCGGCGGATGACGGGCTAAGCGGCCCCTACCCGGTGAGTGCCCGGACAGGAGAGGGGCTTCTGGATCTGGTCCGCCATGTCCGGGAAGTTCTTGGGGTGCGACCTACTGGGGAATGACTGCCCCGCTTGAGATTCCCGTTCCGTTTTCCCGGCGGGCGTAAATGGCCACGTAGGAGTGGGCCCGAAGCCTTTCGAGCCAGAGCCTCAGCCGTTTTTCCGTTGTCTTCTTGGTCAGCTTGTTCAGAATCGTTTGTTTGATATCGTCGAATTTCTGATAAGGCTGGGCCTCCCGGGCCAGGACCTTGATGATGTAGAATCCCCGACTGGTCTGGATGAGCCCGCTGGTCTTTCCCACCGGCACGGAGAAGGCCGGTCCGATCAGCTCCGGAAGGAGCTGGTCCTTGGTCAGGTTTCCGAGAACTCCTCCTGATTCGGCATTCGGCCCCTGGGACTCGGCTCCGGCCAGCATTTCGAAGTCATCGCCCCGTCCGATCTGTCGCAGAACATGCTCCCCCTTTTTCCGGACCTCGGCAATCTGGGCCGGGGTGGGATTGTCCGGAAGGGCCAGAAAGATGTCGGCGAGGGAGACGTGGGCGGGAAGTCGATAGTCATCCCGATGCTTGAGGAAGTAATTCCGGACCTCTTCTGGGCTAATCACCACGGTGGAGCGGACCTCCTGGTTCACAAGCTTCATGACCGTCAGCTGCTTTTTCAGCTTTTTTCGATATTGCCGAAAGGTCAGCCCCTGGGAGGCAAGGGCGTTCTTAAGCTGCCATCGCTCCTGGATGTTGTTTTTCTGCATGATGTCGTCGATGGCATGGTCGACCTCGTCGTCCGTCACCGACAGGCCCAAACGGTCGGCTTCCTCAAGCTCGAGCCTCTCGTTGATCTTCTTCATCATGACGTTGTACTCGAGGGAGGCCACGAGCTGCGTATAGGCCGGACCCTGATAGGTGGCATGAATCTTCTCAAAGGTGGGCTTAAGCTCCCGGTCGACCTCGCTCTTTGTTATGGAGTGATGGTTGACCACTGCCATGATGCTATCAAGCAAGACCCCGTCATCGGCCCGGGACAGTCCGGGGTGAAGAAGCAGTCCCCCGCCGAACAGGAGGGAGACAAGGGCGACGGTCGATCGAGAGAAAGGCACTGGCCCTCGAAGGGGGTTCAGGTTCCTGGGGAGAAAAAAGCGGCGGAGGATCATGAATGCCTCTGGAAGATCATGAAGAGTGATGGAGCCGATTGGTTGTCTCATCGTCGACCCGCCTGCGTCCGGGGCGCCTTCGCCTCTTGGGGGCTTCTTCTTGAGTCTAACCCCGGTCAGGGGCCCGTCAAGCCCGTTAAGGAGGAGAGAGGATCGACGCATATTTTGGCAGAATTTTCAGAGGCTCGGTCCGGAGCTTTCCGGCAAGCCACTGAGCCAAGGCTTCCCGTTGGGCCTTTTCCTGAAGATGCCTTTCGATCCGGCCCTGGACCTTCCGGAAGGGAAGGGTCGTCGGGGGGAGGAACTTGACAAGTTTCAGGATGTGATAGCCATAGGGAGAGGAGAGCAGTGGACTCACCTCTCCGGGTTTCATGGAGAAGGCAAGGGAAAAGAGTGTGGGCATTTCTCCCAGCGCATAGGGAGGAAGAAGACCCCCCTTGGCTCCTTCCGGCGAAAGAGATTTGGCTTTGGCCAGGGCAGAAAAAGAATTCCCTGCTGCCAGTGCCGTTAGGATCGCCTTCCCTTCATCCTCCGAGCGAACGATGATATCCCGGACAAGAGCCCGCTCGGGAGTGCCATAGTGGCTCTTCCTTCTGTTATATTCCGCCAGGGCGGCCTTGCGAGAAATCGCCGGGGCCGGGGCAATTTGTTCGGCGGCCTTGACCAGAAGAAGTTTCTTTCGAATCAGCCTCTCTGAAATCTCCACCCGGCGGCCATCTTTCGGAGCAGAGACGCCAAGGATGCGCCTTTTTTCATCCTGAATCTCCTTCGAGGAAATGGAAATCCCCTTCTTTACGGCCGATTCTGTCAGGAGACGATCATAAATTGTTTCTTCAAATACCGTTTTGGCAAAGGCCGGAGGCCACGCTGTAAAAGGAGCATCCGCGGCTTTTGCCACTCCCATGAAACGGGCGGTCTCCCGCAAATCGGCAACGCTCACCGGTTGGCCGGCCAGTGTTGCTACGGCTCCCTCCAGAGGGGCCTCCTTCGCATGGCAGGAGGCGGCCAGAAGAAGAAAAATAAAGGCCAGCCGGGACCACCACCCTGTCATTTTTTGACGGAAGACGCCGCTCCCATCAGTTCGCCCAGACTCTTCTGGTTGATCGAAATCTTGGTCTTGGCCCGAAGGGAGTTGAGGTACTTCTGATAGAGATCCTGCTTCATCCGGGAAGTCAGGAACTGGGTGATCCCCGTTTTGGCCTGGTCAAAGGAGAGAAGCTTCCCCGGGACCTGCTTGTCGATCTTGAAGTAATGGATCCCGTCCTTGAGTGCGATCGGTCCGGTCACCTTGCCGGCCGGGACGCCGAAAAAGAATTTGGTGAACTGGGGCGGAACCGTTCCTTCAAAGATCTTGCCCACCGGCCCTCCCTTGAACTTTTCGATGGCTCGGGAAAATCCCTTTTTCTTTCGGAGCGACGCAAGAACCCGGTCCGCTGTTTTCTGGTCGGGGAGAATGAGCTGTCGGACCTCGACATATCCCGGTTGCTTGATTTCCTGACGATGCTTGTCGAAATAGCTCTGAACATCGGCATCGGTCACCTTCACCTTGTCATCGACCTGTGTCTTGATCAAGGCCTGTCTCAGAATCCGGCTGCGGGCGTCTTCAAGCTTTTTCCGGATGTCGGGCCTGTTGGGCAACCCTTCTTTTTCGGCCTCTTCGGTGATGAGAGTGTTGTCGATCAGCCGGTTCAGGACATCGCTTGGGACCGAAGCCGGGGCCGAAGAGGGAAGATTCATGTCCTTGATAGCGTTTTGAAGGCTTTCTTTTGTGATCTCCCGGGTCCCGACCTTGGCGACCACATTGTTGGAAAGGGTCTGATGGCATCCGGATGTGAGGAGGAGGCCCCCAAGAAGGGTCAGCGGGAGAGCCATGCCGCGGTGGAATGATCCGGGAGCCGGGACGAGACGAACGTTCAAGAATGCCTCCTTGAGAGGGTTGTAAGAAAATTCGGATGAGGAGATCCGGCGTGGATCTCAGGGCCGGATCTCCTCCATTGCATGACCATTCTCGTGCGAGCGGAAGGCCCCGTGGACGGCTGGAATCTGTCGGTGGGGGCGATCCTAGGCCGGACTGTGCCGTTTCTCCTCGGTGAAATTGAGGGGAGGAAGACGCTTGAGGTCTTCGATGAGAAGAAGCGGAAGGGTCCGGAGAATTTTCCAGGAGCCGTCTGCCTGGAAAGAAAGCCGGTCTCCAAAAAGGTCGAGAGCCGGTTCGACAATCTCCTTGGGAAGAGCTCCATGGCGTTGTTTCATGGTGATATCCCGGTTGCGAATGACAACCTCCGAAAACCCCCTTTGGGTGGCAAGAATCCGAATCCTCGCTCCTGTCAGAAGGTTCCGGGTCTCCCGTGGAAGAGGGCCGAAGCGGTCGTTCAACTCTTCCTCAATGCGGGTGACGGAATCCATCGTATCAGCATGAGCGAGACGCCTGTAAAAGTCAATTCTTTCGGAAGGATGATCAAGATAGTCCTCAGGAATCCGGGCTTCGGTATTCCACTCGACCCGGGCAGGCTCCTCTCCGGGGGGCGTGGGTGTTTCGGAGGAAAGGGCGGCAACGGCCTCCTCCACCATTTCAAGGTAGAGGTCGAGGCCCACCATGGCCACCTGTCCGGTCTGCTGATGGCCCAGGAGGCTTCCGGCTCCTCGAATTTCAAGGTCCCGCATGGCAATCTGGTAGCCGGATCCCAGCCCTGAATAGGCGGTCAGGGTGTGAAGGCGTTTTTTGGCCACCTCTCCCAGGGCCTCTTCCGACGGAGTTATGAAGTACGCATAGGCTTGCTGCCCCCCTCGCCCCACCCGCCCCCGAAGTTGGTAGAGCTCGGCAATGCCGAACATGTCGGCCCGGTTGATCAGGATGGTGTTGGCATAGGGAATGTCGAGCCCGGATTCGACAATGGTGGTAGAGACAAGAATCCGGCTCTCCCGTCGAAGAAACTTCCCCATCACGGCTTCGATCTCTTCTTCTCCCATCTGTCCGTGGGCGTAAACAACTCCCGCCTCGGGAAAGAGTGCCGCAAGGTAGCGGGCCCATCGGGCGATCGAGGAGACTCGGTTGTGAATGAAGAAAACCTGTCCTTCCCGGGCGAGCTCCCGGTCGATGACCTCCCGGATCCGCTCCCGGTCGAAGCGCATGATGGTCGTCTTGATGGCCTTTCTTCCCTGGGGAGGGGTCATGATGAAGCTGATCCCCTTGAGTCCCGACATGGCCATTTGCAGGGTCCGGGGAATGGGGGTGGCCGAGAGGGTCAGACGATCGACATTGGGAAATCGGGCGGCGAGGTTTTCCTTTTGCCGAACGCCAAAACGCTGCTCTTCGTCGATGATCAGGAGTCCGAGATCGCGAAATTCGACGGTGGTGGAGAGAAGGGCCGTCGTTCCCACGACGATGTCGGTCTCGCCCCGGCGCAGCCGTTCCCGGACAAGCTTCTGTTCGGAAGGTCCCACCATCCGGGAGAGGCTTTCGATCCTGACCGGAAATCCGGCAAAGCGGTTCTTGAACGTCTCATGGTGCTGGAGAGCCAGCAGGGTGGTGGGGACAAGAACGGCCACCTGCTTTCCGTCGGCCACAGCACGGATGGCGGCTCGCATAGCAACTTCCGTCTTTCCGAATCCCACGTCTCCCAGAATCAGCCGGTCCATGGGCGTGGGGCTTTCCATGTCGGACAGAACGGCCTGGATCGCCTCCTCCTGATCGGTGGTGAGGTCGTAGGGAAAGGATTGGTCGAACTCCCGGGTCAGGAGGGACTCGGGGGAGAAGGCAAATCCCTCGGCCGCCTTTCTCCGGGCATAGAGCATGACGAGGTCGGCCGAGATCTTTTCCACCTGCTTTCGGACCCGGGACTTGGTCTGGCTCCAGGACTTTCCTCCCAGACGGTCGATCCGGGGAGCGGATCCTTCGGGCCCCTGGTAGGGAAGGAGCTGGTCCATCTGGTCGACGGAAAGGTAAAAGCGGTCACCTCCGAGATATTCGATAACGGCGAATTCTCCGCGATTCGCGCCCACCGAGACTTCCTGAAGTCCCCGGAAGCGTCCGATCCCCTGATGGAGGTGGACCACATAGTCTCCGTCAGAAAAGGTGGGGCGATCTCGCCGGTAGACCTGTGTACTGGTGGAGAAGGAGCGAAAGGGGGGGCGGGAGACCGGTTTTCTGAAGAGCCAGGTGTCCGAGAGGACAAGGAGATGGTCCAGAGGAAGCTCAAAGGCCTCTTCGACATCCCCCGGAAGAAGTGTGATTGGCAGGCGACCTTCTCCCGAGACCAGAGGGTCGAAGGAGGTGATATAAGGAAGTTCGCCGGCCTCAAGCATATCCCCAATCCGGCTCATTTGGCCGCGAGTGCGGCAAAAGATGACCGTTCTCCAGTCACTCGGCAGGTGTTCGATCTCTGAAATGAGGGAGAGGTTCCGGTCAATCCGGTCGGAGGGGACGGGGGCGAGAAGAGGAGGCGTCTCTTGGGGAGACGCCTCCGAGATGGTGAGACAGGGGAGAAGCGATTCCCAATCCTCGCGGGATTTCGGAAGGAAAAAGGCGGCATCGGGGGCGGGGAGAAAGGACTTTTCTTCAGCCGGGAGGAGTCTCCATCCTTCTTCGATCCGGGAGATCCAGTCGGAGGTCCGGTCCAGGACGCTCTTCCAGTCGTCGACCAAAATGAGAATGTCCGGGCGTGAAAGAATCGGCGCGGCCGTCTCGGAAAAAAACGAGGGAAGAAAGCGTTCGATACCGGGGGGAAAGGGAAGGGAGAGATGGCGTTCGATCCAGTTTCGGGCCGGGGCATCGAGAGAGGAGGGAAGGGGAGTGATCCATTCGTGGCTGGGAAGAAGATCCACTTCGCTCACGGGCTCGACCGAGCGCTGGGTGTTGGGGTCGAAGGAGCGGATGGAGCGAATTTCGAGATCGTCCCACTCCAGGCGAACCGGTCGCCGTCGGTCGGTGGAGTAGAGATCGATGAGGGCGCCCCGAACCGAAAACTCTCCGGGAGCCGTCACTTGGGGAACCCGGACATACCCTTGGGACAGAAGGGTTTCGACTAATGACCGGGGGTCTTCTTCCATTCCCGTTCGGAGGGTGCGGCGGACCGATTGCAAGAGCGGGAGGGAGAGGGTCTTTCGGAGAACAGCAACCACAGGGGAGACGATGACATCGGGGGGGGTGCTAGAGGCCAGTCGGTCGAGTGCGTGGATCCGCTCCGCCCGGATGAAGTCGGCAGGGCTCTCCCGTTCATAGGGGAGAACCTCCTCTTCCGGCAGGAGGAGAACGTCGGGTTCCATGTCCAGAAGAAGCGGGGCAGAGCGGATCTCTTCGACCAGCCTGAGCGCTTTTTCGGGGGTGGATGTGAGAACCCACAAGATTTCCGGTCGTCCTGTCCGGCGAAGAAGACCCGGAAGAAGGGGAAATCCCTCCCGGGAGATCCCGGGGAGCTCCCGGGACAGGAGCTTTTCTTCCGGAGGGGAGAGCTTTTTTTGGAAGGCATCAAGAGTGCGTTGAACGGGAGAAAGAGACACTGCGGTGTTAGCCTCTGGGGGAAGAGTAGCGGGACAGAATCCGTTCGATGAGTCCGGTGGTCGAGGAGTCGGGGACCAGGGGAATGGAGAGGACGGTCCCGTTTTTTGCCAGAACGATATCGCTCCCCACAATCCGCTCCACCGGCCAGTCTCCGCCCTTGACGAGAACGTCGGGAAGGATCCGTTCGATCAGGGCCCGGGGAGTCTCCTCGTCGAAGAATGTGACGTAGGAGACGCATTCCAGCGCTGCCATGACGATGGCCCGGTTGCTCTCGGGGACAATGGGACGGTTGGGTCCCTTGAGGGTCGAGACAGAGCGGTCGGTGTTAAGGGCGACAATGAGGATCTGACCCAGCTGCCGGGCCGTCTCGAGAACTTCGATATGGCCGGCATGAAGAAGGTCGAAACAGCCATTGGTGAAGACGACCCTTTCCCCCCGCTCGCGCCGAGGGGCAAGGGACACGAGAAGGTCGCCAAGAGGCAGGATCTTGGTGCGAGTGGCTGAAAAATCCGGAGAGCGGTGTGATGTGGGGGGGAGATCCCTCATGGAAAGTGATGTCCTAAGTTTTGGAGGAGAAGAGGAGCTCTTCAACCATTTCGCACAGGGCGTGGCCAAGGGTGATATGGGTTTCCTGGATCCGGGGTGTGAGGGGTGAGGGAACGATGAAGGGGATCTCCACGAGGTCTTTCATCTTTCCTCCCGTCCCTCCCCCGAATCCGATGGTGCGGATCCCGGTGTCCCGGGCCTTTTCCAGGGCCAGAAGAACATTTTTTGAGTTGCCGCTGGTGCTCAGTCCGATGGCCAGATCTCCCGGGCGGCCGTAGGCCTCTATCTCCCTTGCAAAGATGAATTCGTACCCGTAGTCGTTTCCGATGCTGGTCAGTGTCGGCATCCCCGTTCCCAGGGCGATGGCTGGAAGGGCTGCGCGGTTTTTGTAGAAACGGCTGACCAGCTCTCCGGCAATATGCGCCGCATCGGAGGAAGATCCTCCGTTGCCAAAGATGAGAAGCTTTCCGCCCCGCTCAAAGGTCTCCACAATGAGGCGGGTGGCCTTCTCCATAAGGGGAAGGGAATCACGGAGAAACTCTTCCTTTGTCCGGATACTGTCGCGAAAGATTGCCTCGAGGCGGGAGGAGAGGGTATGGCTGTCCATGGCGAGAATGAGACTCCTTGGTTTTTGGGGTCAGGCTTTGGCGCGTGTTTTTTCCAGAGCCCTGCGAAAGCGTAAGGCCGCTTCGCTGACGACCCGATCATCGTGGCATGTCGAGAGGAAAAGCGCTTCAAACTGGGACGGAGGAAGAAGAAGTCCCTCGTTCCGGGCCTCCTGGTGAAAGAGAGAGAAGAGACGGACGTCGGAGTGTTCGGCCGAGGCCAGATCGGTGACCTTCTTGTCCGAGAAGAAAAGCGTCATCATTGATCCCATGCGGTTGATCTGAAGTGGAAGCCCTGCCTGCTGGGCCGCCCGGGAAATCTCCTCTGCCAGAATGCGGGCCTTCTCCTCCAGGAGAGAGTATAGGGCCGGGGTACGAAGCTTGACCAGAGTGGCGAGTCCGGCGGCCATGGCCACGGGGTTTCCTGAAAGGGTTCCCGCCTGGTAGACCGGGCCTTCAGGCGCGATCATCCGCATGATGTCCTCGCGTCCTCCATAGGCCCCGACGGGCATGCCTCCCCCGATGATCTTTCCGAGGAGAGTCAGGTCGGGCTCCATGCCGAAGAGGACCTGGGCCGCACCATAGGTGAGACGGAAGCCCGTAATGACCTCATCGGCGATAAGGAGGGCGCCGTTTTCCTGGGTCACATCCCGGGCTGCCATGAGAAACTCCTCGTCGGGAGGGACAACGCCCATATTGCCTGCCACAGGTTCAAGAATGAGGGCGGCCACCGTTTTTCCTTCCCGGCGGAAAAAATCGCGGAGAGCGTCCGTATCATTGTAGGGAAGGACGATCGTGTCATGGACAACGGCCTCGGGAACGCCTGCGGAGGTGGGAATCCCGAAAGTGGCTCCTCCCGATCCGGCCTTGACCAGGAGGGCATCGGAATGGCCGTGATATCCTCCGGCAAACTTGACGATACGTGTCCGTCCCGTGAAGGCCCGGGCGAGGCGAAGGGCACTCATGGCCGCTTCGGTTCCCGAGTTGACGAATCTGATCCGCTCAAGTCCTGGAATGGCTCGGGTAACGGCTTCCCCCAGCAGGATCTCTGGTTCGGAGAGGGCGCCAAAGGAGAGTCCCCGGGAGGCGGTATCGCTGATGGCCGCCAGTACGTCGGGGTCGGCATGGCCCAAGATGAGGGGGCCAAAGGAGAGGACAAAGTCAATGTATTCGCGACCATCGAGGTCGGTAACATAAGCCCCGGAGCCTTTGCTGATGACAACGGGATGGCCTCCCACCGCCTTGTATGCCCGTACGGGGCTGCTCACGCCTCCCGGAAAGATTCCGCATGCCTTTTTGTAACCTTCTTCTGAATTCAAGAGTGGCTCCTGTCTATGTCGATCGGGGGCTGGGGCGCCCTTGCCTTGAGGGCCATGGCGAACCGTGCTGTTTTCAAGTCATTTTTTTACGATTTTCGCATGATACCAAATTTTTGGTGGATCGAAAAGAGCGATGGCCAGGAATCCAAAGAATAGGGGCCCGGCAATTCGGGATCTTCAGTACCCGGATCCGGCTCCTTGGGAGGTTTGAAGAGTTTTTACGATGGCGCCCGTCAGGAAGAGGAGGGTGACGAGGGTGGGGAGAAAGACCCGGAGAAATGGGCGAGGGGGGACTTGAAGGGAGAGAATCCTGTCCATGAGAACGCCTGCCAGGGTGGCCAGGTAAAGGGCTTCGACAACAATAAAGGAGAGGTCAACATATTGTCGGGCGATGAGAAGAAGAGATCCTAGGGCAATTCCCGGCTCGACTCCAGAGAGGAAAACTCGGGGGGGGCCGGCGAGGATCATCGCCAGCCAGATGGCGGCCAGTCCTCCTGCCAGCTGACCTAGCAATAAGCTTCCCGAAAGAGGAGAGAGGGCTCCAAGGGTGACCGTTGTCAGGAAAATCGGAACCAGGGTCACTCGACTGACTCCCGTCTCCTCATTTTGGAGAGTCAGGGACTGGGCCAGAAGCCAGAGTCCGAGAATTTCGGCAACGAGGATAAACCCCGAGGTGAGATTTTGGTGAAGGAGAGGAAAGAGCAGGATCACGGTCGAAAGGGTGATCATCAAGAGCTGGAAGAGAAGGGAGGGAATTTTTTTGAGAAGGTGCCTTGAGATAAAGGAGATTAGAACAAGAGCGGGAATCCAGTCCATCGGACGGGAGGGGGTGAAAAGATAAATAATGGCTGGTCGGTCAAAGACAAAGTAGGTGACGAGGATCCCCAGAACGACCGTGAGGTCTCCGGTGAAGCGCCAAGTCTTTGGGATCGACTGCCAAAAGCGGGACAGGGTCAGGAGAAGAAAGACTGTGAGCAGGAACGGAATGGCGGCAGGCCGCATAAGATCAATGGCCGGCAAGATGGAAAGAGTATCCATGAGAAGATCCGTCCGACGAATGAGGAGCGGCAGGGACAGGGTCATCCCTGCCGCGGGGCTCGTTACTTTTGTGTCCGGATGCCTTCGACGCTGATATAGAGGTGAATCGTGTCGCCGATCATGCCGGGGTAGGTGATAATGCCAAAGTCGCTTCTCTTGATGCTTGCCTCGGCATCATATCCCGAGAGGTAGCCACCCCAGGGTTTGGGAAGGGCTGAAACAAGGCCGGCTCCAACTTCATGAATCTTCAGGCGCACTGTCCGGGTTATTCCATGAAGGGTCAGCTTCCCGGTCAGAATGCCGGTCTTTTTTCCGGTCTTTTTATAGGAGTGAGAGACAAACCGAATCGTCGGAAAGGTCTTTGCATCCAGAAAATCTGGGCCTCTCAGGTCTTTGTCTCTCATGGGGTGGTTCGTGTCAATGCTGTTTGCGGCCACCTTGATCTCGACATCGGTGTTGTTCTTGTCAAGACGGTAGTGGCCAGAGATCTTGTCGAAGCGGCCGACCGCCGTAGCTACGCCGGCATGGCCGACGGTAAAGGTCACGGAGGAGTGGTCGGGGTCGATCTTGTAAACACCTGACGGATTCCCGGTGGCGTTTTTATAAGAAGCTGCCTGGGAAAGTCCCGGCGAAAGAAGGGCCGGAGAGATGAGCGTGAGCGAGAGGACCGGGGCAAGAAGAATTCGTCCGGTCCGAAAGAGAAGTGTCGGGGACATGAAGGCTCCTTTTGAGTCATTGTGGATGTTGGTGCAAGAGAGAGGCTCTCTTTGTGTCTGAAGAGTTCGGAACGAGTGCAGAAGATTCTATGAAAGATGATAGCCCAAGTATTGTTTTAATGCAAACGAAATTTCTTCGTTGAAGAGTGTTCTCGGGGAGGAATAAGATAGAAGGAAATGAGGAAAAGATTGTTCAGCGAAGATTGGAGGGTTTCGTGCAACGGTCGCCCGAGGAAATCCGGAAAGAGCTGTCCGCGCACATTTCCCGGATGATCTGTCAGTGCCGGGAATCTTCCTGGCTCTGCCTTGAGCGGTCTCTGGAGATGGATTGGGGAGGCGGAGGGGAGATGGAGGAGAAGTTTTCCGATCTCGATCGCCTTTTCACGTGTCTGCTCGAGGATCTTTCCCGGGATGGCTCCCGTCCCCAGCTGGCGAGGGTGGCGCGGAAATCGGAATTTCTCGAGGACAGGTTCGAAGAGCTCGACAGCGTCTTGCGAAATCGTCCGAGACGAAAAAGGGCGGCTCTCCCTTGGGAAAAGTTTTTTCGTGTGGGAGCGGGGGGAGAGTCCCGGTCAGGAAAAAGTGACCGGGATCTTCTGGGCAAACATTGCCGGACTGTGGGTGTTCCTGAAACGGCGACCTTTGAGGAAATTCGACGGAAGGTTCGTTCATTGTTAAAGGAAAACCATCCCGATATGCGTGCGGGCGACAGAAGCGGCGAGGGGCGGATGCGGGACATTCTGGAGTCCTACAGCTTCCTCAAGAGGTACTACGGGGTGATGCCCGACAACCAAAACCAGGGAAGGGAATGATCATCATGGAACCGGTTGAGATTAATGATCCGGAGAAGATTCAGGAAATCCTGAAGGGAATCGTCCTGACGGGATCCGGATTCGTAACGACCTGTCTGTTGGAGGATGTCTGGGATGCCGGCCTCACCTACCCCGACTACTTCAAGGCGGCGGGAGAAGACCCCACGGCGTCACTGAACGGACAGTCGCCAGCATGGGAGACCTATCATCTTCGTCAGGGAAAAAAAGTTGTGAATGTCTATGGGATGGGCTCCCGGGGACGGCGGATCCATGTGACGGAAACTCCCTGAGCCCGGATTTGTTGGTGGTGAATGAAGGAGATCTTTGCGATGCTTTTTGATGAAGATATTCTCGAGCATGTAAGATATGTGGCGCGGGAAGGGGATCGTTCAGGGGAGGATCGGGATCTTGTGGAAATTCTGGGGATGCACCCCGAGTTTGATGCGCTTTGGAATGACCCTTCCGTTGATCCTTCTCGTCCTCTTGATGTGGGGGAGGTCAAGGTTAATCCTCTTGTTCATATCGCCCTCCATCTTGTCGTCTCAAGGCAGATTCGGCAGGGAGTGCCCTCTCAGGCAAAGAAGGCCTACCTCCATCTGGTTGAGCGAGGAGAAGATGCTCACGAGGCCCTTCATCTGATGATGGGGTGTTATGGGCAGCTTTATTTTGAATCCATCAGAAAAAGTGACGCCTTTGACGAGTCTCGTTACGCCCAGCGTTTGGCCAGCCTTTAGGATCGGAAGGCCAAATCCTGAAAAATCGGGCGCGGGCGTCCAGTCCTTGACTTGAACCACCAATGAATTCTAAAATTTACGGACCTCATCTTTGAAAGAACTTTGACGATGTGATCCCTTGTGACCTCGTCGGAATAGGGAAGATTGTCCTTATTTTGTTCTTTTTCTAGTTTACGTCAAAAATTCAGAAGCTCCCTTTTTCCCCGGCTTTGAATGTGGAGGGGGTGTTTTCGGTAAATTGTTTATTTTTGAAACGACTTACCGGTATATGGCCCGAACTGGCGCCATGGGCGATGGGGCGCTTTCGGGTCTTCACGCAGTGACCGCAATTAATTGAGGAGTAGAGCCATGGCGACGCAGATAGATTCCCGGGTCCCCCAGATTGGTCAGCGCAACAAGAAGGGCCAGCTTGTAACTGACCCCAACGAACTTTTTTTTCTTTCTCCCCGCACTCCCAGCTTTCTGACGGGATCCGAAGTGATTCGGGAAGCCATCAGGCGTGCCAGTGTGGACTTTTCTGTGGCCTATCCCATTACGCCGCAGTCCGAAGCCTCCTCTCTCGTCGGTGAGCTCTATGCCGAGGGTTATGTCGGGGATTACATGAGAGGGGAATCCGAGTTTGCGGTGATGGGAGAGTGTGCCGGGGCCGCCTTTGCCGGAGCCCGTGTCTTTACGACGACCGCAGGCCCTGGAACCCTCCGGGCCTTTGAGAATTTCCCTATGTGGGCCGGAAGCCGTCTTCCCATCCAGGTGGTCTTCACGGTGCGGGGAATCAACTCTCCTCTGACCATTCAGCCGGATACTCTGGAAATTGCCTTCATGCTCGAAACCGGCATGCTCCTTTGGCATGCGGAATCGGCCCAGGATCTCTTTGACTTCATGCTGAAGGGTTACTATGTGGCCGAGCAACCCGAAGTTCACCTTCCAATTGGGGTGATCTGTGATGGATTCTTCGTGACCCATACAAAGGATATGGTCATGATGACTCCCGAAGACCGCACCCTTCCCCACTACGATCCTTACCGGAGCCCGGTGGTGTGCATGGACATGGAGGTGCCTCCGGTCCGAATGATGCGGGATCCTTTTGTTATGAAGTCGAACTACATCAGCTACATGACGCATGCCAGCTGGCAGCTTGAGATCCGTGCCGCCATCGAGCGCTCCCGCAAGCACACCATTCCCCTGCTCGATGGGCTGATCGAGGTAGAGAACTCTGATGCCGAGATTATGCTGGTGGCATCGGGAACGGCCGTTTCTCAGGCTCGTGAGGCGATCCGGCTCTTCCGGGACAAGGGCGTTCGCGTGGGTCTTGTGAAGATCAAAACCCTTCGCCCCTTCCCCACTGAAGAGATTCGTCGTGCAACAGAGCATGCGAAACATATCTTTGTCCCCGAGTTTAATGTGGCGGGATGGCTTGCCAGGGAAATTAAATCCACAATCGACCGCAATCACCGTGTGGTCGCCGGTCCCCACGTGGCCGGGGGCATGACCATGCCTCCCGAGATCATTGTCGAGGAAATCGAAAAACATATGGCGCATCGCCGGAATAAGGAGCTTGTCCATGGCTAATCGAATCCAGATCAACAAGGAATTTGTCGATATCATGCCCCAGGATTATCTAGACCTGGTGGAAAACGGAACATTTGAAAGCCCTAACCGTGGTTGGAAAGACTTTGGAACCGCGACCGAGCTTATCGCTGAGCATTCCCTTTGTGCCGGATGCCCCGAGTCCATCGCCTTCCGTCACATCATGGCCTCGATTCCCAACCCCGAAGATACTGTCATGGTAGGCTCGACAGGATGCACCAGCCTTGTCTTCCCCATGATTGCCGTCCACAATATCCATTCTCTTTTCGGAAACCAGAACGCCATTGCCACCGGTCTCAAACGCGCCCTTGCCGTCCGATTCCCCGACAGGGTGAAGGATGTCATCGTTCTCGCCGGAGACGGGGCCACGGTCGACATCGGCCTGGACATGACTCTTCAGTCCTGGTTCCGTAAGGAACGCTTCACCACAATCTGCTTCGACAATGAGCTTTATGCCAATACTGGCGGACAGGAATCGGGGCTCATGCAAAAGGGGTTCCTGGCAAAGATGGCTCCCGTGGGAAAGCGCTTCGACAAGGTGCGTCTTCCTGAGATTGCCCGGGAGTCAGGGTGCGATTATGTCGCCATCATGACAGCCAGCAAGCCGAGCCTCGTCGAGAAGGTGATCAAGCAGGCTGTCCTCATTGCTCGGGAAGTGGGTCCCACCTATATCCAGATCTATACGCCCTGCATACTTGAGATCGGAAAGCAGAGCATGGAGGGACTCCAGGAGATGAGAACGTCGGAAGCCCCGGGAGAACGGTTCAAATTTCGGGAGTTCATTTCGCCTGAAGCCCAATCCTTCCTTGATGGCCTGGCAGAGAAAAAGAAGGCTGAAAAGATCGCGGCCACAACTTAACTACCGGGGGATCTAATGAAAAAGCGCATTAATATTCGTATGTCGGGCCTGGGTGGACAAGGAGTTGTGACCTCCGCCCATTTGATGGCCATGGCGGCCTCACATGAAGGGAAGTTTGCCATTTCGAATCCCTTTTTTGGAGCCGAAAAGCGTATGGCCCCCGCTGAATCCTATGTCCGGATTGGCGAGGAGAAGATCTTTGACAGGGGAGAGCTGGTGTTCCCTCATGTCGTCATGGTTTACCACCCCCAGGTGATCACCATGGGAAAGAGCTACACGATGCCCTTTTATTCAGGTATCAAGGACGGTGGTCTGATCATCATCAATGATGATATTGAACTTTTGACCGAGGAAGAAAAAGAAGATCTTGCAAAGAAAAAGGTGACGGTCTACTACGTCCCTGCGACAAAGATTGCTCTCGAACTTGCTGGGACCGAGCTTGCCACCAATATGGGAATGCTGGGGGCCTTGGCCGGCCTGACCCATGCGGTGACAATGGATGGCCTCGACAAGGCCCTTCAGGATCGCTTTGGAAAGAAGTATGTGGCATCGGGAGGTACGGCAACTCTCGACGAGGCGATCAAGAAGAAGTTTGCGAAAAAAGAGATGCTTCTTCAGAAAAACCTTGAGACCATCCGCAGGACGTTCGATGAGGCAGAAACCTTTGCCAAAAAGAACCCCGCCTTTGCGGTCAACGTCAGCTAACCAGAAGAATCAGGAAGGGTATCGATGTATAATGTGGCAGAGGTAAATGCCGAAGCCTGCGTCGCCCAGAAGGGATGCCGGCTATGTATTATGTATTGTCCTGAGGCCAATTGTATCCAGCTTGACACCCAGAAAATGAAGGCAGTAATCGTGGAATCCCGCTGCAAGGGGTGCGAGCTGTGTGTCGTTGTCTGCGATGCGGCGAAGCATAATGCTATCAAGATGGTGGCCCGTTAACCGGTCTCATCAGAAGATGTAGAAAACCGATTGCAATAAAAGGACGGAGGGGGATTGATTCCCCCCTCCGGATCCTTTCCTTACGTCTCCTCCCACCCCGCGAGCCATTGAATGACCTCTGACAAAGACCCTTCCATTCCCGATCTCGAACTCTCTGATGCCTTTATGCGTGTTGAGGCCACGATCAAGGAGTTTCATGCACTCCTTGATTCTGCCAACAGCCTTGCCGGATCTCCCCACCTTTCCCCCGAAGACCGAAAAAATCGTCTTGTGGCCTCCCAGGCCCTTCGAGACAGTGCGACGATTTATCTTGACTGGGGCTGGCACTACCTCAGTCGTCTTTATGAGCTTCCCAATCCCCATGCGGCCGGAGAGGGAGATTTTGATGAAGAGGATCTTCTTTAATCTCCTCCTCGTCCCTCGCCACCATGTCCTTCATTCCTCGTTGTAATCAGCTTATTTCGTTATTTTCCCCGATCTTTAGAAAAATCCTTTGAGCATTTCGACCATGGGGTTGATCTCCGATTTTCCTTTGGAAGACAAGGGAAGATTAACAAGATAGGTCTTCTTGGGGCGCTTGGGATCGTCATAGGTTTCGGAGACCTGCAAGGAGAGAGAGGCCTTGTTGACAAGAGCCTCATTGAAAGGAAGGGTAAAGTAGAGCAACCCTCCGATCTTTCCGTTGGGAAGGACATCGGCTTTGTCGGGAAAGGCTTTGTAGGCAAGGTCGCGCCCAAATGGGGAGGAAGAGGGGGTCGGCTGGGTAAAAGGGGTGGGAAGAACCCAGATCATCGAGCCCAGACCGAGAGTGACGATGGTAAAGAGGATGAGTCCGGTATAGTAGAGAGTGATCTTGATGTTCTGATAGGGAACATTCGCCTGCCAGGAAATGTCGAAGGCCTCGGCCGGAGAAATATTTCGGTAGGATTTTCCGATGTAATTGAGGAAAATAAAGTTCGGCTGAATATGAACAGTTTGGCCGGGGTGAGAGGAAGAGACAACCAGAAGGATCGGGAGAACATGCTCCCGCCACAGGCCATGAGAACCGAAAAGGCTATGGGTATCCTGGGCCAGGTGATAGGACCTTATTCCCAGCGAGATCCCGGTGTCCTTGATGGTTTCAGTTATCGGGAGAACTTGAGGGTCGGGGCGGGAAAGCGGACGAAAGTGATAGAAGGAGGAACACGAAATAAAGAGAAAGGCATAGAGGGTAAGAAAAAGTGTGCCGTGGAAAAGGCGGGCCTGCCGCCGAAATTCAGTCATGCTGTCGGTTCTCCGCTTCGTTGGCAAAGGATATTTTGACGAGAATGCTATAGGCGTACACAAGAAGAAGAACAATCACGACATAAAGAATCAACTGGAGAGAGTGGTAGGAAAACATGCCAAAGCGTTCGCTTTCCTTGTAGGAGGATTGAGCCTCGACTAGAAGGATTCGACGAATCGTGGAAATGATGCCGATGAGAATGAAGGATGCAATGGGAAATCGACGTCTGCCCAGGTAACTCAGCATGATCCAGAGAAGCTCCAGGATGATCACGACAAAAAGCATGTCGTTGATAAGCTGGAGAACGGAATCGGTGGTGAGAGTGGTGAGGTTCAGGGCAGAATGGACCAGGACGATGACCGCCCCGGACATGAGGAAGATGGCGACAATGAGATGGATAAAGTCGTCGATCCGGAGAAGAACCTTCCTGAGCTTCTGGACAAACTCGAGATGGATGTCGTGCCGGGATGATGGAGAGGGAGAATCTCCGGGGGGCTTCACGGGAGGGAGGGGAAGGTCTCTCACGAATGATCCTTTCCAAGGGAGGTCGAGGACCCGTATGAAGTCAGAAAATGAGTCTTCCGGACGTCGGAAAGGGTCGCTCCGATCCGGGCAAGAGACTCCTCTCTCCCGAGAAGAATCAGGATCTCGAAAATTCCGGGGCTGACCGTTTTTCCGGTGAGGGCCACACGAATCGGCTGGGCAAGTTCCGACATCTTGCGTTTCTGGGCCTCGCCGATTTCTGAAAAGACATTTTTTAAGGAGTCGGTGGTCCATTCCTGAAGCGATCCCATGGCCGTCAAAAGAGACTCCAGGATCGACAGGCTTTCCGGCCCAAGAACTTTCTCTCGCGCGGTGGGATCGATGACCAGATGGCGGTCAAAGAAGGGACGGGCACTCTCGGCAAGTTCTACCAGAGTTCGGGCGCGTCCCTTGAGGGCGGCAATGACATTGGCCCGGTAGGAAGGGTCCGAGGCTTGAGGAAGAGGATCTAAAAGTGGCGGAAGTTGTTCGAAGACCAGCGGTGAAAGATCGGAATCGGAGGAGTTCTTGATATAGTGGGCATTGAGCCAGAGAAGCTTCTCCGGATTAAAGACGCTGGGCGAAGAGCCGACATGATCGAGATCAAAAAAAGCGATGAGCTCCTCCCGGGAAAAGATCTCCTGGTCATTGTGGGACCACCCCAGGCGCACTAGGTAGTTGGCCAGAGCATGGGGGAGGTATCCCATCTGGCGGTAGGCCATGACCGAAGTGGCCCCATGACGTTTGGAGAGCTTGGTTCGGTCGGATCCGAAAATCATGGGAAGATGGGCAAACAAGGGAATGTCCGCCCCCAGGGCCTGAAAGATGGCAATCTGTCGGGGGGTGTTATTGATGTGATCATCTCCGCGGATGACGTGGGTAATCTTCATGTCGGCATCGTCAACCACGACGGCGAAGTTATACGTGGGCATGCCGTCGGTCCGGAGAATAACAAGGTCGTCGAGGAGATTTCCGTCGAAGGAAAGGGGGCCGCGAATGAGATCATTAAAGGCCACTGTTTGATCCGGGGGATTCCGGAAGCGGAGGACGTGGGGAACGTCATGGGGAATATGACGGTCCCGGCACCGCCCGTCGTATCGGGGAGGGAGGCCTTTCGCCTGGGCCTCTTTGCGCCGGGCCTCCAGTTCGTCCGGAGTGCAGGAGCACCGGTAGGCAGACCCCTTATCAAGAAGTTTTTGAGCCATCTCTCGATAGCGTTCAAGGCGACTTGTCTGGTAAATGGGGCCCTCATCCCAGCTCAAGTCGAGCCAGCGCATGCCGTCGAGGATCGCCGCAATGGCCTCATCGGTGGAGCGTTCGCGATCGGTATCCTCAATTCTGAGGAGAAAGGTTCCCCGGTGGTGGCGGGCGAAAAGAAAGTTGAAGAGCGCCGTTCTCGCTCCGCCCAGATGAAGGTTTCCCGTGGGGCTCGGAGCAAAACGAACGCGAATAGGCGAAGAGTTCTGAAAGGTCAAGGGTCTGATCCCGGAATGGGGCCGAAAAGGGGCCAGAGTGGGGGAAGATCGCTCCTCCGGACAGGAAAAGCCTACAGGGAGATTGTATCAGGTCTTCCCGAAGAGGTAAAGTTAAAAAGAGATGACAGGCGGGGATTTCCCTGAAATGAAGTCGCTTTTGACCTCTCCTTGGGGACCGGTCTATAATCTCCTCCGGACGAAATGACGCCAGCTCCGGAGAGGGTCCAGTCCGCGGTAGAAACGGGGGGTGCATGACAGATGGCAGTGTTGGGGGGAGGAGAAGGACGTTCTCGGCGAGACGTCTCTCCCTCCGAATGATCAAGGGCCTTCGCTCCCTCTTCTTTGGCGGAGCGGGCATGGTTCTTGTGGGAATGCTGATAGTGATTGGGGGATGTGAGGACGTCAAACCCCTGACTCCCGAGCAACAGTCGTTCATGTCGGCGTGGAAAATTGGAAAGAATCTGGGAAAAGCCTTCGCCACGCAGTCTCCGAAAGCGGTGGAGGCCCTTCTGGGTCCCCCTCTTTCGTTAGACCCCAAGACCCATGCCGGACTGGTCAGTATTTTTGCGGTGCTGGACAAGATCGATCTCCGGATCGTGATGGATTCGGGAACTGTGGATGAAACCGGCCATGCGATTGTTTTTCATGCGCATTGGACGATGTCGGCCATCTCGAAGGGTCCGAAAAAGGCGGGAGCCCGTTACTTCCAGACGGGGGAGGCCCGAATGGTTGTGGGGCTCTCAAAGCCTCCCGGGAAGGCCCGCCTTCTTTCCCTGACGGGAGATACCTTTCTCCGGACATCCATCGGGGCAAAGTCCCCGGGATGAGCCCGACACCGCTTCCGCGACGGATCGCGACGGATTTTTTGATAATCGGTGGAGGGATTGCCGGATATCAGACAGCGATCAACCTTCTTCCGCTGGGAAGCGTCACCCTGGTCTCCCGGGGATCAATCGCTTCGGGAAGCTCCTACTATGCGCAGGGGGGGCTGGCTCTGCCCTGGGGGTTCAATCATGAGGCAGTCGAGTCCCATGTCGCGGATACGTTGCGGGCCGGTGCCGGCTTTTGCGAAGAAGCCAATGTCAGGGTTCTGATCGATGGAGCCGAGGAGGCCTTTGCCACGCTGGTCTCCCTCGGGGTTCCGTTTGACAGGGACAGCGGGGGGGACTTTCTCCTTACCCGGGAGGCCGCCCATTCACGGCCACGCATCATCCACGCCGGAGGAGACAAGACCGGCTCCCTCATCGTCAAGACCCTGGCCCAGAACGTCCATGGCCATGAAAGATTCACATTCCTGACCCCCTTCCGCCTGCACCGGCTCCTCAAGGGAGAAGACTCCCGGATTGTGGGGGGGTTGTTCATGGGCGAGGACAAGGATGGATGGGTCAGCATCAGGGCCGGAGCCACCATCTTGGCAACGGGAGGATTCAGTGCCCTCTTTGCCCGGACGACCAATCCTCCCTCACAGGTCGGGGATGCCACGGCCGTCGCTTCGATGGCCGGGGCGCGTCTGGAGCGACTGGCCTTTACACAGTTTCACCCGACTGTCCTCGATCTTCCCGGCCAGACCCCCTTTCTTCTGACGGAAGCCCTGAGGGGAGAGGGAGGACATATCATTGACCAGACGGGGCGGCGGATCCTTTTTCGATACCACCCTGACGGGGAACTGGCGCCTCGGGATGTTGTGTCCCGGGCTCTTTGGCTTGAGGCCCGGGAACGGCCGGAGGCGAAGATATTCTTAAGCGTCTCCCATCTGTCGGAAGAATATTTGCGGAGGCGGTTTCCCCAGGTGTTTTTCCATTGCCTTGAGGCGGGAATCGACCTTTCCAGGGATCCCGCTCCCATTCGTCCTGCGGCCCATTTCCAGATGGGGGGGGTCAGGACGGACATGGAGGGGCGGACCGACCTCCCCGGACTCTATGCGGTCGGAGAAGTGGCGTCGACGAGAGTCCATGGAGCCAATCGCCTGGCCTCCAACTCGCTTCTTGAGGCCCTGGTGATGGGCCATCGTGTGGCCAGGGCCATCGCCGGGGAAAGGGAGAGCCTGGTCCCTTCTCCGCCGGAGGAAGGGGCAGAGGATCCTCCTTCGGAAGGCTGGCAAGCTCCCAGGGGCGAGGGGACCCTCTCCCTTGAGGATCTGAAGATCCTTCTTTGGGAAAAGGCCGGTATTGTGAGGACAACCTCCCTTGTCGCCACTGGCAAGTCTCAAATACTCGAGGCGCTTGCCAGGGGACAGACCGGAGAGAGTCTTCCCCAGGACGCACTTCTTCATAATGCCCTGACCCTGGCCCGGCTCCTCTTCGAGGATCTCGAGACGGCTCCCCGGGTGGGCTCGAACTATTTTCTCGAAGATCAAGCGACCGAGAAGGCGGGGACGGTTCCCGGTCCGGATTCCGGATCATAAGGAGAAAAAAGACTGATGGCCAAGGATTTCTACGAAAAACTCGGAGTCTCGAAAAAGGCTTCGGCCGATGAGATCAAAAAGGCCTACAGAAAGCTTGCCCGCCAGTTCCATCCCGATGTCAATCCGGGAAATCGGGAGGCCGAGCAACGCTTCAAGGAAATCAACGAGGCCTATGAGGTTCTCTCCGATCCTGCAAAACGCCAAGAATACGATGCCTTAGGGGCACGGCCTCCGGGAGGCGGGGGCCGTGCCTCCGGCGCTGCCCGGGGAGGAGGGAGCCCCTTCGAAGAGGAGCGCTTCGGAGATTTCTGGGACTTTTTTGGGGGCATGGGAGGGGGAGGTGTCCTCTCCGAGGTTCACCTGACTCTTTCTTTTCGAGAGGCGGCCCTTGGAGCGACTCGAACGGTTCTTCTTCCCGGAGCCCCGGGATCCTCTCCCGAAAAGGTCACACTCCGGATCCCGGGGGGAGTGGACGAGGGGATGGATTTTACCGTTTCGGCAGGAACCGGGCCAAAATCCCGCATGATTCGGGTTGTGATCGACGAGATCCAGCCGGATCCCCTTTTTCGCCGGCAGGGAAATGATCTCCTCCTTGACTGCCCGGTCAAGCTCTCGGAACTTCTCTTCGGGGCCTCGGTCGAAATTCCCACCCTCGAGGGATTCTCCCGCCTGAAGCTCCCTCCGGGGACCAGGGCCGGGCAAACCTTCAGGCTCAAGGGCAAGGGAGTCCGTTCTCCGGTCTCCCATGAGACGGGCCATCTCTATGTGAAGATCCTCCCGGTCCTCCCTCCGGTCATCCCCCCCTCCCTCGAACCGTGCATACGCGAGATTGATGCCCATTATCCTCCTGATTTCCGCTGGAAGGGTCATTCATCATGATCTCTCGGGAGGCGACAGAACGGAAGGGGAGTCGATGAAGCGCAAGGATGGGACGAATGGAGGAAACATGGAAAAAAGCCTGCCCCTCGAACAGGTGGTGGAACTCTATCGCATTCCGAAGCGAACGATCAGGGCCTTGGTGAGGGAAGGCTTGCTTGAAATCGAGCCGACTCCTGCCCCCTCGCTTCGTCCGGAAATGGTGGAACGGATCCGGCTGATTGTGGCCCTTCGACGGGATTTGGGGGTGAACATGGCCGGGGTGGAAGTCATCCTTCGTTTGCGCCATCAGCTTGTTTGGGCCCATGCCCAGAGACGGACAACCTTTTGTGAATCATGGATCGATGTTTCGGAGTAAGGGAAAGAAGCGCGAAGATCAACGGAGAAAGGACAGACCATGGACGTGAACAAGCTGACCCAGAAATCTCAGGAGGCTTTGCAGCAGGCAGTGGATATGGCGCGGAAGGCCGGAAATACCGAGGTCGAACCCCTTCATCTCCTCCGGGCCCTTCTCTCCCAGGACGGAGGGATCATTCCCCCGATTCTCCAGAAAATGGGGGTCGATCCCGCGGCCCTTCAGGCCAAGGTTGATGAACAGCTCAGCCTTTTGCCCCGGGTCGAGGGAGGATCCGGGGGGCCCTATCTCTCCCGGGCCCTCTCCACCCTTCTTGATAAGGCCCTGGAAGAGACCAAGCCCTTCAAGGATGATTTTGTCAGTACGGAGCATCTCCTTCTGGCAATGGTCCAGACTTCGGGCCCTGAGAGCAAGGTCTTCAAACCTTTCAAGATCAACAAGGAGAAGGTGCTCGCGGCTCTTGCGGAGGTCCGGGGAAACCAGAGGGTGACGGACCAGAACCCGGAAGAGCGTTACCAGGCGTTGGAGAAGTTCGGCAAGGACATGACGGCCCTGGCTCGACAGGGAAAGCTCGATCCTGTCATCGGGCGCGACGAGGAGATCCGTCGAGTCGTCCAGGTCCTTTCTCGAAGAACGAAAAACAACCCGGTGCTGATCGGGGATCCGGGAGTGGGCAAGACCGCTATTGTCGAGGGGCTCGCCCAACGAATCGTGGCCGGAGATGTTCCGGAAGGTCTCAAGGACAAAACCATCTTCTCCCTTGACCTCGGAGCACTTCTGGCCGGGGCGAAATATCGGGGAGACTTCGAGGAGAGGCTCAAGGCCGTCCTGAAGGAGATCACCGCGGCGGCGGGAACGATCATTCTTTTTATCGACGAGCTTCACACGATCGTTCGGGCGGGAGCCACGGAAGGAGCGATGGACGCCTCGAACCTTCTGAAGCCCGCTCTGGCGCGGGGGGAGCTTCGGGCCATCGGGGCAACGACCCTCGACGAATACCGACAGTACATCGAAAAGGATGCGGCCCTCGAGCGACGCTTCCAGCCCGTTTTCGTGGGCGAGCCTTCTGTCGAGGACACGATCGCCATATTGCGTGGTCTCAAGGATAAATATGAGATCCATCATGGGGTGCGGATCAAGGATTCGGCCATCGTGGCCGCCGCTGTTCTCTCCCATCGCTACATTTCCGGACGATTCTTGCCCGACAAGGCCATCGATCTGATTGACGAGTCGGCGGCCCGTCTCCGTGTCGCCATCGACAGCATGCCTCAGGAGCTCGACGAGGTGGACCGGAGAATCCGGCAGCTTGAAATCGAGAAGATGGCTCTCTCCCGGGAGGAGGATGAGGAAAGTCGCGAGAAGAAGGCCGGGGTGGAAAACGAGCTCGAGACGCTGAAGAGCCGTTTCTCGGCACTCAAACACCAATGGGATGAGGAAAAGGGGCGGATTCAGGAGGTCCAGACTCTCAAGGCCAAGATCGAGGAGGCCAAGAAGGAGGCGGAAGCCGCCCTGCGGGACGGGCAGTACGAAAAGGCCTCCCAGATCACCTACGGGACGGTTCCGGGGCTCCAGAAGTCTCTGGAGGCGGCTCAGGAAGCGATGGAGAAGGCCAGCCAGTCGGGGGGGCGCCTGCTTAAGGAGGAGGTCTCCGAGGAAGATGTGGCCCAGGTCGTTTCCCGTTGGACCGGAATTCCCGTGAGCCGGATGATGGAGGGGGAGATTCAGAAGCTTCTCAAGATGGAGGAGCGCCTCTCGAAGCGGGTGGTGGGCCAGAAGGAGGCGGTCGCCGCAGTCTCCAATGCCATCCGCCGGGCGCGGGCCGGGATCCAGGATCCCAATCGTCCCTTGGGCTCCTTCTTTTTTCTGGGCCCCACGGGTGTGGGAAAGACCGAGCTTGCGAAAAGCCTGGCCGAGTTTCTCTTTGATGACGATCAGGCCATGATTCGTATCGACATGTCCGAGTATATGGAAAAACACTCCGTCGCCCGATTGATCGGAGCACCTCCCGGATATGTGGGATACGAGGAGGGAGGACAGCTCACCGAAGCCATTCGCCGCCGTCCCTATGCCGTCATCCTTCTCGATGAGATGGAAAAGGCGCATCCCGATGTTTTCAATGTTCTCCTCCAGGTTCTCGATGATGGCCGTCTGACCGACGGTCAGGGACGCATCGTTGATTTCAAGAACACGGTGATCATTATGACCTCGAATATTGCTTCCGACATCATCCGTGACTCCGCAGGCCTGCCGGAATCCGAGGTGAGACAGCGAGTGATGGAGCTTCTGGGGCGGACCCTGAGGCCGGAGTTCTTAAACCGGATCGACGAGATCATCCTCTTCCATCCCCTCTCCATGAGCGAGATCCTCCAGATCGTGGAAATCCAGATGGAGTCGGTCAATCGCAGGCTCAAGGATCAGAATCTTTCCCTGGAGCTTACGGACCGGGCGAAAGAGGAGCTGGCCCAGGTGGGCTTTGATCCGATTTACGGGGCCCGCCCATTGAAGCGGGCGATCCAGCAGTCGATCCTGAATCCGCTGGCACGAAGGATCCTGGACAGAAGCGTTGGAAAGGGAGAAAAGGTTCAGGTAGACTGGGACGGGCAGGCCTTTATCTTTGACGGGGTCTCGGAAGAAGCGGCATCATGAGGGGGACAACTCCGGAGGGATGCGACCACCCCTGTATCAAGGAGGGAATTCTTTTTACCCGGGACGGAAATCTGGCCGATCGAATACGCCGGACGGTTCTGCACTGGCCTCTTGAGATCGAGGTCCGGGATCATTGGAACGGATGGGACGATGTCCCCGCCGGAGTCCGATTTATTCTCTTCGACCGCGCCTCGGTTGGTTCTGTCGATCTTCCGGACAGATCCCTGCGGCTGATTCTTTCGGGATCGGGGGATGAGCTCGTGTCGGCTCTCGAATCTTTTCTCTTTTTGCGAGAGCCATTTTCGGTGGCCGTGGGAATCGAACATCTTCTTCATGCGAAATGCCGGCAATACCTTTCTGCGGTGAGTGCCCTCCGCGACACGGATTCGGCCTACGCCTTTTTCGTCTCCCTCCTCGATCGCCTCCTGCTTCCGGGGGCCCTCGAGGTGGCCCAAGGAAACCAGCACCGGGCCTCCAAGATCCTGGGAATCAGCCGAACGACCTTTCGGAACAAGATGAAGATGCTTGAAAAAGGGGAGATCTCTTCGGAGAAGTAGTTCGTATGTCATTTTATTCAAATGGTTTTTTATCTATTTTCTCTGGGAAGTCTTTTCGTGGATCAAAATATTTTTGAAAAAATTCTTGCAGGAATCTTGACAGATGATTCTTTTCAGTGTAATTTCCCCGGTGGACGTAGTGTTTTTCCTCATATCAACGCGAAAGGGGGGTAGCAGGCGATGAAAAAATCGGAACTCGTGGACAAGATCTCCCAGGCAGCCAAGATCAACAAGACTCAGGCGAACGATGCGCTCAACGCCGCCGTCGAGGCCATCAAGAAGAGCCTCAAGAAGGATGGCGAGCGCGTGACTCTTCCTGGCTTCGGGACCTTCTCCACGGCGAAGAGGAAAGCTCGGACCGGCCGGAATCCCCGTACGGGCCAGGCGATCAAGATTCCCGCAATGCGCGTTCCCAAGTTTACGGCCGGAAAAGCTTTCAAGGCGGCCGTCAAGTAATCGTCTTTCCGTTTTATTGCGGAGTCTCAGATCAGGGCTCCGCAATCTCTTTTCCTTCTAGATAGGCACGTAGCTCAGGGGTGGAGCGCTACCTTGACACGGTAGAGGTCGGCGGTTCGAAACCGCCCGTGCCTACCATAATACAAGCCACTTTCGAATGATCCTCTCAAAAACAAATCCCTGAAATTTGAATTTTTGG
>JBMFWG010000003.1:0-69096 GCA_049965515.1 Leptospirillia bacterium
GTTTGGCTTGTAGATGAAAATGGATCCTGATCAGTACTTTTCTAATCACTGCCTCGAAAGATCATTCCCTGGAGACGAGTCCTAAAATTTGTCGCCCACCCCGGGAATCACATTCTTCTTGACTTTCCGGACTATCCGACGGATAATCATCATTGATATACGTCGGGCATCGTGGATTGTGTATCGCTGCGCAAGAATGCGCCGAATTCGCCGGATTCAAGGTTTTGACCCTGCCAGATGGACTTGTGTCCGACCGCTTGTTCAACCCCCGCTGATCATTCCCGGCACTCTGTTGGAGAAAACAGTTCCTTCGGCGTCCGATCCTTCCCGTTTTATGTTTCGGGCGGAGGCGCCGCGGTGCCGGGAACGCTCCACCATGGAGCATGAATTCCTCCCCGGGATTCCCGTCGTCACACTCACGTTCGTTTATTCTGCTAGGAGCAACAATGTCATTTGAGACCCTTGGCCTCAATCCGGATCTTCTGCGCGCTCTTTCCGACCTCAAACACGAATCCCCCACCCCCATTCAAAAACAAACCATTCCTCCGATCATTGAGGGACGGGATGTACTTGGGGTGGCCCAGACGGGTTCCGGCAAGACCGGAGGATTTCTGCTTCCCTCCCTCCACAGAAACAAGCGCGCCCAGGGAAACCGGACACGCCATCAGATCCTCGTCCTCTCCCCAACCCGGGAGCTGGCCGGCCAGATCGAGCGCTCTGCCCGGGAATACGGAAAATATCTCAGAAGCCGCACAGTTCTTCTCGTCGGAGGAACGGATATGCGGCGCCAGATCGATTTTCTTCGCAGACCCTGGGATTTGGTGATTGCCACCCCCGGACGTCTCATTGACCACATGCAGCGTGGGACCATCAACCTGTCCCATGTTCATACAGTGGTTCTCGATGAGGCTGACCGGATGCTCGATATGGGATTTCTTCCGGATGTCGAGACAATCCTCAAGGCCCTCCATCCCGACCGGCAGACTCTCCTGTTTACGGCGACTCTCCCCGCCCGAATCCAGATGCTGACAAAAACCTATCAAAAGGATCCCGTCCTGATCCGTCTTGAGACGTCCAGCGCCCCGCCGGTCTCCATTGACCAGGAGGTTGTGACCATCAGCCATGGAGCTCAGAAGTGGGGACTTCTCAAAACGATCCTCACCGAGCCTCAGACGACCGAAGGTCAGACACTCATCTTTACGCGGACGAAAAGAGGGGCGGAAGATCTGGCAAACCAGCTTCTTGCAGAAGGATTCCCGAGTGATGCCCTGCACGGAGACAAGAGCCAGTCGCAGAGGAATCGGGTGCTTTCCAAGTTCCGTGCCGGCCAGACCCGGATTCTTGTGGCCACCGATGTGGCGGCCCGGGGACTTGATATTGACACCGTGACCTGCGTGGTCAACTATGACCTTCCCCAGTCCCCCGAGGATTACGTTCACCGGATCGGACGTACTGGTCGTGCCGGACGCTCAGGACGGGCCATTTCTTTCTGCCATCCTGCCGATCGCAATCTCCTCAGGGATATCGAACGCCTCCTCGGATCCTCTGTACCCGTATCACCGCTGTCTCCCCCTCCTCAGCCGAGAGGCGATCGTCCCTTCCGTTCATCCGGACCCCGCTCCAGCGGTGGACCTCGTCCTGGCGGATTCCGGGGAGAGCGCACATTCCGCCCAGACGCTTCGGGAGAGGGGCGGCAAAGCTTTCGTCACGGCGGACGCACCGATCGTCCCGCCAGCGGATCCGGTCGCAGCGAATGGCGTCAGGACAAGCCCTCCGGGAATGTTCCCCGTCATACATCATCGGTTCACCGGTCCTCACATGTGGAGCGGCCATCCCGAACGAGCCCTGTTCCAAGCGAAGCCTAGGAGCCTTTTTCTATGGGACGCCCTCTTATCATCGGGATTACCACGGACTACGAGCCCTCCGAATCCAATCGGGGGGCTCGTTTTTTTTTGAAGGAATCCTACGTCACCTATTTTTCAACCCCCGACTCCACTGTTCTTCTCCTTCCCTTTTCAGGAAATGTCACTCCTGAAAACTTCGATTTCCTTGACGGAGTTGTCCTCTCCGGCTCGGGCCCAGACATCCCCCCTTCCTACTATGGAGAGGAACAAAGAGTCTTTCCCGGAAAATGGATGGATCCCGGACGCGTCGATCTCGAGCTGTCCATCCTCTCATGGGCTGAGAAGGCTGACATTCCCCTTTTTGGTATCTGTGGGGGGTTCCAGACCATAAACGTCTCACGCGGCGGAAGCCTCATCCAGGATCTTCCCACGGAAACTCCCGGGCAGGTCTCCCATCAGGAATCAATGCACAGAGCCGTCTTTTCCGATTTTTTAAAAGAACTTTCGGGGATGGGTGAGTCGATGGTGAACAGCTTTCATCATCAGGGAGTCAAACGGATGGGAACAGGGCTGGAGGTCATTGGAATCAGCCCCGAGGACAATCTGGTGGAGGCCTTTCGAGATCCCAAGCATCCTTTTTTGCTGGGGGTCCAATGGCACCCGGAACGCATGGCGCCAGAGGATTCGCTCAGCCAAATCCTTCGCGACAGTTTTTTCGACGCTTGCCGACGTTATCGGGATCAAAAGACGGGCAGGTAAAGGAGCGCCTCACTCCTTTTTTTTCTTCGATCTTCCGGGAGGTTTTTCCTGAAAGCGACGCCACCTTGCAATCATGGCCGGGGAAATCCGCCGGACTGTCTCCGGATCAAAGAGTTTTTGCTCCCTCACTCGTCCCTCCCGAAGACTTTCGATTCTGAGAAGAACAGGGATCCGTCCCTCCTCCACCCAGACGGAAAACTCCGCGGGTTTGATACCCAGCTCCCGTCGGACACGTCTCTCATTCCAAAGGGAACGAATCCACAGCCGAAAACTTTTCTCCCGGCGCTTTTCCATGGCTTTCTGAGAGCGGATTCGCCGAATTTCAGCCCGGAACTGTCGCCTCCCTTCCTGAATGTCTTCTGCCAGCCGGGATCGAGAAAAAGGCTTTCCCTGATGGGCAAAGGCCCGTTCGGCCCCCCGAAGAAGCTGCCTCTCCAGGGGAATGCCGCCCTCTTTCCATGGGAGAGGAGGGCGGGGAAGGTCGGACCAGGCCATGGCAAAATGAATAATCGGAAAGGTCAAGAGGCGGGAAAAGCGAAGCATGGGAAGAGCCTCTTCTTCGATGGAGGCAACCAGGATCTTCCCCATCGTCTCAAGGATCCTCGAGCGAACCTCGTTCAGGTCCTGCTCAAAGACCTCCCCCCCGATCCCGGAGAATAATTCTTCCCGGACCTCCGGGCCCAGGGATTCACGAGCGATCCCGAAGCTCTCCAGGGCCCTGATGCAAACGGCCTCCTTCAGACCCGTATAGACTCTTTCAAAAAAAACTTCCTCCGAGGGAGCTTCCGCCCGCCACACTCCAATCTCGACAGGGTCCGGGACCGGAAGTCCCCGCTCCTCAAAGAGCGCTCCAATCATCTCCTCCGGCGGAAAGTTTTCGCGTCTTCCTTCCGCAATCATCGACCTTTCCTCCAATGGCTCCACCAACGACTCACTCTTTCCCGTGCGGGGTCCAGACGTCCGGGTTCCTCCCGAGTGATCGCCTCGAGTCTTTCCGCCACCGCCAGAGCCTGGCTTTGGCTTTTCAGGACAAGAAGACCATCGCAACCAGCATCAAGGGATGCCAGAGCCGCCTCGACCACGCCACCTCTTGCCACGGCAGCCATCAAAAGATCATCGGACAGAACAAGCCCCTGATAATGCATCTTCTCTCGCAGGATCCCGGTGATAATGGTTCGAGAAAGAGTGGCCGGAACGCTGCTGTCCCAGGCGGGATAGACGACGTGCGCGGTCATCATGAGAGGGATCTCGCGCTCGATTGACATCCTGAAGGGAACAAGTTCTCTCGACTCGAGGAGAAAACGGGAGGCCTCCACAACCGGAAGCGCCACATGAGAATCGAGGCTTGTATCGCCATGGCCCGGAAAATGTTTTCCGCAGGGAAGAATTCCAGCTCGAAGAAGACCTCGGGCAAAGGCCAGAGCCTTCTTTCCGGCCTCTTCCGGATCAGAAGAGAAGGCACGGTCTCCGATAATGGGGTTTTGGGGATTGGAATCAACATCGAGAACGGGGGCAAAGTCCACGTCAAATCCCAGGCGATGAAGGGCTTGTCCCAGAGAAAACCCCGCGGCCTCCACCTCCTCCTCCGGCTTTTTTCCGAGGATTTTCATGGGAGGAAGGGCCGGGACGCCATCGGAGAGACGGGCCACCCGTCCCCCTTCCTGGTCGACTGCCAAAAGGCGGGGAGATCCGGGAACAGACCGGATCGCCTCCGTCAGGGATCTCACCTGAGCAGCGTTTCGGATATTTTCCCGAAAGATCACCACTCCAAGAGGGTCCACCCGCTCGAGAAACTCCCGATCGGCAGCTGTCAGCTCCGGTCCCGGAAGACTCACCCACAAAAGTCGTCCCACGGCAGACATTATCGGCTCCCTCCCTCTCCCTGAAGGGCTAATAGCGAAAGCAGCCGGCGAAAGGCGTTGGCTCGATGGGAGATCCGATTTTTTTCGTCCGGGGCCATGAGGCCAAAGCTGACATGATATCCCTCAGGGATGAAGAGAGGATCGTATCCAAAGCCCCCGTCACCCATCGGACCCCGGGCAATTTTCCCGAAGACATAGCCGGCCGTTGCCGCAACGAGGCGACCGCTCCCACTTTGGACAGCGACCAATACACACGCAAAAAATGCCCCTCTCTCCTCGGGGGAAATCCCCTTCATTTTCCTCTGGAGGGTCTCCCGGTTTTCAAGATCGGTCGCATGCTCGCCGGCATATCGGGCTGAAAGCACTCCTGGCTCGCCCCCCAGGACAGGAACGACGAGCCCCGAGTCATCGGCAAAGACAATCTGCCCTGCCGGTCCGGGAAAGGCCTGAGCGGCATTTCGAGCTTTAATGTAAGCATTGAAAAAAAAGGTGGCTCCGGATTCCTCCACAGGAGGAGCCGGAGAGGGAAGAACCGAAAGGGAGGGAGGAGCAAGGCGTTCGAACTCGGAGACCTTGTGGAGATTCCCGGTTCCGAGATAAAGGACCTTCGGCGACGATTCAGCCACCAGTTCCCTCAGAACCGGAAATCTTTCCGGGGCGAACGGCGGGACGCCACTCGCCCCCCGGCATCTCGACTTCATGAACAGGGGCATCAACGAGGAATCCAGCAGCCTTGGCATGTCCTCCTCCTCCATAGGCGCTGGCGAGCCTGGAAAGATCCGGCCCCCCCTCGGAGGCCCGAAGGCTGTAGGAGATCCGACCATCCTTCCGAACAGACCAGATCGCAACAAAGGGGGCATCGGGCCTCAATGCCCCCCCGATTTCACTGGTGAGAAGGGGCGAATTGACAAAAAAAGCCCGCTCGCCCGTACTGAATCGTCCCCAGACTCCCGTTTCGCGAATGGCTGTACCAATCAGCTGCGACTGATACCGGAGAATTGAATGACCTTCCATGGCCAGAGGATTGTCCTCCGATACCCGTCCATACCCCAGTGTCTGATACATTCCCTCCCACACCTCAAAATCAAAGGGATAGGAGGCCATGGCGGTAGTAATGTCGAGGGAAAGCGGCAACGCCCATCGCCACAGGTCCCGATCCTCAACGTATCGGATCAGGTTGGGAACGGGCTCTCCGGGAAAGAAGGTTTGCCAGGCGATCATCGCTCCAGAGCGGTTCATGTCAAAGACAATTTCCGGGTCGGAAGGATAAAGGGGAAGAATTTTTTCCATGGCACTCTTATGGTGGTCCAAAAGAGTGACATGGGAGTTGTTTTTTCTCAGCTGGGAAAAATATTCCGGGTCGAAGGAGAGATCGAGGATGTAGACATCCTGCCCCTTCGGCATCTCCGGAAGCGCATCCCCATAATTGTAGGCCACAAAGGAAAGGGGAACCTTTCCCCCAAATTTTTTCCAGGCGGCCCAGGCCGCACCAAAGCCATCGGAACAGTTCCTGTGGTAGAAGACTGTCACCGGACGAGCACCTTCGCAAACCGGCGGGGTCGGTGCAGAGACGTTCGACGATCCCATCATATTCCTCCTGACCGCATCCCGAAAATCTTCCTGTCTTCCCCGGAACCGGTCCGGAGGCTCTCAGGGACTTCTAGGACTTTCGTTGGGGAGAACGCTCGAGAAGGCTCCCAAGGCGCTCCCATTCGGCGGTCTTTTCCGTCAATTTTTTTCGTGCAACAACAAGCTTCGATGCTGCGCGTTTTCCTTCGGCCCCGTCCTTTTTGGAGGCCTCCTCAAGCTGCTCGACCTGAGATTCGAGTTCGAGCACCTCTTTTTCGACCCAGGCAATCCTGCGCTCCACGCCCTCAATCTCCGCATCCGCCTCTTTTCTGGGACTCTCAGCCGAAGGCGAAGAAGACGGAGCCGATGGCTGAGCGAGGGGGGGAGCCTTAAGAATCGCATCCCGTTTTGCCCTGTAGGTCTCGAAGCGATGGTTCATGAAAAGACGGATGGCGCCCGGGACGACTTCGATAATATCGCTGGCAATACGTTCGATCACATACCGGTCATGGGTGATAAAGACGAGCGTCCCGCGGTAGGCATCGAGCGCCTCCACCAGAGCCTCCCGTGAGGGAAGATCGAGATGGTTTGTCGGTTCATCGAGAAGGAGAAGGTTCGCTGGAGAGAGGAGCATCCGGGCGAGGGCAAGACGGCTCTTCTCCCCTCCAGAGAGAACCGATACCTTTTTGAAGACCTCATCGTTCTTGAAGAGGAAGGCCCCCAGAAGTCCGCGGATACGCGTCTGGGTTTCCGAGTCCGGGGCGACGGACTCCATGGACTGCAACACTGTATGGCTCGGATCGAGAATTTCCAGTTGGTGCTGTGAGTAGTAGGCCGTAGTGACGTTGGTCCCCGTCCGGTAGCTTCCGGAGTCCGGGGTGACAGCCCCCGCCATGATCTTGAGGAGCGTCGACTTCCCGGCCCCGTTGGGTCCGACAAGGGCAACCTTCATCCCACGGCGAAGGGTCCAGTCGAAGGGGTGCACGATCATGCGCCCGTCATAGGACTTCTCGATTCCGGAGAAAGTGGCCACAACATCTCCCGAGCGCACCGGAGCCGGAAAGGTGAAGCGAACCGTTTTTTGAACGGACTCCCGCTCGAGACGCTCGATTTTCTCAAGGGCCTTGATGCGGCTCTGGACTTGGGTGGCTTTGGTGGCCTTTGAGCGAAATCGATCGATAAAGTCTTGGGTCTTGGCGATTTCCTCTTCCTGGCGGGCGATCGCTGACTCAAGGGCCAGCGCCCGACGCTCCTTTTCTGCCAGGTAGGCATCGTAATTCCCTGTATAGACGATGGCCTTTCCTCCCGCCAACTCGATCACCCCTCCCACAACCCCATTCATGAAGCTTCTGTCATGGGAGATAAGGAGAACGGCTCCAGGAAAGTCCTGAAGAAAAGATTCGAGCCATTCGATGGAAGGAATGTCGAGATGGTTGGTCGGCTCGTCGAGGAGGAGCAGGTCCGGATTTGTCACAAGGGTGCGTGCCAGGGCCACCCGCATCCGCCACCCCCCTGAGAGATCGGAGACCTTCGCATCCATCCGTGGCTGATCGAACCCAAGCCCTGCCAGGACCTTTCGGGCTGTTGTTTCCTGCTCAAAGCCTCCCAGAAGCCCAAAACGGCTCTGCACCTCTCCATAGCGATCGAGGACCTTCGTCTCTCCTGCCGCCAGGCGCTTTTCCAGACTCCGCATCTCTTCCTCGAGGCGCATGAGCTCTTCGTCTCCGCTCATCACGCATCCAACAGCGGTCATCTCTCCTTCAATCGAAACTTCCTGGGGAAGATAGCCCACCCGGTATCCCACCGGCATGCTGACCGTTCCATCATCGGGTTCGCTCACGCCTGCCAGGATTTTCATAAGGGTGGACTTGCCAGCTCCATTCGGACCGACCAGAGCCATCCGTTCTCTCAGCGATATCCGAAGTGAAAGATCCGAAAAGAGTGTCTTTGTTGGATAGTGTTTCGAAAGTCCGGAGAGTGTAATCATGAGACAGAGGGAAAGAAAATGCCGCCAATGACAAACGGCAGGATCTGCAATATTTTTACTGGGGAGAGAATGGAACTGACAGGCACCGAGAGAGACGGAACCCGGATTTTCAGAAGATCTTTATGGGGCAACAGCATTAACAGGCTCATTCTTTCCGTTCGTTTTTCCGCGTTTTTGACAAAAAGCCTCTTTCCAAGAAGCCGGGACACGAACTTTCCTGTCCATAGGGGGGAAAAGAGGCAGATATCCGCGGAGGGGTCGCACACTATTTTACCCTGACTTTCATCATAACGGACTTTAGGGATGGGGACAAGCTCTCCTTTTTTTCTCGGGAAAGGACGCCGGACAAGGTCAATTTTTCAGGCAATCCTCTGGGTCTTCGGGCGACGAAGAAATGGCAGGATCTACCTCCTCCCCCCAGGGGTTGTGGATCGGCCGGGACTCCCCCTTCCGATTTTCATCGAGCACAGCGGCAGGGGGTCTCCTTCCCGGCTCCAGGCTGTAGCGGGGAATCCGGGGGTCGATCTCACTCGCCCAACGATCGATCCCGCCTTCAAGATTTGCCACATCCGGGTACCCATTTTCCAGAAGAAGATAACAGGCCAGAAGGGAGCGGATCCCGGTATGGCAGTAAACAATGATGGGACGGTCGCGAGGTATCTGGTCCAGGCTTTCGGGAAGACGGGAGAGGGAAATATGGAGGGAGCCGGGAAAGCGGACATACCGGTGCTCCCAGCCTTCCCGAACATCAAGGAGAAGCGGAGGTTTGCTCCCGCTTCCTCTCCTCCTTTCCGAGAGGATCTCCTTCATATTCCGACAGGACAGTCTCTTGCCCTTGTCTCCAAGAAGGCGTCCGAACTCTCGGGCGCGATCTTCAGGAGAGCTGTCAGATCTGGACGAGCCGTTTCTGGAGGTCGACAATCTCTGAAATTCCTTTCCAGGCCAGATCAAGCAGACGATCCATCTCTTTACGGGAAAAAGAGCGATGCTCGGCCGTACCCTGAACTTCAACGAGCTCACCCTTGCCGGTCATCACCACATTCATGTCCACATCGGCTGCAGAATCCTCCGTGTAGCAGAGATCCAGGCAAGGCTCCCCCTCGACGATTCCCACTGAGACCGCCGCGAGATAGTCTACAAGAGGGCTTTCCGCAATCACACCGACCTTCTTCAGATTCGAAAAAGCCAGGGCCAAGGCCACAAAAGCTCCCCCGATCGAGGCGCACCGGGTTCCGCCATCTGCCTGGATGACATCGCAGTCTATCGTGGCTGTTCGCACCCCCATTTTTTCAAAATTGACGACGCTCCGAAGACTTCGTCCAATCAGCCGCTGAATCTCCTGAGTCCGGCCGCTCTGTTTTCCTCTGGCCGCCTCTCGAGGTGAGCGCTCATGGGTCGACCGGGGCAGCATTCCGTATTCGGCGGTCACCCACCCTCTCCCCTGATCCTTCAGAAAGGGGGGAACCTTTTCCTCAATACTGACCGTGGCAAGAACATGGGTAAAACCCATCCGGATCAGTGCCGATCCTTCCGCATAGCGATTGGGAGACGGATCAATCGAAAGGGTGCGAAGCTGATCCGAATTGCGGCCATCTAATCTCACAATACCTCCTAAAGGTTAAGCAAAAGAAAAGTCAACAGAGGGAACGGCAACCTCCCTCACATCTTCGACGGGACGGCCGAGCAGGTGCTGGCCAACACGTATAAATCTTTCTCTTCCATCTGTCACCAGAAAAGACACATGACCTGTTCCCTGACCGGTCCTTGGCTCAGATTGGAGAAGTTCGACCTGGGCAAGCTCCCGTCCGGGATCGATAAAGGTGATGTGGGGGAGAATCCGGCGAAGCAGGGAAAGGAGGGGGGGATAGTGGGTGCATCCCAGAATGATGGTATCGACCTCGGGGGTGCGACCCTCGATGAACGGGGCAAGATATTCTCGTGCCACCCGTTCAGGGATCTCTCCGTCGATCCACCCTTCCTCGACCATGGGAGCAAAAAGGGGACAGGAGATTCCGAAAACCTTCGTCTCTCGTCCTCCCAGGCGTTGAAGAATGGCGGGATAGGCTCCACTCCGGATCGTTCCTTCCGTCCCGAGGACTCCTACATGCCCCGTGCGAGTCTTGGCAAGCGCCGCCCGGGCACCAGCCTCGACCATACCCACCACTCTGATCTCCGGGAATCTCGACACGAGGATATCAAGGGCCTGGCTCGATACGGTAAAGCAGGCGGCCACCAGCGTCACCGGACGATATCTCAACAAGAGTTCGGCATCTTCGACGGCAAATCGGCAGATGGTCTCGCGGGATTTCGATCCATAGGGAAAGCGGGCCATATCCCCGAGATAAAGAAAATCTTCCTCCGGAAAAAGATCAAGGAAATGTTTCAGAACCGACAGTCCCCCCATTCCCGAGTCAAACAGGGCAAAGGCGGGAGTTCCCTCCCCACCAACAAAACCACTCTCTTCAGGCACTTTCCGACCACTCCCGCTCGTTCACCCAAACTCCCGAGGAAGATTTCTCCCCAAAACAGACAGAAAAATTATCTCAGCATAGAAAAATTTTTGCAAAAAAAAAGGGGGGCTCGAGGCCCCCCTCATCGCGACACGATGTCTGGTCCCTTAAAAAAGGGACTCTCGGTACGGGTTGGTTACCGGATCATCTTTTATCCTTGCCTTCAGTCGACGCTAATTTCGACAGCAAGGGGTTTGGCCTCCGCCCTCTTTTCGATCCGGACCGTCAACACACCGTCTTTCATGGTGGCGGAGATTTTTTTAGAATCCGCATCCTCCGGAAGAGTGAAGGAGCGAAGAAATGCCCCATACTCCCTCTCGACCCGGTGATATCGGACTCCACTCTTGTCCGTGCTTCGCACTCGCTCGCCCGAGAGGCTCAGTACATTATTCTCGACAACGAGCTTCACATCTTCCTTTTTGATCTCCGGAAGTTCTGCCTTGAGGATATAGGCACCTTCCTCCTCGGAGATATCCACATCAGGCGACCACTCCACCGCTCTTTTCGCCTGCCTCTCCTCAGTGCGTCCATCAACCGGACGGAGGATGAAAGGGGTAAAACGGCGGGCAAGGTCATCAAACTCCTTGACGGGATCCCAACGCAGTAAACTGGCCATTTTTTTCTCCTTTTCTGAGGCCGGGCGAAAACCCGGCGAATGTGAATGCCTGAGATGTTTCATCATCGTTGGTGTTTCCTTTCACCCAAAATATATCCCGGATTTTTCTCCTGTCAAGGGGTGGGTATTCATTCCCAGCGTTCCCAGACAACCCCGACTTTTTTAGCCTCTTCCGTGATACAGGAGACCTCTCCCGGCTTCAGGTCTCCCAAAAGGAACGGGCCAAAGGACAGACGTATCAGATGGAGAACTTCATAGCCATGAAAGGCCAGGACATTCCGTATCTCCCTATTTCTTCCTTCGACGAGAGAGATGAGGAGCCAGGAAGACCGGGGACCGTCCCGTTCGATCTCTACCTCAACCCTGCGGTATCCCGCACCCTCTCCGGCCTTTCCGGACAAAAAAAGCTTGCGGTCCTTCGCCCGGAGTCCCGGACGAATCTTCACGCGATATCGGCGTCTGACCTCTCCTTCGGGAGAAAGGAAATGGCTCCAGGGTTCTGGATAGTTTGTCAAAAGGAGAAGACCGGCGGAGGCGGCATCGAGACGACCCAACGGTCGAATCCTTCCAAAGGAGCGGCCTCCCCAGGGTGTTCTTTGAAGAAAATTGTCGACAACAGGACGACCTTCCGGGTCGGAGAGAGTCACCAGAACCCCCCGAGGCTTATTAAAGCAAAGGAGAAGTGGCGGAGGAGGAACCAGCAGAACCCCATCGAGACAGAAGGGAGGAAGTCGGCGGCCCTCTCCGGAACCTCGAAGGGGGGGAGAGGGAACCGGACGGTCCGGGCGAAGACGTTCGGCTCCGAGAGTCAGTCGTCCCTGAGCCAGCCATTCCAGGACCTCCCCCCGGGAAGCCAGTCCGGCTTTTGAAAGCCACCTATCCGGTGTATGAGAAACCAAGTCATCTCCATATATGATTATTCAAAGAATTAAATCTGAAATTGTGACGACAATCACAGAATACGGGAATAATCTCTTTTTATATCAACACATTAATGTCAATAAACAATTTTATTGACCCCACCTTGAACCTGAGGGTATAATGGCTTCTATAGGTCGCTCTCCCCATCGATCGTTTTCTACTCTGTTCCTTTTTTCACCTGCTTCATCGGGACCATGCACCCCGTTGAAGTTGCCGGATCCGTGTCGGATCCCGGCGCGATGGAGAGTTCTTTCCTCATGCCTTCGATAAGTGGCCCTCATCCGATCTCTCCTTCGGGGAGAGTGTTTCGTCATTCGGATTTTTGATGACTGACTTAAACGGTGAGGGACAGGCTTCCCGGGTTTCCCGAATCAGCGGCTTTCCTGTAGGGAATTTTGAAGGGCTTGAAAAGAAAGAACGTCTGGGAGCGGAACAGCAACCCCTTCAGGAGGTTGTGCATTGAACTGGATGATTCATCACTCTGTTGCTTGGTGTCTGGGCGCTCACCTTCTCTCATCGACTGTTCCTTACGCCCATACCATTACACAAATCTCCTGCCAGAACCATATTAATCCCGTCCTTGTTGCAGGGATCATTGCCCAGGAATCCCGATTCAATCCCGGAAAACGGAGATATGAACGCGGGATCCACGACACCTCCATCGGTCTTATGCAGATTACGACAAGAACCGCCCGGTGGGTAGGGTTTCATGGCTCTGTCAGAAGGCTCTTCAACCCTCGTGTCAACATCACCTACGGAACCCGATACCTGGCTTTCCTTCTCCGTAAGCACCCTTACGGGGCCGATGCCATTGCGGCTTACAATGCCGGAAGACCCCGATGGAGACATGGAGGATACGTCAATAGCCGGGGATCGCATAACGTCGAACGGTATGTGCTGAGAGTTGAAAGCTGGTCTCGCCACTACACGATCATGGCTCACAGGGAAGTCGAAACCATGTTAGCACTCGCGAAGAAGCAACATAGATCTCCGCTAATGAACGCCGACGGGAGACTTTTTGCCTGGCTCAACTGGGCGCCCGGCACCCTTTATCCGAATATTGGGAGAAGGATGACCGACTAGGTGTTCGTTCCGGTAACGCAAGAAATGCTCTGCATTGACGATGACATTGTCGGCTCGCGCGGCCAGCTTCTTATGCTGGAGGGATTTGTAGAGAAGTGTCATGCCGGCCAGGACGACAAGTCCGCCTATAGTCAGGGCTACTGCTCCACGAACGGGATGCCGAATGCCAAGCCCCAGGGAAATTGATACTCCTCCCAAGGCGATAACGATCGTCGAAAGAAGTACAAGAATTAAAAGGGCCAAGGCATTCCTCCTTCACGTTGACTCTTGAGAGCCAGGGGTTGCGGAGCGGTGAAACAAAGGATGACCATAAAGACTCTGGTCATTTTTCTCCTGTCTCATTAAAGAATAGTCCGAATTTCCTGAAAGGGCAACGGGGTTTTCTTGAAATGTTAAGTTGATGCGGAGTCGCTTTGGCTCATTGCGTTGCCCGGACAGGGTTTATTTTCCTTTCGAAGAAATTTCTCGCTGTATTCAAGGATTTCCGTCCAGGATTTCTCTTTCGACTTTAAGATCCGCTCTTGGGTATGTTATCCTCAAAAAAGTTCACCTCCGTCGGGCTCACGAATTCCGAATTCGCCCTCGGCCCATTTTGCAGAGCCTGAGGAGATGGAGCCATTCCCGCAAATCCCGGGATTTGCGGGAATGGCTCAGCCAATAATCAACAACCGACACCAACAGAACAAGATGGCCCTGAAAGGATCGTTCCCATGGATCTGAGCAAACAGTTTCCCCGCAGCCCCGTTGACCGCCTTCATGGCATTGATCACCTTCGTCGCCTTATCGACAAAGCCCGCGCCTTCAACGCCGGAACACTGGGTGACTACAACTACAACTGTCCAATGGATCAGCTTCTTCTCAACCATCTCGGCATCTCGGCCGAGGACTTCGCCCGCATCGTGGCCACGCACACAACCGACGAAACGGTGTATGCCGAACTCTGGAAGCGATTTCCCAAAGCTCTTTCTCCTGAAGCCACCACCGCCTTCAATGCCCGTTACGAATCCGCAGCCCCCGACACTCCGGAGAAGCAGGCGTGGTTCGAGTCTGTCAGGAATGCCATCGACCCTTCACGCACCGATATCAAGACCTGGGCCCGGCTTCTTGACCTCGAAGAGAAACGTCACGTTCCCGTCCTTTAAAATGGGCCACCCGCCGGTTCATCCTGCCGGGCCTATGGAGGCCCCCTTCAAAGACCCGGTCCCATCCATCCGAAAAGGGAGCACCTTCATGTTTATCATGATCCGGATCAGAACCTTCCTCGTTTTTCTCCTGCCAATGATTCTTTCCTCTCTTTTTGTGGGACCGGATCTTTCCGAGGCCATAGAGCCCTCAAGCCCCCCGGGATCATCGCCTCCCTCCTTTCGCTTTGTTCCCCGCATTCACCATCTCAAGAATGGGCTGACCCTTCTGACGGTGGACGATCCCTACAGCCCCACACTCACCTTTCAGGTCTGGTATCGGGTTGGGTCGAGAAACGAAGCCAAAGGACGGACTGGAATCTCTCACTTTAATGAACACATGATGTTCACAGGGACGAAGAAGTTCCCCCACGGGGCTCTCGACAAGCTTATCAGCGAGGTGGGTGGGCAAAACAACGCCTTTACCGACTATGACTTTACCGCGTACTTTGAAAATGTCTCCCCCGACAAGCTCTCCCTTCCCATCGCCATTGAAGCCGACCGAATGACCCACCTGCTGTTAAAACCGGACCAGGTAGAGCGGGAGCGGAGAATCGTCCTTGAAGAACGCAGAAATGACTACGATGACCCCACGCAAAAACTTGTTGAGCAGGTTTATGCCACAGCCTTTGATGTCCATCCTTACCACAATCCTGTCATCGGCTGGGAAAAGGACATTCAGCACACGACCCGAAACGACATCATGCACTATTACCGGGCCCACTACATGCCGAACAATGCCACCGTTGTTGTGGTCGGCCCTCTCGACGATGCGACCGTGCTCCATGACGTCAAGGAGGCCTTTGGCTCGATTCCCCGAGGCCATCTTGTCCATCAGCGGATCCCGGCAGAACCTCCCCAGCATCACCTGCGCATGACCGTCGTCCGAAAACCCGCCATGCTTCCGATCACCATGATGGCCTTCCACACTCCGAACTTTAAAAGCCGCGATGCTATGCCCCTCGTCGTGCTGGCCCAGGTTCTCTCGGGAAGCCGAAGTTCTCTTCTTTATCAGGACATGATCTACAAGAATCCTGTGGCGGTTGATGCCGAGGGAGATTACGACCCGATGACCCATGATCCCGGTCTTTTCTATTTTTATGCCCAGGGTCTTCCCAAAACCACGCCCAGGCTTCTCCGAACCCGCCTTGACGCTGTCATACGAAAAATCAAGACAAAACCAGTCGATCCTGAACTTCTTGCCCTTTCAAAAAAACAGATTCTGACGCAGTTCGTCATGAATCAGGAGTCGGCCTTCGGAATGGGGATGATGCTCGGCATGATGAGCGCCGACCGGATTCCGCTCTCCTACCTGACGAACTATGTGAAAAACATCAACGCTGTCACAGCGGCCGATATCCGGCGAGTGGCTCGGCGATATCTCGTTCCCGGAAATGAGACGGTGGGATATCTCATTCCCACCGGTGGACAGGCACCGCCCAGCTTTTCTCGACCGGGAAGGATTGTTCGCTAGCCCTCCGGCTCTCTTCAGATGCCGACAACGACCACGGAGTCCTCTTCTTTCAGGAGAACCGTTATGTATTCCCTTCGCCGCATTCCCTCCTTCGCCGGAACCACGGTACTTTTTTCGGCCCTTCTCCTTCTGTCTTCCTGCGCCCATTCTCCCACAACCCCGTCGGGCCCCTCCTCCCGATCGGCCCTGACCGAGCCTCCGACCCTTACCACCTATCCGGTCCCCCCTATGAAGGCCACACTCACCCGGAGTCTCCTCCCGAACGGACTCGAAGTTCTCGTCCTTCCCCGCCCGGATCTCCCGCTTATCTCCTTTCGACTGGGGATCCGTGCCGGCTCCTCCTTTGATCCCTCCGGAAAGGCGGGGACGGCGGCACTTGCCGCAGAACTTCTGACTCGGGGAACGGCGGGCCATGATACCCTCTCGCTCTTTCATACCCTTGACGGGACCGGGGGCAGTCTTTCCGCCTCTGCCAACCGCGATATGACTGTACTGGCCGGGGACAGCCTGAGCTCCGAGGCGCCGACGCTCCTTGAGCTGGCCTCGGAAATGGTCACATCCCCCACATTCCCCCCGGGCGAATTTGAAAAGAAGAAAGAATCGACCCTCGCCTCCCTGATCGAGGAAGACAACCACCCCAGTCCGATCGCAACGAACCTTCTCTATCGCCTCGTGGAAAAGGGAACGCCTTATGCCACTCCTTCTTCCGGAACTCCCGCCTCCGTCAAAAACATTACCCGGCAGGACCTTTTGACCTTCGTGTCACATTACTATCGTCCGGACCGGGCCGTTCTTGTGGTGGCGGGAGATGTAACACCCGAATCAGGCCTGGCCCTGGCCAAGAAATATTTCTCGACCTGGCAGGCTCCCGCCGGAGCACCTCCCCTTCCCTCGAGACGCTTCTTTTCCTCCACGTCCACCTCCGGAACCTATCTCGTGGACAAACCGGAGCTTCGCCAGTCGACCGTCTTCTACGGCACCCAGGGAATCGCCCGCAAGGATCCGTCCTTCTATGACTCCCTTGTTTTCAACATGCTCCTTGGAGCCTCCCAGACCTCAACACTTAACCGGGTCGTACGACAAAAAATGGGCCTTGTCTACTATATTCACTCGGCGCTCGATGCCTCCCGTCATCGTGGTCCCTTTATCGTCTACTTTCAGACCTACGCCAAAAATACAGGAAAGGTCATGGGCGCCATGGACTCGATTCTCGCGGATTCCGTCAAGACCGCGCCCGACCCTTCGGCCGTCCATGCCATCAAGCGTCAGCTTGTTGGCGGCTTCCCCTTCCTGATGAACACCACCCCAAAGCTTGCCCAGCTCCTTCTTGTGATTTGGTCGGATGGGCTTGACTACACCTATTTCACTGATTATCCGGAGCATGTCTCAAAAGTCACCCCCGCCTCAGTCCTGTCCGCCGGTCAGCACCTCATTAATGGCCACTCCTTTGTCACCATTGTGGTGGGTCCTGCCAAAGCCCTGAAGAAAGCCGGGGTCACCGGAATGCCCCCTCCCCCCGCCTCCTGAGAAATCCGTGGGCTTCTTCCCCCAGGGGAGGGAGCCCTTTTTCTTTTTCCCCCGCCCATATCCCGGAGAATCCGAAACCCTTCTGAAAGTCTCCCCTTTGTCCTCCTTCTTTTATTCGCCCGCAGAAATCCCCATTCCGACACAGACAGAGGAGTTCTCCAGGACGTGAACGCAACCGGAGAGAAATCCTTGAATATTTTGAGAATGAAGGATGAGGCGAGCGAGAGGTGAACGGGCTAGCGGGAAACGAAGGCGTACAGGTATTGCCATGTGGCAGGAGTCTGGGGATCTTCGATATTAAAGAGGGCAGGGACGGTGTGGTTATTTTCATCCTCAAGTTCGAAGACAACCAGATGGTATCCCAGAAAGTGTACGCGGGAGCGATCGGGAAGACGTAAACGATGGCCCTGGGAAATCATCGGAGGCAAAAGCGTGGAAAAATCCTTAATGGCAAGGGCTGAGGTAACCGTATCGGAATCAAAGCTTACGGGAGGCTTTTCTGCGGAATCTGACTGTTTTGTGGGGGTGCGAATCCCCGCCTTCATGAGCATGCGGGTATGACGAAGCTCGCCCTTGAGATTGCCGATCTGGATCTGTTCGTAGGTGACGATCGCGGTGGAGACGAGGAAAAGAAAGAATGTTCCGCCGATAACAATCGTTCTCTCGTTCACGACGCCTGTCTCCTGAAAACTTCTGGCAAGCTCCCGGGTTCCCTGTGTCAGCCCCTCCAAAAGAGCAGAGGCGGCATCAATTCACGGTTCTCGAGAGGGGTGGTCTGGCTGACAAAAACGCGACCGGGGAATCCCCGGCCACGACGATCCTGACGGTCTGGCACGAAGGCCGGAACCTCTGGAACAGGCAAGGATCCGGACTCTCGTGACCGGACTACTTCTTCTTGTGGCGGGACTGGCGGCGAAGCTTCTTGTACTTGTGTTTCCGAATCTTTTTGCGTCGTTTTTTAATTACGCTCGACATACGCTCTGTCTCTCCACCGGATCTCCCGGATCCTCATCGGGGAACGTCCGGGATCACCATCAAATGTTTGACTGAGGGCCAACAAATCAGCCTTTTTTCAGGGGAACTTATTTCGGAACAAAGAAAGATATTAACGCAACCAGGATTTAAAAATCAACGACTTTCTTCCTCATTTGCCCGAGGAAGAACCAGGATTTCCCCCGGACGGAGACGATGCTCTCTCTCCCGGGCCTGCCGTTCCATTTCGAAAGGATCCGTTCGCAACGCGGCCACCCGGTGATTCAGATCATCTACGCGCTTCTCGATGCGAACGAGGGTTTTCTTTGCCTCGTTCTCCGCCATGACAGAGGAGAGAAGCGGTCCGACCCCGGTCGATGATGAGGCGACGGCAAAGAGAGCCCACAACCAGAGTCCCATTCCGGCGATCCAGTAAAAGACTAGCTGCCCCGTTCCTTGTGCAGAGTCCTTTTTCTTGACTGACGAAGACTTCCCGTGGGATTGCCCCATAGAGGCTATCCTCTTCTCACCAAGTCAAGGCCGGCATATCTTCCCGTGTCTCCCAAGGCCTCCTCGATCCGGAGAAGGCGGTTATACTTCGCCGTCCGCTCTCCACGGGCCAGCGACCCTGTCTTGATCTGCCCGGCGCCGGTCGCCACGGCAAGGTCGGCAATAAAGGTATCTTCGCTCTCGCCCGAGCGATGGGAGATCATGGCGCCCATCCGGCTCATCAGGGCCAGCCTCGTCGCCTCGACTGTCTCGGTTACAGTTCCGATCTGATTGAGCTTGACAAGAATGGCATTGGCGGCATGGCTCCGGATTCCCTCGGCCAAAATTGAGGGGTTGGTGACAAAAAGATCATCCCCCACCAGCTGAACACGACGCCCGATGCGGGCCGTCATGGCAATCCACCCTTCCCAGTCGTCTTCAGCAAGACCGTCTTCGATGGAGACCACCGGATAGCGGGAGATGAGCTCGTCGTAATAGTCCACGAGCTTCTCGCTGGACAACCGGCGCTTTCCTCCCTCGAGTTGATAACTCCCTTCCCGGTAGAATTCTGAAGAGGCCGCATCAAGCGCCAGGGAAATCTCCTCCCCCGGGCGGTAGCCTGCTTTTTCGATCGCCATCAGGAGAAGGTCGAAGGCCTCGTCATGGGAGGCCAGCGAGGGAGCAAAGCCCCCTTCATCCCCGACCAGGGTCGTCAACCCCTTTCCCTTCAATACCCCCTTCAGGGCGGCGAAGACCTCTGCCCCCATACGCAGGGCATCGGCAAAGCTTTCGGCTCCATGGGGAACAATCATAAACTCCTGAAAGTCCAGATTGTTGTCGGCATGGGCCCCGCCGTTGATGACATTCATGAAAGGGGTGGGAAGGGTCCGGGCGAGAGCTCCCCCAAGCCATCGGTAGAGGTCGAGTCCACGCTCCATCGCCGCCGCACGAGCTGTGGCCATGGAGACTCCCAGCATGGCATTGGCTCCCAGGACCGACTTGTTGAGGCTGCCGTCAAGCGAAATCAGCGTTTCATCAATCAGGGCCTGATCCTCCGCCGGAAGACCTTCGACCGCATCGCGGATGGGACCCTCCACATTCTCGATGGCCTTTCTCACACCCTTTCCGCCGAATCGACCGGCATCGTGATCACGAAGCTCCAGGGCCTCCCGAGAGCCGGTCGAAGCGCCGGAGGGAACAATCGCCTGACCCATGGCCCCCGAAGAGAGGACGACTTCGACTTCAATGGTGGGATTTCCCCTTGAATCCAGGACTTCTCGGCCGTGAACGCGGTCGATTTCGCTCAATGGAGCCTCCTTGTAAGGATGTATCTTTCATAGTGCCTCATGGACAGGGGCACCTCTCCAGAAAAATTCTGATCATCAAAATGATTGTGACACACGGCACACTCACGTCCCGCGACGGAAAAATTCCGGTGGGCCAAACGCGCGTACCCTCGGACATGACACTTGAGACAGTTGGCGTTGGGAACTCCTCCCGGATGATAGCTCCTGGCCGGGAAGGGATGGCCGAAAAAATGGCGCGCCAGCTCCTCAAGCCCCGTCATTTGGGCGGAAACGGCACCCACGACCCCGGGTCCAGAGTGGCAGTCGATGCAACGGCCATGGTGGAGGGCTGCTCCCGAGGACTGCCACGTCTTCCCATAGAAGGCCATCTCATGGCAAGAAAGGCAAAATCCAGGGCGATCTTCCAGCAACCGTCCTCCGGCCGAAAGGACCACGCCAACGACAATCAGGAGAACCGCCCCTCCCAGCATCCCGACCCTTTTCCCCGGAGTTCTCATGGTCCCTCCTGCCTGGCCTCAAGAATCTCCTCCCGGGGGGGGCAAAGACCTCCCCGGGGAGCTCGGAGGGAGGTCTACCGGGAAGCCTTCCCCCCCCCGGACTCTCCCATCTTGACCGAAAGGAGACGTCTTGACCAGTGCCACTTTCCAGTCGCCGACCACCCTCCCTCTCCCACAAATCCAACACCCCGCGCATAGTACTCATACAGTATCTGGGTCGAGCGTCGGCTGATGAGGTTGTAGGAAAGTCGTCGGCGAACAACCCAGCAAACGAAGGTTCCTGCCGGCAGGGTGATACGGACCTTTCCCCATACGCGGTCGTGGATTCGGTTCTCTCCATCCTCCCCCGACCAGGCCTCTCCCTTGCGGAAGGGAAGCCGGACGCGGACAAGGGGAGGGTGATAGGCAAAGACAGTCTTGGAAAAGGCCGATGTGCTCGTGTTCTTGGTGTACTCTCCCGTGGCCGGATTGTATTCATAGACCGAAACAATGGTGCGGGTCGGAAAATTCAGATAGTCGATCTTTCGGGTCACCTCCACCTTTTTAGAGGGTCCCGCCCCCGGCAACGGGCGCAGGACTTCGGTGACGTGGATCCGCCCCCCCAAGCCATCAAAGGTCTTTTCCATGGGAACCAGGGGAAGATAGGCCAGGGGCCCGGAGTCCACCCCGGCCGCCCGGGCAGGACGAAGTCCCGACAGAAGGATCATGGGGACAAGAGCGTACAATAAAACCCGGGATGTTCGACGAAAACCGCATCTCATGGCGAGGGACTCCCCAGTCTGGCCCGAAGGATCTCGCCTACCTTTTCCGGATTGGCCTTTCCCCGGGACTTCTTCATCACCCCCCCCACAAAGAAGGCAAAGAGTCGATCCTTGCCTTTCCTGTAGGACTCGACCTCAACGGGATTTTCGGCCAGGACGGCCTCGACAAGGGCCACAAGCTCCCCCTCGCCAGAGATCTGGGTAAGATTCTGGCGGGAGACAATCTCGAGCGGATCCACGCCCTCCTCCACCGCCGTGTGGTAGACCTCCTTGGCCTGGGAAAAGGAGAGGTCCCCACTGCACACTTTCCCTATGAGGGGGACGGTGGCGGAAGGGGCCGTGGAGCCCCCCAACACCGCCTCCCCCCGGAGGTTAAACTCCCGGAGAACTTCCGAGAGAACAAAGGAGATCCAGCGGTCGCGTCCCTTCTCGCCTTTTGTGACGGGGGAGGAGTGGAGGAGGGAGACTCCTTCCTCGAAGTATGCGGCGAGGGGCTCTTCTCCCACGATCGTTTCGGCATCGGCAAGCGAGAGCCCCATCGTCTCGACGAGTCGAAAGACCCGTCTCTCGGGAAGCTCCGGCATGGCGCGGCGCTCCTCCTCCACCATGGACTCATCGATCCTCAAGGGCGGTAAATCCGGATCCGGGAAATACCGATAATCGAGCGCCTCCTCTTTGCTCCTCATGGGCTTCGTGGCCCCCGACGCAGGATCGAAAAGACGAGTCTCCTGGCGTATGGGCTCACCCGCCTCGATGGCGTCGATCTGTCGGTCGATCTCATAGAGCATTGCCTTATGGACAAACCGGAAGGAATTCACGTTCTTGATCTCGACCCGGGTTCCGTAGGGGGCTCCGGGGCGGCGCACCGAAAGGTTGATATCGCAACGGAAGGAGCCTTCTTCCATATTTCCGTCGGAGACCCGCGTGGCGCGCAAGAGCTGGCGAAGCCTCTTGAGATAGTCGACGGCCTCGTCGGGACTTCGAATATCCGGCTCCGAGACAATCTCAAGAAGGGGAACCCCCGCCCGGTTCAGATCCACATGGCTCTTGTCGGGAATGCCGGCATGGAGGTTTTTGCCTGCATCTTCCTCGAGATGCATCCGATGGATCCGGATGAAACGTTCTCCGGCCGCGGTCCGCACCCGGAGGGTTCCTCCCGAAAGGAGCGGATGGGCATACTGCGAGATCTGGTAGCCCTTGGGAAGGTCGGGGTAAAAATAGTGCTTGCGCTCAAAGACACTGACGGGATTGACGGTACATCCCGCCGCCAGCCCGGCCCGCACTCCCAGGCGAACCGCCTCGCCATTGAGGACGGGAAGGGATCCCGGATGAGCCAGACACACCGGGCAGACAAGGGTATTGGGCGGGGCCCCGAAACGGTTCTCACAGCGACAGAACATCTTTGATTTCGTCAAAAGCTGGGTATGGACCTCAAGGCCTACCACAATTTCATACCCGCGAAAAAGAGGCATTCCCTCACTCACTTTTCTCCCCCCTTCTTCGGGCCGGGGGCGATCGGATGCATCGCGTGAACCCGCGGGAGGGGCATCGGCCACCGGCGGGAGATTTCCCGAGCCACGGCCAGAAGCCGACCCTCCGACCAGGGGGGCCCGATCAGATGCACTCCCACCGGCAATCCCTTGGCGTCCACACCCGCCGGAACCGACAATGCCGGAAGGCCGGCCAGATTGGCAGTGATGGTGTAAATGTCAGAAAGATACATGGAAAGTGGATCTCCGGTCTTTTCTCCAAAAGAAAAGGCGGGTGTGGGAGAGGTGGGGGTCATGATGATATCGCATCGGGAAAAGGCATCGAGGAACTCCTGGCGGATCAGGGCCTGAACCTTGCGGGCCTTCCGGTAGAAGGCCTCCTGGTAGCCGGCCGAGAGGGCGAAGGTCCCGAGAAGGATCCGGCGTTTGACTTCGAGACCAAACCCCTTGTCCCGGGTCTCTTCATACATCTCCCGGAGGCTCCCGGAGGCTCCCGTCCGGAACCCGTACCGTACCCCATCGAAACGACACAGATTCGACGCCGCCTCCGAGGTCGCCAGGACATAGTAAACATTGATCCCCATGGCAGCATGGGCCAGCTCAATCTCCTTCTCGAGAACGCCGTCGAAGGAGAGGCCCTTCCGGACCTCCCCCAACCTCTCCCGAATGGAGCTGTCCAATCCCTCTCCAAAGAAAGCGGCGGGAATTCCCAGACGCATCCCCGAAAGGGAGGCTTGGCTGAAGTCCCGACGCATCTCCTCGGGATCTCGGCCCTCGGTCGTCATGTCGAGAGGATCGGCTCCGGCCATCGCCACCAACGCCTCGAGGGCATCCTCAGCCTCTACGGCAAAAGGCCCAATCTGATCGAGTGAGGAGGCAAAGGCCACCAGTCCCGACCGGGAAATCCGCCCATAGGTGGGCTTTATCCCGATAACCCCGCAGAAGGCCGCCGGCTGACGGATGGACCCCCCGGTATCGGAGCCCAGAGCCAGGGGAGCCAGGCCCGCCGCCACCGCGGCCGCCGAACCGCCGGACGACCCTCCGGGAACCCGTGAGGGATCCCAGGGATTCCGGGTGGGACCGAAGGCCGAATTCTCGGTGGAGGAACCCATGGCAAACTCATCGAGGTTGGTCTTGCCCAGAACGATCGTCCCCAAAGAGAGCAGGCGGGAGACAGCGGTTGCCGTCCTCAAGGAGCGGTATCCCTCAAGAATCCGGGAGGCGCACGTGGTCGACTGATCCCGGACCTCGAGATTGTCCTTGACCATAAGAGGGTAGCCGGTCAGGGGGGAGGGGGCCTTTTCCCGCCGGAGGCGGTTGTCGAGCTGGCGGGCCCGGTTGATGGCATTGTCGTTGACGGAGAGACAGGCGTGGATCTCCTCAGAGAGCGACCGGGTCCGGTCGAGAAAGTAGGCGGTCACCTCCTCGAGGGTGAATCGGCCTTCGTCGCGTCCGCGGGCAAAATCCGCCACAGAATTAAAAAAGGGATTCTTCATCGCCCCCCCTTCCGGCGCGGGGAGGGGAGGGTCTTCTTTGGGGAGGGAGCCGGGGAAGAGGGGGCTGAAGTGGAGGCCTTCCCCTTTTCCGGCGAGCTCTTCCCTCTGGAGACAGGAGCCTTCTTCAACGCCTTTGTTTCTGCGGTTCGCCTCTCCCTGACGGCATTTTTGGGATCCACCATGACAATGACCGGGCGATGGTCCGGAACCTCTTCCGGGGTCAGGAGAGCGTAAGAAAAGATAATGATCCGGTCTCCTACCGCCCCCTTCCGGGCCGTGGGACCATTGAGACACACTGTCCCGGAGCCTTTTTCCCCTTCGATGACATAGGTGGAGAAACGCTCGCCATTATTGAGGTTGCTGATGACCACCTCTTCATAGGGAAGGATCCCCGCTGCGGCCATCAGGTCGGTATCGAGGGTCAGGCTCCCCTCATATTCGAGTTCGGACTGGGTCACCGTGGCACGATGGATCTTGGAACGCAGGAAAGATCTCAACATGGCTCTACCGACCCTCCTCGAGAATACGGGGGACCCGGAAGAAGCCTCCTCCGGCATCGGGAGCCAGGGCCAAGGCCTCCCCGACACGGGGGAAGGGGGCGGCAAGATCCCGTGCCAGAGGCCGTCCCCCACCCTCAATGGAACCCGTCAACTCGTCTGCCACGGCCACTGTGCCCAGGGCCTCCACATAATCCAAAATGGAAGAGAGCTCCCCCGTCATGCGTTCCGCTTCCTCGTTCGTCAGCGCAAGACCCGCCAGGCGCGCCACATTGAGCACATCCTTTTTTTCAAGATTCACTTTCGGATTCCTTCCCGGAAAATCGTTTTTCTCTCCGACACATTCTTCCCCAGCAGGGCCGTATTTTTTTAATTATATCCCAACCGTGCGTCCTCAGAAACCATTCCTGTCGCCAAGAGCCTTCCCTCACCCTTTTCCCTTCGGAGCACCTCCCTCTTCCTCGGCGGGCGTCAGGTTGGCCAGACGAGCCAGGAGGGTCCGGGGAGGGCCGTCGGAGAATCGCACCACCAACTCGAGATCAGGGTCGGGACGGCGGGCATCAAGGACCACACCCTCTCCAAACCGGGGATGCCGCACCTTTTTTCCGATCCAGTCCTTTCTGATTTCTCCAAACATCGGGGCCGTTCCCTCTCCTAAAGTGGCGGCCCTTTGTTGCCGTTCCATTCCTGGAGCTCTCCGGGGAACGGGGCGCTCATGAGCTGGGGAGGAGGGAGCCTCCCGTCGGGAAAGGCGTCCGAAGGGCGAAGAAAAACCGCCGCTTCCTCCCTCCCGGTACTGGCCGGAAGGCCGGCCGGAGGAGGCGGGGGGAGACGGCGAGCGGACAAATTCCGGACGGTCTCCTGCGGAGAGCTCTCCGGGGATGTCCCGAAGAAAGGGGGACGGGCCGAAGGACTGGGTTTTTCCATAAATCCGGCGGGTTCGGGCCCAGGTAAGGTGGAGCCTCTCCCGGGCCCGGGTCATGGCCACATAGAAGAGGCGCCGCTCCTCCTCAATATCAGTGGACGAGCGGCCTCCCGCAAAGGAACGGAAGGGAAGCAGCTGATCCTCCAGACCTGCCACCACGACGCAGTCAAACTCGAGGCCCTTGGACTGGTGGATCGTCATGAGCCCGACTCTTTCGCGTCCTTCCGCATCCGAGCCTTCGCGAGAGAGGGTCAGCTCCTCGAGAAAGGAGGCCAGGGGTCCGGAGGTCTCCCGGTCTCCTTCCCGAACAAACTCCCCGGCCAGCCCCCGGAACTCCTCCAATGTCTCGAGCCTTCGACGACGTGTCTCTTCATCCTTTTCCCGGGCCAGCCACTCGCGATAGCCTGTGGCGGCGACCACCTGATCGAGAAGGGACAGAGGGAGGGCTCCCCGGGAGGCTGCCTCTTTGCCCTCCCTGATCAGGGTGGCAAGTTTTCCAAGGGGCTCTCTCCGCCCTCCCCGTTCGGACAGACGCCCGAGAAGATCCACCACCGGAAGGTCCGGATGAGCTTCAGCGAGGACCGAAAGCTCTTCCACCGCCTCCTCACCCTGCCCCCTGGGAGGGACGTTGAAAATCCGGGCCAGGCTCAGACGGTCAAAGGGGTTCACCAAAAGCCTCAGGTAGGCCACGAGATCCCGGACCTCCCGGCTTTCGAGAAGGCCTCCTCCCCCGGGTCTGAAGAAGGGGACCCCGGCGGCCGCCATGGCCTTTTCTAGTGGAAGCGACTGGGCATTGGTCCGGAAAAGAACTGCGGCCCGGGAGGGACGACCTCCTCCGGCCATCCACTCCCGCAGAAGGCCGGCCACTCCCCGGGCCTCGGCCTCCTCGTCGGGGAACTCCGACAGGAGAACCGGGCTCCCCCCCCCTCGCACCGCCGTGACGGTCTTCATGTAACGGCCATCATTTTTCCGGATGACGGAAGTGGCCGAGTCCACGATTGCCGATGTGGAGCGGTAGTTCCGGGACAGGACCACCCTTCCGGCCCCCGGGTAGTGTTCGGAAAAACGCTGGATATGGGCCACCTCAGCCCCCCGGAACCGGTAGATACTCTGGTCGTCGTCTCCCACCACCGTCACATTTCGCCGGTCCCGGGAGAGGAGCCGGATCAGTTCTTCCTGGAGAGGATTGGTATCCTGGTACTCGTCCACCAGAATATGGTGGAACTCCTGACGAAGGGCGCTGGCCACATCGGGCCGGGATGAGAGAAGGGCGACAAGGCGGCAAAGAAGATCGTCGTAGTCGAGAGAGCGGTTTTTTCTGAGCCCCTCTTCGTACTCCTCATAACAGGTGGCCATAAAGCGCCAGGAGCCAAAGAGGCGACGAGCCAGCTCGGGGCCGGGGGGCTGGCGGGAATTTTTCCACCGGCTGATCTGGCGAAGAATCTCCTGGGGAGGGACATCCTCCTCCGAGACCTTGTGGCGGCGCATGATCTCCCGGACGAGCGCCTTCTGATCGGCGACGTCGGAGACGGTAAAGTCTGGCGGGAGCCCCGCCCTGTCGGCCAGCCTCCGAAGAAGACGGGCCGACAGGGAATGGAAGGTTCCCACATAGGGCAGGCGGGCTTCCGGAAGGCGATGGGAGATCCTCTCCACAAGCTCCCGGGCAGCCTTCCGCGTAAATGTGGCGACAAAAAAGCTCTCTCCTCCGAGGCGGCTGCGCTCGATCAGAAAGAGAAGGCGTTCGATGACGACCCGGGTCTTGCCCGATCCGGCCGGGGCCAGGACAAGGAGGGGCCCCTCCTCGTGGGTGACGGCGAGTCTCTGTTCGGGGTTGAGCCCAGGGTCCACCAGGCAGTCGGCAGAGGAGCGGGGGCTTTCGGAATCAACGCCGCTCACTCCTGGCCTTGGCCTTCCTCTTCGAGGATACGGGAACGCCAGAGTCCGGCAAAGCGGACATTGGCCTCTTCCGCCTCGTCCCTGGCCACAAAGACGATCTCCTTCCCTGACGGAGCAAAGGAAGGGCGGCAGTTCACGAGCCGAGCCGTGGCATCAACCGGAAGAATCTTGTTGGGGCTTCCCCCCTCGACATTCTGGAGGAGAGGCTCCGTCGGCCAGGTCCAGAAGGGCTTGGAGTCGGGGCGGGTCCGAAGATAGAGAAAAGCGTTTCCACGCGGGCTCCACAGGGGGTAAAGATTGTAGCCGGTCTTTACGACCGGGGTCGGCTCTTCTGATCCGTTCCGAAGCAGGGCCAGACCTCTGCCTCCTGCCTCCGCCTGCATCTCCAGCAAAATGTTCTCTCCGGTGGGCGAGACCATGGGGTAGAAAAATTCGCGATGGACCAGGAGAGGCGTGGCCTCTCCGGTTCGGAGGTCGAGGCGGACAATCGTGTTTCGTCGGGCGGGGCTTTCAATGCGGCGATCCCTCGTATGAAACCAGAGAGTTTCCCCGTCCGGAGTCACCGAAAAGTGGTCGATATGTTCGGAGGAACGGTAAAGCTCCCGGGAGCCCTCTCCGGGACTCCAGAGATAGAGAAGGGATTCTTCCCGGAAGCGTCCCTCCTTGAAGCGAATGATATAGACAAGCCGTTCTCCGTCCGGCAACCAGTGGAAATCGCCCAGACTCTCCTCATGGTGGTGGCGGGAAGCGGGCCAGTCGATCACATCACTCTTGTTTTCCCCCAGGGGGCTACAAATGGTCAGCTGGTCCCCCATGACGATGTGCCTTGTGGTCTTCCAGAGAATTTTCCGGGTATAGGGCTTCCAGCGCTGCCGGGTATGGATGGCGAGATGGCGGCCGGAGGGAGAGATCAGGAAGGACTGGGGACGCACTGCATCCGGGTCGAAGGGAAAAATCACCATCTCGCCGGTCTGGGTATCCAGACGGACAAGCATCCACTGGGCCCCGAAGTGCTCCCACTTCTTGCGGTCCTGATGGAACGTAATGTAGCGTCCGTCAGGGCTCCAGACAGGAACAAGCTCATTGGCTCCCCGCCCCCGTTCCCGGTAGTTGACCGCCACGAGATTGTCCCCGACATCGTGAAGAACCTTGCGGGTGGAGGCATCGATGACGGTGAGACAGCCGAGGTCGCGGGTTTCATGGATGGTATCCGGATCGGTGAGGCGAACACACGCAATCTTGGTTCCGTCTGGAGAGAAGGTGGGGACGACGGCCTCCACCTTTCCCGGAAGAATCTCTTCTGTTTCAATGGTCCACTTTCTCGTCATGGCAAAAAACTCCTCAAGAATACTTCTCTATTCGACGGTGACGGACTTGGCGAGATTCCTCGGCTGGTCGACATCGTTGCCCATCAGGACGGCGGTGCGATAGCTCAGAAGCTGAAGGACCGCCGTGGCAAAAAACACGCCCTCCCACCCTTCTGTCGGGGGAAGAGGATATGTCGGGGGCACCGGAGCGGACTCGGCAGAGGCGATTGTCAGCACTGTACCTCCCCGGGCCTCTACCTCCCGGATATTCGACCACTCCTTGGCCGCCAGTTCCGGGTCCACAAGGGGGGCCACCACAAGAACTCCCGGCTCGACCAATGCGATGGGACCATGCTTGAGCTCCCCACCGGGATAGCCGTCCGCCGGCCGATAGGTGATCTCCTTGAGCTTGAGCGCCCCTTCAATGGCCAGCGGGTAATCGAGCCCACGGCCGATGAAGATCACAAAGCGGGAGGAGGCGACCTTCTCGGCCAATCGATCGATGGTTCCAAGATCAAGGGCTCCCAGAAATCCTTCGAGACGCGCGGGGGCCCGAAGAAGAAGCTCGAGGGAGCGCCGGGAGCCCTCTTCTTCCCGAAGACCCGTCCGGCGCGCCAGGTGAAGGGCCAGGAGCCAGACGGCGGTCATTTGGGCGACAAAGGCCTTGGTGGAGGCCACTCCAATTTCGGGACCCGCCCGCGTCAGGAGGGTCGCCTCGGCCTCACGGGTAATGGAGGAGCCGGGGACATTGGTTATGGCCAGGGTCAGATACCCCTCCCGGCGGGCATGGTCCAGCGCCCCCAGGGTATCCGCGGTCTCGCCCGACTGGGTCACCCCGACCACCCAGGCCCCCTTCCGGATCCGGAGGGGGCGATAGCGGAATTCGGAGGCAATCTCCACCCTTACGGGGATGTCCGAGAGGGACTCGATCAGCTGACGGCCAAGAAGCGAGGCGTGGTAGGAGGTCCCACAGGCCACGAAGACAATCTCGGGAGGCGAGGGGCCCAGACGGGTGAGCTCGGAGAGCATGACCCGTCCATGGCCAGGGGCAACCCGCCCCTCAAGGGTCTCCATGATCGCACGAGGCCCCTCGAAGATCTCCTTTTCCATGAAGTGGCGATAGTGGCCCTTTTCCGCAGCCACGGGATCCCAGGGGACCTCTTCGAAGACGGCCGGGAGCGGGGCGGATCCGTCCACGGGGAGGAGTTCCAGTCCTTCCGGTCCGATCGAGGCAATGACGTCGGGAGGGAGGGGCATGACCTTCCGTGTCCACTTCAGGAAGGCCGGAATATCGGAGGCCAGGAAAAAGGCATTGTCCCCCTCTCCCAGAAGGAGCGGGGCCCCCCTCCGGACCCCTAGAAGCTCTCCTGGATGCTCCTCGCAAAGGACCGCCAGGGCATAGCTCCCCCTGATCTCACGAAGAGCCAGACGGACGGCTTCGGTCAGATTGCCGGTGGTGCGATAGTGGCGGTGGACAAGATGGGCCACCACCTCGGTATCCGTTTCGGAGGAAAAGAAAAACCCCTCCGAAATGAGGCGCTCCCGAAGCTCCCGGTCGTTTTCGATGATGCCGTTGTGAACGACGGCAACAGGACCCGAACAGTGAGGATGCGCGTTGTCTTCGGTGGGAGCCCCATGGGTTGCCCAGCGAATGTGGCCAATGGCAGGTCCGGGCCTCCCCTTTCGCCCCTGGCAGAGAGCCACAAGATTGGAGAGTTTTCCGGAGGCACGAGCCACCTCTATCCGGCCTTCTTTTCCGAAATAGGCCACTCCCGCCGAATCATATCCCCGATATTCGAGGCGCGACAGGGCCTCAAGAACAAGGGAGACAGGTTCTTCCGGTCCAATATAGCCAATGATTCCACACATCAGGACGATTCCTTCTTCCTTGAGTTTTTCTTTTGCTCCCGGCGACGATGGTAGCGGTGGCCTCCCTCCGGCCGGAGTTGGGAATCGGAACGGGAGAGGTAAAGAGCCCCGGAGGGAACGTCCTCCACCACCGTTGACCCCGCGGCAATGACCGCTCCGTCGCCGACGGAGACCGGAGCGACGAGCTGCGTGTCACTTCCCACAAAGACATCGGCCCCGATGGCGGTAGAAAACTTTTCGTAGCCATCATAGTTGCAGGTGATCGTCCCGGCTCCGACATTGGTGCGATCCCCTACCGTCACGTCCCCGAGGTAGGAGAGGTGGTTGGCCTTGGCCCGCTCTCCCAAAATCGCCTTCTTCGTCTCCACGAAATTTCCGACATGGGACTCTCTCCCAAGGCGGGTTCCCGGACGCAGATGGGCAAAGGGCCCCACCACCGCTCCCGGCCCCACCACCGCCTCCGCCGCCACAACATAGTCCCGGATAACCGCTCCGTCGTCCACCTCGGCATTGGTGAGGTGAACGCCCATTCCGATACGGCAGTTCGCTCCTACCCGCGTACGTCCCTCGAGATAGCTCTGGGGAAAAAGGACCGTCCCCGGACCGATTTCGACATCGGGCCCAACGTCGGTCCGTCCGGGATCGAGAAAGGTGACGCCCCGCTCCATATGCCCCCGGTTGATTCGCTCCCGGAGAAGGGCGGTCACCCGGGAGAGCTCCTCCTGGGTATTGACCCCCCTCATCGCATCGGGGGGGGCTTCCAGGGTTCGAACCTCCCCCCCCTGGGCCACGACCCGGGCGACGAGGTCGGTCAGATAGCGCTCTCCCTTTTTGGGATCGGGAAGGATCCGCCCCCGAGCTTCATGGAGGATGGTCCGGGGGATCAGATAGATCCCGGCATTGACCTCGCGGAGGGCGCGCTCCTCTGGCGAAGCTCCGCTCTCCTCACGAATGCCGGTGACCCTTCCCGAGAAATCCCGGAGAATGCGCCCGTAACCGGTGGGGTTATCGAGAAAGGCCGTCGTCAGGACAAGGGCCCCGGCATTCTCGCGCCCTTGGGCCACCAACGCCTCAAGCAGCGCCGTATCAACCAGAGGGCCGTCTCCATTGAGCACCAGCAGATGGGTCGCGGAGCCTTCCGTAAAGATCCGGGAGGAAAAGAGGGCCTCGCAGGCCCCCCACGTCCCGTCGGGCCTTTCCTGGACAACGGGAAGAAGAGGAGGCGATGGCCGATTCGCATGGACCGACTCCACCGGCAGTCCCGAAGGGGGGACAATGACATGGATACTCGCCAGCCCTTCCCTCAGACCCGCCAGGGCGCGGTAGGGGTAGGAAAGGAGGGGCTCCCCCAGAACCGGGGAAAGGACTTTGGGAACAGGTGACCGCATCCGCGTCCCGGAGCCGGCGGCCAGAAGCACCCCATCAATGATCATGGTAGACCTCCTCGGACCGTCTGGCCACCGGGAGCCTCTCGGGCATGCCGAGCCCCCCCGAAAGAATCATCCGGATCCCCTCCTCAACGGGAATGCCGGTTTCGCGGACCATCGACTCCGGCACAAAGGCCTGGACTCCGATATAGAGATTGTTGCTGGGGAAGAAGATCGAGGCATAGCGGACCGGATCGCCATCAAGAACTACCCATTGCGTCAAAAATCCCATGGTATAGGCCCCGGCCTTCGGATATTCAGCGAGAACCACCTTCCGGAAGCCTTTTCCGCCGGAAGGAGAAAAGGCTTCCAGGATCGTCTTCACCGCCGTGTAGAGTTTTTTGAAGATCGGGATGTGGGTGAGCCCCCCTTCCAGAAAGGAGAGGAGTTTCTGCCCGATGACATTGGTGGCGACGATGCCGGTCAAAAAGATGATTCCGAGAAGGACGGCAATCCCCAGCCCGGGAATGGGGCGCCCCACCAGGAGAATCACGATGGGGTCAAGGAGAGAGTCGAGAAAGAGAAAGATCCGATAGAAGATATAGCCGGAAAGGGCCACGGGAAGAACGATAAGAAGTCCGGTAATGAACTGGGTCTTGAGAGTGGCCCGAATACGGTCACCGCTTGACTGGATCCACCCCAAAGGGGCCCCCTTCCTTATTTTTCCGGCAGTTTGACTCCGGATCTATCCTACCTATTTTGACGATCCGGGAGCAAGAGCGTCCTCTGAGGGACGGACCCAACGGTCCATGGAGGTGTGAAGGGCAACCCGGCGATCCCCTGCCCTGAGACTCACCGCCGGCTCCGTGTGAGTATTCATCACCGCCTGCCAGCTCCGGGTGTAGCGAGAAAAAAGGTCGTCAAGAAGCCTCCCCTGCTCTAAGGGCGGAAGAGAGGCCCACCCTGGGCCGACCCGAACCCGGAGAACCTGACCCCCATAACGGATCGACTCCCCTTCAAGAACCTTCCCTTGGCCGGCCGACCCGGACGCCAGGGCCGCCACGATTTTCTCGGCCTCCCGGGAGAGGCGCGCCTCCCGACTCTTTTCTCCGGAGGGGCCCGAGGACCCCGGGGAAGGCCCCGAGATGCGGACCATGATCACCACAAGGGCGACGAGAAGCGCTCCTCCCAGAACAACAACCGCCCAACGTGCTCCCACCTGTCTCCTCCCGGCTTTATCTCAACTCGCTCCTGGCTTACAGTTCTCCCCACCCTGTCGGGGGACATTCCTGACTTAATATTGTATCATCGAAAAAAGTCCGGAGGAAAAAATTCCTCCTTCGTCCTTCACCCCTCAGGAGCCTTGCTGTCCATGTCGCCAATCTCTCTGAAGAGGGCCACGGGAGCCCTCGCTCTTCTCCTTGTCATCCTCAGCCCAGGCTCCGGATTCGGAGGATCGAGAAGCCATCGATATTACCCCTCGACAAGCCCTCAATATTCCTCCCAGCTCGAGATCGAATCGGTCTCCCTTCTCTTTCGGAACAACAACATCCTTGTTTCCGACACCCGCCATACAATCGTCTTCATCAACGTGAGCGGGCTTTCAGAAACCGTTCCCCAGATTGAAGGGAACTCCCTCTCGGTGAGACTGTCCTCCGGACAGGCGGCCGTCGTCGCAGGGAATACCCACACGGCCCCCCTTCCCCTCGAGACTCCTCTTCCGGCCCTCTCTGTGGGGATCAATCCCCTGTCCATCTCCGAATCGGACGGGCTCCTGTATATTGCCGATGGAAGTGGCCGGATCGACGCCTTGAATCTCGACACCCAAGTTCATGACATCATCCTCATCCCCGACTCGAAGATCCGCCTCAATGCCGGAGCCCATATTTCAAGGCTCCTCAAGCGCTCTCCCACCATCGGCAAGCTTTTGGGCATGGCAACGACCCTTCCGCTTGATCCTGGCAAGATCTCCGTCATCGCCGGTGGAGGAAGAATCCCCCCCTCAAAAGCTCCGATCGATGCCCTTCGGGCCAGAATCAGCCCCATCGGACTTTCCTCCGACGCTGAAGGGATTTATGTGGTGGGAGAGACCGGGCACATCCTCTATCTCAACAACACGGCCACTCCTCATGAGATTCCCGTCCGGGAGGGGAGATCGACCCGTATTGTCAGTGTTCGGCCGGGAGAGATCTTTCTCGTGGCCAGCCGGGGCGAGGAGCATGACCTCCGGCCGGGAGCCGATCCCGTCCCTGCAATTTCCACCACCATGTACCCCACGACGATCATTGCCTCAAAAGGCCGGATCTTCACCGCCGACCAGGATGGCAACATCGACATGATCAACCTGACCACACATCCCCTGACCCTGCCGGGATCTCCGGGAGAGAGTGCCCCCCGGACCCTCGAACCGGGGATGGTCCTCCGGATTGCCGGAGGGGGAACCCGTTTCGTGGGCTTTAACCCGCACCCTGCGCTGGAAGCCATGATTCGCCCCCACTCCATGACCTACGACCCTCGCGGCTTTCTCTACATTGGTGACATTGAAGAAACCCACCAGGCGGGGAGAATTCTGGCCGTCAACGTCTCGGACAAATCCCTGTCCCTTCCCCTCATGCGACATGGCGCCTTTCGGAAACTCACCGTTGCCCCCGGAGAGATCGTGGCGATCGCCGGAAACTCCAGAACACGCCCCCTGGCCACCACAACCCCTACCCCAGCCGGGGATGCCGGAATCGAGCCCATCCAGCTCTCCTACCGGAACGGACTTCTTGCCATCGGAAATCTTCTGGGGTCGCTCGACCTTGTGAACCTCACCTTCCGGAACCGGCGGGCCTTTCCCAACGACGTTCACTCCTCCCTCCTCCTGCCTCCTGGAACGATCCTCTCCCTGATGGGCAATGGCTTCGACTCCTCCCAGAAGCCCTCCGACGAGGCCAACTGACGTGATGGGCGAAGGGGAGTGAACCGGAGGAAGACACAGATTTTCCGTGAGGGAGGAAAGAAGGCGTCTCAGGAACGCATGAAGGGGGATTCGAGGAGCCTGATCTGCGGAAGGGCTCCCGAGCCGGCCGAAGGACACTCCATGCTGATTTCAACTCCCAGGGGCCAGGTGGCCATGGGACGTCCATGGCCCGGAAGGGATGAAAAGAGAACCGGGATCTCTCCCACCAAGGAAAGGACAAGCTCCTCGGCGTTCCGTGCCGGATCATCGTCCCGGGACTCCGAACGGAGAAAGGGGCCCATCACCACTCCCGCCAGGTCCCTGAGTCCTCCGGCAAGCGCCAGCGTCCGGAGAGCCCGGTCCACGGCATAGAGGGGCTCGTCCACATCCTCGATGAGCAGGATGGCCCCGGAAAGATCCGGCATGAAGGGGGTCCCCGAGAGGTGGGCGAGAGATTCGAGATTGCCCCCCCAAAGCCTCCCCGACGCCTGTCCCGGACGAAGACTCCGGCACTCTCCCAACGGAAGACAGTCCCCCTCCCTCACCTCTCCTGAAACCATCGACCACCACAGGGAGAAGGTACCGGGAGAGACAAGCTCCCGCGCTGTGGGTCCCCAAAAGGTCACAAGTCGGCTGTGGCGCCAGAGAGCCGCATGAAGATAGGTTGCATCGGAAAATCCACAGAAGAGGGGAATGTGATCCGGATCCGGAAAGGAAGGGGGAACCCACCTTTCCAGGAGCCGAATCGCCCCTGATCCCGCACGGTAAGAGAGGACGCCGGCCGCGCCGGAGGACAGGGCCCGGACGAAATCCCGGCCACGCACCGGGTCCGTCGCAACATAGGGATCCGCTCCGTGCTCCTCCTCCCCGAATAGTTCAGGAACAAGCCCCACTCCCTTGAGGCGAGGAAGAACCCTCGACCCCCACTCGGCGAAGGGCCGCCCGAGAGAGGGTCGAGGGAGAAGGAGGCGATCCCCTTGCCGCAGGGGGCGGGTGGGACGAAGGAGGGGCCCCAAGGAGGCCTACCCGTCCTTCATGAGAAAGTCCAGGACCATTTCCCGAACAGCCGCCTCAAGGGTGAGTCCTCGCTCCTCCATCTTGAGCCTGAGGGCCTCGGAAAGCTCGGAGGGGAGGGCTACGGTCAGGGAACTGTCATCCTCGGGGACAACTGTCCGGGTTTCGGACTCCGCTTCGGGAACAACGCCCCGGGCGATAAAGTCAGAGATAGCCGGGGGACGGACAATCTCCCGAAGGGTCGGTCGTTGGGATTTCACGGAGCGCTCCCGAGGTTGAGAGAGAGGATTTCCTCCGCCAGGGCCTTGTATTCTCCTGCCGAAGGACCATCCGGAAAATAATCGATGATCGTCTGCCCTGCCGTTACGGCCTCGGCCAGGGCGATCCTTTGATAGATGGCCGTCTCGAAGAGCGGATAGGGAAACTCCTTCAGAGCGTCAACCGATTCCCGGGAGAGGCGGGTTCCCTGGGTCTTCCGGTTGAGGAGAAGGCGGGTCACAAGTCCCCGGTTAAGCTGCTCCGCCCGACGGATGAGGGAGACGATTTCCGTTCCGGACCAGAGATCGAGAGGGCTGGGCTGGAGGGGAACGATGGCAAGATCGGCCACCACAAGGGCCGACCGGGTGATCGTCTCCATCCCGGGAGGAGAGTCGACCAAAACCAGATCATATTTTTTGGCAAGGCGCGGAAGTTCCTGGTCCAGGACCGGCATCGGAAGGGCAATGACCCCCACGGGGAAGGCTCCCTCGGCAAGCCCCCGCCACTTCATGGCCGATCCTTGAGGATCGGAATCCACCAGAAGAACCTCCATCCCCCGCCGGGCAAAGACTCCGGCAAGGTTCATGGAAGTGGTCGTCTTCCCGCATCCGCCCTTTTGATTGGCCACTACGATGATCACCGGCCTCTCCTTCCCCTCTTTTTCATCTCCTGTCGACTCCCCGGACTTTCCCCGGTGACGACTCAGGGCGCTGTGGCAAACTCCCGAACCTTTTCCCGGATGGTACGGCGGGCAATCCCGAAGAGAACCTCCCCCTTCTCCCCCGTCGACAGGGAGGGATCCGACCCCATGCGACCATCGGGGTAGAGGGATCGGAAGCGCTCGGGGCCCAAGGGCCATTCATGATGGGGATCCGGGGCCCGTCCCGGAGCGATGGGCCGCTTAAGGTGCGGATAGAGATACCAGGTCACGGCCACCTCCCCGCAGGTCGCATGGTAGCCGTTCGACTCGCCGAAGAAGATCTTTTCCTGTTCGGTCACCTCGGGGAGAAGCCACCAGTTCGAAAGGGCCGTGCGGGCTTCAGGATGGTCCGGAAGGAATTCAGAAAAAGCTGCCTTGAGGGACGAATCATTCCCCCCGTGTCCATTCACAAAGTAGAACCGCCGGAATCCGTTCCGGTAGAAACCGGAAAGGATATCGCATACGAGAAGGATCATGGTCCGAGGCGAGAGGGAAGAGGTTCCAGGAAATCCCAGGTGATGGTGGGACATACCGTAGGCCAGGGTGGGAGCCACGAGCTCTCCCAGGTCTTCGCCGACCCGACGGGCCAGGGCCTCGGCCACCAGATGGTCGGTCCCGATGAGACCATTCGGGCCATGTTGCTCTACCGACCCGACGGGAAGGATAAGAAGTGTGGAGGAGCGAAGTCTCTTTTCAACCTCCGGCCAATTGGTCTGTTCTATCTGCATGTCGATCTCCCTGCGTCGTTTCCCGAGTTGTCCCGCCAAATGACCGAAAGGACCCATCAGAATAATTTTAAGGCAATTCTCCCTGTTTTGACAGGGCCCCCCCGAAAAATCCACCCCCGCCGACGCCCTGAATGGCGAATAAAAACGGCTTGAAATACGGGGAGAAAAAGCCTATCATTCCGAAAAAGTCCTCCTCGTTCAATTTTTCCTCGAGCCAATCTCGACTCGTTTTCCCCCCAGACCGGAAAGGATTCTGAGTGACAGAAATTCTCTACAACGACGGACTCCACAAATTTGTCCTTTTGGGATTTGGGGAATCCACCCGGGAGGAGGGCATCCCCTCCAACCAGTATCTGGTGATTCATGGTTCCGACGGGGCGATTTTCGATCCGGGAGGCTCGGGGCTCTTTCCCGTTCTCTCCGCCCGCATTGCCAACTGTCTCGACCTGACTCGCATCAAGGCCATCTTTCTCTCCCACCAGGATCCCGACGTCAGTGCCGGGCTCAACATCTGGATGGAGGTGACGGGCGCCCAGGTCTACCTCTCCCGCCTCTGGACACGCTTCATGCCCCATATGGATCTCATGCACTCAGGGCGGCTCCTCCCGGTTCCCGATTCGGGGTCGACGGTGGAGGTCGCCCCTGGCTTCTCCCTTGTTACCGTCCCCGCCCATTTTTTGCACTCTTGCGGACAGATCAACGTCTACGATCCGATATCAAAGATCCTCTTCACCGGAGATATCGGAGCGGCGGAATATTCTAACGGAAAGATCTACATCGACGATTTCGAAGGGCATCGTCCGCACATCGAGCCCTTCCACCGTCGGTATATGGCCGGAAACCGCGCCCTTCGCCACTGGATCCGCGAGGTTGAAAAATACGATGTGGCCATCATCGCCCCCCAGCATGGCCCCCTCTATCGCGGGAAGGCCCGGGAAGATCTCCTTCGATGGCTCTTCGACCTGAAGTGTGGCATGGATCTTCATGGCTGAAGGCACTCCCTCCTTTGAAGAGGCCCGCAAGCGGATCGCTTCCCGGATCGGAACCGTTCTGGAGCAGAGCCTCGAGGAATCCTCCCTCCTCGCCAGTGTCCGACAGGCAATTTTGTCGGCGCTCCACCCCAAGGCCCCGTCCCCGGACCTCCTCTCCCTCGTGACCAACCTCACCGGGACCCTCACGATGGTGGAAGCCTTGCTGACCCGACAGGGAAGACAGAAGCTCCTCCATCTCGACCTTCTGAAGGAGGGACTGGCCGATGCACTCGAAACCCTCCGGATACTCGAGCGCACCACCGCCGACATCTCGGTCCTCTCCTTCGAAATTCGCCTTCTCGAAAGATTCATCATCACCTCTGACGTGATCCACGACTGGAAGGAACACATCCGGGCGATGCTCGACGACATCAACTCCGTTGTCGAGGTCTATTTTCTTTTTTCCCTCTTCCATACCAAGGACGAGGGATACGAGATCGAGATCTTCTGGACCGGAGTCCCTGATCCCGACTCCCGACGTCTCCTCGAAGCCCTCGTCACGGAAAAGCTTCAGTCACTGGAAGGGTACGAGGCCACCCTCGAACCCCGGATTGTCCACAACATCTCCGACCACGGAAAAAAGCTCCCCCCCCTCTCCCAGGACTCCCTCTCCCTCTCCACCAAGAGTCTTTACCTGGACCGGCCCCAAGTGGGAGGTATTGTGGGAGTCGGAATCAATTACGCCACTGCCGAGCATCCGGTCAAGGTGCTGGTGATCGAGAGCATTATCACCAGCATTCTGAACGTCGTGGGGTCGGTCAAGGCGATCTACCGCTATACGAAAGATCTCGAATACTACGCAGTGCGGGACCCCCTCACCGGCCTCTTCAACCAGCGGGTCTTCTGGGAACTTCTTGCCTACGAGATCGGCAGAAGCCAGCGCCACGGGAACCAGCCGTTTTCGGTCATGATCATCGACGTGGATGACTTCAAGAAAATCAACGACACCTTTGGGCATACCTTCGGCGACGAATTTCTTCAGAGGATTGCCGCGCTCATTCAGGGGACTGCCCGCAAGGAAGACATCGTGGCGCGTTATGGAGGAGATGAATTTGCCGTGATCCTTCCTGAGGCCGCCTCGGAACATGCCGTGGCCATGGCCAAAAGGATCCGGACTGGATTCCAGCATTTTTCTCTCGAAAGCCCCGAGGGGGTCCGAGCCAAAAGCTCGGTCTCCATCGGGATCGCCTCCTGGCCAGAGCATGCCCGGGAGCCCAAAGATCTCTTTCTTGTCGCCGACAACATGATGTACCGGGCCAAGGCCCAAGGGAAAAACGGCCACTGCCTTCCCACCGATGCCGACGTGGTCGATGTTCTGAGAGGCGTCAGCGAAAAATACCTGATCCTCCAGCAGGCTATCGAGGACCGCTCGATCATTCCTTACTTTCAGCCCATCGTCTCGGCCACGAAAGAGACCGTGGAGGCTTACGAGGTCCTGATGCGACTCAAGTACAAGGGAAAGATCCTCCCGGCCGGAGAGTTCATCGAAGTCGCCGAAGAGAGCGGCCTGATTTCAAGCCTCGACTTCATCGTCATGGAAAAGGCCTTTCGCCATGCCGTGGAGCAGAACTTCAACGGGCTCCTTTTTATCAACCTCTCGCCCAAGGCCATCGTCACCGCCGAATTCATTCCTACCATTCGAAGGATCATCCGGGAGACAGGGATCCATTCACGGCAGATCGTCTTCGAAATCACCGAACGGGAGACGGTGAGAAACGCCACACTTCTGGAAGTCTTCATCTCCGAGCTCAAGTCCGATGGCTCCCGCTTTGCCATCGACGACTTCGGGTCGGGATTTTCCTCCATGACCTATCTCAAGCGTTTTTCGGTGGACTTTCTCAAGGTCGAGGGCGATTTCATCCGTAATCTTCCCCAGAAGGGCTCCATCGACCGGGCCATCGTCGCCTCCATCGCCACCCTGACCCGGGAAATCGGAATCCAGACGGTCGCCGAGTCGGTGGAATCCCCCGAGATTCTTGAAGAGGTCCGCCGTCACGGACTGACCCTGGCCCAGGGCTTCGGTATCGGCCCCCCGATGGCCGAGATTCCCCTCCCAGAGAGCTAGGAGGCTTTCTTTTTGGAGGATGACAGGGCCGAGAGAGGAACGGCCACAATCCAGTCGTAGGAATTGGCCACATAGGCCGTGCCGCCGACGATGGTGGGGGAGACGATCCCCATCCGTCCTCCGACCCGGAAAGATCCCGTCTCCCGTCCGGTAGCCGGGTCGAGGCGATAGAGGCTGTCTCCTCCTGCGATATAGAGGCTCCCCTCGACATAGGTGGGGGCACTTCGAGTGGCGGCGACCTTGTGCCACGACCAACGCTGATGACCTGTCCGAAGATCGAGTGCCACATAGCGTCCCGTCACCGGGGACCCGACGTAGACAACCCCTTCATGGATCAGAGGGACTCCCCCCTTGAAGGCCGGAGGCTTGGGCCCGCGACCGGTGGAGACGGTCCAGAGAGTTTTCCCCGTCCGGGCATCGAAGGCCCGCACCACCGCCTCCAGAGTCGACTGGCCATGAATTTTCTTCGGCCGAGTCACCGTATCCATCACCACAACTCCCGAGCCAACGGCAGGGCTGACATCTCCCATCCCGGTATTGGCCGCTCCCGGAATCGTTCCATGCCAGAGGGTTCGTCCCGTCCGGGCATCGAGACAGTAGAGCCGAGGGGGGGAGGCCATGGCAAGGTAGAGACGCCCCTTGTCGTAGGCAGGACTCGACATGTTGTCATTTCCCCCAAGACGAACCTTCCAGACGGAGCGTCCCGTGTGGCGATCAAGGGCATGGACAGTGCCTGATCCCGTGGCAAAATACAGGAACCTCCCATGGATCACCGGCGTCGGCATGGCCTCCCCCACCGATCCGGCGTGCCAGAGAAGCCGTCCCGTTTTTCGGTCCAGGGCATAGATTCCGTTGTAGCTCACATCCATTCCCCGGATCGCCGACCCTTTTTTGGCATAGGCCACCACATTGGCAAAGTTGAACCCCACGCCCCCGGCGGCAAGATAGACCGTGTTGCGGGTCACAAGGGGATTCCCCATCAGGTTGTTTCCCACAGGACTCGTTCGCCAGATCAGCTGTCCGGTCCGGGCATTGAGCGCATAGGCAAACATGTCGTCGCTCTCGGCATAGACCACACCTCCCACCACCGACACCCCCAGGGCATTTCCATAGAACTGGGTCTGCACCGCTCCCGCCTCTGTCTCACCCAGGGTTCGGGTGCCGAAGGGGTGGGTCCTCTCCAGCGGCCAGGCGCGCGCCTCGGCGTATCGCCAGTAGACTCCCTCACGGAACCACGCCGGCGCACCTGCCGGAACTTTCACGGCCGCATTATGGCGAGAGTTCCGGTTCATCTGAAGCCATTGGGAGGCACCAAACATCCTGTCGGCTCCGACGGGGGCATTCTGGGGAAGAAAGACACGGGAAAAGGGTCCCCCCGGAGCGACAGGAACACGCCAGGAGTCCTCCGGAAGAGGAGTGGGAGGTGCCACAGGATCTGCAACGGCGACCCCGGAGGAAATGAGCAGAGAAACAAGGGCAAGGGAGAGGGAAATCCGTGGTTTCATGACGCGCTTTTTCCGGGAGGAGGACCGGGGAGAGGCTCCTCAAGATGGATCCAACAAAAAGAGGCAGGGCTTCCCCTGCCTCTTTTTGCATTCACACTGACACGATTATCCGTTTTATGGCCGTCTTCATGGCGCCAGCCTGATCGGCCGATCTCTCCATGCGGGAAGGGCCATCCAGGATTCTATCGACGGCTATTGGTCTTCATCTTCTTGATGGCGTCCGACAGGCGGTCGAACTTTTCCGCACTGTTGTCACGGATCGTCAGATTGGCATCTTCGTGTCCCGCATAGGAGCAGAAGGCCATGGTGTAACAGCTTGTCCCCCCCCGGATGATCTTGAGGGAGAGATTCGCATAGTGGCAGTGAACGCCAACAAAGAGGCAGGCATCAATCTTGTTGTGCCAGATGGTCAGGTTCGGGTGGTTCGGATTGATCTCGAGTTCGGGCTCGATCTTCGGATATTTGGGACGGTAGTCCGCCATGGGGATGATCTTGATGTTGTTCGTCTCCGCACAGCGAAGAACTGCATCGGCCACCTTGCGGGTCTTTGCCGACCACTCCCAGAGGACCATGGGTCCGGGAAAGAATGTGGGAACCTTGGCCGTGGCAAGTTTTCGGGCGGCGGTCTCAATGGCCTCCTCTTCCGAGGCCGGCAGACCTTCAATCAGCGCAAATCCTGGCTCGGGGGGAGCCACTCCCATGGTGATGGCCGCCGGGGGAAGAATGCCTTCGGGTCCGGGAAGAACTTTATAGGTCGTCACAAAAACTCCTCTCTGGAAAAATCCTCTCAGGGACATGCCACTCCCGAACGATCACCGCCAAAAAGATTCGGCAGGCTGTCGTCGGCGTGGGAAACCTTTACGCAATATGCGATGTGAAATCGTACCATGTCCTCGTTTTACAGGTCAATCCCGAAGCCGCTTTCATCGGCCGGCCAAGACCCTTCGGACAACGGCTTGCCCGGAGTCAGTCCCCGGGATGAAGCAAGACAGGGATCCGTCGATTGCCAAAGGAAGGGGGGGGCACACGATCCCAAAAACGGCCCATAATCTTTTGATGGCAGACGGGGCAACTTCCACCAGCGTCGATGCGGTAGGACTCGATCCGGTATCCTTCTCGTTCAATGAGCAAAGTCCGGCATCCCGGACAGAGAGTCCGGCTCCCCTCCCGATCGATGATGTTTCCGGTATAGACATAATGAAGCCCTATCGAAAGGGCGGTCTTCCTCGCCTCCACAAGAGTCTGGGCCGGCGTGGGGGGAATCTCCGCCATCCGGTAGTCGGGATGGAAGGCTGTAAAGTGAAGGGGAATATCGGGTCCCAGCTCTCGGATGATCCACTCGCACAGCTCCGAGATCTCCGAGAGGCCATCATTGTGGCCCGGGATTAACAGGGTCGTGATTTCAAACCAGACAGAGGTCTCCCTGCGGAGGTAAACCAGTGTCTCGAGGACGGGACTTAAGTGTCCCCCGGTCAGCCGAAAGTAGAACTCCTCGGAAAAGGACTTCAGGTCGACATTCGCCCCATCCATAACCGCAAAAAGCTCTCGGCGGGGAGCGTCCCGGATGTAGCCGGCCGTCACTGCCACCGTCCGGACTCCCCTTTCCCGGCAGGCTTTCGCCACATCGATGGCATACTCGGCAAAGATCACAGGATCATTGTAGGTAAAGGCGACACTCTCCGCCCCCCAGCGCACGGCGGCATCGGCGATCTCCTCGGGAAGGGCCCGGTCGGTAAGGCTGTGGGTCTCCTTCGCCCGGGAGATGTCCCAGTTCTGGCAGAACTGGCAGGAGAGGTTGCATCCGGCGGTTCCGAAGGAGAGGACAGAGGAGCCGGGATAGAAATGATACAAGGGCTTTTTTTCGATCGGATCCAGACAAAAGCCGCTTGATCGCCCCCAGGCGTCCAGAACCATCCGGTTCCCCTCCCGCCGGCGGACAAAACAGAGCCCACGCTGGTCCGGAAGGAGGCGACAATCCCGGGGACAGAGATCGCAGACAATCCGCCCCTCTTTCTCTTCATGCCACCAGCGGGCCTCTCCTCCTTCCCTCATGGGGCCTCCGACCATTTTCTGACGGTATAGCGGGAAAGGACGGCTCCCTCCGGCCAGCCGACCGGGGAAAATCCCGCCTTGACCTTCAGGTGTCGGACGAAGTCCCGGGGATCGGGAAGCTCCTCCCACACCTGGGGAAGAAAGGTCCCCCGATGTCTCCCCCGGGCAAGGACAAGACCGTCGATCCCTGGACGAAGACGGGCCAGAAGATCCTCCTCCGTCTTCACCGGCATCGGCTCGGGATGGGACAGAAGGGAGACTTCAAAGCGCAGGATCGGAAGCTCGTCGACCCCGACCGGAGGAAAGCGCGGATCCTCGAATGCGGCTCCCCGGGCATTGGCCCGAAGATCATCGATCAACGGACGACGCGCCTCCAGGCTTCCGATGCACCCCCTCAGGGCACCTCTTTCCTTGATCGTGACGAAGGTGGCTCCGGGAGCCCAAAGCCAGGAAGCGCTCGTTCGATTCTGAGACGGGACCCCCACCCCCAGGACCCGCGCCACCTCCTCCCGAGCCAGGGCAAGCAGGAGTTCTCCGTCGACCTCCTGCAACTCCCCTCCCCCGGGATCCCCTCCTGTCTCGGTTTCGTAGAAGGCAAAGGAGGCATACCCGACGACACGATCGGCGAGCCTTCCCTCCGAGCCGACCACTCCGCCGGCAGTCTCTCCGGAGTTTTTCATCTCGATCAGGACCGGGATGAGGGGCCATTTTCTGGCGGCCAGAAGAAGGCCGTTGACGGGGGTGGCCCCGCAGGCGAGTTCTGGCTGGACAGAGGGGTCAAGGGAGAGAATGCGGTCGGCCGTGGCCCGGTCGACGAGTTTTGCCTCCCCGGATGACAGATAGTGGGAGAGATCGGAGCTGATGACGAGAAGGGTTTCCGGACCTCCCCGGACAGCCTCGAGAACCTCGAGAACTTCCCGGGGGCTGGCCTCTCCGACCACCAGGGGCAAAAAGGCAAAGCCTCCGAGCACCCTCTGCAGAAAGGGGAGCTGGACCTCAAGGGAATGTTCCTGGCGGTGGGCTTCGGGACGCTCGCCCACCTGGGGGAGAGATTTCACCCGATGAACAAGCTCCCAATCGACGGGGATATCACCCAGCGGAGTCCTGAAAACCTCGGCCCCGGGAAGGGCCAGTCCGCGGAAGTAGACGCGATGGGCCGGACCAAGAAGGACGACCCGGGAGATTCGGCCCCGGGCCTTTTCGAGAAGAGAGTAGGCCCGGGCGGCAACCGGTCCCGAATAGAGATAGCCGGCATGGGGAACGATCAGGGCTTTCGGGAGGGAGCTCCTCGCCCCCGCGTCGTCAGAGCGGGCCCGGGCCAGCAGAGAGTCTACCGAGGTCCTCAGCGCCGGGGCCTCTCCCTCGTAAAAACTTCCGGCCACGGCCGGATATCGAACCCGATCCACCGCCCCCTCCTTTTAACGGCCTTGAAATCGTCCGGTTCTCTTTCAAGGCTATCACAAAAGGCCGACTCGTCCAGTTCCCCCCCCCGAAAATGGAGGCGGGAGGGGGACTCCGGCCTCAGACCGGAGGTTCTTCCTCCCCGGAGCTGTGAACGAAGTGATCCTGTCGGCTCACCGCCACGTCCGAGACGTACATGATCCCGGAATAGCGCTCAAAGAGGGGCGTCAGCCCCTCCAGGATGAGTTCGACTTTCTCCTCCTTGACCACTGTCATCAGAAGCACGAGGCTTGATGTTTCGTTATAGATCAGGTTGCCCTCATAGAAACCGCTATGGCCCATCCCCGACACATTGGGGATGATCGTGTATCCCGTGACACGGACCCGGGCTAAAAGATCCCGGACAAAAGGGATCCGTTCTCCGCTCACGATGATGTCCACCTTTTTCATGGGGGTCAGACGGGCTTTCTCCATCAGAGTGTCCTTTCGGGTTGAGAGAGAGTTGTCAGATCGACCGAAGACCAGCTCCCGGGGGCCTGCATGCGGAAAAAGGCCCGGTCTCCCGGATCGGCGGCAACGAGGCGGATCCATCCGTTCGAAAGGAGGCGGCGCAGGGGGGGATTGTTGGAGACAACCCGGTCAATGCGTTCACGTCCGGCCTGGACGACGACAAGAAGGCGGACCGGTTCATGGTAGAGTCGATCCCCGTCCTTGAGGGTCTGGGAGGGAAGGCCGGGAAGAAGGTCACTTTCATTGCCCCACATGATACCGATGGCCCCCGCCACATTGTGGTAGATCTTGTTCCCTCCCCCATAGCGCTCAAGGTCGAGGAGGGAGAAGTAATGCTCGGCATTGATCCACTGGCCGACCACGAGAGGACCGGTCATGATCGCCTCAAGGAGGCGGCCGTCGGGATCGCGCGCCGGATCGTAGGAATGGAGAAAGGCCCGGCCAGAAAAGTCCGCCGTCCCAAGGAGATCCTTGTTCCCCACGACAAACCAGGAGTTTTTTGAAAGTCCCCATTCAGGACGGACCTCGGCGGCGTCGCAGGAGCGGCGAAAGACAGCCTTGGCCGAACCCCGGAGACCGGAGGGAAGATCGAAGGAGGGAAGCTCCTCTTGCCGCTCTGCCGCCGATCTCAGTCCCGCCTCCTCGAGGTCCCGCCAGAGTCTCTTCAGATCCCGGCGATGGGTCAGCGGGACCGATTCGAGATCGTAAAAGTCGATCCTGTCGGTGGTGGTGTTGTGCTCCCCCGCAAGAAAATGCGTATCGTAGGGGATTTCCACGCCCCGCTTTTTCAGGAGGTCACGAACCGCCGGATTGTTGGCCATCTCCACAAAAACCCGGGCATTGGGAATCCCCCGGTTTCCTCCGCAAGCCCCGCAATCGAGTGCCGACTCAAAGGGGTTGTTGAAGGATTCCGAGCCATGGCCGCACACCAGGACGAGTCGGGCAAAGTTCCGGGTGAGACCGATCGTCCTGAGGCTGTTTTCCACGTAATAGACCTGCTCCTCCAGCCCGAACCCTACGGTCATGATGGTCTCAAGGAGAACCCGGGTGCGTCTCATGTTGATCGTGTAGAGGGTCCGGAGCTTCCTGATGAGATCTGCCTCTCCGGGGGCCGTCAAAAGGAGCTCCTCCCGGGCCCTGAGAGAAAACCCCTGGGAAAAGCGGGAGTCGGAGAGGGCCGCCTGCCGGACCTCCTCAACCGTCGACGGACTGACCCCGCGGGTATGGGATCCCACCACATCGAGAAGGGCCTTGCGGATCTTCACATGCTGTTCCGCCTCGATCATGGCCTGGGCCTCGCCCTCCCCCACACGGGCGACCGTCAGGGCGGTGGCAATCTCTGGAAGAATAAGCCCCCGGACAAATTCACGGACCTTGTTGAAGGCAGCCGGGAGAAAGGTCCGCCCCAAAAATGGCAGGAGATAGAACCACCCGAGAGCCTCGACAAGCACATAGGGGGTAATGACATGATCCTTGAGCTCATGGAAGAGATGGACGAGGGAGCGAGTCTTCTGGTGCCGTCGGAAATGCCGGTCCGCCCGTTCGATCTCATAGGCCCGGGGGATCTCCCGAACCCGGTGGCGGGGAGAGAGAAGCACGGGGGCCTGAACCTGGAAGCCCTCTTTCTGGTAGGGCTGAAAGCGGAAGGGGACACCGAAGAAGCCGGCGATCCCATAGGTGGCATACCCCCCCAATGACTCGATGTGCCGGCGGAGACGTTCGGAGCGGACATCAATACAAAAGAACATCTGCGCGGCGGGACGGGCTTCGACAGCAAGACTGGGGCTCTCCTCCCCGGATCTTTCGGTCCAGGGAGCGAAGAGGGAGAGGAGTTCCCGGTCGTGCGCCTCTTCAAGAGCCCGTTGCCAGATCTCATGCCTTTTCGAGGAATCAAGGGTGTCGAGAGCCGCTTCAAGGCGCTCCCAGTTCCGCGAATCGAGCTCTTCGACCTCCGAAGGAGAGAGACCGAGCGTCTGCGCGATGTGGTAGAGCCGTCCTGTCCGGCTCCGGCTTCCCCCTTCGGCCCGGAGAGACTCGAGCCATTCCTCATGAACCCGGGAGATCTTCTGCCATCGGGGATCCCCCGGATCCGGGAAGTGGTCGGCCAGAGCCCCCAAGCGCGCCCCCCAGACCATGGGGGTTCCGTATCGGGCGGCAAAGCTCCGGGCAAGCATCTCGGGACGATGGCCCTCAATCCACTCCAGAATGGCCGGAACGGTCCCCTGGATTCCCAGCTGAGTCTCGCACACATAGGCAACGATGGCCTGCTCGTAAAAAAGCCGGACGGCCAGGATCATCACAAGGTCAATGGGGTAGGTTCTCGACCAGGGATCATCGCTTTTGGAATTTCTCCATTTGACATATCCCGTCCATCCGGGAAGGGCGGTGGCGTGTCGCTCGAGATAGTCGGTGAGACCTGCCCGGGGGATCTCCATGGCAATCAGCGCCCCCATGAGCGTGTCCTCGGGGTTGTCCGGAAGGTCGGAGATCTCCCGATGTGCCCCCTCCAACCCCCAGAACAGGATCTCCCGGTCCTTTGCGGCCATGCTCCGCCAGACCCGGTAGAACCCCCGTTCCCGATGAGGAATGTTCCAGGTGGAAACCCCCTCATCGAGGAAGGCCGACAACCACTTGATCATCAGGCGATCAAGCCTTTTTTTCCAGAGTCCGTCACAGAAGAGGTCGACCCATTCCAGAAGAGTCAGGGAGGGCCCCGGACGGGGAAGATAGGAAGTGGCCGGGTCTGACCAGGCCGCCCCCGGAAGCCGGTCGGAGGCCCATTGCCGGCAAGACTCCCACAGTCTGGCGCAGTACCCCTCTTCCCCTTCCCGTTCAAAGTGGCTCTCATGGAGAGCCCGAACCTCGGAGGAAAGGTCGCGACGAAGACGAAAAAAAGCCGGTCGCCCCTCGGTCATGATGGGATCTGATGGCAACGGCCGGTCCCACTCGTGAAGGAGATGGCCTTCGAGAAAGTCCGACAGCGGTCGCCCAAAGATCCTGACCGTCTCGCAGGATCGGGCGTCGCTGCCAGAACAGAGCCCCAGAGAAGCAGCCTCCTCGAGAAGGACCGATGAGAGAATCTTCCGGTCGATGCGGCCACTCCGATACAGCTCTCGCCACTCGTCGGAGCTGATGGCGGTCCGCCCTCCAAAGAGGGCTCCCGCCTTGCGGATCGCCTCGAAGAAGGGAAGCTCTTCCAGCTCGTGAAGGGGGTTGTGGTGGATGAAGGTCGTCATCCTGTAAACGAAGGACAATGTCTCTGATGCCAGCTCCACATGAGAGCGAAGGCCAATCCTCTGGCCATCGGTGATCGCGGAAAGGTCCCATTTCCCGGAGCGGGGAAGGGAGGAGAGAATGGTCTTCATGGACTTCCCCCAAAGATTCCTCCGCGAGTACTGACAAGGTCGGTGAGAAGGAGAAAGAAGCCGGCGGTTCCGAAGGCCAGCAGCTCTCCGGGCCAAAGGGTCTTCACGATCTCGCCATCCCCTCTCGACAGGGAGGGCCCCTCACCGGAAAAGATGGTCCGGAGGAAGGAAAGAACCAGAGAGAAGGAGAAGAAAAGACCGGCCAGGACCACCACTCCCAGAAGGGGAGAGCGCGACCAGATCCCAAGAAGGAGTCGCCACTCCGCCATGAATCCCCCCACAAGGGGAAGGCTCATCCCCTGAAAGGCCGCCAGAAGAAAGGCCAGCCGAAGAGGACCGATCATGGTTCCGGCTCCTGAGAGGCCGGCCACGGTTCTCACTCTGTAGCGAAGGACGAGGGACGACAGGACCATCCCCCCCAGGAGAGCGGCCTGAGGAAGAAGCAGGGCCATAAACAGGCCACCGGACCGGCCCTGGGCGGTCCCGCTCAGAAGACCTCCGGCCATCCCCCCCATACCGGCAGCCACCAGTCCATCGGCTGCCTCCTGAACATAGTGGGCGGTCTTGGTCCTGAAAAGCCCCAGAAGCCCCCACCCGAGGCTGAGAGCTCCGAAGAAGAGAAAGGCTCCGGGAAACCCTGGGGCAGCCGCCCTTAGAAGCTGAAAGAGCACCAATGGCGGCATACACTGAAAGAAAAACATGTCCATCTTCAGAAACTCTGGGGAGACGACTCGCTCGGTTCTTCGGGAAAGAGGAGCCGGGAAGAGGAGAAGAAGGGCGAGCAGGAAGGCCCCCTCTCCGGCAAGAGTCCCGAGAAAGGCGGGTCGCAGGGCCAACATCACCGAGAGGAGGCCGGAGACACAGAGCCGCAGAAGAAAGGATCTTCGATAGGCTCCGGGAAAGGCCCCATCCAAAACCAGAGCGCCCAGGAGGAGAAGAACGATCAGGCCTGCCCCTCCCGCCAGGGCCCGGCTGGACCCGCCTCCGAGAAAGGCGACCCCGGATCCCGACGTCAAAAGACAGGGAAGCCAGACCGCAGGAAGACGGCTGGAGTTCGGATCGGAGGGTCTTTCGGGAAGAATGAGGAGGATGGGCAGGAGGAGAATCCCCAGGCAGAGGGCGAGCAGGAGCCCCTCCTGGGGAAGGCGTGCGAAGGTGGAGAAGGGAAAATCGGTCGAATTTCTCGTCATGAGCTCGAAAAGAAGGAGCAGCAGGTAGACGCCCACAGGAAAAACCGTCGCAAACGCCCTTTTTCTTCCGGAAGGAAAGAGAGGCCTGACAATCGGAGAAAGAAGCGGCAAGGCAAGAATTGCCAGAATTTTCCAGGGGAGCCCCAGAATCACGCCCGCTCCTTTCCGTCGAAAAACTCCCGGAGGCGCCAAAGAAGCCGGTCCAAGGGTTCAACCACCCGATGCAACAGAACATGCTCCACCGATCCCCGGTTCAGAAAAAAGAGATAGAGGGATTCCTGGCGGGAGAGTATCCATGCGGGCAGGATCTGGCGACCGCGGATTTCGCGAAAGAAGGCGACGACCCACCCCCCCACGATAATGGCGGTCAACAGGAGAACGATGGGGGTAAAGAGGCTCCACCCCACGCCCCCCGAGGAAAAGAAAAGGGCACGGTCGGCAGGATCCGGGTAGAGAAAGAGGTTGAACTTGTGAGCCGCTCCTATGTAGCCGTAAATAAAAAGAACCAGGACTCCCGTCCAGGGAATGGCAGCCGTGAAGGAATCGAAGAGACGGGCACGGGTGAGGCTTATGGTCACCTGAGAGACCGTCACCCAGCTGAAAAAGAGAAAGACCACCGTCCCCTCTTCTCTCGAAAGATGGATGTTGGCCAGCTGATGGGCCCCCAAAACAATGACGAGAGGAAGAACCAGGGTGACAAGGGCCACCGGAAGAACTCGGGACAGGTGAAATCCCTCGGGAATCCTCGGGTCTTCCGCCGTCTGGCGGGGCAGCGTCGGCTCTGTTCTGGCAATGCCGATAGCCGTTCCCGATTCAAGAAAGAGTGTGGCCTTGAAGATGCCATGGGCTATCAGGTGAAAGACTGCCAGGGAAAAGGCCCCAAGGCCGCACTCCATGGTCATGTACCCCATCTGGCCCATCGTGGAAAATCCCAGCTTCCGCTTCACATCACTTTGGGTCAGCATCGTCGAGGAGCCGAAGAGAGCCGTCAGAAACCCCACAATAAAGACAAGATGCATGGAGATCGGGGAATGGGCAAACAGGAGTGCGGTTCGGTTCATGAGGTACCCCCCGGCATTGACAATGCCGGCATGCATGAGTGCCGATACCGGAGTGGGGGTCTCCATCGTATCCGGGAGCCAGAAGTGGAAAGGAAACTGGGCCGACTTGGCCATGCATCCGGCAAAGAGGCACAGGACAATTGCCGACAGGGTCCCCTGTGAAATGGTTTCGGGCTGATCGCGAAGGATCTCCGAGATTCGGCCCAGGTCAAGAGAGTGAAAGCTCTGCCAGGCGATAAGCAGCCCTCCCAGGAAGAGAATGTCTCCCAGACGGTGGACAAGAAAGGTCTTCGCAGCCGCATTTACGGAAGATCGCCTCTTCCGGTTGTAGGCCATGAGCAGGTAGAGCCCGAGGCTCATAAGCTGCCAGAAAAGAAAGATCAGGAGGAGATTCCGGCTGGTGACAAGCATGACGAGGACGGAGGTCTCGAGGGCAACAAGGGAGAAAAAGCGGGCGTAATCGGCTTCCCCGAGGAGATAGCGAAGGGAATACCCCTGAACGACGGTGCTCACTCCGGTAATCAGGAGAACCATGATGGCCGAAAGACGATCGACTCCCCACAGGGAGGGTTCGGAAATTCCGGGGAGAGAAAAGGGAAGAGCGAGAGTGATCGTCCCCCTTTCCACCACCTCCCAGAGAAGGGCCAGGCCCGTCAGGAAGGAGAGAGCTGTGGGAACCACACACAGGAGAGCATAGCGCGGAGAACGTCCCCCCACAGACCAGATCGCATCAATGATAAAGAGAAGAAGCCCCCCGAGAAGGGGAAATGCCGGCAGGAGAACCGCCGCTTCATTCTGCATGCCATCCCCCGGGACGACCCTCCTTCCTCGGACTCCCTTCGGAGAGAGAAAGGGGACTCTCCCGCCCGGTCAGGATCCCATGGCTCCCCCCTGAAGGGGAAAGCCATTCCGGAGATCTCCGAAGCCAGAGACATCCAAGGATGGAGTGGAAAAAGGTCGCTTTCTGAGATTGGAAGGAGCGGAACCATGACGGGATGAAAGGTCTCTCCCGATGGAGCCGGTTAAATGGGAAAGGGGAAAACCGGACAGCCCTTAGCGGAGCAAAGACGATTGCCCGAGATCGGGATGTCCGGATCACCCGTTCCGGACAAAGGAACGTCTTCCGCTAGAATCCGCGGGAGTTCGTCTTCATCTTTTTGAGGGCCTCCGTCAGCTTGAGGAAGGTTTCCGGGGACGTATCCCTGACGGAGAGGTTCGCATCCTCGTGGCCTGACATTGAGCAGAAGGCCATGGTGTAGCAATCGGTCCCGCCCCGAATGATCTTGAGTGCCAGATTCGCCTGATGGCAATGAACACCGACAAACAGGCAGGCATCAATCTTGTTGTGCCAGATGGTCAGGTTCGGATGGTTCGGGTTGATTTCCGTCTCCGGGTCGATCTTGGGATACTTCGGACGGTAGTCGGACATGGGGATGATCTTGATTCCCCCTTCCACGGCGGCATTCTTGATGGCGGCGGCCATTTTGGCCGACTTCTCGTTCCACTTCCAAAGGACGAGAGGACCCGGAAAAAAGGTTGGAACCTTGGCACGGGATAGAATACGGGCACTCTCTTCGATCGCCTGTTCCTGAGGAACAAGGGTACCTTCTATATGTCCCTGTCCCGGATCGGGAAGGGAGATTCCCATCATGGCGGCGGCCGGAGGCAAAAAGGCTTCCGGACCTGGCTTGACGCGATAGTTTGACACGGGCAATCCCTTCGTTTCCGGCAGCGAAGCCGGGGAGGAGGTTTTATTCCCCCTGGTTGGATCCGAATTTTCGCATTTTCAGAGCCGCAGGCCTTTTTGGGATCCCCCCCATCACGGCACATTCGGAGAAAAGATCCCCTTAAAAGGCTATCCGTTCAGGAGAATCCTTAAGCGTTGCGGTATTGTCGGTCCTTCAAAAGACCGTCAAAATTTCACCAAGTTTCACTATTCTAAAGAGCGGCCCCCCCAAGGTCAAGCGCATGTCGGGAAAATCCTCTCCGGCGAAGGATTGTCCCTCCAGTCGAGACCGGCCGACCCTTTTTCTTTATAGAGACAGGACCTTTGCCTTTCCGGGAGAATCGGCTATGCTGAGGACAGCTGATGGAGCCTCAGACATTGAGGAAACAGGGAAATTTTCTATGCATTCTCTCTTCCTGGATCTCTTCCTGGCTCTCTTTCTGACTCTTGTTCTGGCTCATGTCACTGGCCTCCCCGTTCCGATAAAATATGTGCAATTTTGATAATTTATCGACCGAAAGACCGGAGATCGTCATGAAAAATCTTCCCGGACATCATACCAAGATCGTCGCCACCATCGGACCCGCCTCCGACTCCCTCCGGATCCTGAGGGCAATGATCAAGAACGGAATGAACGTGGCCCGCCTGAACCTTTCCCACGGAACCCCCGAAGAGCATCGGGCCCGAATTGAGCGCCTCCGGGAGGCCTCCCGGTCTACCGGTCGACGGGTTCTCATTCTGGCGGATCTTCCCGGACCCAAGATCCGCATCGGAAGCCTCTCTGCCCCGATCACCCTCCGGCACGGTGAACGTCTCCTTCTCTCTCCCGAGGGGCAGGGGAAAGAAAAGGGCGAAATGGTGAGAATCCCTCTCGATCTTCCCCCCCTTCTGCGGCCGCTTCGGCGAGGAGATCGGATCATTCTCAGCGATGGCACCCTCTCCCTGAGGGTTGAAGAGCCAAAGGGTGATACCCTCCTTTGTCGTGTCGTCACCGGGGGGGTCCTCCTCTCCCACAAGGGAGTCAACCTTCCCGGGCTCATGACGTTGGAGGGGGCCTTTACCGCCTCCGACCGGAGCCTTCTTTCCTTTGTCCTCGATGCCGGGGTAGAGGCGGTGAGTGTCTCCTTCGTGACATCGGCCGACGATGTTGAGGCGGTGAGACAGGAGTCACGGCGGCAAGGTCATGACCCCTTCATCGTGGCAAAGATCGAACGAGGGCAGGCCCTCAAAAACATCGACTCCATCCTGGACAGGGCCGACGGTATCATGGTCGCCCGGGGAGACCTGGGGGTGGAGGTCCCGCTCGAGCGCATCGCCCTGTACCAAAAAGAACTCATTCGCAAGGCTGTGGCCCTCGGGAAGCCTGTCATTACCGCCACCCAGATGCTGGAATCCATGGTTCACAACCCCAAACCCACGCGCGCCGAAGTCACCGATGTGTCCAACGCCATCATCGACGGAACCGACGCCATCATGCTCTCAGAAGAGTCCGCCATTGGCGACCATCCGGTGGCGGCCGTTGCCATGCTCGCCCGGATCGCCAAAGTCACAGAATCCCGTCACACAGGCGGCCGCACGCCCCTGGATGATCCTCCCCGAACCTCCTTTCCTGTTGAGGAAGTCGTCGCCTACGGTGTACGGACAGCGGTCAAGACTCTGGATCCTCTCCTTGTCGTCACTCCCACGGAGTCGGGGAGGACAGCCTCCCGAATCGCCCGATTTCGTCTCTCCCCCTGGATACTGGCCCTTTGCCCCCGGGAACAGGTCTGCCAGCGACTCTGCCTGACCCGGGGAGTCTGGCCCATGAAGGTTGAAGGAGAAGGCGAGTCCTGGGAAAAGACGGCCCGGAATATCCTGAAGAAGGAGGGAGTCGAAAACGGCTTGATCGTCCTGACGCGGGGACCCGGTCCAAAGACTCCCGGGGAAAGCAACCAGCTTGAGATCATCCGTCTTGAAACTCCCGAAAGCGGGTGATCCGAACCCTCCCTTTTTCTTTCCCCTTATCATGAAAAAAAGTTTTCCTCATTGGATAGATTGATGATTTTTCCGTTAAGATACTCTCAACCTTTTAGGCGAAGGAGACTTCCAATGATCCAGTCACGTCGCATCATCCGTTATCTGACGCTTCCGGCAATGCTTCTGCTCACCCTGTCGATTCTTCCGGCGGCCCAGGCGGAAAGCCTCATCGAAAAGGGGAAGAGGATCGCCCGGGAGGGAAACGGACTTCCGGGAACCACGGCCTGCATGGAATGTCATCGCCTCCACGGAGGCGGCATGCCCTCCATCGGGAGTCCCCGCATCGCCGGCCAGCCCCAGAAATATATTGAACATGAGATTCTCGGGGTCAAGAAGGGAACCCGTTTTGCCCCCGTCATGGCTGGAGTCGTCAACAATCTGAGCCGAAGCGACATTCGGGCGGTGGCCGCCTGGTATGCCTCGGTCCGCACTCCCAAGCTGCGGGACGTCTCTCCCTACGACCCGAAGCTGGTTGCCCTGGGCAAAAGAATCGCCCTGAAGGGACAATGGAAAAAGAACGTTCCTGCGTGCGTCCTCTGCCACGGACCCGAAGGCCGGGGCATTCCGCCTCACTTTCCCTACATCAAGGGACAGAACAAGGGATACCTTCTCCGCCAGCTCATCTCCTTCGCTTTTTTGAAGCGGGCCGATGATCCCCAAGGGTTGATGCGGGGAATTGCCCGAAGACTTTCGCCACGAGAACGCAAGGCCGTCGCCGAATACTTCGCAAGCCTGCCCCCTCCGCCGGCTGACGGACAGCCCGACACATCTCCTTCAGGAAAGGACCCCCGATGAGATATTTTCTTCCCCTGGCCCTTGTGAGCTTCCTGGGGTCAATTCTGCCAATGGCGCCTCTTGCCGCCGCCCAGGAACATCCCACACCCGTTGTCTTCAACCCTCCTTCGGACAGGGAGATCCCCTCGGGGCCCTTCGGAGATCTCGTCCGAAAAGGGGAGCAGATCTTTACCCAGACGGGCAAATATGCCGGAAAATATGTAGGAAACGACCTGACCTGCGAGTCCTGCCATCTGGACCGGGGACGGAAGCCCTATGCCGCCCCTCTGTGGGGAGCCTATGTCAGCTACCCGAGATTCCGGACGAAGAACATGAAGGTGAGCCGTCTGGGAGAGCGGATTCAGGGATGCTTCCGCTTCTCCATGAACGGAGTTGCTCCTCCCCTTGCAGGTGATACCATCCGCTCCATCGTGGCCTACAGCTTCTGGATGGCCAAAGGGGCTCCGGTGGGAACCCCGCTTGTCGGCACCGGCATGTACCACATGCCCCCCCCCTCCCGAAAACCGGATCCCTTCCGCGGGAAAAAGGTCTACAAGGCCCGGTGTGCCCTTTGTCACGGAGCCGATGGCCTGGGAGCCTCCTCCGGCGGAGACGTGGCCTTCCCTCCTGTCTGGGGTCCCCGCTCCTACAATGCGGGAGCGGGACTCGCCAAGGTGGACAAGCTTGCTGGTTTTCTCAAGATGAACATGCCCCTCTCCAAGGGGAATACACTGAGCGACCGGGATGCCTGGGATGTCGCCGCCTATGTGGATTCGCAGCCTCGTCCCGCCGATCCCAGAAAGAAGTCCTGAACACCCTCCCCGGGGGAGGGTTTGCGTTTGCCCTCTTTTGTTCGACAGGGTATCATCTCATCATGATGATCTTCCCACCGGACAAGACGACCAACCTCCCCTCGGGAGTCTTTTCTTGACAGAGACCCGCCTCTCTCCCCTTCCTTTCGACACCAAAGGCCTCGAACGCGCCCGGGCCGGTGTCCGGAACAGCTCTTTCTACCGCTCCTTTTCCCTTCTTGAGCCAGAAAGCCGGGAAGACCTCTACGATTTCTATGTTTTTTGCCGTCTGGTCGACGATCTGGCGGACGAACCCCGGACAGATATCGATGTTCGGGCCCATCTTGATCGCTGGGCCTATACCTTTGCCCACGACTTTGTGGCTCCTCCCGGCTGGGAAGAGGCCCCCTTCTTTCTCCGGACGGTCGACATTGCAAAAAAGCGGAAGATTCCTGCCTCCCTTTACGGAGAGATCGTCCGGGGGATGCAGGACGACCTGACCCGGGTAAGAATCCCTGACACGGAGGCCCTTCTTCGCTATTGCTATCGCGCCGCCGGGGCCGTGGGCCGAATCTGCGTTCCCATTTTCGGCGGAGACCTCGACCGTCTGGGTCCCTACGCCGATCGCCTGGGGGAGGCCTTCCAGCTCACAAACATCCTGAGAGACCTCGCCCAGGATGCCGCCCGGGACCGGATCTACCTTCCGGCCGACCGCATGAGACACTTTGGAGTGACCGACGAAGACGTCCTGGCCGGACGTCTTCACGACGGGATGCGGGCTCTTCTCACGGAGATCTGGACCCGGTCGGAAGAGGACTACGCCCAGGCCCGGGATCTTCTCTCCGACCCGACTGACCAGCGGACCATGATCGCCGCCCGGGCCATGGAAACGGTCTACCACGCCATTCATAAAAAAATCCGCAAAACGGGATTTGACGTCTACCGGCGCCGGGTGGGCCTTGGCCCCCTGGAGAAGGCCACCGTTCTTCTGCGCCTGTGGCAGGCTCGAAAGGCTGCCGGCCTATGAGCACCCGCCCCAGCATCTACATTTTGGGGGGAGGGCTCTCGGGAATCGCCGCCGCCGAACGGCTCTCCCGCGACCCGGACGCCCCCTACAACGTCGTCCTGTTCGAGGCCCGCCCCCATCTGGGGGGACGCACCGGTTCCTATCTCGATACCCGGGCCCGCCGGGAAATCGACACCGGGCAGCATCTTTTTCTCTCCTGCTACACCGCCACCATTAACCTTCTCCAGCGTCTGGGAACCAAAGACAACCTGGTCTTCTTCGATCGACTCTACATTCCCCTGTGGGACCCTGAAAGAGGTCTCAACCCTCTTGACGTTCCCGGGAACAAAAGCCAGCTTTCGGCGGCGGGAGGTCTACTCCAGTATGAAGGACTTCCTTTCTCCCAGAGGCTCGCCTTCCTCTCGGTGGCGCGGGCCCTGCCAGAAAATGACTCCGACGTCGACCACCTCACCGCTCATGAATTTCTCAAGCGGGCGGGACAACCCGATGTTGTGATCGACCGCTTCTGGGAGCTCGTGATCCTCTCGGCCACCAATCTCCCCTCCCGTTCAGTCAGCGCGGCCCTTCTGGTGAGAATTCTCAAGGAGTCCCTGCTTGCCGGAGGTCATGCCGCCCGTCCCGGATACAACTCCGTCCCTCTCACCGAGCTCTTTGTTCTCCCGGCGATGCGCCTCTTCCGGGCCCGAAGCGTCTCGGTCCGAACCAAAACCCGGATCACGGGACTCTCGGAAACAGGCGGTCGCATTGTCTCCCTGACCACATCCCGGGGCGATATCGCCCTCTCCCCGGAAGACCGGGTGATCGTGGCACTCCCCCCGTGGTCCTTTGAAAAAATCGTTCCCCTTTCGTGGCAGGAGACCCCGCTGATCGACCGGATCAACCGTCTCTCCTACGCCTCTCCCATCCTGTCGATCCACCTCCACTTCGACACGCCGGTCCGGATTCCCCTGATCGCCGGCTTCCATCAATCGCCCATTCACTGGCTTTTCAACAAGGACGCCATGGAACAGCGGCTTATCCCGGAGACCCGTCCCTGGTTCGACTGGTCGTCAGACCGGGAGGACGACCTTCTCCCCACCCAGATGGTGAGCGCCACCGTCTCCGGGGCCGACACCCTTCTCGAAACTCCCGATGCCGAACTCGCGGCCCTTGTGGGGCGACACCTCCTCCTTCTCGACAAAAAAAATACCGCCTCCCCCACAGGGATCGTGGCCGTCCGGGACCGCTTTGCCACCCCCGTTCTGGGGACGGGACAGAGCTCCCTGCGTCCGGAGGCCCGGACCGCCTTCGACAACCTCTTCATGGCGGGAGATACGGCCGACACAGGACTCCCCGCCACCATGGAGAGCGCTGTCCGTGCCGGTGTCGCCGCGGCGGAGACCCTCCTTTCTGAGACATCTGCCAGCCACAGGATCCCCCCTGGGGGATGCGCTTCCCCGGGCGAGAAAGCCATCCCGGCATGATCTCCCTCGAAGAGTCCTATCGCCATTGCCAGGAGGTGACGGCCAGCCACTACGAAAACTTTCCGGTGGCCTCCCTGCTCATGCCGGCCCGGACCCGTCCGGCCATTTCCGCTCTCTACGCCTTCGCCCGGGCGGCCGACGACATGTCCGACGAAGTCCCTGAAACCGAAACATCTCTATCACTTCTCGCCGAATGGAGAGAACTTCTTCTGAGGGCCCAAAAGGGCCCCGTAGACCACCCGGTCTTCCGGGCTCTGGCCGATACGATCGAGCGATTCGACCTCCCGGTCCTCTGGCTCGACCACCTGATTCAGGCCTTCGAGCGCGACCGGATGGTCGTCCGCCACGAGAGTTTCGAGGATCTCATCTTCTATTCGACCCTCTCGGCCAACCCCGTGGGACGGCTCCTCTTATGGATCAACGGCTACCGGGACGAGTCTCTTTTCGCCATGTCGGACGCCGTATGCACCGCCCTCCAGCTGGCCAACTTCTGGCAGGACATCTCCGTCGACCGGGAGAAGGGGCGTCTCTATGTTCCTCTCTCCGAGCTTCGGGCCTCGGGCCTCGACGAAGAGCGCCTTTTCTCCTCCTCTCCGGACCCCGAAACCTCTCGCCGGCAGCAGGTCCTCAAGGACCGACTCTTTGCCTACACGGCCGGCCTTTTCTCCACCGGAGTCCCGCTCCCTCGGGCCGTGGGGGGACGAATCGGCCTCGAGCTCGCCCTGGTCCTGCGGGGGGGCGTCACGATTCTCGAAAAGGGCCAGGCCCCGGGGCGACCGGTCTCCCTCCGCCCGGTGCTGACCCGGGGAACCTGGATAGCCTCTCTTCTCCGGCCCGTCACAAAAGCCCGGCTTGAGACCCCCCTGAAAACACTCTCGATCCCCAACGAGGCCCGGGAGCTCTATCACCGGGGACGGGCCGTCTACCAGGGCAAGGCCGACCGGAGAGAATCGGGGTCTCGCTAAAAGGCCTCGGCCACCCGGTCGTGAAGCCGGGGGCGAAACTCCCGGATGCGGTTGTTCGTCCGGGTGGGGTGAACCCGGTTCGTCAGGAGCACGACTATCCGGTCCTGGGCCCGATCCATCCAGAGGGAGGTTCCGGCATACCCCAGGTGGCCGATTGAGGACCCGGGGGTCATCCGGGTCCCGCTGGAAGAGTCTGGCGTGGGGGTGTCAAACCCCAGCGCCCACTCCAGCGGCTCCCGCCGCCGGGTAAACTCCACCAGAAGCTCCTCAGGAAAAATTCCCCTCTCTCCTTTCCGGGCCATCCAGGGCCGGGCCAGCTGCCAGACCCCCCGGGCGGTGGCAAAGAGCCCGGCATGGCCGGAGACCCCCCCAAGACAACGGGCATGTTCGTCGTGGACCACCCCCACCAACGGCTCTCCGCTCTCCGGATCGACTTCGGTGGCGGCAAAATACCGGTCCCGGTCGGGCTCCTGCCATGGCAGGGAGGAGCCCTCCGAGAGAAAGTCCACCCCGGAAAGGCCAAGCGGAACGACCAGACGTCTCCGAAAGAGGGTGTCGAGCCGTTCTCCGCTCCTCTCTTCCAGCGCCCATCCCAGCAACATGAAGCCGAAATCGCTGTAGAGAGCTGTCTTCCCCCTCTCTTTCGCCGGAGCGAGGGAGAGGATCTCCCCGACAAGTTGGCGCTTGCGCTCCTCCACCGGGAGATTTCCGTCAATTTTCATGTAGAGGGGGGCCCAGGCCGGAAGGCCGGACGCATGGGAGAGGAGGTCCCGGAGGGAGACCTCTCCCCAGCGGGTGCCCCGGGCCGCAGAAAGGCTCTCGGAAAGTCTTGAGTCCAACGCCATCCTTCCTTCGGATACCAGGAGAAGGACCAGGGCCGCGGTGACCAAGGGCTTGGTGAGCGAGGCCAGGTCAAAGATCGTTCGGGGGGTCACAGGCGGGAGCGGCTCGGGAGGCGTCTGGCGAGCAACCCCCACGGCCACCTCCCCCCGAATCTCCCGTCGGTCTCCCCACAAGACAACCCCTCCCGGGAAGACCCCCTCCCGGCACCCGGCCTCCATCATCTCCCTGACCGCCGCCTCCCCCTGCCTCATCTTCCCTCCTCGCATTTCCTTTGATTCTTCGCTCCGGATCGTCTGCCGTCTCTGCCCTTTGCCAAGACAAACACTTTTGGCTCAAGGCTCTTGGTCCCTTTTTCAGAAGGATCCATGGATCATAGCTCCCTCCCCCTGTATAATGGAATCAGGATTCCCGATCAAATGCTCTCCCTCGGGGAGCCCGCTTCCCCCATTCCGGACTCCCCCCCGGGCAACCAGTCTCCCGGAGGATTGAGACGGGCCAGAGAACCAGGAGGACACGCATCGTGCCGGATATTATTCGTTTTTTTGAAAACCGCGTCGAAAGTTCTACCGAGAGTCTCCAGTCGGCACTTTCCCATGTCTCCCTCCCCTCGACGGTCGATGACGCCGACCTCTACTTCGAGCATACCGTCCGCGAGCACTATAGCGTCGAGGACGGGATGGTCAAAAAGGCCGGCCAGGAGGTCAGCCAGGGGGTGGGAGCCCGGATCGTCTCCGGAGAACGTACAGGCTTTGCCTTCACCGAAGAGTTCTCCCCGCGGCAGATCGCCGAAGCCCTTGAGTCGGCCCGGAGGATCGCCCAAGGGTCAGGATCGACCCGCTCCCTCGCTCTCTCGCGCCCAGCACGGCCGGAACGGGATCTCTATCCGACCACCGACCTGGCCTTCGACCGGCCTGTTCCGGAAAAGATCGGGATTCTCGAGACCATCGACCGGCTCTGCCGGCAGGAGAGCTCGAAGGTCGTCCAGGTGATGGCCTCCCTGGCCTTTGAGGACAAGACGATCCAGATCGTCCGTTCCGATGGCCAAGTGGTTGTGGACAGGATCCCCCTGACGCGACTTAATGTCTCGGTCATCGCCCAGGACGGCTCCAACCGCCAGACCGGCTCCTACGGATGGGGAGGGCGTACGGACTTTTCCGGGATTGTCGCACCGGAACGCCTCGCCCAGGCCTGTCGCGAAGCAGTTCGCCAGGCTCTGGTCAATCTTGAGGCCCGCCCCTGTCCGTCGGGAACGATGGATGTGGTTCTGGGTCCGGGCTGGCCGGGAATTCTCCTGCACGAGGCCATCGGCCACGGACTCGAGGGGGACTTCAACCGCAAGGGAACCTCCGCCTTCTCCGGACGGATCGGCCAGCGGGTGGCCTCTCCCCTGTGTACCATCGTCGATGACGGAACCCTCCCCGGCCGACGGGGATCGCTCAATGTCGACGACGAGGGAACCCCGACCCAACGCACCGTCCTCATCGAACACGGGATCCTCCGGGGCTACCTCCAGGACCGGCAGAACGCCCGGCTCATGGGAACCCGCCCCACCGGCAACGGCCGGCGGGAGTCCTATGCGCACCCGGTCATGCCCCGGATGACCAACACCGTCATGCTCCCCGGGGAGAGCGACCCGGCCGAGGTTCTCTCCTCCCTCGACCGGGGAATCTACGCCGTCAACTTCGGCGGCGGGCAGGTGGACATCACCTCGGGCAAGTTCGTCTTTTCAATGTCCGAGGCCTACTACGTCGAAAAAGGCAAGATCCTTCACCCCGTCAAGGGAGCCACCCTCATCGGCAACGGTCCTGATGTCCTCACCAAGGTCCGCATGGTGGGGACGGACATGTCTCTCGACACGGGCGTCGGCACCTGCGGCAAGGACGGCCAGTCCGTTCCGGTGGGTGTGGGCCTTCCCACGATCCGGGTCGACGGTCTCACCGTCGGCGGAACACATTAGACAGACAGGAGATCGCCCCTTGAACGTTGTCCCCTCCCAGAACCTCCCCTCGAAAAACCTTGAAGAGGGGGAAGAGGCCATCCGGTTCATTCTCGAAGCCGCCCGGTCGGCCGGTGCCACCTCAGCGGATGCCCTCTATGTCTCCGGAGCCGAAGAGACGGTGGGGGTGAGAAAGGGAGAGATCGAAAAGGTCCAGGCGGCCCAGAGCCGGGGCATCGGCATCCGGGTCTTTGCCGGAACCCGGCAATCCAGCGTTGCCACCCGCGATCTCTCCCCCGACCATCTCAAAACCCTTGTGGCGCGAGCGGTGGCCATGGCCCAGCACACGGCGGAAGACCCCTACGCCGGGCTCCCCGACCGGATTCTGCCTCCGGCCATCGACCCCGCGAAGCTCTTCCCCGAAGAGACCCATATCCCCTCCCGGGACGAACTGGTGGAGCGGGCGCTGGCGACCGAAAAGGCGGCACTTTCCTTCGACCCGCGCATCACCAACTCGGAAGGGGCAGAGTGCTCACGCTCCCACTCCCATATCGTCTTCGGCAACAGCCTGGGATTCCTCCACGGTTACCGGAAGAGCTCCTGCGCCCTTTCCTGTTCGGTCATCGCCACCTCGGGAGACCAGATGGAACGGGACTATTGGTACGTCACGGGACCGCTCTGGGAGACAATATCTGACGCGGAGGGAACCGGACGAAAGGCCGCCTCACGAACCGTCAGGCGCCTGGGGGCCCGCCGGATCAAGACCGGAACCCATCCGGTCATCTTTGACCCTGAGACGGCCCGCAGCCTGATCGGCCATTTTGCCGGGGCCATCTCAGGATCTGCCCTTTACAGAAACGCCACCTACCTCAAGGGACGCGAAGGCTCCCCGGTAATGAACGCCTGCATGACCCTTCGGGAGGATCCCTTCCTTCCCGGAGCCCCGGGAAGCCGCCCCTTCGACGGTGAGGGGCTGCCAACCCGCAAGAAGACCCTGGTCAATGAGGGGATCCTTCAGACCTTCCTCTTCGACACCTATTCCGCCCGAAAGCTGGGGCGGCAATCCACCGCCAATGCGGTGCGCTCGCTGGGAGACGGTCCTGGAGTGGGAATCTCGAACCTCATCGTCGACCCCGGAACATCGACCCTCGAAGATCTCATGAAAAAGGCGGGAAAAGGGCTTCTTGTGACGGAGCTGATCGGATTTGGGGTGAGTACGGTCACGGGAGATTACTCCCGCGGGGCCTTCGGGTACTGGTTCGAGGACGGCGAAATCCTCCATCCCGTCTCCGAGATCACCCTGGCAGGAAACCTCGACGAGATCTACAAGAATATCGTCGATCGGGGATCGGACCTTGAGATCCGCTCCTCGATCAACTCCCCCTCCCTTCTCGTGGAAGGCCTTCGTATCGCCGGCAACTGACAAGAAGACAGGCTCGAAGCCTCTCTCGACGGGACCCCGTGAAAGAGGCCAAAATATTTTGGATTAAGGGAAAACAAGAGGGCCAATCCGGCAGATAACGACGTTCAGGGGAAGACTCAGAAATTTCTAGAGGCGGGGGAGGGGATCGGCACGCCCTTGCCGACATTCTGGCCGGCAACCCCAGACAAGACCATGGTGGGCTGAGGCTGGCAAGAGCTCAGGATCCCTTGCCAGTCCTCCCCGCAATCTCACGACCCACCCAGGATCATTCCGACGAACGTGGCGATCTTTCCTCTTCAAGAACATCCCCCCCAGGAAGATATCGGACAAACCCTTCCTTTTCCTGCGGCATCCCTTGGTTGGAGATAATCCCCCCACCTATCGACGATGTCCTGAGCCTGATCATTTGAAGTCATGGGTCGATGGCTTTCCGCCCGCACCAAAAGGCATCGGACGCTCCTACCCCAGGACCCTGATGACAATTTCGTCATGTTCCAGCAACGCCCATGTGCGGTCCATCGTGATGGCGGGCAACCCGAGTCGTTTGGCCAGAGCCAGGCACGCCCTGTCGCCCAGGGACAAACCAATATCCTTCGTTGGGGACCAGAGCCTCCCGGCCTCCTCCGCATCTTCCGGAGTCATGGGAAGGATCGTCATGCCGAGAACGGCGAGATCGTCTCTCAACCCTTCCCAATCGACACTGCGAGCAAGGCACGTCTGGACGACTTCACTCCAGTTGACGGCGGAAATCCTTGATCCCGGCAAAAGGGATCGAACCGCTTCTTCGCCGGGTTCACCGTGCAGGAAGGCCAGGAGAGCTGATGCATCCAGTACGCAGGAATGGGCGTCGCGAGTCATTCCTGCCTGGCCGATGACCGGCGATCGGCAATCAGTTCATCCACCAAGGACACTGTTTTCGGGATTTTCGAGAATCTTTGCCTCGTTCGTTCCAATACCGCGTCCGGGAGTTCCAGAACAAGGCTATCATTCTCGATTTTTACCATGAGGCGTGTTCCCTCTTCGATCTTCAGCTTTTTTCTCAAAACAGAAGGAATCACCAATCGGCCTTGCGGTCCAATCCGAACCTCGATCGATCGTGCCATATTTTCACTCCCATGCCATAAATATTCCTTTGTGACATTTCATCACTGCGGGCACTGTCCCGCAAGGCGAGGCCGATACAAAAAGACACTGTTCTTCTCGATAGTCTCAGAAAATAGCCACCACGAAATTGGCAGGGGAGCGGGCGAGAAGGGACGAGGGGGATTGTTCTTTCGCACCCTGTTTCATCAGCTCATCGTATTGTCAGGAGAATGACTTCTTCTTCAAGGTGGGGGGATGTTTCTCCCCTGAAACACCCGCACCTCTCCTCCGGCGCGTCGAAAAAATCCCTGAACCACGGCCTGTCCTCGCCTTCGGGCAAACTCCCCCATTGGCACAAGGTTTGCACGGGATGAAGGAGCGTCCACCGTTTTCTCGACAGACCCTCAAACGTCAAGGAGTCTTTCCGTGGTCCGACAAATCCTTCGACTACTTCCGGCCGTCCTGATCGCACTCACCCTCTCTCTTCCCTTCCCGGTCCATGCCAAGGGGTCGGCTCCGGTCGATCTTAAGACCCTCGAGATCGACTCGACCCACCCCGGGACCCGGATGTCCGTTCCCCGAACACCGGCCTTCGCCGGAAGCCACCGGATGGTGTTCCGCTTCCTGGGCACCCCCACCTTCTTCGTGGGGGTGATTGTCAAAAGCTATGACACCAAGGGTCGCCTCCTGCACCACGGCCTCTTCGATCAGGGCCCGATCGACGAGGTCCTCTCCCGGGCCCTGTTCCACAAGGAGGAGCGCATCCAGATCCTGGGCATCTTCAAACTCCCCTCGTCTTCCCACTCTCTGGTTCTCCGGATCCGCCGCCTCTCCACGAACCAGACCCGGGACATTTCCCTCCCAAGGGCCCTCTCCCTGTTGGTCTCCCGCATCGGCTCCCAACCCGATCTGGTCTGGGCCGCACGGTAGCCTCCCCCCTCCTCCGGCCGAAGGGGATCCTTTCCTTCGGCCCCGCCTCTCTCCCGCATCGACGCTCGGGCTGATTCGATGCTCCAGGGATTACCCCTTCTTGACAAACCCTCTTGCTCCCCGTTCCCTCTTTGTGTAGGGTGAAAGGAAAGAGGGGCGAGGGGCTCCGATCTCTCCTGTGGGCCGGGGCTTCCCTGTGCCCCTCATCCCCTGCGTCCTACCCAAACATCCCAAGGAGACTCCCCCTGAAAATTTTGCTCGATGCCGACGGCTCCCCCGGAGCGGTCAAGGAGATCCTCTTCCGGGCGGCGGAGCGGACGAAGGTCCCCCTGGTTCTCGTGGCCAACCGCCCCCTGTACCTTCCCGACGGGCCACTCTTTTCCCGCCTTGTCGTGGGGGCGGGGCTCGACGTGGCCGACGCCGCAATCTGCGAGATCTGCGCGCCGGGAGACCTCGTCGTTACCGAAGATGTTCCCTTGGCGGCGAAGGTCGTGGAGAAGGGTGCCCGGGCCCTCTCCCCCCACGGAGAGATCTTCGACGAAGAGACGGTGGGGGAGCGGTTGTCGGTGAGGAATTTCATGGCGGAGATGCGCTCTGGAGGACTGGCGACGGGGGGACCTCCCCCCTTCGGGCCCCGAGATCGCGAGGCCTTCGCCAATGCCTTGAACAGGATTCTCGAGAAAAATCGCCTCCAGGGAAAAAGGAAGGAGCGGACGGGGGAAGACTAGGAGACGCTCCCTTATCCAGTGCCAGAGGAGGAAGCTGGCTAAAGGGGCCGGGGGCGCCGGGGAGAAGATCCCCCGCCCGGGTGGCGTCCCGTTCGGACAGCTTTGAGGAGGGCGGAATCAAGGCGGGCGCCTTCGAGGGTCACCCGGGAGAGGATCGTCCCGACGAGGCGGGCCCTGGTCAGGATGGCCTCCGACAGATCCCCGCCGATCAAGACCGCTCCGGATAGGTCGCATTCGGTGAGGTCGCTTTGGCGAAGTTTTGCATGGGTCAGATTGGAGAAGGAGAGGTTGGCGCCGACGAGTCGGCTCCGCGAAAGGGTCGCCTCGTAGAGGGAGGCGGCCTCAAGATTCGCCCCCGTGAGATCGGCGCCGACGATTCGGGAGAAGGCGAGGTCGGCCTGGGTGAGATCGGCCTGGGTGAGAACAGCCCGTGAGAGAGTGGCCCGAAGGAGCCGGGCCCCCCGGAGTCTCGCTCCCGAGAGATCCGCTCCGGTCAGGTTGCACCCGGCCAGATCGACCCCCGAAAGGTCGAGTCCGGAGAGCTCCTCCCCCTCCCATCCCCGACGCCCCCCGGATCGCCACCCGAGAAACTCCTCCTGTGTCATGTCTCCTGAGTGCCTCCCTTTCTCATCCCCGATTTTCCCCTTCCCGATCTCTCGGCCTTTTCTCCCTCGACTTTGACAGAGTCCCTCCCCCCGGCGTTATGACAGAGATCATGCGCAGGATCCTTCCGACAAGGACGTCGTGCACATACAAGAGAGACTATGGAGGATTGGAAAGAGAGCAAGGAGAGACGAACATCACAAAAGACACCGGAGCCACAACGACGAAAAACACGGTCATCACAAAAAAGAGAGAGGGGCGGGATCCCGCCCCTCCCGGGAGAGCGTGGATCTAGAAGACGAAGGTGGCGCCAAACTCGATGGGCATGTAGAACATCGCCGCACCGTTATAGCTTGTGTGCTTCCTAAATTTCCGCTCAAGGCTCCGCTTGTTTGGTCAAGATAGGCGACGCGGATATTGGCGAAGAGGTCGATCCCGGCCAAGGTGTCCGAGAGCTTGGCCAGGGGGGTGGTGATCCCCGCACCGGCATCAAAATACACCGGCACCGACTGCCCATAGAGGCTCACCGCGGGGCCAAAATCGGCAAAGACCTGGGGGTTGATCCAGTTCCTCCCGCCCGTGATGTCGTAGATGGCGCCCATGGTGATAGGGATGATGGGGGTTCCGCTCGCAGGATTTATTAAATGAGCAAGAGTACTTGACGTAGGATTAAATCCGAACGACTCGATCTCGATGGAGGCCTGGAGGCCGAAATTCGAGGTGATCCAGTGGGTGGCCGTCACGCCTCCGCCGTAGCCGCC
>JBMFWG010000004.1:0-65072 GCA_049965515.1 Leptospirillia bacterium
CCGGACTCAACCGCTCCCTCCTGGATCAGGGATGGAGATCTTTCGTCCGGATGCTGGAGTACAAAACCGCCGGAGCCGGAGGCATGGTTCTTCGGGTCGATCCCCGGCATACGAGCCAGACATGCGCCGTCTGCGGCCACGTCTCCCCGGAGAACCGCCGGAGCCAGGCCGCCTTCCGGTGCGTCTCCTGCGGCCATGAGGCCCATGCCGATCTCAATGCGGCGCAGAACATTCTAAGGGCGGGGCACGCCCGGTTAGCCTGTGGAACAAACACTTCGCCCGAAATCGGGGCGAAGGCTACGGAACCCACCGAAGCGGCTTAGTCCGCCGTCGGAATCCCCTTCCTTTCCGCTTGCAAGGCTTGCGAAGCGAGAGGAAGGGGAGGATGTCAAATGGCCGGCTGATCGCTTTTTCGCAGAATGGGGGACTGTGGTGCCTTTTCGTTTCCGTCAGCTGTGAGCGTTCGGGGAGTGGCGAAGGAAAGAGACAAAGCGGTTTTCCGCCAACAGGAAAGGACTACCTTGAAGCGACTTGGTCGAGGAATTTTCCGGATGCCCTGGATCGGACCGGTATGGCTTGCCGGCCTTCTGGCTTTCTCCGGAATCACTGTTTGCCTCTCTCTTTCTGCTTCTCCCGCCTTTGCCGATCCCTTTCGGGACTTCATCATCTATCCCTACGAAACACCAGAACAGGGAGAGATTAGCCTCGGAACCTGGCAGACACTCCTTCTTCCCAACAAAACCGCCGATACCATCTATGGAAAAAATATTCAAAATGCAGATCTTCTCTTTGCGACCTATGTCCTCGAGTTCGGTGTCACCGACTGGTGGACACTGGGAACCTATGTCGATTTCGTCTCGGGTGCCGGACAGGCCTATTCGTATCTTCAGACCCGGGCAATCACGACGCGCCTTCGTTTTCCCCGCATTCCCGACTTCATCGATCCCGCCGTCCAGATAGAATATTGGGCCCCGGGAGGAGGAACGGGCATGCAGTCCTTTCTCGACGTCATTCTGATTGCCGAAAAAAAAATTGATCGCTTTATTCTTGATATCAATGGCAGCTTCTTGTTTGCCACCGACGGCTCCGAACCGAACTTTCCTCCAGAGTTTTCTTATGCGGCAGGAATCTACTATCTGATTGCTGACAATGTAAACGCGGGCATTGAAGCCTTTGGCGATGAAGGGGTCATCAGTAACATGGGGCCTCTGGGGGGGCCGGCGTCCTTATACCAGGAGATGCAGCAGCAGTTTGTTTTCCAGAGCTGGAACTTTGCCATTGGGGAGCATGTTGACTGGAATATCGGTGTGGGAACGGGGCTGACGGCCGTCAGTGCTCCTTTTGCTATCAAGACGATTTTTGAATATCATTTCAAACCCTTTGACTTTGAAGAAAAGGAAGGGAAAAGGTACGAAGAGGAGCAGAATATCCATTAGGATCATTTTAAGGGCCACTTCCGGCGCTCTTGCGGAGCCCCGGAAGTTGGGTTATCCTGAGCTCATGAATTTTTTCGGACACTCCTTTCGGGGCAAGAGCCTCCCATTTTTTCGACAACACTCCTCCCAAGGTTTTTCTATAGCTTTTTCGGGTTTTCGGAGCGTTGAAGCTTCTTTCTTTAAACCCTCCTTCCGTCGGCTGTCTTGTTGCGGATCTCTTCTGCTCCTGATTCCGTTGTTCCTGGTCGGTTGCGAAAAGCCTCCCACGGCCAATATTCCCCCTGTCTCCCTTCCTCAGGGAACTTCTTTTGTTCTTGACCAGCCGCCACTTCCTCCTCCCTCGACAAAAAGGGAGCCGTATGTGGGAGTCCTCTCGGGGATCCTCTCCCGGAAGGACCTTCTTGTCGTGACGGGCTACCAGGGAACCCTTCTCCGGAAAGAAGGAAAGGCTCCCTGGAGCCGGCTTCCTGTTCCCGAAGGGAGGGATCTCTATGGTGTGGTCGCCTCTCCGGGAGGAGTTTTCTGGGCTTATGGGGACAAGGGAACTCTTCTCCGATCCTCCGATGAGGGAGCCCATTGGTCTCCGGTCGTTCTTTCTCCGACCCCACGATTTCTTTCCTCTGTCTTTTTTGTCGACGGCCGAACGGGATATGCCGCAGGGGCCCAGGGAGCCCTCTATCGAACTATCGATGGCGGAGGTCGTTGGACATCTCTTTCTTTGCCAACCCGGGAAAATCTCTATGCGGTCCTCTTTCTCGATGCCTCCCATGGTCTCGTGGCAGGATGGCATCAGACTCTCCTTCGGACTTCAGACGGCGGCGCCACATGGAGACCGGTCACCTTGTCCATTCAACGGGTGACACGACAAAAGCCCTCTTACAATGCCCTCTCTAGAGCGGATGGAACCATCTATCTCGCGGGTGACCACGGTCTCCTGTTCTTCTCGACAGATGCTGGAGCCTCGTTTTCGCCCATCCAGACGGGGAGTTTTCGAGATCTCTATGGGGTTTGTCGAACGGGTGACGGAAAACTCGCGGTCGCCGGGGAGGAAGGAACCCTCCTCCTTTTGGATTCAAACACCAGAGGGGGATGGACGGTCCACTCTCCGTTAGGGCCTTTTCACGGATCTGACTTTCTCGGGCTTTCCTGCGGAGCCACTCATGTGAGGCTCGTGGGGACCAGGAACGTCATTCTTCTTCCCTCTTTACACTGACTTCAATTTTCACACTGACTGCCTTCACCCTCTCCTGAAAGCCTTGGGTTCTTCCTGACAGGAGCCAGTCAGCTCCCCTGATTACAATGAGAAGTCTGTTTTCCGCAATCTTCTGGAGGTTTCATGGCTCTCTTCAAGATTTACCACAGTACCCGAACGGGGATAGCCCGCTTCAACACCACTGTACTGAGGAAGGTCGTGGGGCTCGGAGCGCTTTACTCTACCGGCTATGGTGATGTGGGATCTTCCATTTACTATGCGCTTGGGATCACGACGATCTACGCCGGAGGGGCCTCTTTTCTCGCGATCGGAGCCGCCGGTCTCTTTTTTATTGCCACCGTTCTTTCCTACGCGGAGCTCTCGAGCGCCATCCCTGAGGGAGGGGGCTCTTCTCTCTTTGCCCAGAGGGCCTTCGGCGATGGATGGGCCTTCTTCACCGGCTGGGCCCTTCTTCTTGACTACATCCTGACGCTGGCCATCAGCGCTTTTTCGGTAGGGCCCTATCTTGGGTACTTTTTTCCGATATTCAAGACGAATCCCCAGGTGAATGTGACCTTCACGGGTCTTCTGATCCTTGTTCTTGTGTTGCTCAATATTCTGGGTCTCAAGGAATCTTCTTGGTTTAGCCTCATGCTGGCCGGCTTCGACGTCATTACCCAAGTTTCTCTCATGGCCATGGGGGCCTTTTTTCTTCTGAATTTTCATACTATCTGGAGCCAGTTTACCCTGGGGAGTGCTCCCACCTGGCACAATTTTCTCTATGGAATCTCGATTGCCATGGTGGCCTATACCGGGATCGAGGCCATCAGCCAGATGGCGGGGGAGGCAAAGAACGCCGAGAAGCTGGTTCCCCGTGCCATGTTTATGACCATGGGAACGACCATTCTCTTGTATTCGGGAATCTCGCTCGTGGCCCTCTCCGCGATGAAGCCCCAGATCCTTTCCACGACCTGGGTGAATGACCCGATCGCGGGGATTGCCAATGCCATGCCGGTTGTCGGCCATTTCATGGCCCCCTGGGTTTCGATACTCGGAGCCACCATCCTGACCGTGGCAGCCAACGCAGGACTCATCGGGGTCTCTCGTCTTGCGTTTTCCATGTCGAACAATCTTCTTATCTCTCCGATCTTTCACAAGACGAGTGTTCGCTACAAGACCCCGATGGTGTCGATTGCCATCTTTGGGACGTTGTCGGCGCTGATTGTGGCCTTCTTCCCTTACCTCGACATTTTGGCCGATCTTTACAACTATGGCGCGATGCTGTCGTTTTCCATGACTCATCTGGCACTTATTCGGCTTAGGAGAAAGGAGCCGGATCTTAAGCGACCCTTCCGTGTTCCTTTGGCCATCAAGGTTGCGGGATGGGAAATTCCCTTGCCAACAGTCTTTGGCTTTGCCGGCACATTTGGCGTCTTTCTGATGGTTCTTCTGTTTCACAAGTATGGACGAGTTTTTGGAACGGTTTGGATGGTGGCAGGGATCGCCTATTACCTGTGGTTTCGCCGGAAGGAATCACTGCCGGTTATGGAGCGGGTCAAGATCACAGAAGTGGCCAATGACATGCCAGAGCCCAAACCCCATAAGCACATTCTTGTGGCCACCTCTCCCACCCGTCCGTCTCCTATGCTTCGGGATGTGATCAAGGTTGCCAAGGCTGACAATGCCAGGGTCACGGTCATCTCTGTGCTGGAGATTCCCCTTGCGCTTCCTCTCAATGCTCCTCTTGAGGAGGAGGCCGTGGCCCAACACACGCTGGATCTTTGTCAGGCCATCGGCATGGAAGAGGACGTCATGGTCGATACGATTTTGGCGAGAGGACGGGCTATCGGACCAGTTCTTAACATGCAGATCCGTCGTTTGGGAGCCGATACTGTGGTGCTTAACGACACGGGAAGTTCATTGGTTGCGGCGGTCCTGGCTGCAATCCGGAGGTCGGCGAATACGGTGATGATCTGGACATTCCAGATTTACTCGGGATCGGGGCTGACTCCAACACCGCGGTCACGCCTGTCGGGAGAAACACCCATTATCCGGACCATGCCGGCAGGTGGAGCCGGGGAGAAAGTCCAGAATGATTCTTGAGCCCTTTGGTTCAGGACGGTATGAATGGGAAGCGTACGGTCAGAGATGGAAAGTGGGCTTTTCGGCCCGGCGCTTCTGGCAGGTCTCGCAGATCCCATAAATTTCGAGGCGATGGGAGACGATGGAAAAATGGTTGTCCCGGGCCGCGGCAACCTGGAGTTGCTCGATGACAGGCTGGTCGAATTCTACGACCTTTCCGCATTCGATGCAGATGAGATGGTCGTGGTGTTTGGCAGGCTTTGCTTCGTAGCGGCTGAACTCGTCGTTAAAGCGGTGTTCTTCGACAAGCCCTTTTTCCTTGAGCGTGTGCAGGGTCCGGTAGATCGTCGCTAGCCCGATCCGGGGTGTCTTGGAGCGCACAAGCCCATGAATCTCTTCGGCGCTCAGATGTCCCTTCGACTCGGTAAGGGTCTGGAAGACGCTGAGTCGCTGTTGGGTCGGGTGAATCCCTGATGATCGGAGGTCTTCACTTAGCCGTTGAATGATTCCGGAAGAGGAACGCGAGTCTTCCGGCATTTCGCGTTCAGTGGCTCCGGAGCGTTTTTGGGAAGGGGTCTCTACCCCTCTGCCTTTGGTAAGGAGGGAGTTGGGCAAAGGGGAACGTCTGCCTGACGCCATGGTCGCGAGTCCTGTCTTGGATTCTGGAAAAGAAGACACCGTCTCCTGAAGTCCTCCGAAGTAATTTTTACATTCGGGGAGGCCTTTCTGAAAACGATATTCCGCTGTTAAAAAGTTCTAATGAGAATAATCCTGAGATCTTGATATTGGCATAGACCTCCCTTTCCGTTCAAGTCTTGGGAGAGGTCTTCAATTCTGGGAGAGGATTCTTTCCATACTCCTCGGAGGGCTTTTCGAGGGTGGCTTGAAAATCAGAGGCGTTATCTCCGCCTCAGCTCTTTTCGACGCGCCTCTCATGGCGGGAAAGACCTCCCTTGGACTCCGGATGAAACAGAATCCCAGATGTTACGGAATTTTTGGGTCTTAAATCTCCATCATAAGGCTTCATCCACAGGCTTTAGCCGTCTGGTTCAGTGGCCATCCATAACGGCACCGGTCAGACGCTAACTGGAACATCACTTGAAGCAGCCTCCCCCATGATGATTCCCTGATAAAACCTGAGACTCTGGAAGGACGTCGGTCCAACGTGAGGCCGTTAGGAAAGGAGGAGGGGGGACCATTTCATTATTTTTGCATCTGACCTGTGCGTGTGCTAAAATTCCACTTTGCGATTTTACGGGACAGGCACGTTCGTATTTTGCCGGACCAAGATCATGGAGACTCTCCGGAATGCGATGGTCCGGCGACTCTGGCCGGATCGGGTGGCCGGGCCGGATGCGGCTCCGCCGTGTGCTCACAAACAAAAGCATTAAAGTCTATGGAAGGGGGATTTCATGGCAGACACCTTTGCCGTGATTCGGACTGGTGGCAAGATGTATCGTGTAGCACCAGGCCAGGTTCTTGTCGTGGAACGTATCGAGGAAGAGGGCGCGATCGTTTTTCGCGAAGTCCTGATGGTTTCCGATGAGAGTGGAGTCGTCTATGCGACGGCTGACAAACCTCTTGCGGTTGAGGTGAGGGGTCGGATTGTTCGCCAGGAAAAGGATCCGAAAATTATTGTCTTCAAAAAGAAGCGTCGAAAGAATTACCGTCGGAAGAAGGGGCACCGTCAGCTCGTCTCCCGCATTGAGATCGAATCGATCGTCAAGACTGCCTAAGGGGTCTTGGGGCCTTTCGCCCCCCCCGGGAAATCGAATTTTCTGAAAGGAAAAATGTCATGGCACATAAGAAAGGGGTCGGCTCGACCCGGAACGGCCGCGATTCTGAGTCGAAGCGGTTGGGAGTCAAGCGTCACGATGGTCAGCTCGTTCTGGCCGGGAATATTCTTGTTCGCCAACGAGGAACCCAATTCTATCCTGGTGACAATGTGGGTATGGGACGAGACTATACTCTCTTTGCCATGCAAACCGGAGTGGTCCGCTTTTCCCGATACGGACGGGATGCCAAGAAGATCAGCATCGTTCCTGAAGCCACGTCGTCTCAGGAGTCCGTTAAGGCCTGAATTCTTCTCCCGGCCCCAGGGTCGGGAGAGGTCTCGGCGTCCACCCTTCCGGAGGCACCATGTCCCAGTTTGTCGATGAGGTGACCCTCCGCGTTGCATCGGGAAAAGGCGGGGATGGTTCGGCTTCCTTCCGGAGGGAGAAGTTTGTTCCTCGGGGAGGTCCCGATGGGGGAGACGGGGGGAACGGCGGCTCGATCATCCTTTGCGGGACGTCCGATCGGTCGACCCTCCTCGACTTCAAGCACCGGCCCCGGGTTGTTGCCACCGCCGGTGAAAATGGCCGGGGAAAGAAGCAGCACGGAAAAAACGGGGAGGATTTGCTCCTTCTTGTTCCCCTGGGAACTCAGGTTTTCGATGCGGAAACAGGAGATCAGCTGGCCGACATCGTCAACGAGGGGCAGCTTTTCGTGGCGGCTCCCGGCGGACGGGGAGGCCGAGGAAACGTTCATTTCGCGACTCCCACCCGACAGGCTCCCGATTTTGCCGAACCCGGAAAGCCAGCCGTGGAGATCACCCTCAGGCTCGAGCTCAAGGTCATGGCCAAGGTCGGTCTTCTGGGATTTCCCAATGCCGGCAAATCTACTTTTCTCGGACGCATCACCCGAGCCCATCCTCGAATCGGATCCTACCCCTTCACGACCCTCCATCCTCATCTTGGCGTGGTCACTCGCGGAACTTTTCCAGAAATGCGGGAGTACGTGGTGGCCGATCTTCCAGGGCTCATCGAAGGTGCCCATGAAGGGAAAGGCCTGGGAGACCGCTTTCTTCGGCATGTGGAACGAACCCAGGTTCTCCTTCATTTCATTGATGTCAGCTATGAAGGCCCTGCAGATCCGGAGGAGTCCTACCGGATTATCCGCAATGAACTCGCACTCTATGATCCCCGCCTTCTCGAGAAGCCCGAACAGGTGGCTGCCACCAAGGCAGATTCCGCCGATCCTGAGCGGGTTGACGCGTTTCTGGACTTTTGCCGCAGGACCGGTCGGACCCCCTACCTTCTCTCCTCCCAGACTGGAGAGGGGATCCCCGAGATCCTGAATGCCCTTGATGCCCTTCTCGAGGGTGAAGCACTCCTGGCCTCCGAAGATGGGGCCCGCCCGGAGTCCTGATGGCCGAGTCCTGCAAGGAAAGACGATCCGAAATTAAAAAAAGGCTTCGTGTTCTTGTTGTCAAGGTGGGGAGCAACATCCTGACCGGGGTTGACGGTGGGCTCTCAAGCCGTCCTTTTTCCCGGATTGCAAGCCAGATTCGACGTCTCAGAGACGAAGGGGTCCGGGTCGTACTCGTGTCTTCGGGGGCGATTGCGGCCGGTCGGGAACGCATCGGATTCGGGAAGCGGCCTCTCTCCCTGGCACAGAAGCAGGCGGCGGCTTCCGCCGGACAAACAGCCCTCATGGGACAGTGGGAAAAGGCCTTTCATCGTCATGGCCTGGGGGTCGCACAGATCCTCCTGACTCCCTCCGACATCGCCGACCGCGAAAGGTTCACAAATCTTGAACGCACCGTGGAGACGCTTCTCTCCCTCGGTCTGGTTCCGGTGGTCAATGAAAACGATGCTGTAGCGACCTTCGAGATTCGCTTCGGAGACAATGATCGTCTCTCTGCTTATGTGGCGGGGCTAGTCAGGGCCCAGTGCCTCCTTCTTCTTTCGGATGTGGATTATTTTTATACGGCCGATCCTCGTTTCGATCCGGAGGCTCGTCCTCTCCCTTGCGTCCATCATGTCGACAGCCGTACGCTCCGAATGGCAGGGCTCTCCCGTAGTGGACTCGGAACCGGAGGGATGTCGTCCAAGGTGGGGACGGCCCAGTGGGCGAACGGATGGGGACTTCCCGTCGGAGTTCTCAAGGGGGATCTTCCCGGTGGAATTTTCCGATTTTTTGACGGAAAGACCGGAACGCTCTTCGATACCGCCCGGAGTCTCCCCTCGAATCGCAAGATCTGGATCGGTCAGTTTTCTGTTCCTCAAGGAGAACTTTTTCTCGACGCGGGAGCCGCTCTCGCCCTGAGGTCGGGGTTGACGAGCCTCCTCGGCCGAGGCGTGGCAAGCCTGACGGGAGACTTCGTCCGAGGGGAGACTGTAGTTCTCAAGGATCCCCAGGGGGCAGAGATTGCCCGGGGAATTGTTCGCAAATCCTCACGGGAGATCGTCCCGGGAGAGGAAGGCTTGCTGGTTCACCGGAACGACCTTGTCCTCTCCGATGCCCCTCCCTAAAGTTACCAAGGAGTCCGCGACATGTCCTATGACCGCTCTCAGCTTGCTTCCATTGTTACCAAAACCCGGGAGGCCTGCCGATCCTATGCCGTTCTGACATCGAAGAAAAAGAACGAGGCCCTTGCCAATATCGCCCGGGAACTCCTCGACCGTCGTGAAGTGATCCTTGAGGCCAATCGGGAGGACTATGAGGAGGGCCAGAAGTCAGGCCTCTCTCCGGCCATGTGCGACCGCCTCCTTCTGACGGGGCCAAGATTTGAGTCAATGGTCGCAGGACTCTCCGAGGTTGCAGTCCTGCCTGATCCAGTGGGGACCGCCGTCTCTCGATGGGAAAATCCCGATGGACTCATCATCGAAAAGGTCCGGGTTCCGATCGGGCTTGTGGGGGTCGTCTACGAAGCTCGGCCTAATGTGACGGTCGAGGTGGCCTCTCTCTGCTTCAAGTCAGGAAACGGAGCCGTCCTGAAAGGGGGGAAGGAAGCCCGCAGGAGCAATGCGGCCCTTTTCCTTGCGATCTGGGAAGGTCTCGCTCAGGCAAATGTCAATCCCGATGGTGTGGCTTTCCTTCCCTGGACCGACAGAAATGTGGTGGCGGATCTCGTGGCCAACACATCCCTTGATGTGGTCATTCCCCGAGGGGGGCAATCCCTCATGGAGACGGTGGTGGCCCATGCGCGAGTTCCTGTCCTTCGTCACGACCAGGGAATATGCCACATCTATGTGTCGGAATCAGCGCCCTTCCCCATGGCCCGGGACATTGTCCTTGATGCGAAGACCAATCGTCCGTCGACATGCAACTCCATGGAGACTCTGCTGGTTCACGAAGCCCAATCCGAGACCTTCGTTCGCCCCTTCCTGCACATTCTTAAAGAGAAGGGCGTCACCGTTTACGGCTGTCCTCGAACCCGCCACCTGGACTCCTCGGTCTCTCCGGCCTCTCCGGACACCTACCGAACAGAGTTTCTCTCTCTTGCCATGAATGTTCGTATCGTGGGAACCTTCGACGAAGCCCTCGATCACATCGCCCTCTACAGCTCGGGCCATACCGAGGCGATCGTCACTGCCGATGTGGGAGAGTCGGAGAGATTTTGTCGGGAGGTCGACTCTTCCTGCGTGATGGTCAATGCGTCCACAAGACTCCATGACGGCGGCGTCTTCGGCTTGGGGGCCGAAGTTGGCATCTCGACCACCCGGGTTCATGCTCGGGGAACGATGGGGCTTCCGGAACTCACCACAACCAAATACATGGTGCGTGGCCATGGACACCTTCGGGGGCGGTAGCCGAGGAGAGCGTCCCCGAGCGGCACTTTTCGGAGGAGCGTTCAATCCTCTTCACAAGGGCCATCTTGCTTTGGCCGAGGAGATTGAAAGGCGGCTGGGACTTGCAGAGGTGATCTTTATCCCGACCGGACTTCCCCCTCATAAGGAACGTCCTGAGGTCACCTGCGAGGAGAGGGTCCACATGGTCGAGCTGGCTATTGCCGGGAGGCCCGGATGGCGAGTGGTGGACATCGAATGCCGACTTCCGGGGCCCTCGCTGACCTCCCGGACCCTTACCCACCTCTCGTTGTCTCCACCTCCTTTTTTTGTGATGGGAGAGGATGCCTTCGCGGATTTCCTCGAGTGGGGTGGCCCCGAGATCATCCTTTCACTGAGCCATCTTGTGATCGTAACCCGGCCGGGGGCGGGGGGAAGCCACGCTCGCGATACCCTTCTTCGGGTGCTTGCCTTGTCGGGCTCTTTTCTGACGGAGAAGAATGTTCCCTCTCTCGATGATCTTCGTTCGGGACGGATGGAAGAGTGGGTTGCCGCTCTTCCGGCCTTTGGCACAACCCTCAGACTTCTGGCAATCGACTCGCTGGAGCTCTCCTCCACCCGCCTTCGATCGGACATTGCCTCCGGAAGCCCTGAGCGATGGGCCCATCTCTTGCCTGAGCCCGTCAAATCCTATATCGTTGAGCGAGGGCTTTATAAAGAAAAGTCCTGAGGACACAATAAAATGAAGTGACCGACCACGAAGATCTGACCTTTCCTGTACGCAGGATTTCTTCGGCAAGCTTGGGTCGCGTGATAGAATGAAACTACTGTTCTTTTTCATTGCTCTCTTACCAAGGAGTTTGATTGTGAGGTCGACCACGGACCGGACGGTTCGGAAGGAGGAGGGACTGGAGACGCTGGCCCGGGCCATGCGTTTTGCCGAGGTTCTTCTGGAAAAGAAAATTGAGGATGTCTGGGTGGTCGATGTGGCCGGGCTTTGCGGCTATGCGGACTGCCTCATTCTGGGTGATGCCGAGAATGAACGACATATGCAGGCGGCCCTGGAAGGTCTTGATCATGCCATTTCTGTTCCCGGCAAAGGGTTTTCCCCCGAACAAGGGGGACGTTGGACACTTCTCGATCTTGATGACGTGGTGATCGATCTTTTTCTTCCCGGAACACGGGAGATCTACCGCCTGGAGGATCTCTATTCCGACGCGACTATTTATGTTTTTGACCCTTCAGGAAAAAGTCGTCGAGTTCTTCCGGAAGAAAGACTCTCCCTCTACCGCGGAAAAAAACATGACATGCGAGAGACGGGATCCCTTTCCCCATGACTCGTCTGCTTCTCCTTGTCATGCTGGTTCTGGCCGTGGCACTTGTCAAGCTGGCCGAGTGGAACGACCAGAAGGTCTCCTTTCAAATTCTTCCCCATCGGGTTCTTCTTCTTCCCCAGATCACTCTCATCGTTCTGGCCTTCTCCTTGGGCGCGGCCCTCGTCTTTTTGATTCATGGACTTTCGGATCTTCTCGGATGGGTTAAAAATCTCCGGGAAAGCCGGGACGAGAAGAGGGCAGAGAGGGCGCAGGCACTCTGGAAGAGGACCTGGACGGAAATCAACCGCTCCCACATGCCGCAGGCCCTCTCGGTTCTTGAGCGTCTTGTGGCGCTCTTCCCAGACCACCGTGAGGCCCTTCTGCTGCTGGGAGATCTGAAGAGGTCTGCGGGAGATCATGTGGGTGCGATCCGGATACACCGGCGGGCTCGAGTTTTCGATGAGGAGGATGTTCGTCTGATCCTGGCCCTGGCTACCGATTACGAGTGTGCGGAAAGGGTGGAGGATGCCCTTGTGCTGTTCCGGGAATACTTCAAGAAGGAGGGACGAAACCGGGAAGTCCTTGAGGAATTCCGGAGATTGCTTATGCGGGAAGAGCGCTGGGAGGAAGCCCTTTCTGTGCAAACAGCCCTGGCGCGTTCCTTTGAAAAGGGGGAGAGACGCGATCGGGAGGTGGCCTTGCTGGTGGGGCTTCGATTCGAGGTGGGATCGCTCCTCCATCGCCAGGGAAATACCGAAGGAGCCCGGCGGGCCTTTCGTGGGGCGCTGAAAATTGATCCTGCATTTACGCCGGCCCGTCTGGGACTTGCGGAAGCTCAAATTGCCGAAGGCCGGGAAAAGGAGGGAATCGAAAACCTCCAGGAAGGCTGGACGCGCACTTCCGAGACGCTCTACCTCGTCCGGCTCGAGGAGTTCTATCTCGAGAAGGGAAACCCCGATGCCATCCTCTCTTTATATTCCAAGGCCCTCGATCGCCATCCCGGCAATCCGTCTCTCTCTTTTCACAAGGCCCGGGTTTTTAATCGCCTGGGAATGGAAGACGAGTCCCTCTCGCTCCTCGAATCCCTGGAAGGAGAAGCCGCCTGGGGCGGGGAGTACTACCGCCTGATGGGGGAACTCTACGAAAAACGCCATCAGATGGACTTGGCCCTCGAGTGCTTTCGGAAGATCCTCTCCTTGGAACTTCCCTTTGATCTGCCCTATGGATGCAGGAACTGCCGGACCTTTCTTCCCGAATGGTCTGGACGATGTCCCTCGTGCCATCAGTGGAACACCATCTTTCGTACCGATGGTCAGGTTCTCCCTGGATCGGGGGCTCCGCCGGTTGTCGATCCTGCCATCGCACTCTCCCACCGGACCGCCTATCAGGAGTATTTTGCCGGTCCCGGCCTGACATGACCTTGCCCGCCGGGCGTTTTTCCAGCGGGATTTCTCTTCTCTCCGGTCTTTTCTCCCGGCTCTGCCTCTCATGTCGCCGGCCTTCCGGCTCGGGATCCCTCTGTCTTCCCTGTCGCGATGATCCTGCCTGGCTCGTTCCCGTGTCCTTATCGGTGCGTGGAGGTATTCCGATCCGATCCCTGTTCCCCGATGAAGGAGCTCCGGGGCGTCTTTTTAGGGTGGCAAAATTTTTGGGAAACCGTCATGCCCTCGATCTTCTTCTGGACCGGGGAGACATTTTCGGGCTCCGTCCCTCAACCGCCTCCCTCCTCCTTCCTGTTCCTTCGGGTCGCTCCCGTCTTATTTCCCGGGATCTTTCCGTGCCCGATGTCCTGGCCCACAGGCTCTCTTTGGGAGAGATCCCCGTCTGTCTCACGGGACTTCGTCGGACCGGAAAATTTGCCCAAAAAGAACGCTCGCGCCAGGAGAGGAGGGAGGCCTTCTTTTCCCCCCACTTTCACCTCGATTCCGGAGAGTTTTCCAGGGTCCCTCCCCAAGGAGTTGTCATCGTGGATGATCTTCTTGTCACAGGATGGACGGTCCGGGCGATTGTCCGTCTTCTCGCCCTGTCTGGAGTCGAAACGGGGGCTATCGTGACTCTGCTTCATCGATCGTGATGGGGGGGAGGCAAGGGGAGGTGTTCTTTGACCAGAAGCTGCAGGAAGAGATCGGCCGGAGGGGAGATCTTTTTCTGAGGAACGAAGATCCAGAAATTCCTGACTGGTGAAAACCCCTCGACGGTCACAGTTCTCAGGAGTCCCGATTCATGAGGCCGGAGGCAGAGGGAGGAGATGAAGGCGAGACCGGTCCCCAGCGCCACCAGCTCTTTGATGGCTTCGGGATTGTCGACGGTCATGACCGTTCTAAAAGAGTCGGGAGGAAGATTCTTTTCCAGCAGCTCCCGCTCGATGACCTGTCGTGTTCCGGAGCCGGCTTCTCGGCCAATGAAGGGAAGCCTACGGAGTGTGTCGAGAGAGACCGGTCCGGAGGAGGGAATAAGAGGGTGACTCAGGGAGTCGATGAGGACGAGACGGTCGTGATCTAGGAATTTCCGGTCGAGGGCAATCCCCTGAGTCCGAGTTGGCTCCCCTTCGATGAGTCCTAGATCGATTTCCGAGGCCTTGAGGTCATGGAGAATCTGGTGGGTATTGGCGACGGCGAGGCTTGCGGTAATTCGGGAATTTTCCCGAAGAAACTTCGCCAGAAGGGGAGGCAGGAGGTATGTTCCGATGGTCATGGAGGCCCCGATTCTGAGATGGCCTTGAGGCGTGTCCTCAAGCGGTCGGACTACCTCCCGGGCTTCCTCCATTTGCTGGATGATTGATCGGGCCAGGGGAAGGAGCTTTCTGCCGGCTTCTGTCAGAAGAATCTTCTTTCCGGTGCGTTCGAAGAGTTTGACTTTCAAATCTTTTTCGAGGGATTTGACCTGAAGGCTCACCGCCGGTTGCGTCAAAAAAAGAGATTCCCCTGCCTGGGTAAAGCTCTGGTATTCTGCGACCTTGAGAAAGACCTTGAGCTGGTCATTGGTCATAAAATCAAATCTCCGGGAAAGATGATGTTGAGAGTCAGGTTTCAGGCAAGAATATCACAGCCCGGGGTCCTCCGCTCCTCCTCATGCAAAGGAGAAGCCGGATCGGGACGTCTCTTCCCGGAGAGTCCCTCTCTTTTAACTTCCGCTTACGCTTGCCGAGGCCCTTTCGTGGCATTGGGCCCCCGCAACGATTGAGCCACTCTCCCCCAAAATTTCTGTCGATGGCTAACTTGTCTCAGGATTTTCCGGAAGAATCCTTTTTCCCCATGTGCCTCGAAGAGGATGGGGGAGAGACTCCCGGCTTTGTGGGCGAGTGGTCAAAACGGATCGGTGTCCCCCGGACGGTGGTACAGGTCAGAGTATAGACATTGTAGAGAGGAAAGAAGTTATAAAGCGAGGTCGAGGTTGCGACATGAACAAGTCCGTCCGCGTGGAGGGAGGGGTTCTTCTTGAAGGCATCTCTCATGGCTGACTCAAGATCAGAATCTCCCCAGGGAATGATCCCCAAAATAAAATGTCGGCAAGCCCGTCCCTCGATCGGATGTCCGACTCGGTGAAAGACGTGAGAATCGTGGGGACCGAGATCCGTTTCCGTCTCGCTGTCGGAGAGGAGGCCGATCGAGCCGGTCGACGTGCAACCGGCGGCAAAGAGCAGGAGGGCAATTCCGGCAGACAAGAGAATGTTTCGGGATGTTTTCATCAAAATGCTCCTTGGTCAGGTGAGGTGAGGAGAACAGGCGGAGAGGTTGGTATTTCCCCCGTCGGACTCTCTTGGTCCACATCCTGCTCCAATGCCCCTTCGCAATTCTCTCGAAAGGGGGCTTGGAGCAGGGCATGCCGTTTTTTGGTGCCATTACTTGGCGTGGGCTTTCGTCTTGTGACGGACGCTCCGGCTGTTTGCCGAGACGTCCGACATGGGGCCCTTTGTATCGTGCATAAACGCGGTGGCGACGGGGGGGCCAGCAATAGAGGAGTGGTTGGTGGCCTTGTAGGCATAAGGGGTATAGCCTCCCCCGCAACAACAGGTGCATTCGGGGACGTAGGCCGGACCATAAACTCCCGATGTTGCTCCGCAGCCACCAAACAGCATCAAAAGGCCAAGAAACATGATCCGTGTGAAGGAGTGTCGTGGGGAAGGATCCGCCCGTTGGGGAGCCTTCATCCGTGTGTTCATGGGCCTCTCCCGGCGAAAAGGTGAATGCTGTCAAAACCTGCTTGGAGTACAATGAAACTAAAAATAACTTAAGTATTTATATTTAATGAATATTTATTATGTCAACTCCTTTGGAAAGGAATTTTAATGGAGAGAATCATCTCGTCCGTGACGGGCGATCCTCCCGCCATACATCCCCCGGTCCGACCCTTCGGAATCCGCTTGGTCTCGTTCTTTTTATTGATTTCCCGGCCGTCTGGAATGTAAAATAGAAAGAAATTGAGGGGAGAGTGGTCTGTGACCGCCATCTTCAGGGGCAGGGGGTTTTAGGGGTGGCATCTGAGGGATCATCCCTCAAGTCCCCCCCCCTCCCGCAGGGTTTGAGCCCCGGAAAAAACTCTCCCATGCGCTTTTCCCCGTTTATGACACCCCTTGATCAAGGGGCGAAAGGAGTTTCGATGCAACCCCTGCTTTCCAATGGTCCCGTCGTCGAAGGGCGGCGGTCGGCCGCATCTCTGAATCGTTTTATGATGAAGGTCTATGGCCTTCTCTCTCTCATGTTTCTCTTTTCCGGAATCGGAGCCGTCTGGGGCATGAGCAGCGGCCTTCGGATTGTGGGCCCCCATCCCATTATTCTGGCCATCGCCATGTTCGGTACTCTCTTTGGCCTGATGGCCGTTCAGAAGGTTCCGGGGGTCAACGTGGCCGTTATGTCCTTCTTTGCCGCCCTGATGGGAGCGTCTCTCGGACCGATTCTCTTTGCGCTTTTGCGATCGCCAGGTGGCGCGGCGATTCTCTCCGATGCCCTTTTCCTCACCATGGCGATTTTCTTTGGGCTGACCTTTTATGCCATTGTCTCAGGAAAGAGCTTCTCCTTCATGGGAAGCTTCCTGTTTACGGGGCTAATCATCGTGGTGATCCTCTCCATCGTCCAGATCTTCTTCCACCCGCCCCTCTTTCAGGCGGTGGTTTCCGGAATGGCTGCCCTTCTCTTTTCTGGGCTTATTCTCTTTGATACCAGCCGAATTCTGGAGTCCTCGGAGGAGGAGCTGACCCCGGTAATGGCGGTCGTCTCCCTTTACCTTGATGTCTTTAACCTGTTTGTCAGCCTGCTCAGGCTCCTGGAGATCTTCAAGGGCGAGGAGTAATCCCGCCCTTTCCCCCCTCTTTTCCTGACGAAGGAGCTCTCATGTTGAAGGAAAGCCGCTGGATTTTTATGGATGACAAGATGGTTCCGTGGCAGGAGGCCAATATTCATGTTCTGACCCACTCCCTCCACTACGGAATGGCGGTTTTCGAGGGGATCCGCGCCTACAAGGGCAGCGATGGAACCCATATATTCCGTTTGGCCGAACATACCGAGCGCCTTCTCAGTTCGGCCCGGGTGATGCAGATGGGGGGAGATTTTACCCTCAAGGGTGTCATGGATGCCACCTCCCGCGTGGTGGTCGAAAATGGCCTCGACTCCTGCTACATCCGTCCGATTATCTTTATCGGTTATGGCGACATGGGAATCTACGCCAAGAAAAATCCCGTTCGCCTCTCCATCGCGGCTTGGGAGTGGGGAACCTACCTAGGAGAGGAGGGGCTGGCCCGAGGTATTCGGGCGAAGGTGAGTTCCTATACCCGCTTCGGGACGAATACCTTTCTTGCCCGGGCAAAGGTCTCGGCGCACTATGTCAATTCCCAGCTGGCCAAGTGGGAGGTGAAGGGTGCGGGGTATGACGAGGCCATTCTTCTCGACTCCGATGGCATGGTAGCGGAGGGTCCGGGAGAAAACATCTTCATCGTCAAGAAGGGAGTGCTGAAGACCCCCCCGCTTCGATCAGTCCTTGATGGGATTACCCGTCATAGCGTGATGACCCTGGCCCGGGAGGAAGGGATTCCTGTTGTCGAGGAGGCCTTGACCCGTGACGATCTCTATCTCGCCGATGAGGCCTTCTTTACAGGGACGGCGGCAGAGATGACCCCGATTCGCGAAATTGATGACCGCTCCATCGGTACGGGAAAGCCGGGACCGGTGACCCAGAGACTGCAGAAGATCTTTTTTGACATCGTCCGGGGGAATGTCTCCCGTCACTCAGAATGGCGTACAACGGTCGTTCCCCGTCTCGTCTGACATCGCCTTGGTTTCAGGAGTCTTCATCATAGAGCACGGTTAAACTTCCGAAGACCTCCTGAACCTCATCGAAAGGACGTCCGCCACGGCTGCCACAAAAAAGACCAAAGGCCGGCCGTCCCCTCCTGACTGGGCGGGTGCCCTTCCGGAGCGCACCCTGTTTCTCATGGACGGGTTCGGCTACATCTTTCGCGCCTATTACAGCAAGGTCAGCTTCATGACCCGTGATGGGATGCCCACAGGGGCCGTCACCGTCTTCGGGAATATGCTCCTCTCCCTTCTTGGCACCTTTCATCCCCGTTACCTGGCGGTGATCTTTGAGAGCCGAACCGGAAATGTCCGGGAGGCAATCCTTCCCGAGATCAAGGCGAACCGGACGGCTCCCCCCGAAGAGCTGATCCTCCAGATTCCCCTGATCGAATCCCTCATCCAGGGTCTTGCCATTCCCCTTCTGTCGACTGACGGGTATGAGGCGGACGATACGATCGCTGCCTTGTCCCGCGCCTGGCTGGCCCAGGACAGTTCGGCCCGAGTTCTTGTGATGTCTGCCGACAAGGATCTCTTGTCGCTGGTTTCTGACCGCCTGGGTGTCTACGATCCCATGACCCAGAAGCTCTTCGGTCCGGCAGAGGTTCGAGAAAAGTGGGGAGTCGAACCCTGTCAAATTCCCGACCTTCTGGCCCTGACGGGAGATGGGGTCGACAATATTGGAGGAGTACCGGGGGTTGGGCCGAAGACGGCCGCAGCCCTGCTTTCTGGTGGTCTTCATGTCGAAGATCTTGTGACACAAATTGAGTCGGTCCGGCCCGAGAAGCTTCGCCCGAAAATCCTCCAATATCGGGATTTGATCCTCCGAAACAAGAGTCTGACCATCCTCCATGAGGATATTGCGGTGGATGCGCGTCCTGACGCTCTTGCCCTGGGAACTCCCCGCATGGATGAGATTCGGGCTTTGGCGGCGCGACTTGAATCGTCGACCCTCCTGGCCCGGATCGAGGCCCTGGCCGGCGAAGAGGGGCAAGGGGGAGAGGGTCCCCCGCCGTCTCTTTCCCCGCTGAAGCGGCCGGAACGACCGGGGGTTCTGTGCGATTCCGGGATGGGGCTCGGAGTCTGGGACGGGGAACATTACCGGGAGATTTCTCCCGAAAATCCCTGTCGGGAGATTGCAGGGCCACGAGGGCTGCGGACTCCTTACTGGACGACAAGCCTGACGACGCTCTTGCGCCTTTGCGATGCAGACGCGATGTCAGCCCTCAACCTTCCCTCCTTCGACCTGGAACTTGCGGCCTACCTGGTTGATCCCGGTCGGCGCAATTACAGTCTCTCTGATCTTCGGGAGCAGTTTTTTCTGACGACCCCTCCGGGAAAAGGGGAATCGGCCCTGTCGGCGGTCGAGATTCTCCTCGGTCGCCTCGAGTCGGAGATCGGTGCCCTGGGGATGGGCGATCTCCTTCGTTCCGTAGAAATTCCGGTCGCCCGGATTATTGTCGGGATGGAGAAGGCGGGGATTTTGGTGAGTTTGGAGAGAATTCTCGAGGCCAAACAAACGATCGAGGGAAAGATTTCGAATCTGGAAGCTGAAATTTACCGCGAGGCCGGCCAGACTTTTTCCATTCTTTCCCCAAAGCAGGTAGGGGAAATACTTTATGGCCGCCTGGGACTTCCGCCCCCTCGCCGCACAGGGAAGGGAAGCGGAGCGCCTTCGACCGATGAAGAGGCGCTGGAAGGATTGGCCGCTCTTCACCCTCTCCCGAAGCTGATCCTTTCGTTCCGGCAGCTTCGAAAGTTCCTCTCGACCTATCTGCTTCCCATGGAGGAGGGACGGGGATCCGACGGACGCCTGCATGGGCAGTTCAACCAGACCGTCGCCGCGACCGGCCGCCTTTCCTCCTCCCGCCCCAACCTGCAGAACATTCCGGCCCGAACGGAGCTGGGCCTTCTGGTGCGACGCTGCTTCGTGGCTCCAGAGGGAGGGTGTCTTCTGTCTGCGGACTATTCCCAGATTGAGCTGCGGCTTCTGGCTCACTTTTCGGGAGATCCCTTCCTTCGGGAGGCCTTTTCCCGGGGAGAGGACATCCATGCGCGCACAGCGGCTCTCCTTTTTGGGGAGCCGGTCACCTCCGAGTCCCGCCGGCGGGCCAAGACGATCAATTTTGGGATCCTCTACGGCATGTCGGCCTATAGTCTCTCCCAGGATCTGGGGGTTGATCCGGCTGAGGCCCAGGGAATCATCGACCGGTATTTTTCGGTTGTGGCCGGCGTGGCTCCCTATTTTGAGAAAATCCGGGAGGAGGCTCGTCGGACGGGCAGGATCCAAACCCTTCTCGGCCGGATTCGCCCCATCCCCGAGATCCGATCCGAGAACCGAAATGTTCGGGAGTATGGCGAGAGAATGGCGGTGAACTCGGTCTTGCAGGGCTCTGCGGCCGACCTCGTCAAGAAGGCCATGGTGGACCTCTCCCGCGACCTTCCTTCTGCCGGAATGAAGGCTCGTCTCCTTCTCCAGGTCCACGACGAACTGCTGTTTGAGGTCTCCGAAGACCAGGCAGAGTCGCTCTCTTTTGTCGTTCGGAAAACAATGGAAGGGGCTCTCCCCCTCTCCGTTCCTCTGCCGGTCTCTATCGGGAGAGGGTCGGACTGGGTGGAGGCCCATCCGACATGAGTTCCATCCAAGGAGATCTTTGATGAACACTCGGCCCATTCTCGATAATATGAACGTTCCCCTTTTGGGGATGGCGCTCCTGGCCCTCTTTCTGGCCTTTCTCTTTGCCCTTCTGGGGACCGCCTACATCCTCAAGCAGGCCCGAGGCACGGTTCAGGAGCCGCGAATTCGCCTTTGGGCCAAAGTGGGATGGGTGTTCTTCGGGGTCTATGCCCTCCTTTACATGGGGTATTTTTACAAAAAGGCCCAGCCCCAGGTCATTGCCTACCCCTTTACGGCAGGCGACAAGGCCCTGGCAGCGGGTCATTACAAGGAAGCTCTTGACGATTATAAAAAAATCATTGCGGCCTACCCCAATCTTGGCATGGCCCACTACAAGCTGGGGATGCTCCTGAGAGTCGTCAAGCAGGTCGACGGATCTATCGCCGAGCTGAAGGAAGCCATTCGCCTCGACCCCAACCTGGCCCCGGCCTATTTTGCCCTGGGGTCAATCCTCTGGACGCGTGGAACGGCCATGGATGCTGAGCCCTACTTTGAAAAAGGGCTGACGATCGACCCCAAGGCTCCCCAGAAGGCCTTCTTCCAGGAGATCATCGACCGGGCCAAAAAAGAGAAGGCGGGACTCATAAAGCCTGGTTCTTCGGGGAGACCCCATCTTTCCCCGGCGGCTCCGGGCCCGGGAGTAGGTGCGCCTGACATCGGAAAGGGACAGCCGAATGCCGGCTAGAACGAGGATTACCCTTTTGATGTTTGCCATCCCGGGGTTATTGGATGAGTACTGGCTAGGAAACCGATTCCTCGACCTCCCGGCATCCCTTCGCCATGGGTCTTTGTTGATCGTTGAGCTTCCCATGCTTGTCTTGCTTCTTCTCCTTGTCGCCTGGAGCGTCACAGCCCGGAAGATGACAGAGAAGGGGGCGCTGGCACTCTTTGCTGCTGCCGTGATGATGGGGGGAGGAGGCGCCCTTCGACTTCTTCTTGTCCTGACGAATCCTGAGGACGATCCCCTGCTGAAGCCCCATCTCTTTGAAGTAGGGGGGCTCGTCTTTGCGGCCATGATGGTGGGAATAGAAGGCCAGGCGGCCCGCCGCTACTTTGAAAAGCTGAGGCGTTCGAAGGAGGGAGTCCCGGGAGTTGTCCGGTGATCCTTCTGGGCCTCACCGGGGGAATCGCTGCAGGCAAATCTTATGTCGGCCGTCTGATCGCCCGACGGGGCATCCCGGTGATCGATGCCGATGTCCTGGCCCGGGAAGCGGTTCTCCCGGGAACTGAAGGTTTTCAAGAGGTTGCCCAGGCCTTTCCCCAGGCGATTAACCAGGGAAAGATTGATCGGCCGGTTTTGGGGAGAATCATCTTTTCAGATCCCGAGAGTCGCTCCCGCCTTGAGGCGATCATTCACCCGAGAGTCCGGGCCGCGTTTTTTCGGGAGAAGGAACGCTTTTGTCACGCACCGCTTGTCGTTTACGAAGTTCCGCTCCTCTTTGAGCGAGGGATCGATCGGGAAATGGACTACACCCTTGTTGTGGACGTTCCGGAATCCCTTCAGCGCGCCCGTCTGCTTGCGCGTCCCCACATGACACAGGAGGAGGCCAATCGACGCATGGCCTCCCAGAGCGGACGTCAGGAGAGACTCTCCCGGGCAGATTTCATTATCTCAGGGAGTTTGTCCGAAGAGGCGACCGAAAGAGAGATTTCCCGAATCTTGGGAGAGATCCGATCGCTGCCTCCGAAAGTCTCCCGACCCAGTGAACCATCAACTCTCCCAAAGGAGGATTCCGGATGAAGGATGTGAGAAAGGCCGTCTTCCCCCTGGCGGGCCACGGAACGCGCTTTTTACCCATGACAAAGGCCTCTCCCAAGGAGATGCTTCCTCTTGTCGACAAGCCCGTCGTCCAGTATGCCGTTGAAGAGGCAGTGGCCGCAGGCATTGCCCAGATTGTCATGGTAACCGGGAGGGGCAAGCGGGCCATCGAAGACCACTTCGACATTTCCTACGAGCTCGAGGATGTTCTTCGGGACAAAGGGAAAACGGCCCTTCTCGAAGCCGTCCGACGGATCTCCTTCATGGCAGAGGTGGTCTATACCCGGCAGAAGGAGTCTCTGGGACTTGGCCATGCCGTATTGTGCGCCCGGAATCTCGTGGGAGAGGAGCCCTTTGCCGTCTCCCTCGCCGATGAGGTGATCGACGGCCCGGAGCCGGCCCTCCGGCAACTTCTCGCCGTGGCCCGGGAATACGATGCACCAGTCATCGGGATCCAGGAAGTGCCGGAGGGGGAGGTCTCCCACTACGGGATCATCCGTGGGGAGCGGGTGAGAGATGGCCTCTTTCTTGTGGAATCCCTGGTGGAAAAGCCTCGTCCGGAAGTCGCTCCAAGCCGGTGGGCAGTGATCGGACGCTATATCCTGACTCCGGACATCTTTCCCATTCTGGAAAACCAGACCCCGGGAGTGGGAGGAGAGATCCAGCTGACCGATGCCCTTGTGACATTGGCTTCCCGCCGCCCTCTCTATGCCGTGAAGATCGAAGGCCGCCGCTATGATACGGGGGACAAGGGCGGCTTTCTCCGGGCTACCGTCCGATTTGGCCTCAAGAACCCAGAGTTGGGCCCCTCGTTCCGTCGATTCCTCAAAAAGATTCTCGAGCATCCAGAGGATGGAACTCCGGGGTGAAGGAGCACGAGCTGATCGCCGAGCTCTCCCGGATTCTGGGATCCTCTTCCGGAGGGCTTCCGGTTCCGGGGCTCAGAATGGGAATCGGGGACGATTGTGCCCTGATCACCCCCTCTCCGGGATCCGATCTTCTTGTGACAACCGACAGCCAGCGGGAAGGGGTCCACTTTCGTTGGGAGTGGATCGATCCTTTTTCTGTGGGACGTCGGCTGGTGGCCGTGAATGTCAGCGACATTGTCTCGAAGGGCGGACGTCCCTCCTTTGCTTTTGTGGCGGCGGGACTGCCGCCAGGACCTTTCCTTAAGCACCTTCAAGAGATTTATCGGGGAATTGCCGAAGAGTCACGCCGTTATGGAGTGGTTGTAGCCGGGGGCGATCTTTCGAAGGATCTCGCAGGAATAAGCCTTGTGATGACGTTGCTGGGATGGATCCTTCCCGATACCTTTGTGGGAAGAGGGGGGCTTGGCCCCGGGGATTGTCTCTACCTTGTCGGGCGTCCGGGACGGGCCCGCTCCGGTCTTCTGTCTCTGGAGAAGGGGCAGGAGGAGGCGCTGTTTTCCGCGGCGCGGGCCGCATTCAGGACCCCCCGGGCCCTTTTCCGGGAAGGTCCCCTTCTGGCCTCGTTTTCTGGCATTGTTGCCATGACCGATACCTCCGATGGTCTGGGGCGATCTCTCTGGGAACTGGCCCGAGCCTCTCGGGTCACGATCAAGGTCGAGGAGGTTCCGGTACTCGCAGAGGTCAGACAATGGGCGGAAGCGTTGGGAGAGGATCCCAGGGAGATGGTTTGGACGGGTGGGGAGGACTATGACTTGCTGGTGGGGGTGTCCTCCAGCGTTGAGGAGGCTTTCTTGAAATGGGCAAGGACAGAACTCCTGGACGGATCACCCGAGGGACTCTTCCGGATCGGCCAGGTGCAAAAGCAGGGCGATCCGGAAATACTCTTCGGGCCTGGGATAGGGGAAAAAGGATGGGGGGCGGGATTTGAACACACCGGATCATAAGGGAAAGGATCCACTTCTTGACAAGGCCCGTCCCGGATGGTGGAAAAGTAAGGTTGTTCCTCTCTTTACAGGATCCCATGATCCAGTGAAGGATTCCCTGTCCTTTGCAGTCGGTCTTTCCTCGGCGTTTTTGCCTCCCTTCGGCTTTCACTCGGCACTGGTGGCGATCCTGGCCTATCTGTTCCGTCTCTCCCTTCCTCTTGGGCTTCTGGGCTCATGGACCAACAACCCCTGGACCTTCGTTCCGGTCTTCCTCCCGGCCTACTTTGCCGAGGTCCGGATCGGGGAGCGACTTCTGGGAATATCCGTGCCCTTCCCTTCACTGGCGGCCCTGTCGAAGATGCCCGAGAGTGCCATTCTCATGCAAATACGGCAGGTTCTTCTTCCCTTTTTTCTGGGGTCGTTGGTGGTGGCAGCCTGTGCATTTTTGGTCGCATTTCCGGCGGCCTATGGGGCGATCCTCTGGTTGAAACGACCCCGCTAGCGGCTATCTGACAATATCGAGGCGGACAGAACGGCTCTGGGAGTGACAAAGGGGGCTCTTTCTCCGGCAGGAGGAGAAGAGTCGTGTCTTTTTGTCTCCCCAGGAGAAGGCCCGGATTTTCTTTGCGGGAATCTTCCGGAAAATCAGATAATGCTTGACCGAGAGGGCCCGCCAAAGACCGAGCTTTTTGTTGTAGGTCTCCGAACCCAGCGGGTCAGTTGAGCCGTGGAGCACGATCAGCTTGTAAGGAGTTTTCCGGAGTTCCTCCGCGACCTTATTCAGGACAACCTTGTCCCAATAGGAAAGTCTGGCGCTGTTGTAGGAAAAGTAGACCGTCTTCTGGATCTTCTGGTGAGGCGAGGGTTTTTTGCCGGGAGGAGGGGCCGGTGTCGGTTGTGAAATCGGTGTCGGTAGGGGAGGGGGAACTTCCGTGTAAATTCGATGTTCAGAGTTCTGTGCCGGCCCATGAACGGTGGGCCACTGGGCGCTATTCCTTGTGACGGAGACTCCGGGAAACCCGTGATCCACAGTGGGGCCAGGGGCCATCGACTGCATCGGCATATGAGTTGAGCATCCGGACAATGCAAGGGAGAGAAGTCCTCCCATCCCGATCGGAATGAGCCGTTTGAGGGTGGAGCAAAAGGAATTTCCTGTCGTGGTTCGGTTCGTCACAAACGACTCCTTCCTGTCAGTGCGGCAGCCATCGTGAATATCCAGGTCGCCTTTTTGTCACTATACCATGTTCCCTGAAAAGAGACAAAAAAACGGGCCCCTTTCGGAGCCCGTCTCGTAACGGATGCTGACGCAAAAACTTACATGGTGATCTTCATGAAATGGGCGATACGATTCTTCGACCAGCAGGACTCGTTGTGGTCGGAGCAAACCGAGTAATTCGGGATCTCGCGCTTCCCGTAGGAAACGATTTTGATCCGCTTGGCGGAGACGCCGAGACGAATGAGATAGGTCCGGGCAGCCTTGGCACGCTTTTGACCGAGAACGATATTGTAAGCATCAGTCCCGCGCTCGTCGGCATGGCCGGCAATCACAACCTTGACGCTCGGATGCGCCTTGAGGATCGATGCATCCTTTTTGAGGATTCCGCGGTCTTCGGAAGAGAGGAGCGCCTTGTCGAAGCCGAACTGGATGTCCTTCTTGAGAGGATCCATTTCCGAGGCCGCCTGGGCTGCCGCACTGTTGTCAGTTGCAGCGGGTGTGGTGGCGGAGGCGTTGTTGGTGGAAGTGCTTTCTGATCCCTTTCCGTTAGCACCGCCGGAGGAGGCACATCCTGCCAATCCGAGAACGCCAGTGATCACCAGGGCCAGAACAGCTTTTGATTGACCAAATTTCATCAGAATCTCCTTCTTGTCGTGTGTTGTTCGCCTATTGCGAACTGTCTTTTCCTGTCAGTCGATAAGGTTGAATCAACCCTTCAGCCTGGTTTCGTTATTCCTTAGCGAATATGAATTGCGGTGATGAGAAGGCTGCCATGGAAACGGCGATAGTTTAAGGAGACCTTCTTGCCGGGCTGAAGGGCACTCATCCCGACCTTTTTCTTCCCTTTGTAGATCGCCGTCTTCGAGGTGATATCACCACCAAAGACAAACTCATCTTTCTTGCCGGCATTCTTGACGACAACGAGAGTCATGGGCTGTGCATTCATGTCCATATCCCGGATGACGCCGACAATCCCGGCTCCGGATTTGCGGGCCACGCGGCCATGCTTTTTGACAGCCTTTTTCTTGGCGACTTTCTTGGCCGGGGCCTTCTTCTTGGCTGGTGCTGTCTTGTTCGCGGTCGGGGCAGGTGTGGCATCAGCCGCCAGAGCGGAAACGGTAGCAATCGGAGAGAGTGTCAGTCCCGTGGCTGCCAGCAGCATGAGACCCAAAAACGCTTTTGTAAATCCTTTCATTAGTCCTCCTTGGTCCGATCAGAAATAAAGTTTTTTAGTCATCAGGCCAGTTCCTCTCGCCTGTCAAGATTGATTGAACATTATCTCGAACTCTCCCCCGGGGCCTCCTTCGTCTCCAGCCTCTTGACTCATGCCGCCATCTTGTCCGTGTGCGCTTATCCCTGGAAAAGACAGTGCCAGACGGGTATCGGCTTGTCGTTGTCAGGGAAATCAGGAGGAGCGGCAGACCGCAACCTTCGCGTCTAGAATGCATAAACTTCTAAATCATATGAAATTATTTTCCTTAAAACAAGGGGGTTTTAAAAAAAATACAAAAATGATCTGCCTCTTGGTTTCGTGGTGTTCTGAAAAAATGTGAATCTTGAATAACTTCATAGAAACTTATTTTAAATATAAAAAACTTAAAAAACAAAAAACATCACTTGAAATTCTCTCGTCCGGGCACTATCCTTCCGATTGAGGAGTCAGGGTCCAGACAACATTCGACTCCTCTCTTTTTAAGACAAAATATCTCATGTTTCCTATTACTTCGCCTCGCCCAAACTCTCGGAGTATCTTTATCTGAACGATGGGCCCCTCCCATCACTCTTTGTCCCTTTTGAGAGAGGAGTCAGGACCATGGAAGAAGAATCCGCCCTGTCCGACTCCTCTTTTAATTCATCGTCTTCCCAGAGCCCCATTCCTTCGTCCGCAGATCTTTCTGTCTGGTTGTTCCAGGAGTCCCCCCGGAACCTCTTTCTCCTCGACTCGCAAGGGACGTTGCTTGTTGCCAATGCCTCCTTCTTGCGAACGACAGGTCTGCCCTTCCCGGAGATTCAAGGGCAGCCTTTGCGATCCTGGTGTCAGGGGGCTCCCGACACGCTTCCCTCCGCCCATGAGAAGGACGTCTTTTCTTCTCTTCTGATCCGCAAGAACGGTGAGCCGGTCGTTTCTGAAGTCAGTCTGGAAGGATGTCTTTTGGGAGAGAGCCTTTTTCTTCTGGGAGAGATTCGGAAAATCTCGGGCAATAAAACCCTTGAAGAGGAGGTCACCCGCCTCGCCCGTTACAACCATCTACTGACGACGGCCGCCTCGTTTGTCGCCGAAGAGCGCCCCGAAAACGAGCTCTTTTCGGAAGTTTGTGATCATCTTGAGGACACTGGAGACTTTTCCCTGGTCTTGATTGTCCGGCCGGACGAAAATCGAGACCTCCGTCCGGTGGCGCTGGCGGGAGCCAAGTCTTTTAAGGAATCTCTGCGCCCCCTTTTCCAGAAAACTGACTCTTGGGGATTCTTGCTTGAAAGAGAAGCTTTCCGTTCTGGGGGTCCCCTCTTTGTTTCCGATCTCTCCGGCCGATTCCGGGATGTGAGGGAGGACCCGTGGGTGCAGGCACTCATGTCTGCGGGCTGTCGCTCGGGATCCTTTTTCCCCCTTTATCGCGGAGGAGCCCCCACCGCAGTTATGGCCCTTTACTCCCGCTCTCTTTCCGCCTTCGATCCCCCGTGTGATGAGATCCTTAAAACTTTGGCCCAGATGCTTTCCCGAGCGCTCGACAGGCTCGACATGCGATCCCGCGAGAGGGACGAGCTCCTCCTGCGGAAGCTCCTCCTCGATCATTCCCCTTCGGGAATCGCGCTTGTTCGGGAGGGAGCCCTGGTCTACGCCAATGCCGCGCTGGTCGCCCTCTTCGGCCATGATAGACAACAGGCAATGCGAGGGAAGGATCTCGAAAGTCTCTGGGACAGCCCGGGGGAGGCCCGTCGCGTGGAGGAGGCCCTCTCCTCCCTGACTCCTTCAGACAAGACTCTGATGTTGTCGGAGGTCCATGCGAGAAAGGCCGACGGTTCTCCTCTCGTTCTTGACCTTTCCCTCGCTCTGGCCGCCTATGAGGGTGGGGGGACCGTGGTCCTGACTGCCAATGACGCCACGGGAAGGGTGAGGAGATTTCGTGAAAAGGCACGCCTTGACTCTCTCCGGGAGATTCTCTCGGATCTGCGTCGGGAGATCGTTCGAGACAATGCCGAGGAGTCGCTGCTTCAGGTGTTTTGCGAGAGGCTCGCCAGAAGGGGTGAGGTGGAAAAGGCGGGACTCTGGGAGGAGGCCTCCCGGTCCTTTGGGGCATTGTCGCACACGGATATGGAGAGAGCGGGGGGCGATGCCTTTCCCCTGCGGCTGAGCCGGAGGCTTTCTCCCGATCTGGAGGAGGGACTTTCCGGATGTGCCAGGGAGGGGATTCCCCGCGTTTTTTTCTGGAAGGAGGAGTCTTCTGAAAAAACATCAACCGACCTGGAAAGTTCGGGCAAGGGCGTCAATGTCGCCCTCTTTCCGGTTCCTCGGGGTGGCCAGCCCTGGGGTGTCCTGACCCTGTTCTCCCTTAGCCCCCGAGCTTTTGCCCCCGAGAGCCAGGAAATCTTTGCGGGAATGGCCGAAAGTCTCTCTCTTTTCCTTGACCGGTTGGATCTTCGCCGCTCAATGAGGGAGACGGCTGCTTTTCAGGAGGCAATTCTTGGCCATTCCCGTTCCGGGATCCTTATCGCCGAGGGGCGGACGATCACCTATGTCAATCCGCGCATGCTCGAGATGTTTGGCTACGAAAAACCGGAAGAACTTCTTGGAGAAGAGAGTCGGTTCCTCTACCGGAGCGAAGCCGAATATCACCGGGTGGGAGAGCTTCTTTTTCCTGCAGTGCTTGAGGGGAAGCCGGTTCTGCTCCAGGATGTCCCGGGGGTCCGAAAAGATGGCACCAGTCTGTGGGTCGATATCTATGAGGTTCTGGTCCAGTTGGGAGGAAAGAATCTTCTCATCGCAACGCTGACCGATGTGACCGATCGGCATATTCAGGCGGCCCGGCTGACCATGGTCGCCCGCTTCCGGGAATGTCTGGGGGAGGTCCGAAAGCTTGAGGAGTGGGTTGACGACGAAACCTCTCTTCTGGAAAAGACGGCCGAGCTTTTTTCCGGGGAGGGGAAGTTTGATTCGGTCTCGATTCTGCGACCCGACGGCCATGGAGGTTGGGTTGTCGAGGGGGAGCGGGCTCTCCCGGCCCCCTCCGAACATTCCCTTTTTCCCCCGAATTCTCCCCTGTTTCAGTCCCTGGAGACGGGCATGGCCGGGTGGATGTCCGACCCGGGGAAGGACGATGGCTTGGGATCGGGTGTCCGGGGAGTGGTTCCCATCCTTCGGAAGGGGAGACCCTGCTTCGCACTCTTGCTCTCCGGCTCCGACCCGGATCTTCTGGCCTCCGAGATCCGGGAGGTCGTCGAGGAGGCGGGGCGAAGTCTCTCCCGTGCCCTTGACCGGAGAGACCAGGAGGTCAGAGAGAGAGCGCTCTCCTCCCTCAACCGGGCGATCACAGAGAACGCCAGCGTCGGATTTATCCTCGTCGACCTCCAGGAAGGAAGGCTTCTTTATGTGAACCCCTACCACCTCGAAGAGCTCGGATACGCCCCCGACTTTTCCGTCCAGGGGAGATTGTTTCGTCTGTTCCTGGCCGACGACGAAGAGCTTCGCCATGTCAATGAAGCTCTGGAGAGTGCCCAGCGGGAAGGTCGGGAGTCGGTTAGCCTTGTCAACGTCCGTCTTCGACGGAGGGACGGGGCAGTTTTCCTTTTCGATCTCTTCGGCCGCTGGATCGAACATGAGGGCTCTCCCCGGTTTCTTTGGACGGCCGTCAACGTCACCGAGAGGAATCGTCTCCAGCGACGGATCGAATATGAAGCCACCCATGACAGCCTCACAGACCTCCCCAACAGACGCGCGATGGAGAGCTATCTCGAAATGGCAATCGCCCGATCCCGACGAAATGGAGGAAGTCTTGTGACGGGGCTGATCGACCTTGACGATTTCAAGCCGGTCAATGATCTGTATGGCCACGAGGCCGGCGACAGGCTCCTCCGGGAGTTCTCGAAGCGCGTGAGAAGGTGTCTTCGGGAGTCCGACTTTTTTTGTCGCCTCGGGGGAGATGAATTTGTGATCGTCCTGGAATTTGCCGGCCGGGATTCTGAAAAGGTGCATCAGGAGCTGGTGGCGGCCCTGGACCGGCTCCACAGCGCCGTCGAAACCTCCTTCGATGTCGGAGAGGGACGGTTGGCCCGGGTGGGGATGACCTTGGGCGTGGCCCGACTCTCGGAGGAGACAGAAACTGTGGATGCCCTTCTCCGGAAGGCCGACCTGGCTATGTATGCGCTCAAATCCTGGAAGGGAGAGCGCAGGCGATGGTGGGGGGAGAGGCGGGAGGTGCCGGATCTTGTGGAACAACCAAAGGCTGTGGCGGAAGAGTTTTCGGCTTTTGGCTCCGAGGCCCAGGAATTGTTGGGGAGGGTTTTTCTCCTGGTGGAGCGAGCCACCCGACGATTTGTGCTGGAGTTTTATGACCATCTTGGCAAGGATCCCGGGTCGCGGGAGATCCTTGAGAGGATGGATGAGTCCCGGTTGGAGAGGCTCAGGAAGTCGCAGGAGCATCACCTCACCTTTCTCCTCTCTCCCGGGACCACTTCCAACGATCTCTGGAGGAGATCCCGGGCGTTGGGAGAGGCCCATGTCTTCTACGGGGTGGATCTTTCGGCTCTCGTCTATGCCAAGGTGGTCTATGGCAAGCTCCTGACGGCCATGATCAGAGATTTTCGCCTTTCCGCCATGGAACAGATGCGGCTCCATCTCGTCATCGAGGAACGGTTGGGGCTGGATATCCGGTATCAGTCGGAATCGGAATCGCGGGTTCAGGGGGAGTTTCGCGACTATCTTTTTCGCCCCCTCTTTCCGGTGGTCGGGGAGAAAGGACAGGCGGAGGATGTGGGGGCCCTGTCACAGCTTTCGGGGATCAGCGGAGCGTCGCTCGTCGCCTTTGGGGAGGATGGCCGGGTGGAGGTGATGGCCGGGTCGGAGGAGTTTTCGGAGGCTGTCTCCCGCCAGAGAGAGCTTTTTTTGATGGCTCGGGAGAGCCGATCGTTCCAGCTTGTCGAGAATGCAGAGCTCCCGGATGGGGTGACCCGCTCCCTGGCGGTCCTTCCCATTTTTCCTCCTCCCGTCGACCCGGGCGATTTCACCCCCCTCCCTCCGCCGGTCACCATCGTGGTGGGGGGATGCTATCCGGGACAGTTCGGAACCCCCTGGCTTCGAAATTTTCTGACGGCCCTGGGCTGGAGATGGGGGAGTGTCATGGCGGGCGTGGGGCGAGGACGCTCCTCCTGACGGGAGAGGGTCCCGGAAGTCTTAAGGTTCGTCCGGGGGGTCGAGTCCGAGTCCGCGAGCGAGGGATCCGGAGTTTTTCCGGATGTATTCGGTGAAGGCCTTGAAGCGGGAATAGCTTGCTGCATTGCCGATCGAGACGAACCGGATGTATTCGGCGACATGGCTGTCGTTATATAGGGGAATCCCGGGGGTCTCCCGATTGACCTTGCTCCGGGGAAGAAGGGCCGATCCGATCCCGTTCTGGGCCCACTCAGTCAGGGCGCTATAGCTGAAGGCCCGCCCCTCGTACTCGTGGAGGGCCACCTTGGCTTTCTTGAAAATCTCCCGGGTGACACGGGCGAGCCCGCAAGCATCGGGAACCATCACGAACTTCTGCCCCTTCAAGGTTTGGGCCGAAACCGATCCCGAAGAGAGAAGGACGGGATCCCGGGTGATGAGAACCAGGGGTTCGTCATAGAGGAAGAGAGAGATCATCGTGCCGAATTCGGCAGTGAACTCCGAGATCAGGGGAACGAAGATAAAGTCGAGCCCGTCGGAAAGAAGCATCCGTTGCAGCTGCTCCAGGTTTTCTTCGTAGAGGACGATCTCGTAATCCGGATGTTTGTCCCGGAAGCTCTGGGTCAGGACAGAGGTAAATCCTGCGTTCACCAGGGGGGAGACCCCGATCCGGATGAGGGCCTTTTCCGGGGTCAGATAGTTTTTGGCCTGGAGGATGAGGTTGGACTCGGCGGTCAGGACGGACCGGATCAGGGGGATCATGGCCTTGCCAAAGGGCGAGAGTGCCACAGACCGGGTGGTTCGTTCGAAAAGCTTTCCTCCTAGAGCCTGTTCGACTAGGGAAACCCCGTTGGAAAGGGTTGACTGGGTGACCCGACATTTTTCTGCCGCCCGGCTGAATGATTTGAGCTCGGCCGTCTCGACAACAAATTTCAGATGTGTAAGGTTCATGGCTGTCCCGTGGTATTAATCTATTTTTAAAATATATGTTATCAACTATATCAATTTCTAAATAAAAAAGGAATCTGGTACGATCGGTCCAACAGGGCATGAAGGCCAACAAGACAAGATCCTTCATGCAACCGGCCCACCCCATTGACGGGGAAGTTTCCCTTCCCCAAGGAGGAACGATGACCTATCTTGAAATCACCCTGAAAATTCAGGACAAGAACCGTCCCTCGGCTGCGGGAGTTTACACCAAATTCAAGCAGCCCTTCCTTTCGACGATCCCCGGAGCCAAGTCAAAGGAGCTCCTAGTTCGCGACGAGGATGTTCAGGTTCTTCATGGCTTCGACTCTGCCGAGAACGCAAAGAAGTATTTGAACAGCGATCTCTTCAACAAGGATGTCGTGGTGGCCCTCAAGCCCTTCCTCGATGCGGCACCGGACGTCAGAATTTACCAGGTGGTTTGAGCCACCTTCAGTCACAGGGGGGGACCTTCTGTTGACCGGGAGGGTTCCCCTTCCTTCCATTCTTTTTTTCTTGTTTTTTCCTGCATGCATCTCCTCCTGACTGCCTTCCTTCCCCGTCTCAACGCCCTGCGATGCCATCGCTCTTCCCTTTTTGTCTCCTCAATGTCGGTTACCGTCCGGAGCTCTCGGAAGTGCGGCGAAGGTGTCAGGATCGGGAGAAGGAGAGTCTCCTGTCGTCTTGCGATCCTTCGTGCGAGGGAAAATTTCCCGGCAAAAGGGAGAATTTTTGTCTCGCACACGATTGTTTGCTAGGAACCGAAAGGGTCCTGTGATACGATGATTCCGGTGAGAATGAGACCCAGGGTTTGGTCGATTTTCCGGAGAGTTTCCGGAAATGAATGGATATGAAAAGAGGTTTTTGTGGCTGAAAGAAAGAGAAGACGCCGGAGACGGTCCGGTTCCGCGACATCAAAGTCCCCTGTTCTCGCGCCTCCAGATTCTCCTTCGGCATGGCGGGAACGCGTCCTTCAGGCGATGGCGGACTCCCCCGAGCATATTCTCTCCCTGGAGATTCTTCTTCGACGGCTTCTTTCGAAAAAGGACCGGGCCCGACGTCCCGATGCCCAGGAAGCCATCGATCAACTGGTTCTGTCCCATGAGATCGTTCGCCTTCCCGATAGCCGTCTGTCCCTTCCCGATCGCCTTCCCCGGTTGACGGGCCGGCTGGAGGCAAACAAGGACGGGTATGGTTTTGTCATTGATCCCGAGGGAAAAAAGGATGTGTTCGTGCCGGCCCACGCTCTCGCCGGGGCGATTGACGGGGATACGGTGGTCTGCCACGTCGCCGGGGAAGATGCCCGGGGACGTCGGGAAGGGGTGATCGTCGGGGTTCTGGCCCACGGTCGGAAGACCTTTCCCGGACTCCTGCATCGGACGCCGGAAGGCTGGTTCGTCAAGCCCAAGGATGCCAAGATCCGCCACCTTTTTCATGTGGTTGAGGCGCCTCCTCCGGGAACGGAGGAGGGAACGGTGGTGATCCTCGAGGTGTTGGTCTATCCCGCCCCCCTGTCCGATCCTTCCGCGCCCCCTTCGGAGGAGCCCTTGAAGCGGCCTTCCGGACGAATCCTTTCGATCCTCGGGGCCGATGGCGATCCTGCCATCGATACGGATCTTGTCATTGCCTCCTTCGGCTTTTCCACGGCCTTCCCCGAAGAGGTGGAGCTCCAGGCCCACCGTCGGGCAAAAGAGGTTCCGATCTGCCCGGACAAGCAACGGCTTGACTTTCGCTCTCTGGAAATCGTCACCATCGACGGGGATACCGCCAAGGATTTCGATGATGCGATCTCCATCGAGGAGGAGGCCGACGGGACGGTGACCCTCGGGATCCATATCGCCGATGTCTCGGCCTATGTTCTTCCCGGCTCGGCTCTCGACCGGGAGGGATTCGCCCGGGCGACCAGCGTCTACTTTCCCGACCGGGTGCTTCCCATGTTTCCCGAGGTTCTCTCTAACGGGGTCCTCTCCCTCAATCCGGGGACCGATCGTCTGGCTCGATCGGTGACGGCTCGGATCGACCGGGAGGGGCAGGTCCTTTCCTGGAGCCTGGATCGCTCCGTCATCCGGAGCCGGATGCGCATGACCTACTCGGAGGTCCATCGGGCTTTGACCGGCGAGCCTTCCCCGGCCTACCTTCCCTTTGAAAATCGACTTCACACGATGTGGCGGGTTGCCTCACTACTCCGCAAGCGACGCATGGGCAAGGGAAGTCTTGACTTCGACCTTCCGGAACCGGAAATTGTCCTGGATCTCCGGGGGGAGCCGGTGGATATCCTCCGCTCTCCCCGCTACCTGTCCCATCAGCTGATCGAAGAGTTCATGCTCCTGGCCAACACCCTGGTGGCGACACGGCTGCGCGAACGTCTGGGAACGGCCCTCTTTCGGGCCCACGAGACACCCACTCCGGAAAAGATCGAGAATCTCTACTCTTTTCTCGGTTCTCTCGGACTGCCGTTTACAAAACCCGAGACGGTCACCCCCCGGGACCTTTCCCGAATTCTTGAGGAGACGAAAGGGTCTCCTCTGGAGCACCCGGTGCACTATTCGGTTCTGCGCTCTCTCAAGCAGGCCCGCTATGATCCCTCTCCCCTGGGCCATTTTGGACTGGCCTTTCCCGACTATACCCATTTCACTTCTCCTATCCGGCGGTATCCGGATCTTATCGTCCACCGTCTCCTCGACCTTGCCAACCCCTCCGGGATGGAGTCGCTCCTCCCCGGGAGCCTTTCATCTGTCGCGCAGCATTGCTCGGAGCGGGAGAGGAAGGCCACGGAAGCCGAGAGAATGGCCATCGATTTCAAGAAGGTCCGGTTCATCTCGAAACACCTCGGCGAGAGCTTTGATGGACGGATCACCGGTGTCGCCTCCTTCGGGCTCTTCGTGGAGCTTTCCCCCTTTTTTGTCGAGGGAATGATCCCTATTCACATGCTCGGGCGGGACTACTACGAATATCGGGAGGACCGACATCAGATACGGGGCAACCGGACGGGACGAACCTTCTCCGTTGGAGATGCGGTGAGGGTGACGGTGGCCAAGGTGGACTTTCAGCGTCTCAGGTGTGACTTCGTGCTTGAAGAAGAAGCCGGCCAGCTTTCCGAAGAAAAGCGTCCTTCAGGACGACGGCGGTCCGGCCGAAGAGAGAGAGAGAAGGAGAGGAGGGATTCCTCCCCTCCGGTCGAAGGCTAGTTGCCGGAAATCGGCGACTGGGCGGACTTGATTTCGTTGGCGGCTGTATTGAGATCGGCGGTGGCGCGGTCGAACATGTTCTTGGCCCAGACGGGATTGCCGATTTTTTGGTATTCCTGGGCGGAGGAGAGCCGGGTTCCCGCCGCATCGATAAATTTTTTGGCGGCCAGAATGTGGTTCTGCAGGTCGGACTCTTTCTTGGCGGCCTTTTCCAGGGACTGGGAGGAGGTCCGATAGTTGTAGGCAGCGTTCTGATGGTTCCCGATAAGTGCGTTTGTCTGGGCACAGGCGCCCAGAGCGCCAACGGCTGCGATCAGCATGAAGGGATACGTCCGGCGAAAGGTCCGGTCAATGAGACCGCCAGCCATCTGGAGTGGCATTTGTCGAGAGTGTGTCTTTGGCACGATGGACATGGGAATGAGCCTCCGGGACGATGGAAAGTGTTGGACTGGTTTACCGGCGACCTTTTCGGGGCACAAACGGTGCGCTCCCGGGCGACAGGGGCCGATGGCTGATCAGGTTCACTCGATAATGAATGACAAAATACTGGCCAAATACTGATATGATATTTAACACAATGACGAGAAAAGGTTCAAGGCAGGTGACGCCGTCGGAGGAACCGTCAGGGGGAAGGATGCGATGGGGCCGATGGTTGGGAGGGATGCTGCTCTGGGGGCTGGCCTCCTGCACCACCCTTTCCCAGCCAGCGACAGTGGTGAGCGACCGGGGGACCCTTTACCGGAGCTCCATGATGGCGGCTTCATCCTATCGCTCCCTCGTCATGACTCCGGTGGAGTGCACTCCGCGTTATCTTGATGTCCGGGGGGAGGTCCTTCCCGAACAAAAAAAGGGCCACCCGGCCCTGAAAATACGAATTAAAAAAAACTGGGCTTCCGGCATGGACCTGTCCCGGAAGGGGCCGGTGGTGCTTCCGCTCTCCGCCAGAATTTCCGAGTTTAAAGGCGGAGACTGGGTCGAGAGAAAGGTTCGGGGTTTTGTCGAGTTCCGGGACCTGGCTTCCTGCCGTATCCGGCGTGCAGCCTTTGTGGCCTCCGATGACTCCTCGGTGCTTGAGCCGGCTCTCTGGGTCCTGAACCTCTCTCCGCCGTCGCGATCCTTCTGGGTTCCCCGTCTTGTTCTTCTCAATGCCTACCGGACGATGCTCAATGAAACCCTCTCCATCACCGGTCCGGTTCCCTTTGCCACTCCCTACCGGCTTTACCATCCGGTCTCCCGGATTAATGGTGTTCTCCAGCGAAGGGATCTCTTGCGGGGGGTTTCTCCTCCGAACCATGACGGAACGATCGACTCGATCCTCTGGTTGAAAGGCAAGGATCAGGAATTTAGAATAAAGGGAGAGGGCTCGACGGGGATGTTCATTCTCCATTCCCACCATACGGTGGGGGCAGGGGTCTTTCTCCCCTATCCCCAGCCTTTCTACTTCTACCCGGGGAAGTCCTATAGGATCGTGATGGCGGGAAGTCTTCTCGTCGATGGCCCATTCGCCTTCGAGGGGCGAGTGACCTTTGATGCGGAGGCCCGGATGGCCTCTCTTTCAGGTCGGATCAACGAGGCGGGCTCCCTGGTTCCGGATTTTCAGACGGAGGTCCCGTTCACCAAGGGTAAGCGCTCCCGCTTTGGGGTTCCGGGCGAGGTGGACTTTACTTTCTCCTTCAACAAGAGGCGGATTGATCTCGTCATGTTCCCGGACCCGAACCGGCGGACGATGTGGATCGGATCCCTCAACCAGAACCTGTTCGGCATGGCGGATCCCGACTGACAGTCCTTTCCGCTCGTCTCTCAGGTTATCTCTAAGGAGTACCTCCCGTGGTTTCGGACAAGACGACAGACCCCTCTCCCGACGATGCCTCCTCTTCGGCGCCCTCCCGTCCGGCTTCCGGCCCGGAGCCCGATGCGGCCTCTCTGGAGTTTACCCCGCGGAGGGCCAAGGTCCTGGGGATCTTTTTCCGGATCTTCACCATCCTCGAGTTCGGTTTTCTGGGGTTTATCATCTTCGATCTCTTCCGGAAGTACATCATTACCGGAAATCTCGACTGGTGGAAGAAGTGAGACAGGGAAGGGTGTCTCCCCCGCTCCTCCCTCCGGGCTGGCATTCTTGACTCCGTCCGCCGACTTCCTTGTCCGGTGGCGGACGGGAGTTCTACCGCTTCTGCTCCTTGGCCTCCTCAATTTGGCAGCCCTCACGGGTTGCGACATCTTCAACCCGCCCACCTTCACCCGGCATCAGCTCGCCGGGGTGGACATGACGGTGGATTATTCCCAGATTCTTTCAAACCATCGGGATCTCGCCGGTCAGAAGGTTGTGGTGGGGGGGCAGGTTGTTCACCTCGAAAATCATACAACCCGGGCCTATGTGGAGATTGCGCCTTCCCCTCTGGACAGGATCCTTCGCCCAAAGTCTCCGGATCCCTCGGCCGGCCATCTCCTGCTGGTTTTCCCCTATCCCGTGGACCCTTCGGCCCTTCGCGACGGAGTCCGGATCACCGTCACCGGCACCGTGCGTCGGATGAAGAGGCCGTCTCAGACCGCGGAGGGTGTGACCCGGCGATTTGTGACCGTCGATGTGGCGGATCTCCATACATGGCTTCCTCCCACCCAGCTGATCGAGACCTCCCCCTTTCCTGTCATGACGCCGGGCTTTACCGGACCCTACCAGACTCCCTAAGCCAGCTCCCTGAGAACACCTTCCATCTCCGTGAGACTTCCTAGCACCGCCAGGGGATCCAACGAGGCGAGCTCTTTTTCCTGATGGGTTCCGGTTGTGAGAAGCACTACCGGACATCCGGCCCGTCTTGCGGCCTCCCGGTCGAAGGGAGAATCTCCGACAAAGAGGATATTCCGCGGGGCAAGGCCCATCGTCTTTGCGGCGGCGAGAATCATCTCGGGAGAGGGCTTGAGGGGAAACCCATCGTGCTCTCCGAGACAAAGGGGGAGAAGATCGCTCCAGCCAAAATGGCGGATGAGGGCCCGGGCTGACGTTCCAAGCTTGTTGGTCACGACCCCCTGGGAGAGACCCCGGCGGGAGATCTCCCGAAGTAGGCTCTCGGCTCCCGGCATGGGGTGGGTGGTGTCAAGATAGATCGATTCGTAGTGGGCCCGGAAGACCGCGGTTCCCTGGGCAACCTCTCCGGGCGAGAGAAGACGGGCGACCGCTTCTTCAAGTCCTCCGCCAACGAGCCCGAGAGATTCCTCGAAAGTCAGGACCCGCGTCTGTCCAAGTGTTTTGAGCATGTGGTTGAAGGATTCGCGAATGGGACGGAAGGAATCGGCCAAGGTTCCGTCGAGATCGTAGAGGATCGCCCGAATCGTCGAAAGGGATAAAGACATGGGAGAGAGTCCAGCATGGGGGCCATCGGCCAGAGTATGAAGGAAACAGATCCTTTGCGGAGTGTCAATGGCGGTCAAGGGGAAAGTTCCGGAGAGGCTGTCTGCGGGAGCCCCTGACTTCTTGGGTGTTTCCGGAGCGAACAGCCGGATCTGAGGACCTCCGGGCGGGTGCGGCTCCTGAAGGTCAAGACTTGTTGGTGGTCCCAACGGGGTTCGAACCCGTGTTTCCGGCGTGAGAGGCCAGCGTCCTAGGCCACTAGACGATGGGACCCAACGGTCGATAGAGGAGTCTCAAGGCGATGATTATATCCGAACCCGAGAGTAAAAGAAACTGTTTTTTGCGGCATGCCATGGGGAGCGTTTGGGCGAGCGATTTCGGGGGTCTTTCAAGACCATCGGACATCCCCGCCCCTCTTTTTTTGCAGGGTCTTCGACGTTCTTCCCCTTCAGAAGAGCATCACATCCCAAGACTGTTCAGCTTTCTCTCCGATGTCATGAAATCTCCCTCCTGCTAGGTTTTTGCGGTTATGGAGGAGCAATTTCAGGCGTCAGGAAGTCTCAAGGCTGTCCTCACAAGGAGGTCGCGGCCTCCTGTCGGATCTTCTCGGCAATCCAGGACTTGAGATTCTCCATAAAGAGCTCCCGCTTTTCAGGGTCCGAGTGGAGGCCGTCATGCCAGAGGATGGGAAGAGAGCCGGGACTTTCCCGGGAGAGAAGCCATGTCCTCAAGGGACACTCGCGAGAGACTCTGGAAAGATCCTCCCTGCCCCGGATCTCGTTCCTCCAGAGGTAGGCCAGCGCCCCGGCCGCGCTCTTGATCTTCCGATCGCCCTCCTCAAGGGAAAATCCCTCCATAAAGGCAGGGATCAGCGTGGGGGCCATGGGACGGGCCAGGGCAAAACCCTGCCCGTATCGGGCCCCCAGGATGCGGGCGACCTCTACCAGATCCGGGTGTTCCAGTCCTTCGATCACCACATGATGGCTGAAGTCTCTCCCCATATCGACAATGGCCCCGATCAGGGCGATTGTCTCCAGGGGCGACGAATGGAAACGGAAAAGAAGGCCCTGGTCGACCTTGATAGAGTCAAAGGGGACTGAGGCCAGCCTCTCAAGGGACCTGTACCCTGACCCCAAGTCGTCGATGGAGAGCTTGACCCCCGTTTTCAGGATCCGGCGAATGCCTTCGGTTTGGGTACGGGGATCCATCTTCTGGTTTTCAAGAAGTTCGAGAGTAATGCGGGAGGGATTGACTCCATGGCGCCGGAGAGGCTCCAGGAGCCAGTGTGAACAGCGTTCATCGGCCAGGGCATGGGGGGGGAGATTGAGGGAGAGGTCGAGGGAGAGGCCCTGCCGATCCCACTCTGAAAGTTGCCGGGCGGCCGTCTCAAGGCCCTCCCGGAAGAGCCAGATCAGGTCGCTCTCTCCCAGCAGGGGAAGGAAGGTTCCGGGAGTCAGGATCTCTCCCCCCGGTCGTTCAAGTCTCGCCAGGGCCTCGACCCGGGGGACGCTTCCCAGAACAAGGTCAACAACGGGCTGGAGATGAAATCGGAGCCCCCCCTCGAGCAACTCTTTCCGGAGGGTTCGGGAGGATTCTTCTTCGAGGCTTTGGGGGGGAGTCTGGGCGCGGCTCCAGAGCTCGCTCCAGCGGCGGGAGAGGTTACTCAAAAACCGCTGGCTCCAGGCGGAGTCGAACTGGTGAGGGTAGAGTCCGGCCAAAAAGAGAAGGGCGGCCGGGCGATCCGTTGCATCCCGGACGGGAAGGAAGAGGAAGGAACACCATCCCTTTCCGGAGCTTCCCCCCATGGTGTCGGAATCCGGACAATAGAGACGGATCTGGCGGTTCTCGTTCCAGGCCGACCTCAAGGTCTGGAGATGGTCGTCTTTCTCCCAGGGAAAGGACAGGCGGGAGGCGGACTCTACAGCGAAGCCCCCTTGTCGGTCTGGGCGCAGGAGGATCGCTCCGCTCATCCCCGGGAGACTCTCCAGTAATGAGATCTCCCAGGAAAGGATATCCGGCCAGGGAGATCCGGGCGGGGGGATCGGAGAGGTCAGGCTTTCGGCATAGGCATCGATGGTTCGGCTGTAGGACTCGACCTGGCCCCGGATATCTTCTCCCAGACGATTTTCGAAGAGAAGAAGGAGACGGAGGCGGTCGGAAGTGGAAAGGGGGAATCGGGAGATCTTTTCGAAAAAGATGGTGCTGTAGAGGGAGCGTGCTGACAGGATCGTCGGCACGGACACCCCGACGAGGGCGTGGATAGTCCCCAGAGCGTGCGAGATTTCAATGATCGTCTGGGGACGGGTCTCCGGCGAGAAAAGAATCTTTAGATGGCGCGTCTGGGAGTCGACGAGGCGATCTTTCCGGAAGGAGGTGAGATTTTCGAGGATGGCCCGGGCCCGGGGATCCTCGGAAAGACGGTCGTAGAAGGTTGTGGCGAACTGTCGGGTCACTTCGTCGAAGAGGGAGCGATACTGTTCGAGAAAAGAGGAGGCTTGTTCTCAGAAGATATCGAACAAGTCTTCCTTCTCCCCTCCGGCTTTCTCGGATCTGTAGAGAGACCACCATTGGCTCCGGGCGAGCTTCTCCCCCTTGGCCCGGTACATGGCCAAATCGGCTTTCCGGAGGAGTTCGTCGGCGCTCTCCCCGTCGGAGGGAAAGAGTGCAAGACCCATTGACATACTGATTGAAATGGTCGTCCCCGGGAGGATCTCAAAGGGAGCGTCCACGGCTCCCTGGAGGCGATCCAACGCGGCTTTCAGCCTCTCCTCGAGACCTTCGTCATTGTCACCCAGCGATTCGAAGATGACGACAAACTCGTCTCCCCCCAGCCTGCCAAAAAAGTCTGTCTCCCGGACAAGGGCCCGGGCCCTTGCTGAAAATTCCCGGAGAAGAACGTCTCCCGCCTCATGGCCAAACCGGTCGTTAATGGGCTTGAAATCGTTGAGGTCGAGGAATCCCAGGGCCACGGAATCCCTGTTTCTTCTGGCGCGGGTAAGGACTTGCCGGAAATGGAGCTCGAAGGAGTGGCGGTTGGGAAGTCCGGTCAACCTGTCGTGAAGGGAGTCGTATTCAAACTTTTGGGAGGACTCGACCATGTCCGTCACATCTCGGTGGATTCCCACAAACTCCCGGATCTGCCCGGAGCTGTCATAGATAAGATTAATCGAGATGAGGTCCCAGAAGGCCGAGCCATCCTTTCTGTAGAAGCGGATCGTTTCCTGGAAGGGGGATCCTGTTCGAAAGGATTCGAGGAGCTGTTCGACCTTTTTCATGTCTGTCTCGGGCCCTATCAGAAAGAAGGGGGAGTCCCCCAGCATCTCTTCGGGGGAACGTCCGACCATCCTCCCCATGGCGGGGTTGGCATAGAGAATTGAGAAGTCTGTGCTGACGACAAGAATCCCTTCTCCCACAGAATCGACGGCACTGGCCAGACGTTTCTGCTCGGCCAGTCGCTCGAGACGATCAAGCCCTTCCGTGAGACTCTCTCCCAGCTCCACGAGGATCTTGCAAAGCTCTTCGGAAAAGGCCTCGGGGCGGTGGTCGAGAAAGGCCAAAATGGCCCAGGGAGATCCTCCCTTCCGGATCGGGACCGCGGCGGTCGTCCGGATTCCCCGGGAGACAATGATCCTCTCCCAGGAGGGCGGGATCGGTCCTCTGGACGGGTCAAGGGAGACATTGATTCGGGGTTCGTTGTGTCTCCAGGCCTGCCCTGCAGCTCCTTGCCCCTCGGGGAGCTCTTCGAGGACGGAGAGCCGGATCCCTTCGAGCCAGGAGGTGTCGCCGGCGGTATGCTCGAAGGAAATCCACCCCTCGTCATCGGGTCTCCCGATCCAGACGATGTCGGAGATGGCTCCCTCCACGGACAGGTGACAGACGCCGTCGAGGAGCTCCTCACGATTCCTGGCCGAGACGGCCAGTCGCCGAAAGTCGGCAAGAACTTGAGTGAAGAGCGACAGACGTTCGAGCCGCTCCTCCTGTTCATGACGAGAGGTGGCATCGGTCAGGGTGAAGATGAGAGTGCGCTCATCCCCCAGGTTGAGGGAGGAGCCATAGAGATCGATCCAGAGCGGCGAACCATCCTTCTTCTTGGCCTGGATGTCCGGGATAAAGATTCCGTCGGAGGTCAGGATCGCAGGATAGAGGAGACGACCAACGCGCTGGTATTCCTCAAAAGTGGCATAGAAATAGGAGGAGTCCCGTCCTGTCATTTCCTGGGGACCGTCGTACCCGAAGAGGCGAACCAGCTGGTCGTTGACCATGATGATCATCCGGTCCCGGGCCATCATGATTCCCGAGCTGGTCTTTTCAAAAAGCGCACGAATGATAGCCGTCGACTCCCTCTCGCGGGTCTTGAGATCAAGCCTGTCGAGGGCGGAGGAAAGGGTTCGGGAGATCTCGGTGAGGACATCGCAAAGTTCGGGGACAAAAAGTCCCGGACGGGTATCATGGACAGAGAGAATGCCCCAGATCTCACCCCCTCGAAAGAGGGGCAGGAAGGACGAACTTCTGAGCCCTCTCGAGAGGGGCCACCCCCTCTCGGGAGGCGGGAAGGTTTTTTCCATTCCGGAAAGGTCGACCCCGAACAGGGGAGAGCGTTCTTTCCAAACCCTCCCTTCCGGTCCCATGCCCTCGGAACGGTCATCCCGGATCGAGACCCGGAAGTCGGGATGATCGGATTCCTTCCCCGAAAACGCGACGGTGGAAAGCCATCCATCGGGATCGGGACGGGTAATTCGGGCCAGGGCGAGACCTCCCACTTCGGTGGAGAGCCGGCAGACCTCGTCGAGCAGGACGGATTCGTTGGAGGTTTCCGAAATCAGGGCGTTGATCCTGGCCAGAAGCTGGTTGTAGCGGGCGAGAAGGGCGATCCTGTCAGTCTGGTCGTGACGCAGCTGGGCTTCCTGAAGGGAGATGACCACAAGAGTGTCTTGCCCGTCCCTGACAAGGGTCGCCGAGGCGTCGACCCAGAGAAATCCCCCCTGCTTTTTTCGGGCCTTGAGATCGGTATAGTGGATCGATTCCTCGGTTGGGATCCGGGAATAGAGGTCTTTTCCCGTCGTGACGAATTCCTCCTGATCGAAATACAGGACCGAGATCGAGCGACCAAGGAGCTCCTCCGGTCGCTCGTATTCCAGCATGCGGAGAAGGGGAGTGTTCACCTTTTGGATGATCCGGTTCTTCAAGATGATGGCGCCCGAGAGGGAGTTTTCAAGAATGACCCGCTGGATGGCGCCTTCTTCCTGGCCTCGTATCTCAAGACTCAGACGGTCGAGGGTCTTTGAGAGATTTTGGGCGAGCCCCGAGAGTGCCTGGTGGAGTCCTTTCGGGAGGCCCTCCTCCTTTGAAAAGGCGAGGAGAAGGGCCAGGGAGACATCTCCTCCCTTGGTAACGGGAAGCACCATGAGATGGCGGATTCCTCGTCGGAAAAGGGCCTCTTCCCAGGGGGAGGGAAGGGTGTCCGCCAGATCGAGAACAAGGGTTTCTCCGCGGGAGAAGGCCTGGGCCGGGAGGGAGTTGCCGTCTTTTGCCAGGATCGAAAGCAGAGCTTGAAGGGACGGGTCCTCTCCGGCGAGGGAGGATGGGAGAATTGAAAGAAATCCCTCTTTCTCTCGGGGTTTGAGAAAGCGAACAAGGGAGGGCGAAAGGCGACGCTCCAGAAGGTCGAGGAGCTTGTGCAAGAGCCGGGTTTCGTCCGTTTCTAATGCCAGAATCTCGTTGGCGCGGACCAGAAGCTCGTTTTGTGACGCCAGTCGCCGGACTTCCGCCTCGACCTTCCGACGTCGGGAAATCTCCCGGGCCGATCCCAGAAGGAGGTGGGGACTCCCTTCTGGCGCCGATGAAAGCCGAATCTCTACGGCGATCGATGTCCCATCATGTTTCTTCCATTGAGCCTCAATGACGGAATTTGCTTCGGGAGCGCGGAGAAAGGGACACGACGTTCTCAGACGCTTTTCCATCTCGACACTGGAAATTTGGATGCCGTCCAGCCCCAAAAGGGCGAGAAAGTCCGCGTTCCAGAAGGAAAAGAGGCCTTCGGAGTCGAGGGCAAAGAGGGGCGTGGGAAAGGGATCGTCGCCCCGGATTACGATGTCGTCGTCGGGCCAGGGAAGAGTCACGGACTGAGTTCCCGCAGATTCATGAAATTCCTGTGCCGACTCCGGCGGCTCTCCGGAAAATGTTGGATTTCCTTGTGATCTTCTGTCGATAAATATTTTTTAAACAAAAAATATTTTCCTTCAGTTAATTAATAATAAAGATCAATGAAAGTCCATGGCTTGAGTGTAGCATGAATACCCGTGTATTTCATGCTGCTTGAAATTTGTGATGGCTCGTGTCCCCGAATGCTGGAAAAGTTAGAGGTGGAAATATTGACTTTGTCTATTTAAAGACAAAATTGTTCTTATCTAGTCTTTTGTGCTGAATGCGTGACGTTCATGATTTTGTATATATTATTTTTGTTTTATTTGAAGGCTATTTGTGGGCCTGGCCCTATAATTGCTAGGGATGTGTTGCGTTTGTTCTGTCCCGAGGATTTGGGAGTCCGTGGTCGTGATAATGGGGGGGAGTGTTCGATGGAGAGTCTGAAGATGTTCCGGAATCTGGGGAAGAGGATCCGGATTGGACGGCTTGGTGGCCTGCTCGTGACCCTGGGGATCTCTCTCGCGGCCTGCCAGAGTCCCGAGGGAAGCGCCGCCCTTTCTCTGGAAGGGGAGGGCGACCCTTCCCGGTCCTTTTCCAAGAATATTGTGGGAGGGGTCATCAGTCAGGTCAAAAGTCTTCCCGGGAGCCGTTCGGTGTCATTGGTGATTCGGGAGACACGCCTGACCCGGGGAGGGAGACCTCTGTGCCGCCGTCCCACGGGGCGGATTCTTAAGGTGGGTCGGGTGGCCCAGATCTTCTCCGCTCGTCACCGTTCGCTGAAAAGTGCCTTCGTTGTCACCGGGGAGAAGATCCGGTCCGGCCTTCGCTCTCTTCGCCCTGGGGAGTGTGTCTCGGTGGTTCCCGAGGATGTGGTTGAAGGACGATCCCTGTTGCAGGGGCCAATGATCGAGTTTGTGGAAGAATCTTCCGTGGCGGAACGGAATGAAATTCTGGGCTCTGGGGAGGTTGAGGTCTGGGATCGGCCGCTTCCGGCTAAGACAATGGCCCGGCGCAACCATCCCTCCCCGCAAATCCTCCATGCCGTCCCCGCTTCCTAAATCTCCCGCCCGGGCAGGGTGGATCCGATCGCACCCTTGGAAGGAGAATCCAGGAGGTATCGGGCGATATCGATGACTTCCTGAGGGAAAGTCGCGGAAGGAAGGACCAGACCGAGGGAGGACCAGGTGCTGTCGAAGGCGACTTTTCCTGGCAGTCGACTCTGGAGGGTATAGAAGATTGTGGAGAGGTTGGCAAGTGCAGAATTTCTGTGAGCCTCGAGGGGCCGAGAAGGGTGACGAATCATCGTGATCCTTCTCCTTCTCTCATGAAAACGGCGCCTTTTCTTTGGGGTACTGGCCGATGGCGGGGGGACGATCTCTCCGGTCAGCTTGAGGCCAATTCTGGCCTTGTTATACACGACTCCAACGTGGGAAGGGGACTCTCGGGGCCGGAGCCCCTTTCCTGAGGGAAGAGGTCTTCCGCCAGTCCTGGGAGCGTCTCCTCCGGCCGCGCGCGAAACATCCGCAGTGCGGGGATCTTCATTGCAAGGGGGCGCTGGCTCGGACTATCATGGGGATATGAAAAAGGAGCAGCCACTGGAAAGCGGAAGGGGAGAAGGGCCGATTTTTCGCTTTCTCCATCGCCATAGGAGCACCTTTCTTCTAGGGTTTGTCCTTTTGGCCACTCTCGCAGGCGTTCGCCTTTTTTCACTGCCGGTGGCCCTTTATCCCTCCATCGACTATCCCCGCATTTCCGTCATTGTCACGACCCATGACCGTCCCTTTTCCCAGATGTCGGTGCGGGTGACCCGCCCGGTCTCCGTTGCCCTTCGGGGAATCTCCGGAGTCCGGGAGGTCCGCTCCCGGACCTCCCGGGGCTCCGCCCAGTTTTTTGTTCGTTTCGGCTGGAACACCCCGATGGTTCTGGCCCTGTCCCGGGTCAACCAGGCGATCGGCCGTGTCATGCCGGATCTTCCGGTCGGGAGCCGGTCCCGGGCTATCCGGATGATTTCGGCGGATACTCCGGTCCTTCAGCTGGCCCTCTCGTCTCCCACGCGCTCCCTTCCCGAGCTCACCGACATGGCCCGGTACCGCCTCATGCCCTTCCTCGTCAATGTTCCGGGGGTCTGGAAGACGGAAGTCGTAGGGGCCAAAACCCGGGAACTGCACGTCGAAGTGAACCCCTACGAGCTGGCGGGGGCGGGGAAGACCCTGGGCGATGTCCTGGGGGCGCTGCCGGCCCACAATCGCATCGGGGTCGTTGGCCGCCTCTCGGAATATCATCAGATCGCCCTCCTTGAAGTCCACAATGCCCTGTCGGGGCCCGAGGCTGTTCGGGGCCTTTACCTTCCGGGGTCAGGTCAGGCGCCTCTTCCCCTCTCCCAGGTCGCCCGGGTTCATTGGGGAGAAGCCCCCGGGGACGATATGGTCCGGGTCGCGGCCAACGGCCGTCCCGCCGTTTTACTCAATGTCTATCGCGCCCATGGGGAAAGTGCCCTCAGGGTTGTCCACCGCATCAAGGCTCGGGAGAAGACCCTGCGCCACCTGTTGCCTCCCGGGGTCGAAATCCGGACGACCTATGACCAGGGCCATGTCATCGGTCAGGCGATCCTTCATGTCGCCGTCGCCCTTCTTGTCGGCATGGGAGCGGCCTTTGCCGTGGTGCTCCTCTTTCTCCGCCGGCCCCGTCCCTTTTTCCTCATGGCCACCTTCGTGCCGATGATCATGATTCTGACGCTGGGGGCCCTCTCCTTTCTCCACCAGTCGATCAACCTTTTGACTCTCGGGGGGATAGCCGCCGGGACGGGCCTTGTCATTGACGACTTTGTGGTGGTGCTGGAGGGGGCCAACCGTCTTCGTAGGCTTGTGCGCCCCTTTCTTTTTTCTTCTTTGGCGACCGTCGTTGTCCTTCTCCCCCTGTTCGACCTAGGAGGGCTGGTCGGGGCTTTCTTTCGTCCTCTGGCCCTGACCCTCCTTCTTCTTTTGTCGATCTCTCTGGTCGTCAATCTCATTCTGACTCCGTCGTTTGTCGTGAGGTCGGCCGGGGAAGCGGACCGGAGCTTGCAGAGGTTGCCTCCGTTTTTAGGGGAGGTTCTCGGGAAAGTCCGCACCACTCGCTGGGCGGCCCTTTTTTCCGTCGTCCTGATCCTTTCTGTGGCCCTCTGGCTTCGGGATCGACTGCCGACAAACTTCATGCCGCGGATGGATGAAGGGGCCTTCCTTATCGATATCCATGCGCCTCCGGGAACCTCGGTCGAGGACAGCTCCCGGGCTTTTTCCCGCATCGAGGCCTTTTTGTCCACCCTGCCGGAGGTTCGTTCGATCTCCCGACGTCTGGGTGCGGAGATGGGCTTTTACATCACCGAGCCTACCAAGGGGGATATCATCGTCCGTCTCCGCGATCATCGGCGGCGGTCGGTCTTTGCGGTCATTTCTTCGGTGCGGGCCTTTGTCCGGGAGAGAGATCCGGAGCTGTCGGTCGACTTCCCGCAGATCCTCGAGGACAGCCTCAATGATCTTGTGGGGACCGAGGCTCCGGTGGTACTCCGGATTCATGGGGACGACAGGACGGTGATGGAAAAGGCCGTTCCTTCCGTGGAGACCCTCCTTGAGAGGGTTCCCGGTGTGGTGGATGTCGCCCGAACCTCCCGTCCGGTCCCCACAGCCTACCGCATCGTGGTCAGAAGCGAGATGGCGGCCTCTTATCATGTGGACCCGGACCAGGTCATCCGGAACCTCCGGACCGGCCTCTGGGGCGTACGTACGGGTTTTGTGATGGAGGGAGGGCTTCCGCGCCCCCTCCGGGTCCTCGAGACTCCCGGGGCCTTCCGGACCCTGGAAGAGGTCCGGCGATTTCCAGTGGAAACCCCCTCCGGACTGATTCCTCTATCCCGGCTGGCCCGGATTGGAGGGGAGCCCTTCATCTCCGAGGAGGATGACACGAATCTGGCTCCGGTCATCTCCATCGAGGGGCGGATTTCCGGGACGGATCTCGGAACGGTTACACGACGCCTCGACCGGGCTCTTGCGACGCTCTCCCTTCCCTCTTCCGTCTGGGTCGACTTAGGAGGTTATGCCCTTTGGCAGAAGAAAAGCTTCCGGGAGCTTTCTTTAGCCCTTTTGGGAGCCGCGCTGCTCTCTGTCGGGGTGGTCTATGCCCTGACGAGAAGACTGGTTCCCCCGTTTCTTCTTCTTGCGGGTGTCGTGTTTTCGGTGTTGATGGCTCTGGTGGCTCTGACGGCGACCGGCCACTCTCTCAATATCTCGTCTTTTGTGGGGCTGATTCTGGTGGCGGGAATAACGGCCGAAAATGCCCTTCTTGTCCTTGATCGGGCCATCTCGGAGACGGGGGGGGCGGCGGAACGATTTTCTCTGGCTCTTTCAGACCGATGGAGGCCCCTTGTGATGACCCATGCCGCCAATACCTTGGCTCTTCTTCCCCTGGCCCTCGGAAATGGGGCGGGGCTAGATATGGAGCGCTCCTTTGCCATTGCCGTTCTGGGGGGCCTCATGGGCTCCCTGGTGGTTTCGAGCGTTCTTCTGCCCCTTCTTGGCGCCGGCTTTTTCGCCCGATCATTCGAAAGGTCTTCTCCATGATGCGACGACCGCTGTCTCTGGGGATTCTTGCCCTGGGACTCCTTTGTCTCTCCTGTCAGCGCCACCCCCCTCATCCGGCTGTTCATTCTGCGCCGCCGCAGATCTTGTCGGCCGTCGTGGCTCCCGCGGGAGAGTCCATGGGGCGGGATCTTCTGGGACAGGTCCAGACCGATCCCCGAAGTACCTCGCAAGTGATGGCCCGGATTTCCGGCATCTCCGTCCTGTCGATCGATCATTTTCCGGGGGACAGGGTCACACGGGGAGAGCGGGTGATGGTCATCATGAGCCCGGACTTTTTCTCCGCCGAGTCCGAGTTTTCAAGCCTCCTTTCCTCGTCCTCGGAGGGGAACGTCCGGGGTCTTAAACGTCTGGCAATCCGGAAACTGCGGCTTCTTGGCGCCTCCCGGGAGGAGATCCATCGTCTGGAGAAAACTCGCGCCCCCACCGATCGCTATGAGGTGCGTGCTCCCCGCTCCGGGACGCTCCTTAGGGTGGGACCCTCGGTGGGAACCCGGGTCGCGATCGGCGACCTTCTCTTTGTCGTTTCGGATCTCCGCCATCTGTGGGTCAGCGCCTTCCTCTATCCCGGAGAGAATGCCGGACTCTCCAAGGGAATGTCTGTGGAGGTTTTTCCTCTGCATGATCTCTCCCGGGGGGATCTCGGAACGATTCTTCGGGTGGCTCCCTTTATCGATCCCCAGACCCGCACGATTCCGCTTCGGATCGGAATCGATAATTCCGGCAATCTTTTTCGCCCGGATGCCTGGGTCCACGTTCGCGTCCCGGTACGGCCGGGGGGCGGAGGAGTCCTCCTTCGCCTTGCGGCCGGGGCAGTTGTCCGGCGGGCGGACGGAAAAACCGGGGTTTTTCTCCTTCAGGGGACGAAGCCCCCGCGATTTGTTCCGGTGGAAGTTTTTGGACGGCACAAGGGGGAAGCTGTCGTCGCTGGAGCCTTGCAGGCGGGAGATCGTGTGGTGGTCCGTGGGCTCCTTCCCCTGTTGGCATCGGAAAATGCCCGAATAACAGGGGCGGGGGGAGGGTAGACCCGGGGGGGCTGACCACCCTTGATTCATGATGTTTTTTCGGGTGACAATGGCGAAAGGGATGCAGGAGGACCAAATGACGACAGAAAATCATGGACCGGAGGATTCTTTGGGCCGGCTTCCCTGGAGGACAGGGGCTCCCGGACCCTGGGTCCTTCGCCTCTTTGGGGGCGCTCCCCGGGGGGCCACTCTTTGGGTGACCCGGGCCATGCTTGTCCTGGCCTTTCTGTCTTTGGGGCTTTTTACTGTGACGCGTCTTCTCCTGATTCACTGGGTCTTTCTCGTTCCGGCCTCCCTGGGATCACTCTTCCTGCTGGGGGCCCTGTATGTGCTTCTCGAGATGCGTCGTCCTCCCCTGGCGGTGCTCGAGATTCGCCCAAACGAGGTCTCCTACCGGACGGCGTCGGAGGGAGAGATCCTCCTCCCTCTGGAAAAGGTGGTCCTGGGGGAGTCCGATGTCTCCTTTTTCGATCTTGTCCGGCTCGATACCGGCGAGATCTTTGCGCATATTTCCCGAGAGTCTGTTCGCGATGTCTCGGGGTTTGAGACCATTCGGCGATATCTGGCTCTTTCCCCCGCCTCCCGTCCGCCTCTTCCCTCATCTTCGGGATCCTCCCGCAAGCGCTCCTATCGCTGGTTCATCCTGGGATGGGCAGCCATCATCCTTCTGATGGTTCTCTGGGCCCTCTACGAAAATCATGCGGCCCCTCGCTCCTACGAGCCCTTCAGCAATCCCTGAAGCTCTGGGGAATCTGAGGGGGACTCCGGCGTGGCTGGCCCCACAGGTCTGAAAAAAGAATCTTGCTCCCCCCCTCCATAACCGATGGCTTCCCTCGCCCATTTCTCCTGCGTAAAAATCAGCGCTCCCGCCGTGGGTTATCCCCCACCCGGACCAAGGGGTCCTTTCTCAGGAATCCATTGATCCCCGGGAGAATGTTGGACCTGGATTTTTCGCCCTTGCTTGCATTTGGGGTGAGATCGGAGAATGCTGAACCAATGAGAGAAAATGTTTTTTCTGAAATTTGGGTATCACTTCGGAAGTCCCGTCTCTGCCCGGCGATCTCTCCTCTTTCGAGAAAGGTGGTGCCCATGGATCGTCCCGTTTCCCGAAAGACCCGTATCCCATTCGTTCTTCTTCGCGGGATGAGTTTTCTCTTCGAGAGGACAGGACATCGCTTTTCTCTGGCCCTGGGCGCGAAAATCGGGGATCTGTTCAGGATCTTTCTGCCATCGAAGGTCCGACGGGTGCGCTTAAACCTCGAGAGGGCCTACCCTGATCTTCGGGGGACGAAGGCTCTCCGGCGTACCGAAGCCGAGGTTTTTCGTCACTTCGGTCGCATGGGAGCGGAGTTCTTCCGCTTTCCTGTCCTCGATGAGGGATGGGTGCGGGATCATGTCCTGATCGAAAATCTCTCAATCGTCAAGGACTGTCTCGAAGAGGGGCGGGGAGTCCTGGCCTTTATCGCCCACTTCGGGAACTGGGAGCTGATCAGCAAACGCCTGGCGTTAGAGCTCGACGTTCCCTGTCATGTCGTCACACGCCAGATCCGGGATCCCAAGATCGACCTCTTCATCCGGGAGAGGCGCCTGCGGTATGGGAAGGCTCTCTCCATCCCCGCGGAGGCGGGAGGGATCCGGGCTATTTTGCGGGCCCTCGCCAGAAACGAAATCGTCGTCCTGGCCGTCGACCAGAGTGCCGGCCCGCCGGAGGGGATTCCGGTTCCCTTTTTCGGTCGGCTGGCGGGGACACACACCGGAGCCGCCCGCATTGCCCTGAGGCAGAACCTTCCCCTCCTTCCGGCGTTTATTTGCCGTCTGCCCGACGGTCGCCATCGGGTGCGGTTCGGTCCTCTTCTCGAGTTCCCCTCCGGAGCGTCTTTGTCCGACCCTGAGAAAATTGCCCAGATGACGTGGCGTATGACGGGCGTCGCGGAAGAGCGGATCCGGGAGCATCCCGAACAATGGATCTGGATGCACAATCGCTGGAAGGAGTTTTCCTGCTGAACGTCTCTCTTTGTCTTTTTTGATTTGAGATGAGGGGCAGGGCAGAGGAGTCGGGTCCCGGACCCCCGGGTCCACCTTTTCCGAGCTCATTCTTTTCTCCTTTGCCCGGTTTTGATAGAATGGGCCAAAGAGCTGACCAACGAGCCCCCGAAGGGGTGAGTTCTCTTTTTTGATTTTTGATCCGGCGCTGTTCGTGCCCTGACCTCCAGATCAGAAGAAAAAGGGATGACCCGGTGCCAAGGAGGATCAAAAAGGGAGGCGCTTCCCTACCCTCCGAAAAAAAGGCGATCTCCTCCCGGGAATGGTTTCTGCGGTATTCCTTACCACCTTACCACTTCACCCATTTTCCTTTTCCGTCCGTTCTTTTTGGCCGGATGAGACGGAATCAACGATGACCGGCCTCGATGGCATTCCTTGAGGATCCGGCAGAAAGGACGCCGATGCGCTACATCCGATTCTTCAACGAGATCAAGCTGACCGATGTGCCGCTCGTGGGCGGAAAGAATGCGTCCCTAGGAGAGCTCTACCAGGAGCTCGTTCCGCAGGGAGTGAAGGTTCCCAACGGCTTTGCCATTACGGCCGACGCCTACTGGGCCCTTCTGGAAAAGGGCGGCATCATGAAGCCGCTTCGGGAGGCCCTCGAAGGGCTTGACCGCCACAATATCGCCGACCTTGAGCGTCGGGGCAAGATCGCCCGGGACCTGATCCTCGGAGTCAACATTCCCCAGGACATGTGGTCCGAAATTGAGGAGTCCTATGGACTTCTGGCCAAGGAGTACGGAGACTCTCCGGATGTGGCTGTTCGGAGTTCGGCCACGGCAGAGGATCTTCCCACTGCCTCCTTTGCCGGACAACAGGATACCTATCTCAATATCCGGGGTCTCCAGCAGCTCAAGGAGGCCTGCCTCAAATGCTTCGCCTCCCTCTATACCGACCGGGCGATTTCCTATCGGGTGGACCACGGATTCGATCACTTTTCCATTGCCCTGTCCATCTGCGTGATGAAGATGGTCCGCTCGGACAAGGGTTCCTCTGGGGTTCTCTTCACTCTCGATACCGAGACGGGATTCCGGGATGTGGTCTTCATTACGGGAGCCTATGGACTCGGCGAAAATGTCGTCCAGGGAAATGTCGACCCCGACGAGTTCTATGTCTACAAGAAGACCTTCCGGGAAGGTCATCGGTCCATTATTCGAAAAAACCTCGGGAAAAAGCAGTTTCGCATGGTCTATGCCACGGGGAATGCCAAGGTGACCGTGACCAACGAGCGTGTCTCCGAAGCCGAGGCCCAGACCTTCTGTCTGACCGATGACGAGATTCTCAAGCTTGCCGACTATGCGGTGAAGGTGGAGGAACACTATACCCGCAAGGCCGGGGTGGATCGTCCCATGGACATGGAGTGGGCCAAGGATGGAATCTCCGGAGAGATCTTCCTGGTGCAGGCCCGGCCGGAGACGGTGGAGAGCCAGAAGAACAAGACGGACTTTCTCGAGGCCTACACCCTCGATGAAAAGAGTCGTGTCCTTCTCCGGGGCAAGGCTGTGGGGCAGCGCATTGCCTCCGGACGGGTACATGTCATTCGGGACCTTCGCCATATCCGGGACTTCAAGCCCGGTGAAATTCTGGTGGCCGAGACGACAACCCCGGACTGGGAGCCTGTGATGAAGACGGCGGCCGCCATCATTACCAGCCGCGGAGGACGAACATGCCATGCGGCCATCGTGAGCCGCGAACTGGGGATCCCCGCGGTAGTGGGAGCCGAAGGCGCCATCGATGCCCTCTCGGACGGCCAGGAGGCGACAGTGAGCTGTGCCCAGGGCGATACGGGAATGGTCTATGAAGGGCTTCTTAAATTCCATGTCGACCGTACGGCACTCGACGCCTTCGCCCGTCCAAAGACGGCGATCATGATGAATCTGGGCGATCCCGACCAGGCCTTCGGCCTCTCCTTCATCCCCAACGACGGAGTGGGGCTGGCCCGGATGGAGTTCATCATCAACGGCTTCATCAAGATCCATCCCATGGCACTTGTTCATCCGGAAAGAATTACTGACCCCAAGATCCTCTCCCAGATCGAGTCGATGACGGCCGGATACTCCGACATGAAGGAGTATTTTGTTGAAAAGCTGGCCTTCGGCATCGGCACGATCGCCGCTGCCTTCTATCCGAAGCCGGTGACCGTGCGCATGAGCGACTTCAAGAGCAACGAATATGCGAGTCTCATCGGAGGGGCCGACTTTGAACCCCACGAGGAGAACCCCATGCTGGGGTTCCGGGGAGCTTCCCGCTATATCAGCCCCCGCTACGAGGAGGGCTTTGCCCTGGAGTGCCAGGCGATCCGCCGGGTCCGGGAGGGGATGGGGCTGACCAATGTCAGGATCATGATCCCCTTCTGCCGCACCATCAAGGAGGCGCGGGGGGTGATTGACGTTCTGGCCAAGAATGGACTGAGACGGGGCGAGAAGGGGCTTGAGGTGTTCGTGATGTGCGAGATCCCCAACAACGTCATCCTGATCGATGAGTTCTCCAAATATTTCGATGGCTTCTCTATCGGATCCAACGATCTGACCCAGCTGACCCTGGGCGTCGACCGCGACTCCGAAATCCTGGCGGAGAGCTTCGACGAGCGGGATCCGGGGGTCCAGGCCTTTATCCGCATGGCGGTGGAGGGGACCAAGAGAAACCGCGTCCACTCCGGGATCTGCGGTCAGGCGCCGAGCGATTTCCCCGAGATCGCCAAGGCTCTGGTGGAGATGGGGATCGAGTCCATTTCCCTGAATCCCGATACCGTCATCAAGACAACCCTTCAGATTCTCGAAGTGGAAAAGAACATGAAGAAGTAAGCCGATTGCCCCGGTGGGCCAATCAGGACTCGACGTTGCCGGCGTTTTCGAAAGTGGAAACGCCGGTTTTTTTGTCTTTTTTTCATGGGGGATTGGAGCCGGAATGATCGTTCCTGAAAGGAACAATGAAACGAACGAAAAAAATTAGAAGAGATCGTCGCTCAGTGGAAGCCAATGGGCCCTTGGGGGGTCAGCCCTGAAATGATTTGCGGCTGGGTCAACAAGCAATAGAGAATCCCTCCGGCCACCAGGCCGATCAAGAGAACGACCAGTCCAGAGCACAGGACTTTTTTCCCGGGATCTGCCGTTCCCTGTTTGTTATGGGAACATGTCGGTGTCAGCATCTCCGTCCTCCCGACCCGATTTACCGCAAGGATCCTCTCCTGCAGACAAGCATCATCCTCTTCGTGCCTTCTCCGGGATCTTGGGACGCGGTCTCTTTGGGGAATACCCCTTCACGCTGAGTCACGTCTTGTACTTTCAGTCTACACCCGGAGAGGGGGTTGGGAAATCCTCCCTTCCTGGGGGACCCTCAAATCTCTTCGGTAGGTTTCGCGATGGAAAACAGGGAGGTCATTCCCCTTCTTTTTTTCCTCGAGGTCTGAGAAGAAAGGGAACGCCGGTAAAGGGATGGGCCTCCCGGATCTTTCGGGAGAGAAATTGAAGGTAGGTGGGCGAGAGCCCGTCCGGGTGGTTCGAGAAAAGATGGATCACGGTGGGGGCGATCTGAACCTGAGTGGCGTAAAGAATGCGGACGGCGCCGGTCTTGAGGCGAGGGGGAGGTGTGTGTTCCACGACCGGAAGAATGGCCCGGTTGAGGGCACTCGTTCCGATCCGTCGATAGTACCAGCTTCGGACGGTATCGATATGGCGGAACAGTGCCGGGATATTTTTTCCGGTCAGCCCCGAAAGCGCGATCACCGGTGCAAAGGCCAGAAAGGGGTACCGCTCCCCGAGCTTCGTGAGGTCCGGGGCCTCCTTTGGATCGGTCGCATCCCATTTGTTGAAGACCAGGACCAGTCCCCGGCGGGCATCGATTACCTGGCGGATGATCCGAAGGTCTCCGTCGGTCAGGCCGTCGGGGGTGGAGATCAGGACAACGGCAATTTCGGCCTGGATCAGGGTGCGCTCGGTCCGGATGATCCCGTACATCTCGGAGGCCTCGGCAATCTTGCCCCGCTTGCGGATGCCGGCGGTGTCGACGAAACGATAGGGACGTCCCTTCCAGGTCACCAGGGTATCGATGGCGTCTCGTGTGGTTCCCGGAAGGGGGCTTGTGACCAAGCGTTCTTCCCCCAGCAAATGGTTGATGAGGGTCGACTTGCCGACGTTGGGGCGGCCAATGACGGCGATGCGGGCCGGCTCCTCCAGACGCTTGAGAATGCGTTCCCGAATCTCCTCCTCGGAGAGATCTCCCAAAACCAGACGATGGGCTTCCATCGGGTCATCGGGGGCGGACGGGAGGTACGGGGCAAGAGGCGCGAGGAGCTCGTCCATGCCCAGTCCATGCAAGGCGGAGACCGGAACCAGAGGTGTCACTCCATACTTGTAGAAGTCGGCCATCAAAAGACTCTCCCGGGTGGGAGCATCGCTTTTGTTGACCGCATAGACAGCCGGCTTTCCCGAGGCCCGGATTTTTTCCACGACCTCCCGGTCCATGGGGTTGTAGCCCTCCCTGGCATCGAAGAGGTAGATCAGAAGATCGGCCTCTTCCAGGGCAAAGAGAGCCTGCTTCCGGATGGCCTCCCCCAGAGGATGGTCGTCCCCGAAGAGGATGCCTCCGGTGTCGACGAGGCGATAGGCGTAGGGACCCTGGGTGACCGTGGCGTAATGGCGGTCACGGGTCACGCCGGGCATGTCCATGGTAATGGCCCGGTTTTCCCCCAGAAGGCGATTGAAGAGGGTGGACTTGCCGACGTTGGGGCGGCCAAGGATGGCCACCAGCGGAAGCGCAGGGGGAACGTCTTTGTCAGAACTCATCGGGGTCTCCGGAAGTGTTTCGGGGGCGTGGAAGAAGCGGGAGAAGTCTAGTCCCGGTCGAGGAACTTGGGACGGTCGGTATAGTCGGGAGGCGGGGTCCGACGAATGAACCGGTTATAGATCCACTGGCCAAAGAGGGTGGCCAGTCCTCCGGCAAAGAGAAAGACAAATCCCAACATCAGAATCTTGCCCATGTGGTTGACCATGGGGTATTGCGGATGTCCCGAGTTCATCGATCCCTCCCTGACTCTTAATAATCTCACTATACACCCTTTGACAAACCCCTCGCAATTTTTGAGCGACCGGGGGACTCCCCGAAGGAGGATCTGCAAGATTTTGCCAGACGGGATCACCTGAGATAAAATCAAAAAGGGAAGAGGACCTTTGTCCGGATGCTCCAAATGAAAACACAAAGAGAGGATCTCCATGTCAATGGAGGAACAAGATGGGCCGAAGCCTTACCGGGTTCTGATTCTCGGGGCGGGATTCGGAGGGCTTTATACGGGCGTCCTCCTCTCGCAGATCCTTGGAAAACGCGCTCCCAACGTCTGGATCACCGTTGTGGACAGGCAGAACTACTTTCTCTTTACCCCGATGCTCCATGCGGTCGCCACCGGAGCTCTGGAGCCCCGGTATGTCGCCCACTCCATCCGCAAGATCTTCCGGAAGACGCGGGTCCATGCCCATGTCGGGGAGGTTGAGCGGATCGATCTTGAGAACCGGCAGGTGATCACTCCCCACCGCGCCTTGCCCTACGACGAACTGGTGATCTCCCTGGGATCCGAAACCAACTTCTTCGGCAATCGCGACCTCGAACGCCGGGCCTTTACCTTGAAGAGCCTTGAGGACGCCGTCCGGATCAACAACCACATTATCCGGCAGTTTGAAAAGGCTTACTGGGAGGACGACCAGGAAAGGAAGCGGGCCCTCCTGACCTTCGTGGTGGTCGGTGGCGGACCCACGGGAGTCGAGCTGGCCGGAGAGATCTACGAATATGCGGTGCGAGAGCTTCTTCGGGACTTCGGCCGGCGCATCGACCGATCGGATATCCGGGTGATTCTTTTGGAGGCCACGGGCCGGATCCTGCCCTCCCTGCCCGACAGGCTCTCTACCGAAGCGATTCGCAGGCTCACGGAAATTGGGATCGAAGTTCATCTTGAAACTCGTCTCGAGAGCTGGGACGGAGAGCTCGTGCGCTTTTCAAGTGGAGAAAGTCTCCCGGCCGGAACCCTGGTCTGGGCGGCGGGGGTCAAGACCAACCCCCTGGTTCGGGAACTTCCCCTGGACAAGGATCCCCAAGGACGTATTGTTGTCCGAGCGACCCTCGAGGCCAAGAGCATGGATCATGTCTGGGTTCTGGGCGACAATGCCCACTCCGTCGATCCTTTCGAGCAGAAACCCTATCCCCCCACGGCCCAGACCGCCGTCCGCCAGGCCCGGGTGGTGGCCCACAACATTGCCGCCCGGATTCTCAACCGGCCCGAGAAGATCTTTGCCCACCACCATGTGGGGGGCTTTGTCTCTATCGGGGACAATTATGCTCTTCTGTCGGCGAAGCAGTTTACCCTCACGGGGATTCTGGGGTGGTTTCTCTGGAATATTGTTTACATCCACAAGCTGCCCATCATCCGGTATCGCCTCTTTTCGACCTTCGGGCTTTTCCTGAAGGTCTTGTTCGAGCGGGCGACTACCGAGATCGATCTCTGCTCGAAGCCCCCCCCTTCCGGGAAGAGCCTCTCCCGGGACGAACTCTCCAAAAATCGTGGAGAGAGGCAAGCCGGATAGACCCCTGGGTCCCGCGCGTTTCTTCTGGAGCTTCTCCCGGCGCCTCCTTATCCGGAGGGGGCGAGCCAGGGCCCCTTGTATTTCGGAGCCCTCCATTCTGAGGCTCCTCCGGTCTGAGGCTCCTCCGGGAATCTCTCTCTTTCCTCCGCCTTTTGCCTTCGGGATCCTCCTAGTTTGTGACCTCCAGTGTATAGTTGAGAACCGTTTCGTTATCTACTTTGTCAAAGCCATTTATTGTAAACGCATAGGTGGCCGTCTTGCAGTTATTGGGCGGGGCGGTGAAGGTGAAGCTGAACTGGCCTGTGGTGGAGTTGACGGAGGTATAGCTCACGGAGATCCCTGTGTTGGTAGGAGATGTCTCTTGGACCGAAACAGACGATGGCCCTGAAAGATTGTCCTGGAGGATTCCGCTCACGGTGACAGGGGTGGGAGAGCCGGTGCAGCCGGGAGAGTCGAGCCCCCCGTTTGCGGGGTTGAGGTTGGTAATGGTGGGCGGCACATTGTCGATGGTGAAGAGGGTGGTGGTCGTCTGCGTATTCCCGGCGTAGTCGGTGGCCGTGGCGCTCAGGGAGGCGGGACCGGAGGGGCTTTTGGTGGTGTCGATCTCGGCCAGGACAGGATTTCCGGTAAGCTCTCCCCCGGGAAGGACAATGCCACTTCCTGTGATGACGAGGGTGGCGATGCCCAGGCTGTCGGTGGCGGAGGCGATGACGCTGATGGTCTTGTTCACGAAGGTGGCGGAGGTCGGATTTGAGATGGTGACCTGCGGGGTGCCGGGGTCGGGAAGAACGGGAGAGGGAGAGGACGGAAAGAGGGGACCGGTATTCATCGCCACGCCGTTGAGGATCCCGTCGGTGGTCTGGGGTGTGAGTCCGGACTGGTTCTGCCCGCTCCAGAGAAAGATGAGGGCCTCGGCGGTGAGCTCCTGGCGCAGGGACTCCCCGGAGAGAGTATACCCGTAATAGGTGAGGGGAGTGGGGTTGCCGGGGGCCAGTCCGTTGAAGACCCCGTCTCCCAGGTCCTCTTCGAGAAGGGGGAGAAGACCCAGGGGATTGGCCGTTCCCGGGGCCAGATTCTGGGTCTGGCTGATGTGGTTTGTGAACTGGGAGAGTCCGGCCAGGAGAAGGCCGTAAATTCCGGAGGCATTGGCGGAGGCGGGGCCCGATGCCATGTTCGAGGGAGGGACCTCCGCCGGGTCAAAGCCCAGAAAGCCGCTCCAGTCGGTCTGGGCCTTGGTCACGGCCTGCTCTAGGGTGCGCCCTTGGGTGGCCAGCGTCTGGGCTTCGGTTGCCTCAAGCGAGGAGAAGGGGGTGAGCACAACCATGGTATGGGTCAGATCTGACGCCGGAATGAGGGCCGTCAGGGAGACCCCGGTGGGGGTCGTGATTGTGGCTCCGGAGGCGATGTCGATGTTGGTTCCTCCCGTCAGGGTAAAGCTCACCGGACCTCCGGAGAGGTCGAAAAGAGAGGTGATCTGGAAGCGTCCATCTCGCCCCGTCGTGACGGTCCCCAGCGGAACGAGGGAGCCGTCCGACTGATACTGGGCGACCGCCACCGACCCCCCGCTGATGGGTCCGTCCATGGCCACCCCCGACACGGAGTAGAGGGAGGGGCCGGAGAGGGATTCGTTGGCCGAGCCGGGAAAGGCCAGGACCCCTCCCTTGCATCCGCCGAGGGAAGAGAGAGCGACAAGGGTCAACAGAGAGGAAAAGAGAGGCAACAGACGCCTAAAAGGCCTGAAAAAGAGGGGCATGGACAACTCCAGTGTCAAGGGGTCAGACGGGTCAGCGGTATCGGGACGCATCAGCGAAGAAGAGGTTTAAAATGAGACGGCGATCCCCAGGAAGGTCCGGTCGAAGGAGAGAGTGCCTGGACTAGCGCCGGCAAGGGATCCCGAGACCGGGATGAACCAGCGCTCCTCCAGGGAGAGTCCTACCGAGCGGGTGAATTGAAAGCCCCCGCCCCCTCCGACATCGATCTCTCCCCAGAAGTCCCGGGCGCTTTCAGGGCTCGAGAGATCGGCCAGCGCCCCGCCGCCTCCGGCGACGACATAAAAAAAGAGCCGGGAGGTGGGGTGGATCTCGTAGACGAGATTGCCGGTCAGGGTCGTGGCCGAGAGATGGCAGTTCTGGCAGAGGGAGGTGCCGTAGCCGGCATCGATCTCCCCGGCCAGGTTGGGCAGGAAAAAGTCACGGAGATTGGCCCCCAGGGCCAGTCCACCATTTTCCACGCCGAAAGAGGGGGTCAGGACAAGGGGGGGCTCCGTCTCCGCAAGGGCCGGGGAGACGGGAGAAAAGAGGAGTCCTTCCACGAGTAGCAGGGAGATGAGGGCAAGACAACGCAAAAAATGAAAGAATTCGAACGGCATGAGGTGAGAACTCCTTGTCGAAGGACGTCAGGGCAACGACAAACGGGCGGGAGGAATGCAGGATCTGTGCCAGAGAGGGCCAGGAAGGTCCAACTCCTTGAGGAGGTGTCCATTGTGAGGGGAGTCGCAAGGGAAGATCCCGAGGGAAAAGGGAGGGATTCCCGCCAGATTCGGCGGAATGACAACGAGAATCACTCTTGGGAGATCTCTCCGTGAGTCTCCGGGGGAGCGGGGAAGACGGGGCAGCAAATCTCGGGATCGAGTCCTGCCTGCCCCTTCTGTTACCGCTTTTTCGGGCGGGAGTTCCAGTGTGGCTGGTGGGCGGGGCGGTTCGGGATGCCCTGGAACACCGGTCTCCCCGGGACTTTGATTTTGTCGCCGGGGCGGATGTGGGAACCCTCCGTTCTCTTCTTCCCCAGGCCGTTCCCGTGGGAGGACGGATTCCGACCCTTGTCCTCTCCCGGGGGAAGGGGCAGTCTCCCCTCCAGCTCTTGGCCGGGGATCGGGGGATTCTGCCGGATCTTGAACGACGGGATTTTTCAATCAATGCGATGGCCTGGCTGGTGAGTGGGGCGGGCCTTTGCGGGGAGATCCTCGATCCCTTCGGCGGACGGGAAGATCTCACGATCGGGCGCCTTCGGGTTCCGCTTGCCTTTCGCGATCCCTTCCGGGAAGATCCGGTGCGGGTCCTGAGGCTCTGCCGCTTTGTGGCCACTCGAGGGTTTACGGTTGAGCCGGCCACCCTATCAATGGCCAGGAGGGCCCTCGATGATCTGGCCGGTGTGGCCGGAGAGCGCCGGCTTCGGGAGATTGGGCTCTTTTGGGAGGGGGAGGCGATCGGGCGGGTCCTTCAGACTCTTCCGGGAGACTTCTGTGGGGAGGTCCTGCGTGCCGGGATCTTTGGCCGCAATCTCGCGAGGTTGCCCGTGTCATGGCCCCGGGAGGCGCTTTCGCAGGCGATTAAGGCCGGAACGGGATCAGGGCTTGTGCGATTGTGGATCTTTGCCTGGGAAGTGGCCGGACCGGAGGGAGGAGAGGAGAGACGGTGGGGGCGGAGCCTGTGGGGGGAGAGGGCAGGGGTCGACCTTCCCCTGTCCCGACGCGACCGGCATCGTCTTTTGGCCCTGGACCGTCAGCGGAGTGCCTTGCGTGGGTGGATTGCTGCCGGCCCCCCGTCTCCCCGGGATCTGGCGGGTTTGGGGAGGGATCCCTTCCTGGGAGAGGGGGCGCGTCTGGTGGCCCGGGATCTTCCCGAAGAACGTCGGGATCTCTTTTTTCAATGGGTGAGACAGCGTGAGCGGGAGAGCCAGGCTCTTCTTGCCGGAAGGCTCAGGATCCTCCCACGGCGCAGGAGTTGATGGTCAGGGTAGTGCCAAAGGTCTGGGGGGAGAGAACCGTCGAGGGAGATCCCACCCCCCCGCCATTTGCCGTGGAGACGGAGTAGACATAGCCGTTGGAAGTGGGAATATAGGCCACCCCTCCGAGAGCATCGATGCAGGGGAGGTTGAGGTTGGGGGTGGAGAAGCTTGTGCTTTGGGCGGCCGTTGAGGTTTGGGGGGCAATCGACTGAAGGGAGGGAGATCCCCCGTTAAAGGTCGCGTAAAAGTAGAGGGTGTTGGCGTTGAAGGCCACGCCCTGGGGACAGATGGAGTTTGTGCAGGAGGAGAAAGGGGTCACACTGGGGGTGAGGGATGCGACGGTCCCCGTCGATTCTGCAAAGGAGTCTTCTTCCGGGGCGACCGGAACCGTGGCGGTGGTCGTGGCCTGAGAGGAAAGTGTCAAAAAGAGGAGGCAGTAGGAGGCGCCTGCCACAGAGCAGTCGAGGGCCGGCTGGACAGGATAGTCTGTTGTGGTGGTGGACGTGATACGGCATGTTCCTCCGGAGAGGGGAAGGCTGGCAATATTGGTACTTGTTGCTCCTCCGTTCACGACGAGAACATAGTTGTTGTCGGAGGTCACCGCCACTCCTGTGGCCGCACTAAAGTTCGTGCAAGAGCTCAGAGAAAGAGTCGTTCCGGATCCCAGCCCCCCCCCGCTGAGGCTCCAGGTGGTCAGGGAGCTTCCCCCATTGGCGCCAATCAGCATGGGGTTCGTTCCCATGGTGGCGGCGATCTGGGTGTAGCTTGATGGCACAAGCGGGGAGGAGGAGACAGGCGAGAGAGTGCCATCGCTCATGATTTTAAAGCCGTAGATCCCGCTTGTGGTGGCGAGATAGAGCGTTCGCCCGGTGGGGCTCGCCACAGTGGGGCCCCCGCCGCAGGAGGTGAGGAGAGAGGCAAAGGAGAGACAGAGGAGGCTCAAAAGAAAAAAGATCGGTCGATGGGGCCAGGCGTTTTTCTTTCGCGCCTCCGGGGGGAGGGAGAGTGTTCTGTCGTGTCGGGGGATCAACGGAGAGGCTCTCCCTTTCGTGGATGTGAATGGTCCGAGACGTTGAGATTCTCCTCGGGCATTCTATCGAAAAAGGGGCAGGGGATCAAATGTGCATATTTGTGGGGGTGCACGTCAGATTTGTGAGAAAGTCCGTTTTTACAGATTTTCCTGTTTTCAGTGCGTCAGGAGAGGGGCATGCCAATATCCCCTTGGAACAAACGCTGGACATCTTTCTTTCGATCTGCTGGAATAGGGGTGACAACCCCTATTCCCCCCGCAAGGAGAGCGAGATGAAAAAGTGTTCTGATGGTAAAAAAGGATCCCCGATCTCCTCCTCCGGGACGGTCGAGCAGGGAGAGATCGCAAAAAAGATCGCGAGCCTGTTGCTCACCCTGAGCGACATGAAGGATGAGGAGATTGAGAATGTTCTCCTCTGGACCCGCTCTCCTGACGAAAACAATCCGGATCATCCTGAGGCCGCAAATCTGAGGATGCAAACAATGGGCAAGCTCTGTACAAAGTTTCTCGAAATGACCCAGCTCGCGAAAGAGGCCTCGTCGGAGCTCGAAAGGGAGCGTCAAAAAAAAACTCCTTTTTGATCTCCGGGATTCGGTTCGATGATCTGGTCAGGGGTGAGCGACAAATTTTAGGACCAAAAATAATCTTGCAAGTAACTATTTTAAGGCATGACTGTTGACTCATAACCT
>JBMFWG010000005.1:0-63464 GCA_049965515.1 Leptospirillia bacterium
AGGAGAGATCGGGTGGCCTGACCGGGGTGGTCGAGGGTGTTTGGGGTCCGCAGACGTTCTCTGGACTCTTGTGCCGAAGAAAACATGAGGGGTCTCCTGCAGTCGGTCGGGGTTCAGAGAGAAGACGTCGGTCAGGGCCTTGGGAGGAATCCCCCCTCCGGTTCCGTGTCCGATCTTTCTCTCCTATAAAAACTGGATCCGTGTGATTCGCTCCTCTTTGGACCTTGTCATGAGGCGTTTTTCAGGAAGCGGGTCGATGGCCGGACACAAGAAGTTTGATCTTCTTCAGAAGTCGGTCAAAGTCCACGGGCTTTTTTTCGTAGTCGTCGCATCCGGCGGCCAGACAGCGCTCCCGGTCTCCGTCGATGGCATTGGCCGTGAGGGCCAGGACGGGGATTCTTTTGAGATCGGGATCGGACTTGATCCGCTTCGTCGCCTCCCATCCGTCGATCATGGGCATGGTCATGTCCATCAGGACGAGAGCGGGAGAGAGCGTCCTGATTTTTTCCAGAGATTCCTTTCCCGTCTGGGCGATCTCCACCCGGTATCCTTCGCGCTCAAGGCGGCGCTGCATGATTTCCCGGGCCATGTCGTGGTCTTCGGCAAGAAGGATGAGGCTCATGGTGTCGATTCCTTTCGCAAGAGGTTGGTGGACGCCGGGGACGGCATCTCCTTGGGGAGGCGGAGGGTGAAGGTCGACCCTTGCCCCGGATGGCTCTCGACGGTGATTGTTCCCCCCATAAGACGGGCGAGGGAGCGGGAAATTGAGAGACCCAGTCCCGTGCCCCCATAACGCTGGCGGGTGTTTTCATCCGCCTGGGTAAAAGGCTCGAAGATCCGGGTTGTCTGTTCGGGTGTCAGTCCGATACCTGTGTCGGAGACCGACACCCGGAAAAAGTGGGGGGTGTCCGGATCCGGCGACGACGAGAGTCGAATCTCTCCGTGATCGGTGAACTTTCTTGCATTTTCAAGCAGATTGAGGAGGATCTGGCGCACCCGCCTTCGATCGGTCACCACAGGACCTTCCAGCGGGATCTTATCGATCCGAAGCCGGTTGCCGGACTCTTCGATCCCCGGGCGCAGCATGCCGGCGGCCTCTTCCACCAGATCGTCAAGGATGAAGGCTTCGGGCTCCAAGGGGAGCTTCCGGTTCCCGATCTTGGCCATGTCAAAAAGATCGTCGATCAGGGCCTCGAGATGGCGCGAGGCGATCAGGATCTTTTCGGCATCCTGGCTGGCTTCCGAGTCCCTGTCGCCTCCCGAGAGGATCAGCTGGCTGTATCCGCTGATGGCGTTGAGGGGGGTCCGGAGCTCGTGGCTCATCCGGGCAAAGAACTCCTGGCGGGCGCGTTCGCGCAGAAGCGCCATCTCGTGGCGCCACAGGGCCGCCGCAACCACAAACAAAAGGACGAGTCCAAAGCCGCTGGACAGAGCGGCCACCGATTGCCGGTGGTGCATAAGGCTCTGGTGGGCCTGGATCTGTTTTTCTTCGATCCGAAGGGCTCTTCCCAGGGCGATGGCCAGCCCGATCATCCGGCTTTCTATGGCGGGAGGGATTAGCTCACGGGAAGGGGGAGGCGGGGATTGTTCTTGGGAGTGGGCGGCATAGGAAAAGAGTGAGAAAAGAAGAGAGTAGACAGGGCGGACCCTGGCGGTCAGCGTGGAGGGGCGCTGCCCGATATCAGCCAGCGCCGACAAGGCCTGGATCCGGTAAGCTCGGAAGAGGGTCAGGTGAGGCGGTGTCAGGGGGGGGTGACCATTCTCTTCCATTACGGCCAGGCTTGTGAGAACGGACTCCGTATCTGAAAGAGCTTCGGAGAGCTCCTGCTCGAGATAGGTGTCACGCTCGGCCAGATGTCCATACAGGAGAAATGTGCCCCCTCCCAGGGCCAGGATCAGACAAAACAACGCCACAAGGAGCACTCCGGATCTTGATCCTTCCCGCTGTTTGCCCACGGCCAGGGAGAAGAATGCCCGGGCGGTCGGAGGGGGGAAGGTCGTCTCGGTCAACGGCAAGTCTCTCTCCAGAGGTGGGGGGTCCTCATCGGTCGTCCGAGGATCCGATTTTTCGAAGAGTCGTGAAAAATCCCGATGGTTTTTCTCGGTCTTGATAATTTTTGAGTGGATAGTTCTTTTGATTAGTTAATTATAATGCAAGAAGCGAGCCAGGATATTCGAAGGGGCGAAGGTGTGCCAGATTTCGATGTCATGAATGTATAAGCTGTTTCGGATGGCTGTTTTTTTATGTGGACTAATTGGCGAAAAAAAAGGCTCAGTCGGGAGAAATGTTTCACTTGAAGTTTCATTCAAGAGTTTTTTGTGAAACTTGTGTTTAGCTATAGAAACATTTAGGGGGGGTCATGAGGACGCGCCATGATGAAAACCTCCTGTTTGCCCGTCCTCTTTCTGACTGTTTTTATGAGGTCGTTTTTTTATTGGCATGGTTTGTGCTAAAATATATCGATTGTTGTTGTCGGAGGAGTGTCCTCCGATCCCAAGGGAGGTCCTTTCACCCTTATCTCTTTGCCGCCGATATCGTTGTCGGGGAGGGGTGAGAGGGGCTTTTCGGCAAGGGGAGTCTCCCTTGCCCTGAATCTCTTTAACGGGTTGCAGGATCCTAGCGAAGGAAAAACGTGCGTCTTCCCCTTTCTGTGTTGCGTCACCATGTCTCAACCTATAACGAGCTGGCGGATGATGCCAACTGGAATCGATTCAAGTCCCTTCCCTGGAAGGATCTGAATCCCGACCTCCTCACCGAAGGACAGAAACAGGCCGTCGTCTTTGTGACCCATGTGGAAGATTATACTCCCGGATATTGCGCCGAATATCAGTCGATCTTTCCCGTCAATGCTCCGTCTTCACAGGAGGCCATGCACAATCGGGAGCTCTTCCACTTCGTCTCCCGGTGGGGGCTGGAGGAGGATCGTCATGCCCAGGCCTTGGCCCTCTACCAGGTTCATTCCGGGATTGAGGCCGATTGGGACAGGCTTTCGGAGACGCTGATCCTGGAGAGCCAGAAGGAATATCAGGTCGGCTACAAGAATCTTCTTCAGGTGACCACCTATGCGTTTCTTCAGGAGAAGGCCACCCAGCTCTATTACCAGAGCCTGGCAAGAAATGTTCAGGAGCCTGTTCTTGTGAGCCTCCTTCATCTTCTGACGAAGGACGAGTCCCGCCACTTTGTCTTCTTTTCCCGCATCGTCTCCTCCTACTTCGACGTCTTTGGCCTCGACTGCCTGCCCCTGGTCGAGGAGGTGGCCATGAACTACCGCATGCCCCTTCACAATACGATGAGTGATTACCGACGACGGGCCATCCGCATGGCCCGGGAGGCCCCCGGCTATGATCGGGCGCTCCCGATCCGGAATCTCTTTCACTTCCTTGGGGAGACAGGGGCTCGACGTCCCGAGTGGGCCCCCGAGATCGAGGCGTCAATTGCCCGAATGAAGGACCATCTTCGCCTGTAGTCCTCCGGGGTCGTCGTCCCGAGCCCTCCTTTTTGCTTTTCGAATCCCGTCTGTGGTTGTTTCTTCCCCTTTGGGGGCCAGCCGGTTCCTGGCACTCGCCTCTTGGCTTCGGCTATCCCTTTTCTGATCCTCCGGCTGGGGATCTTTTTCCCGGTTTTCCCTTCATTTCTTGGCTCTGCCTCTGTCGCGTGCGCCAGCGTTTGGGAAGCTCTCCCTGAAGGGGCTTGCCATGGCCATTGTCTTCACCTATCATGACTGTGTTTTTTTGTTTTGGTCTGGGGATCTTCCAAAAGATTTGATCAAGTTCCTATTCGGAGACCCTTCTTTCTGGAGGGTCTTTCCTGTTTCTTCCTTCCCCTCCTCCTTTTTTACTGAAACCTCCCTGCCGGCTTTTGGGGGGGGAGATCAATGTGTAAAAAAAAATCCCTTTTTCCATTGAGGTTGGAAGAGACGAGAAAGAATGTCCACAAGAGCGGTGCCTTAGGGAATATGTTTTTTAAGATATTGTTTTGTAATGATTTTTTTGTGCATTGATGCAAGGTGATGGCCGGGGAAAAGCTGTGGAAAACGCTGTGGAGGGGCTCTTCCAACTCATCATCATCTTGGTCGAGGAAGCACTTTGGCCATAATTTGGCCACCCCGAAACTCTCCCTCCGGAGGGGGAGACACCGTCCTTCTTCCCGGTCAGGGGAGGGGATACGAGCTTCTTTTTCCCTTGAACTCCTCCTCCGAAAAAATCGATGATAGGAGAATGTGAAAAAAGAGTGAGCGTTCAGTGACAGAAAGGTCGGGGCAAGGGCAAGATGGCGGTCAGGATGGTGCTTGGCACCGGGTCAGGAGTGGGCAAGTCATTGTTTGTGGCGGGAATCTGTCGATTTGCCGCACGACGGGGGATCCGGGTTCGCCCCTTCAAAAGCCAGAACATGTCCAATAACTCCGCGGCCCTCCCGGGAGGCGGCGAGATTGCCAGGGCCCAGGCCTTCCAGGCCCGGGCCTCTCTCATCGCCCCCTCCTCCCTGATGAACCCGATTCTCCTGAAGCCCTTGGGGGAGGGACGCTCCCAGGTTGTCTTCATGGGACGCCCCCTGGGGGTCTACTCCATTGCCGAATACCGGGAGCTCAAGAGGGAGCTTTTCCCCCGAGTTCTCGAGGCCTTCAGGGAGCTCTCCGCCTCATCGGAGCTTGTGATCCTCGAGGGGGCGGGCTCCCCGGCAGAGATCAACCTTCTCTCGGAAGACATTGCCAACACCCGTCTGGCCCGGGCCATCGGGGCGCCCTCCCTCCTGGTGGGAGACATCGAGCCCGGTGGGGTCTTCGCCGCTCTTTACGGGACTTTGGCCCTTCTTCCTCCCGAGGATCGGGCCACGATCCGCTGGCTGGCGATCAACAAGTTCCGGGGGGACGCATCTCTTTTGCAGTCCGGGATGGAACAGGTCACCCGCCTGACGGGGCGTCCCTTTTTGGGGGTGGTCCCCCACCTGGGATCGCTGGCCCTTCCCGACGAGGATTCCTATCAGGCGAAACGGGCGGATGACCCTTCCAAGGAGAGCCCTGATGCGGTGAAGCTCGCCGCGGTGGAGTGGCCCCATCTCTCCAATCGCTCGGACCTTGATTGCTTCTTCTCCGACCGAGGGGTCTCCCTTTCTCTCTTCCCCCTCTCGGGCCCCTTCCCCCCCCTTTCCGGACAAGAGCGTCCCGATGCCCTTATTTTGCCGGGAACCCGGCGGACCATTGCCGATCTCGAAGCCGCCTATGCCTCCCCCTTTCACTCCTGGCTTTTGGCCTACCATCGTTCGGGCGGAGTCATCGTCGGAATCTGCGGGGGGTATCAGATGATGGGGCGAAGGATCCTGGATCCCCTGGGGATCGAATCCTCCCGCCCGGAGATTCCGGGGCTCGGCTTTTTTCCTTCCGATGTTCTCTTTCGGGAAGAGAAGATCGCCCGGCGGGTGCGGGCCCGCTTTCGGAGGCCTCCCTTCCGGCAAGGGGAAGGGCTGGTGAACCGCTCCTTTGGGGGGTATGAGATTCGCCAGGGGCGCTCCGAGACCGATCAACGGGAGAGAGCCCTTCTCGATCTGTTTGACCCGGAGGACGGGCGCTTTCTGGAGGCCGAAGGCTTTTGCGACCCCGATCGGGGTCTTTTCGGTTCCCCGGTTCATGGCCTCTTTGACGATCATGAGTTTCGCCACGCCTTCTACGAACACCTTCGGCCGGGGAGGATTGACATCTCGGATCTTTCGGACTCGGAGGCGGAGATCGACCGGGCCCTCGATCATGTCGCCGACACGCTCTCCCGAACACTCGACCTCGAGGCCTTTCTCTTTGGGGAGATTCCCCCGTCATCAGGGATGGCTCCCAAGGGGGATCCCTTTGATGGGGGATAGCCTGTGGGCCCAGGCTCCCGTGGCCCTGGTGGGGCTGGGAGGCGATCTTCTCCTGGGGGAGCGCCTCCGGTTCCTCCATCCGGTCCTCCTCATGGGAAAGATGGCCGGGGCTCTCGAGTCCATGATCCGCTCCCGGGTCCCTTCGACCTATCATCGCCTGGCCGGCCTCGCCCTTCCCGTGGCTCTCTGCGGGACCTTCGGGGGAGGTTCCTGGCTCCTCCTGCGAGAGGTTGCCCAGGTGGCCGGAGCCGGGGCTTGGGCCCTCCTGTCGGTGTTTTGGGCGGTGCAGCTGTTGGCGGCCCGGAGTCTCTTCGACCATGTCTCCGCCGTTTTGCTTCCGCTCCTGTCGGGAGAGCGGGAAGCGGCCCGGCGGGCGCTGGCTCGCATTGTGGGCCGCGATACTGCCGGCATGACCGATTCCGAGATCGCCCGGGGCGCCCTGGAAAGTCTCTGGGAGAACACCAACGACGCCGTCGTCGCCCCGCTCTTTTTTCTGCTCCTGGGGGGGGTTCCCCTTCTCATGGCCTATAAGGCGGCCAGTACGCTCGACTCCATGGTAGGCTATCGAAACGAACGCTATCTTCGGCTTGGCTGGGCCAGTGCCCGCCTTGACGATATCCTCGCCTTCATTCCCGCTCGGCTGACATTCCTCCTCATGTTCCTCGTTCTCCCCCCCTTTCTTCCCGAAGGGAGTGCTCCCTGCCGATTCTTGGGAGCGGGTTCCTGTCTCTCCCGCGCCTGGCGCTTCCGACGCTCCCACCCTAGCCCCAACAGCGGCTATCCGATTGCGGCCTTTGCCGCGCTGCGGGGAATCCGCCTGGGTGGGGGCGCCCGATACTTCGGGCAATGGGTGGAAAAGCCCCCGATTGGCGAGGGGGCGGACCCCACGCCCATTGACCTTGTCGCCGGGCTCTTTCTTTTCCGGATGTTCATCTTCTCCCTCCTGATCCTCTTGTGCCTTCTGGTGCTTTTGGGGTGGAGGGCCAGGGGATGAGCCAGGGATTCCCTTCATCCGGCGAACGGGAAGGAGTCATCTGGGACCACGGAGGACCGGCTCCTGGTGAGTCGCCCCTCTGTCGTCTTGATGCCAGCACGACCGTCAACCCTTTCCCGTCGCCGTCACTTCTGGCCCGCCTTGGAGCGGCTCTGGGGGGGGCCGTCCATTATCCGGATCCCCTGGCCTCGGAGGCCCTCCGGGCCATCGAACGGCGCTATGGGATGGATTCCGGACGGGTGGTGGCCGGGGGCGGGGCGACCCTTCTCCTCTATACCCTTCTGGGCTCCGGCGCCTTCTCCCGGATCATCGGCTTCTGCCCCCTCTTCTCCGAATATCGTCGGGCCGCCGAGGTATCGAGGCGGGTTCTTTTTCCTGTTCTTCCCGCCCGATCCCTTCCCTGGAAAGGGGCTGTCGGATCCCACCTTCGGGGCATTTTTGGCGAGAAGGGGCTTCCCTGGGGACTCGATCTGGAAGCGCTCCCGAAGATCCTTCCGGGGGACCTCGTCGTTCTGGTCAACCCTGTCAACCCCACGGGCCAGGAGATTTTGCGCCCCGAGATTCTGGAGCTCTTCGGGAAGGTCTCCCGGGGGGGAGGGGCCCTTCTGGTGGATGAATCCTTCCAGGACTTTTTGGGGAACCGCTCGTCGGTCATGGATCTTGCGGGGGAGGGACCGCTTTTTGTCCTTCGCTCGCTTACGAAGGTGACCGGGCTTCCGGGTATTCGGGCCGGATTCCTTGCGGGCCCCGAGCCGCATCTTCAACACATTCGGGAGGGGCTGGGTCCCTGGGCCCTGGGAACGCTGGAGCAGGCGCTGGTGACCTGGGCGATGGAGGAGGGGGAGGCGGATCGTTTCGGATATCGTCCGGAGGCCAAGGACTCCCTGCTCTCCGAACTTCTCAACGCGGGGTGGGCGGTTCTTCCCGGGGAGGGTCCCTTTGTCCTGGCCTCTCCGAATCTTGAGGAAAAGGAATGCCGATCGAGAGTCCTCGATCTTCGGAAAAAGGGGGTCCGGCTTCGGCTGGCCTCGGGCTTTGGGCCTCCAGGAGGGGACTCCCTTGTTCGTCTGGGGTTTGAGGCTTTAAGTCGCCCCCGGGAGCTGGTCGAGGCCTTTTCCCGTTTCTCCTGAAGGCCCCCGGGCGAGATTTCGCGAAAGGCCCGCTCCCCCGTTGGTGTGACCTGTCAGATTCGCCGCGAAGACCCGGCGACAGGCGAAGCCCTGCACGTTCCGGGAGGGGGCCGGCGGGATCCTCCATAAAGCGTGAGTGCCTGTTTTTCTCCTCCCCTGTCAGTCGCAACCTCCCCCAGAACAACGATCATGCCGGGGCCAAAGGCGCAAATCCTCCGAGCCTTCGTGTCGGCTCACGCACCTTCCGCGCCCGTCTCCCAAGGGAGGCCCCCCGAATGGAAAAAGTGTCCGCCCAACGACACCGATGGGCCAGTCGGTTGGACAGGGGGCGGTCCTCTTGGGAGAAAACGCCATGGGAGCCCATTCGTATATTTTTTGAAGGGGGGGAAAGGAGGGAGTCTGACCTGATCGCCCGGGAGGCCCGTTTCGTCGGGCAATCTGACAATTCCTGGCCAGGATAGGAAAAATATGTAAACTCTTGAAAAAAAACCGGTATTGGAGCATGATAAAGAAGTTCCACCGGAGGGCCGAAGTTTTTATGGGCCGTCCACCATGTTCCACAATGACCGGACCTCGCACTCTCAACAAGGAGGTTTGAATGGAAGAATCCAAGTACCAGAAGCTCCTGACGGTCCGTCAGGTGGCAGAGGTTCTGGGGGTCTCCCAGGTGACAATCCGAACCTGGGACAGAATGGGAAAAATCCGGACGATTCGCACTCCCGGCAACCATCGGAGAATCCCGGAAGATGAACTGGCCCGCCTTCTGAACCCTGAGGGATCGGATGTCATGGGAGCTCCCGTTGCCTCGTCCTGACACAAGCCCAAGATCGATCGAACGAGAGACAGCTCTCTGACGGTTTGATTCATCTTGAGCTTCTGGTGGGGGGAGAACGCTTTGGCGTTCTCCCCCTTTTTTGTTCGGGGGACGTCCCGCCTCTCAGCGTTCCGGGGCGGGGGGCTGGGTTTCGATCAATTCCCGGCGGTGATCCAGAATGATCTTTTCCATGAGGGAAAGGTCCTTCTTGATCCTGATGAAGTCGGAGACTCCCTTTCCGATCACCAGAGCGGAGATACAGAACGCGCCAATGCCGATGACGGCGTATAGATCGTTGGGATTCCGACTGAAGAACCGGAACATGGCCAGCCCCACCACGATCATGTTGAGTCCTGTGGTGACATGAAGAAGCAGGTTCCGCTCAATGGCGAGGACGAACTGGTCGAAGGCGATCTGGTCTGAAAAGCTGAGAGGCGTTGTGATGACGAAGCGCGGAACCGCCTGTCCTGCAGGCAGGATGTTTTCTGGCATAAGGGGTCCGTTCTTTTGGTTAATAGTGTCCCGGGGGTAGGGTCACTTCGAACCTATACGAAAAAGACCCGTTGGTCAAACCTTTCCCGCCCTGCCGGGCCGATCCTTCCCGTCAGGCGCCCTTTGGGAAAAGGCCCCGGGAGAAGGATTGTCTTCGGGGTCCGTCCTGTTGTATAGTGGTTCGGCTGATTCATTCCTTGTTTTGAACGTTCTTTTGGAACGGTATATTCTTCATCATGGACTCAGGGTCAATGTCGGGGCGTGGCGCAGCCTGGTAGCGCACACCGTTCGGGACGGTGGGGTCGAAGGTTCAAATCCTTTCGCCCCGACCATTTTTCTTGCGTCGTCATGGCAATCCTCGTCCTTCTTTCCAGGGAAGACCGGGCCTCCTGTGAGCTCTCGGGAAGGCCGTTCTGGTCCGATTTCCGGAAAATCCCCTTCGTTCCGACATTTCATTCCTCGGGGTCCGTATTTTAGGGAGCCCTCCGTTGATGCGCTCTTTTCTCAGACTCTGTCCATGACACGACGGACTGTTCGCTTTCGCGTGACCGGACACGTTCAGGGAGTCGGTTTTCGGGCCTTTGTCCTCACCTTGGCCCGGGATCTGGGCGCTACCGGATGGGTGGCCAACGCTTCCGACGGGTCGGTGCAGGGGGTGGCAACGCTGTCCGAGGATTCGTTGGCCGCCTTTCGTGAGGGCCTTCTGTCGGGACCGCCGGGGGCCCATGTGGAGGCGGTCGATGTGGCGGACGAACCCCTTTCGGCGGAGGGAAAGGGCGAGTTCAGAATTGAAAGGGACAGCCTGTGAGCGAAATCTTTTCTGACGATACGGGAGAGGTTGAGCCCTCGGTCGAGGCTCCTTCAGAGGGCGTCTCCGGAGATGTCGGCTCGTTGGCTCTCTACCTTCGAACCCTTCGGGACTATCCCCTTCTCTCGGCCTCGGAAGAGGTCGATCTGGCCCGAAGGATCGCTGCGGGAGAGGCGGAAGCCCGGGAGAGGATGATCCTCTCCAACCTCCGGCTCGTGGTGATGATTGCCAAGCGATACGCGGGACGCGGACTGCCCTTTCCGGATCTGATTGAAGAGGGCAATCTCGGTCTCATGAAGGCCGTGGACCGCTATGATCCGGAAAAGGGTTTTCGCTTCAGCACCTATGCCTCCTGGTGGATCCGGCAATCGATCGAGCGGGCCGTGATCAACCTGGGCCACATGATCCGCCTTCCCGTCCACATGCGGGAAAAGGTGAACCGCTATCTTGCCACTGTCGAGCAGATGGTCTCCTCGGGGCGCGAGCCGGACCCTTCGGAGGCGGCCCGGAAGGCCGGCCTCACAGTGGAGGAGTTCGATTCTCTTTATCCATTGATTGCGGCGACCATCTCTCTCGATGCTCCCGTGGGTGAGCAGGAAGAGAACACCCTGAAGGATGTTCTGGGCGACCCGGAGGCGGATTCTCCGCTGGAGGTTGTTTCCCGGCGAGAGGAGGAACGGGAGCTTGAGGCGGCGCTGTCGGTGCTTCGCCCCCGGGAGCGGGACATCCTCTTTCTCCGGTTTGGTCTTTCGGGGGAGGATCCCAAGACTCTCGATGAAATAGGCCGTCATTTGGGCATTACCCGGGAGAGGGTCCGCCAGATCGAGGCGGTGGCCCTCTCCAAGATGAGAGCTTATATCGATGATGCGCGCCTCTTTGCATCGCACTCAAATCCCTTGCCGCCCCATTCTCTCCGATAGGAGGGGCGGTATTCCTTGAACGTCCCCTTCCAAGGGGGCCCCATATCCGCGAAAAGGAGACCGATTGATGGATTTTGGAAAATACGTTCGCACTGTCCCTGATTTCCCCAAAAAGGGGATCCTCTTTTATGACCTCATGCCCCTCTTCGGATCATCGGAGGGCTTTCCCCGCCTGATCGACACGATGGCCGAGAGCGGCCGGACGGAGACGCTGGCCCATGTGGTGGGGATCGAGGCGCGGGGATTTATTGTGGGGGCGGCCCTGGCGAACCGTCTCGGGATCGGATTTGTCCCTATCCGGAAAAAGGGCAAGCTTCCCGGAGAGGTCCGGGAGCTCTCCTATGACCTGGAATACGGTCAGGACACCATCGCGATCCAGAAGGGGGCGATCGCCAAAGGAGCGCGCGTCCTTCTCGTGGATGACCTCCTGGCAACGGGAGGAACGGCCAAGGCGGCACTGGATCTTTTGGGGCAGGTCGGGGCTGACGTGGTTGAGACGGTCTTCGTGGCCGAGCTCGTCGGTCTGGGAGGGCGGGAACGGCTGGCGGGCCGGAAGATTCGTTCCCTTTTGACCTATCATGTGTCGGAGTAGCCTCCATGGTCTCTCCGACTCGTTTTTTTGTCGTTCATGTCATCTACCTTCGCCCCTTTGATGAGGTCGAGCCCTGGGTGGCCCCCCACCGGGAGCATCTCGATCGCCTGGTGTCGGAGGGTCACCTTCTCCTCTCGGGTCCTCTGGTGCCTCGCACGGGAGGGCTTCTCCTGATGAAGGCCGCCGATCGCGCGGCGGTCGAGCGGATGCTCTCGGAGGATCCGTATGCCAAGACTCAGGTGGCACGTTATGAGGTTCTGGAATTCTCACCGGTCAAGTTCAGTGACGAGCTCCGGGCTGTCTTCGGAGGGGGGTAGCCCTCTCCGGTCTGCCCCCTTTGTCGCCGGGGCTCCGTGAAGGCCCCCCTCACGAAGGGCCTGAAAGGTCTGTCCCCGGGGGGGATCCTCTCCCGCCTGCTCTCCAGTCTCCTTGAAGGGCTCCGCGGGGGACTCCTGAGCCGTACGCTGGCCCAGGCTCCCTTCGTGGGACTCCTCTCCGCCTATGCTATCAGCCAATTCAGCGAAGGCATTACCCAGACAGCCCTCACCTGGATTGCCTTTCGGATCCGCCATGGAGATGTCTCCCTGGTGGGGCGCATTGGCGTCATCCAGACGGTCGTCCCTTTTCTGGTCCTGATTCCCGCAGGATTTCTGGTTGACCGTCTTCCCCGGCAGGTTCTTCTGGCGGCCCTGAATCTTTTCAAGGGGGCGACCTATACGCTTGTCCCGATCCTCGCGCTCTTTTCTCCCATTCGGACGACTCCCCTGCTGACCATTGTCGTGGTTACGGCCGCTTTCTCGGCCGCGGTGGGACCCGCCTTCAATGCCTCCGTTCCCGAATTTGTTCCCCGAGATCGCCTCGAACACGCCAATGGGTGGGTTCAGATCGCCGGACAGGGGGGCTATCTCCTGGGCCCTCTCTCGGCTGCCGGATTACTTCTTTTCTTTCCCGCTCCGTGGCTCCTTGTGGGGTCCGGAGCCGGCTTTGCCCTGTCGGCCTTTCTCTTTGTCCTGATCTCTCCCCCTCTTCCCCCGGCGCGAAGGGACCATTCCCGGGAGGGGCACCGGGGCGAGAGCCATGCCGTTTCGGGACTGTGGGGGCCCGTCCGCATCCTTCTCCGGAGCCGCGTCCTCCTCTTTGCCGTTCTCATGCTGGTTATCTTTGCCCTGTTCAATGCCCCCATGACCCTGGTCTTTCCCCTGCTGGCCTCGCAGCTCTTCCACGCCCCCCCCTCCTTTTATGCCCTGCTCTCGGGGGCCTATTTTCTCGGGAGTTTCCTGGGGGGCATCATCCTTCTCGGGCGCCGTCTCCCCAAGCCTTTCCCCATGATCCTTCTGGGCATGATCCTGGCCGGTGTCGCCTTTCTCCTCGTGCCGAGACTTCCCGCCGAGGGCGCAGGGTTCTTCCTTCTCCTTTTGGCCGGCCTGGGCCTTTCCTGGGCCCAGCCCCTGGTCCTGACCCAATTTCAGCAGATTGTTCCCGGGGAAAGCCTGGGACGATTCCTCTCCCTGGCGATGTCTCTCTTCCTTCTGGCCGCCGTCAGCGGAATTCAGGGAGGGACCCTTTATCTGCACCACCTTCCCGTCTCCTCCTTTCTGACGCTGGGTGGGAGCGTTCTCCTGGGGATTGGTCTCCTTCTGTTACCTTTGGTAACACTTTTCCGCTCTCGCCTGTCCTGAAAGGATCCATTTTCGGAGCCCCGCTCTCCCGGCTCCTTCCCCGCCCTCCCGGCCTGTCGCCCCGTCGTTTGGCTGGTCCGCTTCTTGCTCGTTTTTGAGAAGGAGAGTCCGGACTTTGGGTCCGGTGGACTCTCCTCCGGCGGAGGCCGGATCTGAACCCCAGGAGCGGAGTCCATGTTCTTTGTCCCTCACTTCAAAGCCTCACGAGATCTTCTGACCGAACGCAATTTCGGCCTTCTTCTCTTGGGACAGCTGGTGAGCCAGCTGGGAGAAAATCTTAACAAGGTCGCACTTTTGTGGTTTGTCTATCTCTTTACCAGAAGTGCGGAGGCGATGATCGTTGTCGGGGTTCTCCAGACCCTGCCCCCCCTGCTGTTCTTCTGGGCGAACGGGGTCTTGCTCGACCGTTATCCCAAGAGGCGGACGATGATTGTGGTGGATGCTATCCGGGGGCTTCTGGTCCTCCTGATCCCGGCCCTGTATCTCCATCATGCCCTGACTCTGCCGGTTCTCTATCTGCTGGTCTTTCTCGTGGCCACCGCCAGCGGCATCTTCGGTCCGGCGCTCTATTCGGTCATTCCCCTCATGGTGGCAGAGCCCCGGAGGGTCTCCGCCAATGCCCTCATGCAGACGACCGGGCAGGTGGGAACCCTGGTGGGCCCGCTTCTCGGGGGGGTTCTCTCGGCCTTCTACAACCCGGTCTTCGTGATGGTCATCAACGGGACGACCTTTCTGGTCTCGGCGGTCTTTCTCCTGGCCATCGTGATCCGGGAGATTCCCGATCCCGAGGTTCCTCCGGTTCCGGGGCTCTCCGGCGTCTTCTTCGAGGTTCGGGAGGGAATCGGCTTTGTCTTCTCCCATAATCCGCTCTTTCTGGGGCTCTTTGTGATCATGACCCTCTATGGTGTCGTCAGCGGACCGGTCACGCTCCTTCTTCCCGTCCTCTCAAAGACACTGCTCCATGCCGGGTCGGGTGGATTCGGCCTGCTCCTGTCGGCCTATGGGGTCGGGATGCTCCTCTCCTCGATCTTTCTGACGGTGAGGCCTCCGGTCAACCTCTTCCGCTGGATCGCCACCGGCTTTCTGGCCGGAGGCGTCACGATGCTCATGATGGCGGGAAGCTCTCTCATGGTGATCGACCTTTGCCTGATGCTCCTTTTTGGAATGGCCGTCTCGGTGGTCAACCCGCTGGCGCACACCCTGATCCAGAACAATGCCCCCTCCCGGATGCTTTCCCGGGTTCTCACCACAATGAGCCTGGGATTTCTTGGAGGGGCCATCCTGGGGATGGTCGGGCTCCCCGGGCTGGTGGAGCGCACCGGGATCCGGGTGGTTCTGGCTCTTTTGGGAGGCGTCCTGGTCCTCTCATGGGGAGCGGTCAACCTCATTGAGGCCGGTTGCCGGGAAGACACTCCCTGCGGATCGGCCCTGTCTCGGCTGTTGGTATTTTTTGGTCGGCTTCCCGCCCCGGTCCGGTCCTCCGGCCCGGAAATCTCGGTCAAAGGAGAGAAACTGTGAAGATCGCCCTGGTGTCAACCCCCTTTGTCAGCGTTCCTCCAAAAAAATATGGAGGGACAGAGCTCTTTCTCTACCACCTGGCCGAAGGGCTCGTGGACAGGGGGCATGAGGTGGTTCTCTTTGCCACGGGAGATTCCCGGACCCGGGCCAACCTCGAGTTCACCTTTCCTGCGTCCCGCTGGCCTATTGTGGGGCGCGATGAACACATCCATCTGGCCTTTGCCACCCGGCGCATCCTCGAGCGGGGAGACATCGATGTCGTCCACTGGCAGTCTCCGGTCTCGGTCCCCTATGCCTCTATCGCCGGGGTGCCCTCGGCGGTGACCTTGCATCATGCCCGGACCCATGAGTTCTCCGAGATCTACCGGCATTATTCGGAGAACCACTATGTGGCCATCAGCCATTCCCAGCGGATTCAGGAGGCGGCACTCCCCCTCTTTTCGGTGATTCACCATGGGCTCGATCCGGGGGCCTACCCTCCCTCCTACGAGGTCGGTCGCTACGCGGCCTTCCTTGGCCGCCTTGCCCCCGAAAAGGGCCCCGACAGCGCCTGTCGCGTGGCGATCCGTGCGGGCATTCCCCTCCACATCGGCGGAGCGGTCCACCCGTGCGATACCGGATTCTATAACGAAACCCTCCGCGCCCTTATGACCCACCCGGAGATTCACTGGCTGGGACAGGTGGACCATCTGCAGAAGGTCTCCCTCCTTCAGGGAGCCCGGGCCCTTCTTGTCCCCATCCGATGGGAGGAGCCCTTCGGTCTGGTCATGATCGAAGCCATGCTCTGCGGGACTCCCGTCATCTCCTTTCGTCGGGGGGCGGCCTCCGAACTGGTGGAGGACGGGGTCACCGGATTTCAGGTCGACAGCGAGGCTGAAATGGCCGAGGTCCTGGCCGGCAAGATCTCCATCATCGACCGGGAGGCCTGCCGTGCCCGCGCGGTGGAGCTCTACTCCACCCGGGTCATGGTCGATGCCTACGAACGCCTCTACCGACAGATTCTCGACCGTGCCCGGGCCTCGGGAGCTCCTTCCCGTCCGCTCTCCCTCCCGGCTCCTTCTGCCTCGTCCCTTCTTTCGGAGGTTCGCTGATGATACCCTCTCTGGCGCTTCTCGACGATCCTCTTCCGCTCGAGAGCCTCTCCGGCTCCGGGCATCCCTTTGGTCCTGCCGTTCTTCTCCGGGGACCGGAGGATCTGGTCCGCTTCTACCGGGAGGCCGCAGGAAACGCTCCCCTTCTCGTGGTCACCAATCGGGAGCCGGTGGTCTGGAAAGGGGAGGGGGTCCTCTCCCTTCCGCCCGGAGGAGTCAGCCAGACCATTCATCGCCTCCTCTCCCGCACCGGGGGGCGCTGGATCGCCCTGAGGGACTCCGGGGGGCCGGACGGACTTCGCGTTTCCGGGGAGGAGGGAGATCCCGGATATCGCCTCGACCGCATGGACATTCCTCCGGCCCTGATGGAGGGCCACTATACCGGATTTTCAAACGGCGTTCTCTGGCCCTTCTTTCACGACGAGTCGGCCCGGATCTCCGGATCCCCGGAGGATCTTTCCGCCTATCGGGAGGTCAACCGGCGGGTGGCAGCCCGGGTCCTGGAGAGTCTCCGGGAGAGTCGCCCCTCCCTTGTCTGGGTCCATGACTACCAGATGGCCCTTGTGGGCCGGGAGATGCGCCGCCTGGGAGGATCCCTTCCGCCCCTGGCCTTTTTCTGGCATATCCCCTGGACGACGAGCCCTTCCGGAGAGCCTCCTCCCCGATGGCTGTCAGAGATCGTCACGGGACTTCTCTCCTACGACCAGGTGGGCTTCCAGACGGAGCTCTATCGGGACCGATTCCTTGACACGGTCTTTTCCCTTTTCGGATCCCGGGCCTCCTGGGACGGAGAGACGCTTTCGGTCACCACCGAAGTCGGGGTTCGCCGCCTCCATCCGGGCGTTTTTCCCATTTCCATCGATCCTGACCATTTTCGGATGATGGCCCGGGATCCGGCCAATCTCCTGCGGGCCCGCCTCTTTCTCTCAGACCTTGGTCTCGATCCCGAGCGCCTTCCTGGAGGGTACCTGATCTCCGTCGACCGTCTGGATTACTCCAAGGGCTTTCTCGAGCGCCTCGACATGCTGGAGAGCCTCTATTCCCTCGACCCCGCCCTGGTGGGACGGTTGTCCCTTCTTCAGGTCGCCCCCTCCACCCGGCTCTCCGTCGATGCCTATCGCCGGTACGCCGAAGCGGCAGAGAGCCGTGCGGAGGAGTTGAACCGCCGTTATTCCCGGGAAGGATGGCGTCCGGTGGTCACCGTCTCCCGCTCTCTCGACTCCTCGCTTCTGGCCCCCCTTTACCGCCTCTCTCGCGGAGCCCTGGTGACGGCGACCCGCGACGGGATGAATCTCGTGGCCAAGGAGTTTCTGGCTTCCCAAGACGGGGGCAGTTCCCCTCTCTTTGTGAGTCGCTATACCGGAACGGCCATGACGATGGAGGGACTCTCCCTTATCGATCCGGCCGACCCCCGCCTCTCCGCCCGGATCATTCATGAGGGGCTCTCCCAAGATCCCCGGAGAGTTCAGCGGAAAAACCTTGAGGCCCTCGCCTCCCTCCGGGAGCATAATGTCTACCGGTGGATGGCCTCCAATCTGTCCCGCCCCCTTCTCGCGGCCGCGCTCCCGTCTGGAGCCCTGGCCCATCTGGCCTGATGTCAGGGTCTCGCCGTCCGCTTCTTCGGGACCCCCAGGGGAAGGGGCGCCCTCCCGCTCTCTTTCTGGACTTCGACGGGACGCTGGTTCCCCTCTCTTCTCGTCCCTCGGATGTCTGTCTTTCCGAGGCGCACGCCCTTCTCCTCGAGAAACTTGCCCGAAGGTTTCCCACCTTCGTCATCTCGGGACGGGGAGAGGCCGACCTGCTCTCCCGCCTTCCTCCGGTGCCCCTGGCCGGCCTCTCCGCCGACCACGGAGCGGTGAGGATTCTCACGGGAGAACGCCATCTTCATCCGGAGGCGGAACGGGCCCGGGATCTCCTGCCGGCCCTGGCCGGGCGGGTTTGCGCCGAGATGGAGCCGATCTCGGGGATTCTTGTCGAAAGGAAGGAATTCAGCCTCTCCATCCACTATCGGGCCGTCTCTCCTGATCAGGTAGAGGAGGCCCGAAAGCGTCTCGACCGTTTGCTTTCTGAGATGGAAGCCTTGTCAGGGGAACGGCGTTTGCGCATCAGCGAAGGAAAGAAGGTCTGGGAGATTCGGCCGGCGCGGGGAGTGACCAAGGAAGAGTCCCTGGAGTTTTTTCTGGAGGATCTCGCCAGACGCAGGGAGGAGGGATCCTCCTTTTTTCCGGTGATGGCCGGGGATGATACCACCGATCTCAGGGCCGTCAACCGGGCGGTGGAGAAGGGCGGACAGGGGATCTGGGTCGGTCCTCCCCCGCCGGGACTCAACTCCCAGGCTACGGTGCTCTCCTTGCCGCAGGATCTCTGGACGGCGCTGGAGGAGCTTCTGTCAGAGAGCCCGCCCCCTCCGCCTCAGAGCGCCACTCCGATCGGCTAAGCCTGATCCCCCAGGAGCCCCTCGCGCAAAAGGTAGTCTTCAAGGGCGCTGTCGATGTCTCGAAGGGACAGCCCCTGCTGCCGGGCCTTGTCGTTGGAGAGGACTGAGTAGGGGGCTCGGGGAGCCGGAGGGTTGTATTCCCGGAGGGAGACGGGCGAGAGGTCGGCCTCCGTCCCTGTCAGGGCAAAGATTTTTTTTGCGAAGTCATACCAGGTGGTCCGGCCGGCATTCGTCAGATGGTACAGTCCCGGCGGATGCCGCTCGAGAATGAGCCGCCACAGGATCTCTGCCAGGTCCCAGGTGGAGGTCGGCCCCACATGGCAGTCGTCGATGACCCGAAGTGGGCGGCCGGCCCGGGCGAGCTTCAGCATCGTGGTCACAAAGTTTCCTCCCTTCTGCCCCGAGCCCTTCCCCCCATAGAGCCCGCAGGTCCTGACCACCGTGGCCCGCTCCCAGGCGGACAGGACGAGCCGTTCTCCGGTGGCCTTCGACAGCCCGTAGACGGACAGGGGGCGGGGACAGCTCTCCTCGGAGTAGGGGATCTGCTCCCGCTCGTTGAGCCCCCCGCTCATGACATAGTCGGTTGAAAAGTGCAAAAGGGCCGACCCGGCCTCCCGGCAGGCCCGGGCCAGCTCCCCCGGAAGAAAGGCGTTCAGCTCGAAGCACTCCCGGATCTCCTCTTCGGCCCGGTCGACGGCATTGTAGGCGCTCGTATTGATGACCAGGTCAAAGCCCGCCTCCCGGATCCGGGAAAGGGCTTGGGGGTGGGTCAGGTCGAACTCCGGCCGGTCGAGGGGGGTGATCTCAAGGGCCGGGTCCTGGCCCCGGGGAACCCGGGCCAGAAGGTCGGATCCCAGCTGTCCCCGGGAGCCGATAAGGCCGATGGTCAAGGTCTTTGTCGCAAGGGGGGACATCATGCTCCTTTGACGATGAGGTGGGTGAGGGGACTCCTCCATGGAGATCGGACCGGCATTCTGGCATAATGGGGCTGTCGCCATCGGGTCGTACCGCGGGGCCCCCTGAATGCCCCCTGTCGTGAGGGCAGGGAAGCTCCGGCGGGGCCTTCCGCACCTGGGACCTCCCCGGGTTGGCCAGGGGACAACTCTCCTGGTGGAATCCGGACCGACCAGAATCTTACCACAGGATCCCCCTGCCAACGCAGGGGAAGAGTGCTCTTTTGCCTGATATGGGCCCCCAAGCTCCGGTCCGGCGAAAGAGCGGCTTCAACGATGAAAGGATCTTCATGCGCTATCTTGTGACCGGGGGAGCCGGCTTTATCGGATCAAACCTTGTACGGCGGCTCGAGGCCGACGGCCACGACGTGACCGTGATTGACGACCTCTCGTCAGGCCATTTCAAGAACCTTGTGGGTTTTCGGGGGGATTTCTATGCCGAGGAGCTTTCCCGGATGGATCTGGTCTCGGTCTTTTCCGGCCGTCCTGCCTTCGATGCGATCTTCCACCAGGCCTCGATCACCGACACCACTGTCATGGACCAGCGCTTCATGATGGAGCGCAATGTCGAGGGCTTTCGACGGGTAATCGACTATGCCCTGCGACAGACCCTTCCTGTGGTCTATGCCTCCTCTGCCGGTGTCTACGGCGCGAACCCGAGCCCCCAAGTCGAGACCCAGACCCCGGCCCCGATGAATATCTACGGCTTTTCCAAGGCCGTCCTCGACAATATCGCGCTCCAGGCCTCGAAGGGATACTCCCGGACGATCGTGGGTCTTCGCTACTTCAATGTCTTTGGTCCGGGGGAGGATTTCAAGGGAGCGGCCGCTTCGATGATCTACCAGCTTTACCGCCAGATGAAGGCGGGAAAGGCGCCCCGGATCTTCAAGTGGGGAGAGCAGGGCCGGGACTTCGTCTATGTGGGGGATGTGGTGGAGGCCAATATCCGTGCCCTCTCCTCCCGTCGTTCCGGAAGCTTTAATGTGGGGTCGGGGAGCTTCACGACCTTCAATACCCTTGTCGAGACCCTTCGGGAGAGCCTGAAGCTCGACGTGAAGACGGAATATTTCGATAATCCTTACGACTTCTATCAGGAGCACACCCACGCCGACATCCAGGCGGCGAAGGAGGCCTTTGGCTATTCTCCCCAGACCCCCGTGGTCGAGGGGATCCGGGAGTATGTCCGGATCCTCGAGTCCCGGGGGCGCTGACCAGGGACGCCCATGGTTCCTGACACCGCGCCGGAGACGGGGGACAAGGGCGGGGATTTCCTGTCCCGCACGCCTTCGCCGGCTTCCCGGAGGGGGGCCTCAGGCTTGTCCCGCTCCCTCTCCGGCCTTTTGGGCGGGCTTCTTGTCGTCGGAGTGCTGGCCTTGGCCCCCTTGCCTTGGGCGATGGGAGCCGGAGAGGAGGAGGCCCTCCTCCTGCTCTCCCCTGTGGACCACATTGAAAACGAACGGGAAGACCTCTCCCGGGTCACAAGCGACCTCGAGCTCCACTACGGAATCGTCCATAACCGCTCCATCCGGGACTCTCTCGACCGCATCGCCCGCTCCCTGACCCCCTTTCTTCTTCATCCGGGATTCCCCGTCGATATCCTTCTTTTGGATGATCCCAAGCCGGGGGCCTTTTATCTTGGTGGTGAAACCGTCGTCCTGACCCGGGGGCTCGTCTTCTCGGGGCTTGTGAAAAACAGTGACACCATGGCGGGCCTTGTGGCCCTGCTCCTCTCCCGCCACGATCTTCTAACGGATCGGTCTCTCCTGGTTCGTCCCTCCCTTTCCGAGGAGATCCAAAGCCGCAACCGTTCCGCCCGGAATGCAGCGGAGATCCTGATGCGCGCGGGCTTCCACTACTCGGGCGTCGTGGAGGCGGTCCGGGTCTTCGACCTTCTCCGGTCCGGTCCCGGATGGGAAGAGACGATCCGGTATCTCCAGACGAACAAGACGACCATCCTCTCGGAGGCGGCCCTTTTTGACAACGGGGTGAACCTGCTTCTGGGGGACCGCCCGGGGGCGGCCCTTCCCCTGCTTGTCTCCTATGTCGATAGCCATCCGCGGTCGCTGGAAGGACGGTTCTGGCTGGGGTTGGCCTACTATCGGGACTACGCCCGGCGCCTCTCGCTGAGCCGGGAGTCCCTCCTTTTTTCCATCGATCCGGTTCCCCGATCTCCTTCGGGACCTTCCGCTCACCGTCTTTGGGAGAGGGACTTTGCCCAGGAGATCTGGCGAGGGATCGCCCTGGAGAGTCCGGGGTATTCTCCGGTCTGGAACGGTCTCGGCCGGATCGCCCTGATGGAGGGGCGCCTGAAGACGGCGGTGAAGTTTTTCGGGCGGGCGGCCAACCTGAACCCCGAAAATCCCTGGTACAATGCCGATTATGCGCTGGGGCTCTGGATGCGTGACCACAAGGTCCTGGGGCTCGAGCGATGGAAGCGGGCCACTGCCGTGGCCGGTTATGATCCCCGCCTGATCTACGACCAGGGGATCCTTGCCTGGATAGGCGAGGATCTCCCTCCCGACCGCTTCGATCTGGTGAAAACCCTTCCGGGATGGACGGAGGCCTCCCGCCTCTGGGGAGAGGAAACGGGGACCCGAAGGCTCAGGCCCTTGCCCTCCTTCCTGGGCCGCGCCCTCCCGGCCCCCCTTCTTCCGGGCCTTCCCGCGGAGAGGCTGCGCCATCTGGCGGGGATCCCCACCGTCGCCCCCATCCAGACCCGGCGCTACCTCGTCTGGGACTACCGATTCAAGCACTATCGGATCTCTCTTCGGAATGGAACGATCCGTCTGGCGGAGTTCTTCGGAAAGACCCGGGACAAGCTTCCCGAATTTCCGGATCAGTCTATCTCCAAACGGCCCGGGAAGAGCGAGGATTTTCCTGTGGAGGTCATCCCCTTTGCCCGGATTGCCTTCCTGCGCTACCGGACGATTCACCACCAATGGGTCGTCCAGCGGGTCGGAACGGTCCTCGACCGGATCGTGATCCTCTCCGACCGTCCGGATACTCCGGGACCGCCTCCGCACCCGCAGGTCTTTGTTCCCGGGAAAGGGGAAAAGAAGGGGTGAGAGGACAAGAGAAAAAGGCATCACGGGAAAAAAACGACTTGTGGAGGACGGTATGACCCCAAAAGAAGAGGCAAGATTCACGAAAGGACGGAGGAACGGGCGATCAGGGTTTTTCGGGGGGCTTGTTGTGGCCCTGGCCGTGGTCGAAAGCGGGACAGGGGCGGCATGGGGCGATGTCCAAGCCGGGTCGGTCCTTTACAAGAACAACTGCATTGCCTGCCACGGGGTTGCCGGCAACGGAAAAGGTCCGGCGGCTTCCGGAATCCACCCCGCCCCTCCGGACTTTACCGACCCTGCCTTCTGGAAGACGGTGACCGACTCCTACCTGCTCCATGTGATCACCAACGGCCTTGGCCCCATGCCGGGGTGGGGGGGGACCCTCTCCCCTCTGGACATCGACAATCTTCTGGACTACATCAAAACCTTCCGGAAGAAGTGATCTTCGGCCCGGGACCGGTCAGTCGCCGCTCCGGTGAGGAGGATCGGGGATGGCCAGATCGCTGACCACCCTCCCGCCCACCAGATGCTCGGACATGATCCGGGCGATCTCTTCCCGATTCCGGATGGTGTAGAAGACTCCGTCGGGATAGACGGCCAGGACTGGCCCCGATTCGCAAGCATCGAGACACCCGGAGCGGTTGGCCCGAAAAGGTTCCGGAACGCCCGCCTTCCGGGCCTCCTCCTTGACGATCTCCAGAAGGGGTTCGGCTCCCCGGGCCCGGCAGGAGCCCCGGGGGTGGTCGGCGGGGCGTTCATTGGTGCAAAGAAAGAGGTGGGCGCGGTAACGGCTCATAAGCGATCTCCTGTATCGGGTTTTCTTCGGGATGATCCCGACTTTTTTACTGTTTTTGCCTCCGGATCCGCTCCGGAGGGCTCCTTCGACACTCCCTCCGAGACAACCCGTTCAGCCAGCCACTCGATCAGGATGGCGCTGACCTTTTTTCGGCTCTCCTTGCGTCGGTGAAATTCCTTGTGCCACTCGATGGCCTCCTCGGCCTCCGGGGCCCTTTCTGCCAGAAAGGCCGTGAGGGGGCAGGAGGAGAGGGCGCCGATCTTCAATCCATGGTTGGTATAGTCCCGCATGAGCTTCCAGTGGGTCGTCAGTGCTCCGAGCCAGGTGGTGATCCGGTCATGGGCGAGAGGAGAGGGCGGGGTCTCGAGGTAGGACTGGGCTTTTTCCGCCGGCATGGGGCGGGCCAGGGCGTACCCCTGTCCCAGGGGAACCCCCAAAAAGAACATGGCCTCGACCATGCCGGGGTCTTCGAGCCCCTCGACGATGACCTCCTGGGACAGTTCGCGCCCAAGCTGGAGCAGGGTCGTGACAAGTCCCAGCACCTCTGTGGGGGCCTGTCGGATCCGCAGGACGAGATTCTGGTCGATCTTGATGGTGCTGAAGGGGAGCGTGGAGAGGCGCTCGAGACTTGAGTATCCCGAGCCGAGATCATCCATGGAGAGGCGGACTCCGATCTTTGCAAGGGTGCGGATGGCCGCAAACTGGTCGGGGTGGAGGATCTTTTCGTTTTCCAGGATCTCGAGGGTCAGCTGGGCGGGAGGAAGTGAATGGCGAGAGAGGGCCTCCTCGACCCAGCGGGGGCAGTCAGTGTTCCGGAGGGTCTCGGGGGGGATGTTCACCGACAGCGACAGGGTTCTCCCCATCTGCCGCTGGGTTGTGGCAAACTCCAGGGCCCGGTCGAGCACCGCCCGGAAGAGCCGGTCCTGCTCCGGCCGCCCCAGAAGGGGAAGGAAGCGCCCGGGGGAGACGACCGTCCCGTCGGTGAGGACCAGACGGGCCAGCGCTTCGAACTTGTGTGTGGTCCCCTTGGTGAGGTCGACCACCGGCTGATAGAAGACGGTGAGGCCCCCGGAGAAGAGCTCGGCGCGATAGATTCGGGCCGTGGCTTCGTCGACGGAGGGGGGCATCAGATCGTCCTCCCGGGCGATGCGGCTGACCCGGCCGCTGATCCCCTGGGCGAATAGACGGGTCCATCGGGATTCGAACTGGTTCGGATAGGCGCCGAGAAGCGTGATGACCATGCTGGCTTGTCCCAGGGCGTCGAGAATGGGGATGTGCAGGGCCGACCGGACGCCTCCGCCCAGAAGGATGTCCCGGAGTTGGGGGCTCTTGATGTGGTGGGAGGAGGGAAGGGTGGCGATGTCGCGGGTTTCGAAGGCGACGATGGCCTGCTCCTCCCCAGAAAGCTGGCCTTCCGCACTTTCGAGATGGCGCTGGAGTGTTTTCAGGAGAGGTTCTCCCTGGAGGGCGGGTCCCGACTCCACCCGGTAGATTCCGGCACTGTCGGGGCGGATGATCAGTGTTCCCCGGATTCCCGGAAGGGCTTCGAGGGAGGTGAGAAACTGTTTTAAAGCCTCCTTCCAGGGGGTGTCGGAGGGGGGAGGGCTCAGAAAGAGCGTGGCCAGATAGGTTTCGACGATCGATGACTGGACCCGGAGCTGGATCTCGATGTCGGAACGCAGTCGCCCTTCGGCAATGCGAAGGATCCCGTGGCGCTCGGAGGGGGAGTAGAGGGTCCGGGCCAGCTTCTCGGCCAGAAGGTCCGCATAGACGTTTTCTCCATGGAGGATGCGGGAGGTCTCAACACCGCAGAGGGCATGGGTCTCCCCGGCCCTTTCTGACCGAAGGCGGAGGGATTTTCGTGTTGCCTCCGGGGAGAGGAGGTTGGTCAGGTGCTCGACCTGGGACGCCTCAAGCCTCCCCCGCTCCTCCTGCGTGAGGGTATCGAGGATCTTCCGGTCCTCCGGGTTCTCTCCCAGGCGGAGATAGAAGGTTCGGACAAACTCCCGGGCCACGCTCTCCAGTGTCTCCCGGTGGGACTCCAGAAGTCGGCGGGCATTCTCGCCGAAGAGGTCGTCGATCTCGGCTTCCCGTTCGGACACCTGTCCGCCCCCCGACTGCCACCAGCGGTCCCGGGTCATCTTGTGGGACTTGGCCTGATAGAGGGACTGGTCGGCCTGGCGCAGGAGGGCATCGGGGCTCTCTCCGTCCCGGGGAAAGAAGGCCACGCCCATGCTCATTCCGACCGTGGCATGCTGTTCCGGCTCGACCTCAAAGGGGATCTCCACCGCCCGATGGATCCGGGCCGCGAAGGCGACCACCTGGTCCTCCAGGGGAAGATCGGAGGTGAGGTCCAGAATGAGGGCGAACTCGTCGCCTCCGATGCGGGCCAGAAAGTCCCCCCCGCGGAGAGAGGCGGAGAAGCGGGCGGAAATTTCCCGAAGAAGCGTGTCCCCTGCCGGGTGGCCCCAGGTATCGTTGACCGGCTTGAAGTCGTCGAGGTCGAGGATGGCCACGGCCAGGGGGGTTTTTGTGCGGTCGGCCCGGGCCAGGTTCCGCTCGAGGGTGGCATCTAGGGCGCGTCTGTTGGGGAGCCCGGTGAGACTGTCGTGAAGAGCCTCGTGTTCGAATCGCTTTGTCAGGTCGATGATGTTGGTGATATCCCGGAGGACCAGGACGAAATGGGTGGTCTTCCCCTCCCGGTTCCGGGCCGGCGTGAGCCCCATCAAAATCCAGCGGGAGTGTCCGTCGCTTCCCGGAATCTCAACCTCCCCCTGAAAGGGGGCCTCCCGGTCCATCGCAAGAAGAATCTTCCGTAGCGGGCTTTCCCCCTCTTTCGTCCGGATGAGGGAGGAAAAGGGCTGTCCCATGAGGCTTTTTCCCTCGAACCCCAAAAGATGGGCGGCGGCCTCGTTGGCAAAGTCCACGGTCCGGCCGGGGTTTAGGACCATGATCCCCTCTCCCACGGCCCCCACGGCATCGGCGAGAAGGTTTTTGTCCCGACGGATGTCGAGACGGTCGAGCCCCGCCGAGATCTGCCCGGCCATTTCCGAGAGAAGCTCCTGGAGATCGGAGTCGAAGCCTTCGGGGCGCGTCTGGTAGAGGGTGAAGACCCCGAAGACCTTTCCCCCTCGAAAGATCGGAAGGGTGGCCACGCTCTGGAACCCGGATCTCTCCACCGTCTCTTTCCAGGGGGTGGTGGCGGCATTTCTCCGAAGGTCGGCATTAAAGAGAGGATGGCCCTTTCGGAAACACTCCCCGACACTTCCCTGTCCCGAAGGGTGGGACGGGAGAACCGAGATCTCGAGGCCTTCGAGGAAATTGGTGGCTCCGGCCATGCCCAGATACCGCACGATGCCGCTTTCATCGGGGCGGCCGATCCAGGCCAGCGAGACTTCGCCGGTCGAGACAATCCGGTCGCACACATCCTGAAAGAGCGTCTCCTCCCTGTCGACGGCGGCGAGGGTCTGATTGACCCGGGACAAAAGGTCCCGGAAGGAGGAGAGTCGGGCCAGTCGGCGGGCCTGCATATGCCGTTCGGTGACATCATGGAGGGTCACAATGAGAGTCGAGGATTTTTTGTCCGTGGCCTCAGAAAGGATCCCGGCGGTGAGGTCGCAATAGAAGACCGATCCGTCCGTCTTCAGAAATCGGACTTCGGGAATCTCGAAGGTCGTGGCTGTGTCGAGTCTCGAATAGAATGTCCTGACTCTTTGGTACTCCGCCTCGTCGGGATAAAGGGGCCGGGAGGTCTGGCCCACCAGCTGGTCGGGCGAGGCATAGCCAAAGAGGGCCAGAAAGCGGGGATTGACATAGGAGATCTTCCGGTCGCGCAAAATGGCAATCCCGGCGCTGGTCGTGTCGAGAAGGATCTTCTGTTGCTGGGAAATGAAGCGTTCCCGCTCGATAAGATCCAGGCGGTCGAGTCCACGGGAGATATTGTGGGCCAGCTCCGCAAGGAGCGTCCGGAATTCGTCGTCGAAGAGAGTCTCTGCCCGGTGATAGAGGGTCAGGACTCCCCAGAGGGCGCCATTGCGGAAAAGCGGGAGGGCGGCCACGCTTCGGATGCCATGTCGTCGGGCGACCTCGGCCCAGATGGGACCGTAAGGAGAGGCGATCCCGGTGGCCATTCGGGAAAAGTCCCCTTCGTATTGGAATTTTTTTGTGCGCCAGGCCCGGGCGGCTGGCCCCTGGCCATAAGGGGAGTCAGCCCGGGAGGAGATGGGACCAAACTGCTGGAGGATGTCGGTATTTCCCGCTACCGCACGGAATTCAAAGACGCCGTCGTCTCCGGGAGCTCCGATCCAGACCAGGACCATCTTTGTCCGTTCCAGCGCCAGGGCGGTCAGGTCCCGCAGGAGGGAAGGCTCATTGGGGGAGGTATACAGAATCTCGGAGGCCTGGGCGAGAAGGGCGTTGAAGTCTGAGAGGCGGGCGAGTCTTTCGGCCTGAAGGTGGCGGTGGGTGGCGTCGTGGAGGGTAACCAGGATGAGGGATTCTTCGCCCGCCTGCACATGGACGGTGGAGGTATCGAGCCAGAGAAGGGATCCGTCCTTCTTTTTGGCCCGGAGATCCTCGATGCGAACCTCTCCTGACGTGTAAATTTTGGGATAGATCCGCTCCCCCGCGCTCCGGTATTCATCCTCGTCGAAATAGACGATCCGGGTCGGCTGCCCTATGATCTCCCGGGCCTCCTGGTAGCCCAGCATGGTGGCCATCCGTTCATTGGCCAGGACGATGGTCCGGTCCTTCAAAATGGCGATCCCCGACAGAGTGCTCTGGAGAATGGCCTCCCGCACAGCCAGTAATTGACGTTCGCGGGCCTGGGCCTCGATCCGCTCGAAGGCCCGGGAGAGATCCCGGGCCAGCTCTCTTAAGACGGTCAGCCGCTCCTCCGGGAAGGCCCCAGTGTGGGGATCCCCCAGCACGAGAACCCCCCAGAAAACCTCTCCCCGGAAAAGGGGAAAGGCGGCGAGGCTCTCCGTTCCCATGGCCTTGAGTCTCCGGACGAGGGGGCTCCCGGAATCCTGGAGACCCTCTCCCCAGGCGGCGACATCTTCCTCTCCGGAAGGTTCGGACCACCCGGCGTCGGAGAAGGACAGGGGAAAGAGCTCCGAAAGCCGGGAGGAAATGTCGGGGTCCATGCCGGCAGCGGTGCGGAGGGTCAAATTCTTCCGGTCTTCCGTGATTTCAAGAAAGGCCACGAGCGAGAATCCCCCTTCTCCCTGAGCCAGGGCGGAGAACTCCCGGAGGGCGGCCTCAGGATTGGTCTGCCGGGCGAGAATCTGGTTGGCCTGGGCCAGGAAGGTATTCGATCCGAGAAGAAGCTCAAGGCGCCGGGTGATCCGGACCCTCTCTGTGACATCCCGGGAGAGGAAGAGGAATCGGGAAGAACCCGGAAGATCAGGAGTGCCAATTTTCTTGGCGACGGCCCGAACATCGAAGTAGACATCGCCTTGGGGAAGGGGAAGGTGGTAGGAGCCGGTGGCGGACCCCCTCTCTTTTGCCTCCCGGATCAGTCTTCCTCCCAGGTCCGCGACCTCAGGAGGGAGGACTTCTCCCAGGGTTTTTCCGAGAAAGGCCTCCGGGGGAGGGAAAAGAAGCGAGTGCGATCCTGCATGAAAGCCGTGGAATCGTCCCTCGTCGTCGACCTCGAAAAGAAGGTCGGGGAGGGCATCAAGAGTCCCTTGAAGGTTTTCCTTGAGGGAGAGGATCTCCTTCTCTCGGGCCACCCGGGTCGAGATGTCCCGGGAGGAGTTGAAGGTGAATCGATTCCCTTCAATCTCAAATGGCGTGGAGGTGATTTCGACGGGAAGGACCGTGCCGTCCTTTTTTCGGTGCAGAGTCTCGAAGCGGCACATCTCTCCGGAGGGAGTATCGAACACCGCCTGAATGGCTTGTTTGAGGCTCTCCCCGGAATAACGGGCCTCCCAGGTGGAGAGGTGCATTCCCTCCATCTCTTCCCGGGTGTATCCCAGCATCCGGCAGAAGGAGTCGCTGACCAGGATCACGTAGCCTTCTGAGTCAAGAATATGGAGCCCGTCCTGGGTGAGGCTGAGAAAGAGCGAGGTATTGTTGATCAGCGCCTCGCTTCCCCGTCGTTTTCGTGCCGTCGCGTTTAATTCTTTGTCCACATACCTTCCGATCGTGATGAAGACCCCCTTATTTTTATCTTTTTATTTTAACAGAAGAGCTCCGGGAGATCACCTCGAAGGAATAGGTCCCCGGGGACTCTTCCAAGACGAGTGCGGACCTGCTTTTGTGCATTTTCGCTCAGATTGAGGAAGTCGCGCTCGCAGTTTTTGGGTCCAAAGGGGGGGCTGAAGGGGCGGATAAGTTTAAAAAGTATTTTCTGAAGAGTATATGGTTGTCTGGCATAAGAAGTGCTATAGGTGAGGGACCCAGCCGTTTCTCCGAGGAGGAACCCCCTCGACGGCGGGAATCATGTCAGGGTTGGCGATGTTGCCAGGCCCTTTCCACTCGACATTCAAGGGAGATTGTCATGACAGAGACAACACAAAGCCTCGCCTCGATCCTCATGCTCGTTACCCCGTGGCCGCTTCTTTTGACGGGACTCGTCCTGGGGCTCGGAGCCGACCGGCACCCCCGGCTCATGCGACGGGCCGTGGCAGGATCCGCCTGGTTTGCCCTGGCCTGTGCCATCGGGGCGAATGCCGCCTACGGGGTCGGTCTGGTTCACCCCGACACCTTTTACTCTTTCCGTCTCCCGGACAATTTGGGAGCCTTTGAGATCAATACCGCGGTCAACCCCCTCACCAATGTGATGCTTTTGCTGGTGGCCTTCGTGGGGATGATCGTCTCGCGCTTTTCTTCGCGCTACATGGAGGGCGACAGTCGCGAAGGGAGCTTTCACCGGTGGCTTGCCCTGACCCTGGGATCCTTTTTTACGCTGATCGTCGTCGGAAACATGTGGGCCTTTCTGGTCTCCTGGATCGCCACCAGCCTCTTTCTCCATGAATTGCTGGCCTTCTATGGGGAGCGGCCAAATGCCCTGGTGGCCGCCCGCAAGAAATACCTGCTGGCCCGGATTGCTGACGCAAGCCTTCTGGGGGCGATCATCCTGGTCGTCCGCACCCTTCACACGTCGGACTTTTCCGGGATCGCCCAGGCGGTTCGGGCGTTGAACGGAACACTTCCGGAGCCTCTCCTTGTTGCGAGCGCCCTGATCGTCGTGGCCGCGGTTCTGAAGACCGCCCAGTTTCCTTTCCACGGGTGGCTGATCCAGGTGATGGAGGCGCCGACCCCGGTCTCCGCTCTCCTGCATGCCGGCATCATTTATACCGGGACCTTCCTGGTGTTACGGATGAACCCGATCCTGTCCCAGTCCGACGGGGCGAGGGAGACGATGGTCCTGACGGGGCTTCTCTCTATTGCTGTGGCCTCCCTGATGATGATGGTGGAGACGAACATCAAGGAATCACTCGCCTATTCAACCTGTGCGCAGATGGGGTTCATGGTGATGGAATGTGGCCTGGGTCTTTATACCCTGGCGGTCATGCATATCGTCGCCCATTCCGTCTACAAGGCCCACGCCTTCCTGTCCTCGGGCAGCGTGGTGGACGACTACCGGGCGCCGGCCCTTCCGTTCTCTCCGCAATCGTCGTCGAGTCTGCGGGCCGTTTTGGGACTCTTTGTCGGGGCGATAATGACCTTCGCGGTGGGGAGCCTTTTCGGGATTGACTTCGGCAAGTCTCCGGCCCTGGTCGTTCTGGGAGCGATCCTGTCGGTGGGGGTCACTCAGCTGATGCTTCCTGCGCTCAATGCCCGGCATGCCGGCATGGGAACCCTTTTCCTGTGGACGGGAGGAATGAGTGCGGGGGTCTGTATCGCCTACTTTGGATTTCACAAGCTGTTTGATCTGATCCTCGGATCGTCGCTTCCTTCGGCGGGATTTGCGGGGGATGCCCTGCAAAAGGGGATTCTGGGCGCCATTATCGTCGTCTTCATCGCCCTCCTGCTGATTGGGCAGAAACTTCCGGAACTTCTTGGAAAGCCGTTCTGGCAGGGTCTCTATGTTCATCTCTACAACGGTCTCTATGTTGACATCTTCATCGCTCGGATGGTGGGAAGGCCGGCTCCGGCCATGGCGACCCGGCCCCCCCATCCTTCACGCTCCAACCCTGGGGAGGTGCTTTCATGACGACCATCGACAGTCGACTCGGCAACCTGGACAAGAAAGTAGAGGCGGCGTGCCAGCTTATCGCCCCCGTTTGGCCTCTCAAGCACTTTGTGGCGGTGAATCCTTACTTCGGCATGGCCGGCAAGCCCTTCTGGACGGCAGGGAGCGATCTCCAGCGGATCACCGGGACGGGGCTTACGATGCCCCGGGAATACTACCGCGAACAGATCTCAACCGGACGAATCACCCGGGAAGATTTAGCAGTCGCTCTCCGGGAGACGGGAAGCTCCTGGGACCTTTCGACCCTGGAGCGTAAAATCGCCGAAAAAGACGAAGAAAATCCCGGGACATTTCCACTCTTTGCCGATTTTCTCGGAAGCTTCGACCGCAAGGATTGGGCAGAGTTCGTTGTGGAGCGGATCAGCCAGTACTGTGCTGCCTATTTCGACGAAGGCCAGGCTCTGTGGCCGTTGCCCTGGAAGAAGGAGAGCCTCTATCGCGGCTGGCGTCAGTATGCCGTCCACGACAAGAGTCCGTGGATGATGGGGCTTCGGGGAGTGGCCAAAGAGGTCGCAGATCTTCCGCGCTCCGCCGATGCGGCGATCGTTTGGGCCCTCGGGGTTCTTGAGATTCCGGAGACGGCGATTGAGGAGACCCTGTACGCCTCGCTCCTGAGTGTCGGAGGATGGGCGGCTTGGGCCCGTTACCTGCGCTGGCAGGCCGAGCTCTCTGGGGGACGGGACAGTACCATGCGCGAGTTGCTTGCCATCCGCCTGGTCTGGGATGCCATGCTTTATAAGCTCCGGAAGAACCCGTACCTTGCGAAAAAGTGGAAGGAGGCGCTGGCGGAGGCGAGCCAGTCCAAGCCCTCCTCCGATCCGGCTCACTCCCCCCTCGCCTTGCTTCAGATTGCGCTTGAGGCCGGGTACCAACGGCAGCTGATCGGGACGCTCACCCAAGACGGCCGTGGGGAAGAGACGCAGACGCGGGCCGAGGCGCAGGCTGTCTTCTGTATCGATGTCCGATCCGAGATCTTCCGGCGAGCGCTGGAGACGGTGGCCCCCACGGTCCGCACACATGGTTTTGCCGGATTCTTCGGGGTCCTGGCCTCTTTCCATCCGTTGGGAGCGGCGAACCCCAAGGGACACCTTCCCATTCTGTTCAACCCCTCCTACCGGATCCGTGAGGCTCCGGCCGGAGCCTCGGAGGAGGCCATTGTCCAAATGAGCGACCAGCGGCGCCACCGGATCCGGGTCTCCCAGGCGTGGAAGTCCTTCAAAACGTCGGCGTCTTCGTGCTTCACCTTCGTCGAATCCTTCGGGGTTCTTTCGGCCGGAAAGCTTCTGGGCAACAGTCTGGGATGGAGCCGTTCCGTTGAGCATCCTGACAAAAAGGGACTCAGCGAGAAAGAGGCCCGCCGCCTGAAGCCTGTCCTGGACCCGCCTCGGGCGATCTCCGAGGGATCGGAGTCTGGCAAAGCTTCGGGGATCCCCGAGGCCGAACGGCCGGGTGTGGCTGAGTTTGCGCTTCGGAATATGGGGCTGATCCGTCAATTTTCTCGGCTGGTCCTTTTGGTGGGCCATGGAAGCACCACCACCAACAATCCCCAGGCCACCGCGCTCGACTGCGGGGCTTGCGCCGGGCAGACCGGAGAGGCGAGCGCCCGGATCGTGGCAACCCTCTTAAACGATCCGATCACGCGCGCAGGTCTTCAAAAGAAGGGAATCGATATTCCGGCCGACACCTTTTTTGTCGCCGGTCTTCACGATACTGTCACCGATAGTGTGGAGCTTTTTGATACGGAAGGGCTTCCCCCCTCTCATGACGGAGACCTTCGAAAGCTGCGTCAATGGCTCGATGCGGCCGGACAGGCGACTCGCATGGAGCGGGCGGCATTTCTGGGAACGGCCGGCCTTCCGGCTCCGCACATTGCCTCGGATGTCCTGAGGCGGACCCGGGACTGGGCCGAGGTCAGGCCCGAATGGGCGTTGGCCGGCAATGCGGCCTTCATCGCGGCTCCGCGCACCCGGACGAGGTCCAGCAATCTGGAGGGGAGATCCTTCCTGCACGACTACAACTGGCGCGATGATGCCGGATTCGCCACCCTTCAGCTGATCATGACCGCCCCGATGGTCGTGGGAAACTGGATCAACATGCAGTACTACGGCTCGATGGTCGACAACCTTCGGTTCGGGAGCGGGAACAAGGTCCTGCACAACGTGGTCGGCGGATCCATCGGGGTTCTCGAGGGAAATGGGGGGGATCTGCGGGTCGGGTTGGCCATGCAGTCGCTGCACGATGGCCGGCGCTGGATCCACGAACCTCTCCGGCTCAATGTTTTTGTCGAAGCGCCAAAGGAGGCGATCGATGATGTTATCGCCCGTCATGAGCTTGTCAAAAATCTTATCGAAAACGAATGGATCTTTTTCTACCGGATCTCGGAAGACGGAGGGGGCATCTATCGCCGTAGAGCGGGACAGGTCTGGGAGGAGGTCTCTCCGAGGTGCTGAGACGGACGTCGGGACAGGAGACAAGGAGGAGTGATGAGTGTCAGGGAAAGAGTCAAGACCTTCAGTAACTCCGGGTCGTTTTATGAGGGTGAGCGGGTGGCCCTCCTGACCCGGCACGGCAAGGAGCGCGTCCTGGCCGAGGTGCTGGAGCCGGATCTGCGCTGTCGCATTGTCCATGTCACCACTTACGATACGGATCTCCTGGGAACTTTTACCCGGGAGATCCCGAGGGTGGGAACCCAGATCGAGGCGGCGCGTCGCAAGGCCCGCCTCGGAATGGAGCTTGCGTCACTTCCTCTGGGATTGGCCAGTGAGGGGGCCTTTGGTCCGGACCCGATTTTGGGGGTGATGCCATGGAATATCGAGTGTCTTCTCTGGATCGACGACAAGCGGGGAATTGAAGTGTCCGGCCTGGCCCAGGGAAAGGCGGTTTCGGAACAGTCTCTTTGCGAAAACTATCATGATGTTATCCGATTTGCCGAGGCTTCGGGGTTCCCTGACCACCACCTGGTCGTTCGGTGGGAGGGGGCAGGTACGCCAAGAATTTTTAAAGGAATTTCGAACTGGAAAGATCTTGAAAGAATTTACACCCAAATGTCAGCCCTCTCCGGAGCGGGCCGGATTACCATTGAGGTCGACCTTCGGGCCCATGCCAATCCAACCCGAATGGAGACCATCCGGAGGGCGGCGGTGAACCTTCTGGAAAATATCCGGTCTCTTTGTCCTGCCTGCGGGATGCCGGGCTTTTCCGTGGTCGAAAGGATCGAAGGGCGACCCTGCGCCGACTGCGGGGGGCCCACCCACGAAATTCGCGCCAATCGCTGGGTCTGTCAAAAATGTTTGCATCAGGCCGAGGAGGAGAAGTGCCCGGGAGAGCCGGGTAACCCTCTTTATTGCGATTATTGCAACCCTTAAGGGGCAACTTTAAAGACTTAAGAGGGGGAGGGAAGGGGCGTTGGCGGCAAGGGAGCCGTCGGAGGCCCCCTGGTGAAGAGAGACGAAATCAGAAAAACGGTGTTCCGGGAGACGAGGCCATGGCCAACAATCGAAGAAGCAGTGAGGTCACGCAGGGTGTCGGGCGCTCGCCCAATCGGGCGCTCCTGCGCGCCACGGGATTCGGCGACGGGGATTTTGAACGACCCATTGTGGGAGTGGCGAACGCCCACAGCACGATCACTCCGTGCAACATGGGGCTGGGGATGCTCGCCTTGCGCGCCGAAGAGGGGATTCGAAAGGCCGGTGCTATGGCGCAGACCTTCGGGACCATCACCATCTCCGACGGAATTTCTATGGGGACCCAGGGGATGAAATACTCTTTGGTCTCGCGCGAAGTGATTGCGGACTCGATCGAAACGGTCGTCAATGGTCAGAGTCTGGACGGCGTGCTGGCCCTCGGTGGATGCGACAAGAACATGCCGGGGGCGATGATCGCCATGGCCCGCCTGAATGTTCCGTCCATCTTCGTCTATGGAGGCACGATCAAGCCCGGTCGATATCAGGACCGCGACCTTACGATCATCAGCTCCTTCGAGGCAGTGGGGGAGTACTGTGCGGATCGGATCGACGAGGAGGAGCTTCTCGAAATCGAGCGTCGCGCCTGTCCCGGAGCCGGCTCCTGCGGCGGGATGTATACCGCAAACACCATGGCGTCGCTGATCGAGGCCATGGGCATGAGCCTGCCTTTTTCCTCCACCATGGCCGCGGAGGATCCGGAAAAGGCCGACAGCGCGGAGAGGTCCGGGGAGATTCTGGTGAAGGCCATCGAGAAACAGATCCTTCCCGGCCATATCCTGACGCGCCAGGCCTTCGAAAATGCCATCGCCGTGACGATGTCGGTGGGGGGATCGACCAACGCCGTCCTTCACCTTCTCGCCATTGCCCATGCCGCCGGGGTTCCTCTCTCGATCGACGACTTTGAGTCCTTCCGCAAACGGGTCCCGGTCCTCTGCGATCTCAAGCCCTGGGGGAGGTTCGTAGCCACCGATCTCCACCGGGCCGGGGGAATTCCCCGGGTGATGAAAATCCTCCTGTCGAACGGGGTTCTGCACGGGGAGGCCCTCACCGTCACCGGACAGACGATCGGCGAGATCCTCGAGGACATTCCCCCGCGACCGGATCGGGACCAGGAAGTGATCAGGCCCTGGGAGGCCCCGGTGTTCAGGGAGGGACATATTGCGATTCTTCGGGGCAATCTCGCCATGGAAGGGGCCGTAGCGAAGGTCACGGGTTTCGAGAGGCGTTTTATCTCAGGGCCGGCGCGGGTCTTCGATTCGGAAGAGGACTGCATGGAGGCGATCCTGTCCCGAAAGATCCGGGAAGGGGATGTCGTCGTCATCCGTTATGAAGGGCCCGTGGGGGGCCCGGGAATGCGGGAGATGCTCTCCCCTACGGCGGCTCTCGTCGGCGAAGGGCTGGGGGGCTCGGTCGCCCTGATCACGGACGGGAGGTTTTCCGGGGGGACCCGGGGCATTGTTGTGGGTCATGTGGCTCCGGAGGCGGCCGCAGGCGGTCTGATCGCCCTTGTTGCCGAAGGGGACCGGATCACCGTCGATGCGGACCGCTCGCTTCTTCAGCTCGAGGTCTCTGAGGAGGAGATCGCCCGTCGCCGCGCGGCCTTTCTCCCTCCTCGCCCCCGCGCTCTTGGGGGAGTGCTGGGAAAGTATGCCCGACTGGTCTCTTCGGCCAGTCGGGGAGCTGTGACGGGATGAGGGAGGGCCGGAGAAAAATCCGCAAGCCGGAAGGACAAAAATGCCTCTTGGGTCAAAAAAACGCGGGGGCCGGGGGGGTTGCGGCTTGTGGGGGGTTCCCGGGATCTCCCGAGGCGAGGGGCTCCAATGATTAATGGAAAAATGACGTCAAGGAGGTGTCTCTGATCCCCGGTGAGCTTGAACGGGCTGTCGCCCACCTTGAGGCGGGAATGACGGTTGTTTTTCCCACGGAGACGGTTTACGGGCTGGGGGCGGATGCCTCAAACCCGAATGCCGTCAAACGCATTTTTGCGATCAAGGGTCGTCCGGCTAACCATCCCCTGATTGTCCATATGGCCTCAGGGGAGCTGCTCGACGCCTGGGCGGATCCGGTCCCTTTCGAGGCCTGGAGACTGGCGGAACGTTTCTGGCCGGGGCCGCTGACTTTGGTCTTGCCCCGTGCCAGACATGTGTCGACGGTGGTGACAGGGGGGCAGGACACGGTGGCCGTTCGCGTTCCCGACCATCCTGTGGCCGCTGCCCTTCTGCAGGCGTTCGGGAGGGGGCTTGCGGCCCCCTCCGCCAACCGCTTCGGGAGGCTCTCTCCGACCACCGCCGGCCATGTTCGGGAGGAGTTTGGCGAGGGGGCGGGGATGATCCTCGACGGTGGTCCTTGCCGCATCGGGGTCGAGTCGACAATTGTCAGCCTGGTGGGGGAGATACCCGTGATCCTGCGTCCGGGCGCGATCTCTGCCGGGGAGATCCGGGAGCTCCTGGGCCGGGAGATCGGATTCCCCGCCCCGAATCTGTCAGGAATTTCTGCTCCCGGGACTCTGTCTGCGCACTATGCTCCGAAAACCCCTCTCGAGACTCTGTGTGCCTCGAATCTTCCCGCTCGCCTTTTCCAGTTGGTCCGGACGGGAAAGAGGGCAGGGATTTTGGCCCTGACCCAAGTGGCGGATACCTACGGTCAGGGCGAGGTTGTGACCGTCGTCATGCCGTCGCGTCCGGAAGACTACGGACGCGATCTCTATGCGGCCCTGCACCGGCTGGACCGGACCAGATGCGATCGTCTGCTGGTAGAAAGCCCCCCCGGGACAGAGGAGTGGAGTGCGGTCTGGGACCGCCTGAAGCGGGCCGCCGCCACCCCTGCCAGCGTCCGGCTGTAAACTTCTTGTTCTGAGGAGCATCGCTTGACCCTTCCCGTACAAGAATATCGGCCGGTTTTTCTTGGGGGGGGGGCCACAGTCCTCCCCCGAAAACTCACCCTGAAGACAGGAGCGTCCCGCTGTGACAAAGACGGAAATCATTCGCGCCACATACACCATCTCCTCCTCCGATCCTGAAAAAGCCTGCCGCCTGATTGCGCGGGAAATGAGCGTCGGAATCAAGAAAACCGACTATGAATCTTCAGGGAGCCAATCCTTCGAAGCCCACGCCCGAATTCTCGAGCAGGGAAAATGGTCGGCCAGGATCCAGATCGAGGTTCCGTCCCAGCGTATTTTTTCGGCCTATGGACTCGTCCTCTCCATTGCCGGAGAGATCAGCTGCCTGAATATTCTCAGATCCATCGAGCTCGTGGATTTCGAGGCTCCCGAATCCCTCCTGTCACGATTTCCCGGACCTCAATTCGGATCTGCGGAAATCGACAAACGGCGGAAGAGCCCCCAACGCCCTCTTCTGATTACCGTCCTTAAGCCTTCCCAGGGTCTTTCTCCGAAAGAGTTCGGCCACATCGCCTATGAAAGCCTCATGGGGGGAGGGGATGTCGTCAAATCCGACGAACTCCTTCAGGAGCCTGATGCCGACTACCGAAAAAGACTGGCGGCCATGGTCGAGGCCGCGAAAAGGGCGGAGGAGGAGACGGGTGAGCCCAAGTGGGCCATGATGCATCCAGTCGACCAGAGCTCCCGCATGCTTGCGCGCTATCGGGCGGGGGCGGAGGCCGGAGCAAAAATTTCCATGGTGTCTCCGGCCGCCAGCGGCTTTCCGATGCTCGAAGAGTTGGCCCGGACGGGGCTTGTCCCGATCATGGCCCATATGGCTACCTCCGACTGGCTCTGGCAGAAGCATGGCATGTCCGTCCGGGCCTGGGCTCGATTTATGCGCATGTTGGGAGCGGATCTGATCCTTTTTCCGGCGCTCTCTGGAACGCTCAAGTCCCGACGATCCCATCTCAAAACCATCTCGGAAATGTGCCGCCTTCCCATGGGGGCGATGAAGCCCTCACTGATTGCCGTCGGCGGGGGAATGCATGCCGGAACATTGGGGGTTCATGCCCGGCTCTTCGGAGCAGATTTTGCCTATATTTGCGGCGGGGGAGTGTGCGGCCATCCCGATGGAGCCCGGGCCGGTGCCCGCTCCGTTCGCCAGGCATGGGAGGCCCATGCATCGGGGATCCCCCTCGAATCCTACCGAAAGACGCACAAGGAGCTCGACCGGGCGCTCACTGCTTTTCAAAAATATGTATGAGGACAAAGGCTCCGAGAGTGATGCCGGTATCCCCCCGCTCCCAGGACCAAAGACTCTCTGCCGGAGACGAAAGGAGAGAATCTCGGCCTCTTTGATGGGCCCTGTGCTCCTTGAGGCGAAAGTTTCGGCCTCGTTTCGCTCCCTATCCGGGAGGGAGAGACGTTGACGGGGAGGTCTCCGGGAACGGTCCGGCACCTCTTTGGGGGAACAGGAAGAAGAGGGACGAGACGGGCAGGGGACAAGTGCCGGTCTCTGGAGCCTTGCCGATACGGGGTGAGTTGCTGCCCCCGGAAGAAAATGTGTCGGGGGGAGCAAGAAATCGGAAAACTGCCGGGAGAGAGTATTTTTCGGGAAAGATCGGACCGAAGATCCGTTGCAGGGGGAAGGAGAATTTGCAATAATTGACAGATGGGAGAGCTCCGGAAGAGGTTTCGGGGCCGAGCCCAGAGGTTGCCTCCGGTGTGTGTTTCCGGATGCCAGGAAGGAAGGCCCCGTCTGCCATGATGGAATTCAAGCGTATCACCCAGCTCCCCCCCTATGTTTTCAGTGCCGTCAACGAGCTCAAGGTTGCAGCTAGGCGGCGGGGAGAGGATATCATCGATCTCGGGATGGGAAACCCCGACCTCCCGACTCCGCCTCCGATCGTGGACAAGCTTGTTGAAGCGGTCAGAAACGGAAAAAATCACCGCTATTCCGCCTCCAGGGGAATTCCCAGGCTTCGCGAGGCCATTGCAGCCTTGTATGCCCGTCGCTACGGGGTGACCCTCGATCCGGACACCGAGACGGTTGTGACGATTGGCTCGAAGGAAGGACTGGCCCACCTGTCCCTGGCTACCATTGATCCGGGAGACCGGGTGGTTGTGCCCAATCCGAGCTATCCGATCCACTCCTTCAGCTTCGTCCTGGCGGGGGCGTCGTTGACCCATTATCCGATGATTCCCGGACGGGACATGTGGGAAGACATTTTGGAGGCCCTCGATCGGGCCGGTGGACCGGTCAAGGCCCTTCTTCTGTGCTTCCCTCACAACCCAACGGCCATGACGGTCCCCGAGGGGTTCTTTCAAAAGATCGTGGCGCTGGCCAAAGAGCGGAACTTCTACGTCATCCATGATTTGGCCTATGCGGACATCACGTTCGATGGATACCGCGCTCCCTCCTTCCTTTCGACCCCCGGGGCCAAGGATGTGGGGGTCGAGTTCTACACTCTCTCCAAAAGTTACAACATGCCGGGCTGGCGCGTCGGCTTCTGTGTCGGCAATCGGGAGATTGTCAACGCCCTGACCCGCCTCAAGAGCTATCTCGACTACGGGACCTTTCAGCCGATCCAGATCGCGAGCATCATCGCCCTGAACCAGATGGACGACTTTCCCGCCCAGATCGCCAAGGTCTACGAGCGGCGGTGCCATGTCCTTGTGGATGGGCTTCTCCGCTCCGGGTGGGACGTGGCCATGCCCAAGGGCTCCATGTTCGTCTGGGCCAAGATCCCGCCGCCGTTTGAGGAGAAAGGCTCCCTCGAGTTTTCAAAGCTCCTCATGAGCGAGGCCCAGGTGGGGGTCTCCCCGGGGATCGGCTTTGGCTCCATGGGAGACGATCACGTCCGGTTTGCCCTCGTGGAAAACGAGAGCCGCATCCGGCAGGCCACGATGAACATCCGGCGCTTTCTCTCAAAGAGTCGTCCGGGTATGGTGGGAGCTCCCCAATGATTGTCTCAAAACTTTTCCGAAAATCGTCCCTTCTGGTTGTCCTGACCGCCTCCCTTCTGGCCTCGGTCCTTCTCCTCCCCGGGACCGCCTCGGCCTGGAGCTGGAACCTTGGGGATTCTCCCGAGAAAATCCTCTCCATCTTCAAAAAGGGAGATCCCAATCTTGTTCCCCGCCGGGGGAGCTCGACCGAGCTTCCCTGCGGGATCTACACCGACTACGATGCCCGTCCATCCGACCGCTTCCTCTTTTACTCCCCCACATCCCTGGGAAACGGGAAAATGACTCCGGAGTTTCAGTTTGAGTTCCGGGACCGGTCCCTGCAGGCGGTTCTTGTGACGGCCTCCTTCGGAGGAGTCGGTGCCCCCCCCACCTGGCGACTTCGGGATATTCTCCCCGAGGCTCTCCAGGGGGTTCCTCCCCGTGTGATCCATGCCGATGTGCTTTCTCAGACCAAGGGGATCAATCTTCCCAAGGACGCTGTTCTCATCTGGGACTACAAAGGGAAGGACGGCCGGGAGCGGGAGCTTCAGGTCCTGGTCTACAATGCGGATTTTTCCCCTGACTATCTCCCTGATGCCCCGGTTGCCGCTTATCTTCGGGCCTACAGAGATGTCCTGCTTGATGAGGGGAAGACCATTCCGCTTCCTCTCTCCAACCCTTTTATGAAACAGTGACGATCCGGAAGGAATGATCCTTTGACAACGCACCACGAAAACAAGAATGCTGTGAAGGTCGGCGTCATCGGACTTGGAACGGTGGGGCAGGGATTTGTGCGACTCCTCCTGCGGGAGTCCTCCCTCCTGGCCCAGCGCCTGGGATTTCCGCTGGAGCTTGGCGCTGTCTGCGACAGAAACCCAGAGGCACTGGCGGCCCTCAAGCTCCCGTCCGGGTGCCGGAAGATCTCCGATGCCCGGGAGATTCTCTCCGACCCCGAGATCCCTCTGGTGGTGGAGCTCATGGGCGGGCTCGAGCCCGCCAGAACCTTCATCCTCGAAGCCATCTCCGCAGGAAAGTCCGTCGTGACGGCTAACAAGGCCCTCCTGGCCCATCATGGGGAAGAGATCTTTGGGGCGGTGGCTCGTCATGGAGTCGACCTGGGCTTCGAAGCCTCCGTCGGAGGGGGAATTCCCATTCTCCGCACCCTTCGCGAAAGCCTGGCCGGAGACCGGATCCTCAAGGTCTCCGGGATCATCAACGGCACCTGCAACTACATCCTCTCCTCCATGAGCCGGGATCGGGTGGACTTCGGGACAGCCCTGAAGGAGGCCCAGCGTCTGGGGTATGCCGAGGCCGATCCCACCTTCGACATCGACGGGATCGACTCCGCCCACAAGATTTCGATCCTGGCCGCCATGGCTTTCGGATCTCCGGTCAGGCTCTCCGCCGTTCCTGTCGAAGGCATCCGTCATATCCAGCCGATCGACCTCGACTTTGGTCGGGAATTCGGCTATGTTCTGAAGCTTTTGGGGATCGCCACGGACCTGGGGGAGACCATCGATGTCCGGGTCCATCCCTGCTTTTTGCCGGAGGAGACCAGCATGCTCGCGGAGGTTGATGGGGTTTTCAATGCCATCGAACTTCTGGGGGAGGCCCTGGGGCCGCTTCTCCTCTTTGGTCGAGGAGCCGGGGGAGATCCGACCGCGACGGCCGTCATGGGGGATGTGATGGAGTGTGCCCGGGGAATCTCCCACGGATCCCGGGGGCAGGTTCCTGCCCTGGGGTTCCCCTTTGCGCTTCGGGTTCCCCGACCCCTGTGCCACCTCGACTCCATCTCTTCGGAGTACTATCTTCGTTTCATGGCGCATGACCAGCCCGGGACCCTCTCGTATCTCTCCGGCGTTTTGGGAGAACGGGGCATCAGCATCGAATCGGTCATCCAGAAAGGCCGCCAGAAGGGAGGATCCGTTCCGGTGGTGGTCACCACCCATCGGGCGACCGAGTCCCGTATCCGGGAAGCTCTTTCCATCATTGACAACTCTCCTCATGTGACGGAGAAGACCGTTGTCATCCGTATCGAATCCGCACCCATGGAAGGGGCTCTGTCGTGATGAAGACCTCCTGGCGTGGAATCATGGCCGAGTATGCCTCCTTTTTCGGCTCTCCCGACCCTGACTCCATCGTCACCCTGCAGGAGGGGGGCACCCCCCTCATCCCTCTCGACCGGATTGCCCGGGAGATCCCCGTGCCGGTCTCTCTTCATGCCAAGTTCGAAGGGGCCAACCCCACCGGCAGCTTCAAGGACCGGGGGATGACCCTGGCCGTCAGCCGGGCGGCGGCCCGGGGCGCCCGGGCCCTTATATGCGCCTCAACTGGCAACACTTCGGCCTCGGCGGCGGCCTACGGAGTCCGGGCAGGCCTCCGGGTTTTTGTGGTGATCCCCGAAGGGAAGATCTCCCGGGGAAAACTCGCCCAGGCCATTGTCCATCATGCGACGGTGATCCAGGTCGAGGGGCTCTTTGACCAAGCCCTGTCCATCGTTCGGGAGGTGGCCAGCACTCACCCCATCGCCCTGGTGAACTCCGTCAATCCGGATCGACTTGAAGGCCAGCGCTCTGTGGCCTTTGAAATCGTGGATCAGCTGGGATCCGCGCCGGACTACCATTTTCTTCCGGTGGGCAATGCCGGCAACATCACGGCAAGCTGGGCCGGCTATAAGGCCTATAAAGACGCCGGCCGCCTCTCGGCCCTTCCCCGCATGATGGGGGTCCAGGCCGAGGGAGCGGCGCCCATCGTCCTGGGCCATGTGGTGGAGAAGCCCGAAACACTGGCGTCGGCGATCCGGATCGGAAATCCGGCCTCATGGCAGGGAGCCCTGGCGGCCTCCCGGGACTCCGGGGGGACGATCTTTTCGGTCTCCGACGAAGAGATCCTTGAGGCGTACCATCTCCTCGCCTCCCGTGAAGGGGTCTTCTGCGAACCCGCCTCGGCCGCCTCTCTGGCGGGACTTCTGAAGAAGGCCCGCTCCGGGGCCTTTTCCGGGGGAGAGCGCATTGTCCTGACTCTGACGGGCCATGGTCTCAAAGATCCCGATGCGGTCTTCCGGACCCAGACCTCCGAAATTCGCGTTCCCGCCAGAAAGGAAGAGGTTCTCGCCGTCCTGGGATTGTCATGAGTACCTCCGGGAGGCGTCCCGGGGGAGCCCTCCTGATTGTGGCGGACGGACTGGCCGAGTCATCCCACGGGGTGACAACCCTCTCACGCTCCCGGACTCCTGCGTTGGACCGTCTTGCCCGCCATGGCGATCTCTATCGCCTCGATCCCCAGGGAGGGGTTCGGGAGGAGGAGGTGACCTCGGAGAGGGGGGTGGGAGCCCTTTTGGGGCTGGGGGAGGGCCCGACCCTTTCCCGGGGGGGGCTCCTCTCCCTTCTTGCTGACTTTTCTCCGGTTCGCGAACGCGCGGTTCCTCTTTCCTGGTTTTATGTGGCGACTCCTGTGCGGTATCGGCGGGGAGGGACCAGGGATGAAGACCTCCTTTGTTCCTATGTGAACGATCTGGAGTGGGAGTCGGCTCTCTGGACGACACTCCTCCAGCGTCTTCCGTCTGTTCGTGACTTCGAGCTTCTGCCGGTTTTTGAACAGGGCCTCCCTGCGAAAGGGGCGTCGGGAAGGCGCATCCTCCGGATGGTGGCGGGATTTTCGGCGGTTGCATCAGAGGCATGGGCTCCGGGGTTGGCTCCCCGGACGGGCCGTCGCCGGAGCGAAGCGCTGGCTCTGACGGGTCTGATTGAGTGGTTTGACCGGGAAGTTGACCTCATTAAAAAGGCGCAAGCCCTCTCTCCCCCGGAAGGGGAAGAGTGGGGGCTCTGGCTTTGGGGCGGCGGGCCTCCGCCGAAATACTCTGTCCCGACCTCCTTTGACCGTGCTCTCGTGGGCCAGGCCCCTCTGATCAGGGCCTTGGGGAGGGTGGCAGGCTACGTCGATCTTCCTCTGTCACGGGCGACGGGAGAGACCGATACGGACCTTCGGGAGAAGTTGTCTCAGGTGACGGCAGCTCTGGCTTCCGGGGCCCGAAGGGTGGTCCTCCATGTGGAGGGGTTCGATATGGCAAGCCACAGGAAGGATCCCGAGGCGAAGCGGATTTTTCTTGAGCGCTTCGATCGGGAGGTCCTGGAGCCTCTGGTGGAGTCCCTTCTTTCGGGGGATCTGGCCGTGCTCGGCATCACATCGGATCATCGGAGCTCTCCTCGAACCGGAAACCACGAGGCCGGAGCGGTTCCGGCCCTCCGGGTGAGCGGAGACTCCCTCGGAACACCGGGAAGAGCCGGGGCAAGAATGACGGAAGAGGCTGCAGAGCTGGCCCCGTTGATCTCTCTCGACCAATGGAATGACCGGCTTTTTTCGGAGGGGGCCCCTCTGGGGGACCTTCCGAAAACGACTCTGGATGAAAGGATGACATGTCGCGAATTGTCATGAAGTTTGGCGGAACCTCGGTGCGGGACATCGACCGCATCCGCCATGTGGCCGGGCGGGTGGCGAAGGTGCGTCGGGAAGGGCACGAGGTGGTGGCGGTGGTGAGCGCCATGGCCGGAGACACCGACCGACTGATCCGCCTGGCCCACGAGATCACCCCCGAACCCTCCGACCGGGAGCTTGACATGCTCCTCTCCTCGGGAGAGCGGATCACCAGTGCCCTTTTGGCCATGGCCCTCTCGACCGATGGGGTTCCGGCCCGATCCTTTTCCGGCCGGCAGGTGGGCATTCATACGGACAGCACCCACACCAAGGCCCGCATTGAGCGCATCGACGGAGCCCGTCTCGAGCAGTCTCTCCGGGAGGGGGTCGTGCCGGTGGTGGCTGGATTCCAGGGGATTTCCCCGACCGAGGATGTCACCACCCTCGGGCGGGGAGGATCGGATACGACGGCTGTGGCTCTCGCCGTGGCAATTGCGGCAGACCGCTGCGACATCTATACCGATGTGACCGGCGTCTTCACCGCCGACCCCAATATGGTTCCCCGGGCCCGAAAGCTCGATCGGATCTCCTACGAAGAGATGCTGGAGATGGCCGCTCTGGGGGCCAAGGTTCTTCATTCGCGCTCGGTGGAGTTTGCCATGCGCTACCGGATGCCGCTCCGGGTCCTCTCGACCTTTTCCGAGGATCCGGGAACACTTGTTACGGAGGAAGACAGGACGATGGAACAGATGGTGGTCTCAGGGGTGACGCTTGATAGAAATCAGGCCCAGGTGGTCGTCTGTGACGTTCCCGACCGGCCGGGGCTGGCGGCGACACTCTTTCGGGAGCTCTCGGACAATGCCCTCATTGTGGACATGATCGTCCAGAACGTGGGACAGGATCATCTGACCGACATCTCCTTCACCGTCCCTCGCTCGGAGGCCCGGAAAACCCTCCGGGTCGCCCGGGATGTGGCTAGCCGCATCGGGGCCGGCGAGGTCAAGACCCGGGAGGACATCAGCAAGATCTCCATCGTGGGGGTTGGAATGCGCTCTCACTCCGGGGTGGCAGCCCGCATGTTCGAGACACTGGCAGGGGAGGGGATCAACATCCTCATGATCTCGACCTCGGAGATCAAGATCTCCTGCCTCATCGACGAAAAATACGGCGAGCTGGCGGCCCGGGTCATCCATTCGGCCTTTGGCCTCGACAGGAGCGAGTCGGGGGATTCTTCGCGTGGATAGGCATTCGGGCGAGAAGCTCTCCGAGCGGGTCTTCCTCTACGACACGACCCTTCGCGACGGCGCCCAGATGGAGGACATCTCCTTCACGCTCGAGGACAAGCTTCGTATCGTCTCCCTGCTCGATTCCCTGGGGATCTCCCTGATCGAGGGGGGATGGCCGGGGGCCAACCCCAAGGATCGGGAATTCTTTGCCCGGGTTCGGGACATCGAGCTGAAACATTCCCGGATCGCCGCCTTCGGCAGCACCCGGAAGGCGGGAAATCCCGTCTTTCGGGATCCCGTTGTGGCCGATCTTCTCGAGGCCAATACACCGGTTGTGACGATCTTCGGCAAGTCCTGGCATCTTCATGTCCGGGATATTCTCGGGCTCTCCCGGGAGCAGAACCTTTCGATGATCCGGGAGACGGTGGACTACCTCAAGCAGAACGGGCGGGAGGTGGTCTACGATGCCGAGCACTTCTTCGACGGCTTTGCCGACGATCCGGACTTTGCCCTGGAGACCGTTCGGGCGGCCCGGGAGGCCGGCTCCGACTGGATCGTTCTCTGCGACACCAATGGGGGAAGCCTTCCCGAACGCATCACCCTTGCCACGGCCCGGGTGGCAAAGGATGTGGGGGGAGCCTTGGGGATTCATGCCCATAACGACTCCGAACTGGCGGTGGCCAATTCCCTGGCGGCGGTGATGGCCGGGGTTCGGCAAGTCCATGGCACCATCAACGGAATCGGCGAGCGTTGCGGAAATGCCAACCTGGTCTCGGTGGCGCCCAACCTGGCTCTCAAGATGGGCTTCTTCGTGATGGACCCCGCCTCCCTGGCTCGCCTCCGGGATTCGGCCTCCTTTGTTTCGGAGCTTTCCAACCGGGCTCTTCCCAAGAACATGCCCTTTGTGGGAGAGTCCGCCTTTGCCCACAAGGCCGGGGTCCATGTCCATGCGGTTCGAAAGGTCTCGAGGGCCTACGAGCATATCCGGCCCGAGCTTGTGGGGAATCGTCAGAGAGTCCTCCTCTCCGAGCAGTCCGGCCGATCGAACCTCGTGGAGAAGGCCCGGCAGTATGGCCTCTCCCTTGAGGACGGCGACAGCCATCTTTCGACCCTTCTCTCCCGTCTCAAGGAGATGGAATATGCCGGCTACCAGTTCGAGGGGGCCGATGCCTCCTTCGAGCTTTTGATGCGACAGGCTCTCGAGCGGACTCCCCCCTTCTTCCGGATCGATTTTTTCCGGATTGCCATGGGACGCGGCGAGACGGAGGGATACTCCGAGGCCACGGTTCAGGTGCGGGTGGGCTCCCAGAGCGAGCATACCGCCGCCCTCGGCAACGGGCCGGTCAACGCCCTGGACAATGCCCTCAGGAAGGCCCTGTCGACCTTTTACCCGGAAGTGCGCCACATTGCCCTTCTCGACTACAAGGTCCGGGTCCTGTCGGGCAGTGCCGGAACGGCCTCCCGTGTCCGGGTCCTGGTGGAGTCCTCCGACGGACGCAGGAAGTGGGGGACGGTGGGGGTTTCGGAAAATGTGATCGAAGCCTCCCTCGATGCCCTCAAGGACAGCGTCGAGTACTATCTTCTCAGCTCGGGGGCTCTTCGGCATGGAGACTAGCATCCACCCCACCGCGGTGGTCGACCGGTCGGTCGAAATCGCCTCAGGCGTTTCGGTGGGGCCCTTCTGCGTCCTGCGGGGTCCCTCGACGATCGGGGAGGGGTCGGTATTCATGGAGCGGGTCTCGCTGGGACCTCATGTGACCATGGGACGCGAAAACCGGGTTCATCCCGGAGCTGTGATTGGCCACGAACCCCAGGATCACTCCTACAAGGGGGCGCCTACCCAGACGGTGATCGGGGACAACAATGAAATCCGGGAGTATGTGACGATCCATCGGGGGACCCGGGAAGGCTCCCGAACCCTGGTGGGCTCCCGGACCCTTCTCATGTCGGGGGCCCATGTGGCCCACAACTGTACCATTGGGGACGGGGCGATCCTGGCGAACAACGTCCTTTTGGCGGGCCATGTGACGGTGGGCCCGGGAGCCTTCCTCTCAGGGGGGGTTCTCGTCCACCAGTTCGTGAGAATCGGCCGGCTGGCCCTTCTCCGGGGCGGCTCCCGAACCAGCCGGGACGTTCCTCCCTTTGCCATTATGGATGGGACCCACACCCTTCGGACCATCAACCGGGTGGGACTCCGCCGGGCGGGCTTTTCCCGGGAGACCATCGAGGCCGTCGAAAGGTTTTATCGGGAATGGCTGCTCTCCGCCCCCTTGCAGCGCCGGGCACTGGAAGTCCTTCCTCTTGACCTTCCCGAACTGAAGGAGATCCGGGACTTTGTCCTGGAAAGCCGGCGGGGCATCTGCGCGCCCTCCCGCCGCCACTCCTCTCGGGAGGAATCAGGAGAGGAGACCGTGGATTTCTGAGGCAACTCCTGGCCTTTCGGCTCCTCGGGTCGGAAGTGTTTTAGAGGCTGTATTGACTTTTTCTGGGGCAACCCCTTATGATATCCGACTGAAACGAAGGAGGCGCTCTTGAACAGAACGGACATAGTCGAATACACGCGCAACAACGGTGGCGGAATCGGTCTTCCCCGAAAGGCAGTTCGGGAGGCTCTCGATTTTGTCATTGAGGAGATCACAAACTCCGTTCTTGCGGGTGAGTCGGTCAAGCTGACCGGATTCGGGACATTTGAGGTACGCAAACGCGAAGATCGTCTCGGACGAAACCCGAAGACGGGGGAGCCCCTTCTTATCAAGAGCCACAAGGTGGTTGTTTTCCGGCCGACTCGGCACTTCTGGGGAGAAGAGGCCAAAAAATCGTCCTCCCCGAAGACCCGAAAGGGCTGATTTCGGAAGGATCCTTCCCATGATCGCCTTCGGATCGGATCTTCACGATGGTGGCTGACCGAGGGGACAATGCTTCGAAATCCCGTCGGGTGGCCCTCTCCGGAAGGAAATACAAAATCGGAGAGGCCTCGGCCCTTCTGGGGATTCCGATCACAACGCTCAGGTCTTGGGAAAAGGCCTTTCCCATGCTGGCCCCCGCCAAGACACCAGGGGGCCATCGGGAGTATTCTGAAGGGGATCTGGCCTTTTTGGCCCGGATTCTCGATCTCCTGAAGCATGAGGGTCGGACGGTTCCCAGTGTCAGAAATATCCTGGAAAAGCGCCCTCCTCTTCTTGATGCCCCAACCGTCGAAGGGCTTCTCCTCGAGGTTCGAAAGGGATTGTCCCTTCTCTCCTCCGGGGGGGACGGGTAATTCGGAAATGATTGGTCCCAAATCTGTGACGGTATTCTTTTGTCGGGGCGTGGCGCAGCCCGGTAGCGCACTCCCTTGGGGTGGGAGTGGTCGAAGGTTCAAATCCTTTCGCCCCGACCATTTTTTGACTCCATTATGGCGGTCCGGGTTCTCCGGATCAGAGACTCCGAGCTTTTCCTGGCCGACTCTTTTTCTCTCTTTCGGGCGACTCCCCCTTTGGCTGATCCCTTCCTTCTTGCCACTGTCCTCTCTTTATCTCCGGCCGGCAGTGGGGGAATAAGAAGATCTTCAGGTCAGTCTTTTTCCGGGCTTTTTCCGGGCTTTTTTCGGGCCCTTGGGGGGGATGGCTCCAAACCTTCCGGGGTTTCCTTCCGTCATTCCCGGTCCGATCAGACCCCTTGGGGTCGATTCCTCTCTCAGCAAGGAAGGACAGTGGTCGTGGTTTCATTGGTGGGTCCCTCCTTTTCCGTTGACACGCCAGAGTGTGCCCTGCCGTTCTATCGTGGATGGCATCCGCATGGGAGCTCTCTTTGGTGACCCCCCCCCTTCCCCTGATTCTTCTTTCCAATGACGACGGAATCGATTCGCAGGGGATCGCCGTTCTAAAAGAGGCGGTGGACGGCCTAGGCGAGATCTATGTGGTGGCTCCGGAAAATGAAAGATCGGCCGCTTCCCACGCCCTGACTCTCCACAAGCCCCTCCGCATCTCGGAGCGTTCTCCTCGCCACTTTGCCGTTTCGGGAACCCCCACAGACTGCGTCAACCTCGCTCTCTTTACGATTTTGCCCCGTCGTCCGTCCCTTCTTCTCTCCGGCATCAACCATGGGGCGAATATGGCGGATGATGTGACCTATTCGGGAACGGTGTCGGCCGCCTTCGAAGGGTCGATTCTGGGGGTTCCCTCCATGGCCTTCTCCCTTGTTCTGCCAGACGTTCCGGGAGAGCCGCCGGCCTTTGCAACGGCCCGTCATTTTGTCCGGATCCTGGCCATGAAGATGTTGGCCGACAGCCCTCCTGCGACGATTCCCTTTTCGGTGAACATTCCCTCTCGTCCCGTAGACCAGGTCAAAGGGATTCGCCTGACTCGCCTTGGAAAACGCATTTTCGACACCGGAAACATCATCACGAAGTCCGATCCCCGGGGACGTCCCTATTACTGGATCGGCCTTTCTCCCACGGATTATGAACCGGATCCGGAGTCGGATCTCCATGCGGTGGATCATGGCTATGTCTCGGTGACCCCCCTGCATCTCGACCTGACGCATTATCCCTCTCTCGACCGCTACCGCTCCTGGGAAGGAGTGCCCCGGGAAACCACTCCGGCCGGACTCTTCTTTCCTGATTCCCTGAAAGGTTCGTGATGTCGCCTTCGATCGCCCTTTACAACTCCCTCTCCCGGAAGGTCGAGCCCTTCATTCCCCAGACGCCGGGGGAGGTGAAGATGTATGTCTGCGGCGTGACCGTCTACGACGACTGCCATCTGGGGCATGCCCGAAGCCAGATGGTCTTCGACACCCTCCATCGTCTCTTTCTCGAGACCGGCCATCGGGTCCGCTACGTCCGGAACATCACCGACATCGACGACAAGATCATCAAAAAGGCGGCCGATAGAGGCCTTCCCATCGACTCCATTACCCGGACCTACATTGACTCCTTCTCCCGGGATATGGGGCGGCTGGGAATTCTCTCGCCGGAGCGGGAGCCCCGGGCCACAGAATTTCTGGACTCCATGGTGGAGCTCATCGACCGGCTTCTTTCTCGGGGGTCCGCATATCGCTCTGGAGGGGATGTCTACTTTCGGGTGCGGAGCTTTTCCGGGTACGGAAGCTTGTCCCACCAGGTTCTGGACGATCTTCGCTCCGGGGCCCGCATTGAACCCGGGGAGGAGAAGGAGGATCCGCTGGATTTTGTCCTCTGGAAGGGGGCGAAGCCTGGAGAGCCCTCCTACCCGGCCCCCTTTGGTCCCGGGCGCCCCGGATGGCACATCGAATGTTCGGCCATGAGCCTCCACTATCTCGGCCCCACCCTCGACCTTCACGGAGGAGGGATGGATCTCCTCTTTCCACACCATGAGAACGAGAGGGCCCAGAGCGAGGCGGCGACGGGACAGACATTTGCCAGAACCTGGATGCACAATGGTTTCGTGACGACAAGCCAGGAAAAGATGTCCAAAAGCCTGGGGAATACGCGGAGGATCCGGACCTTTTTTGAAGAATCCCCCTTCCCTGAAGAGGTGACCCGGGAATGGCTCCGCTACTTCTTCCTGGGAACCCACTATCGCGCTCCGGTGGACTTTACCGAAGGAGGTCTGTCTTCGGCCAAGAATGCCCTGGACGGTCTGCACCAGTGCCGGGCGCTACTTCTCGAGCGCCTCTCTGCAGAGGATCCCGCCAAGGATCCTCGCACAGGGGGGCTCCTTTCCTCCTTCATGGACGCTCTCTCGTCGGATCTTGACACGCCGGTGGCCCTCTCGGTGCTTCACGGGGCCAAAAGCCGGATCAATCCCTGGCTGGCTTCCGGCGGGGTGGGGGCTCCCCCCGTGGATCCCCGGGAGGTTCGCGCCCTCTTTTCCCTGGCCGGCCGGACTCTGGGCCTTCTCACCACGGTGTCGTCCGCCTGGATCGCCGGGGATGGCCGGGAGTCCGGGCATCGGGAGGCGGAACTTTCCCCGGAAGAGATTGATCGCCTTGTTCATCGGAGGGAAGAAGCCCGGAAGGCCCGCGATTTCAAACAGGCCGATGCCCTGAGAGATCAGCTCCGGGCCGCCGGTGTTGTGCTGGAAGACCAGCCGGGAGGTTCCCCACGGATTCGGAGGATTTGACAGAGTCCGGAGGGCTTGTCGGGGGATTCCATCCGGTGATGGAGGTCCTTTCTCTTCGCCCCGACAGTGTGGTCCATCTCTACTTGCGCGAAGACCGACAGGGAGAGGCCCGCATGGATGGCCGAAGGCGGGAGATCATCCGGGTGGCCCGTTCCCGGGGGATTCCGGTCGACTTTTTGCCTGGACCGGCCATCGACGGGCTCTTCGCGCGATTCCAGTCCAACTCTTCCCCGTCGAAGGGAGCGGGCCCGTCGGGGGGACCGGGGAAGGGGGGCCCTTCCCATCAGGGGGTGGTGGCCCGGATCGAGGAAATTGCCACTTTTCCCAGTCTCGACGATTTTCTTGAGTCCTTCCCGGGAACCCCTCCCTCCCCCCTGGTGGCGGTTGACGGGGTCCAGGACCCTCGTAATCTGGGGGCGCTTCTCCGGACCTGCGATGCCGCTGGCGTCGGGGGCGTGTTGATCCCCCGGCGTCGGGTGGCGCCTCTTTCCCAGACCGTAGCCAAGACCTCGGCCGGGGCCCTCTTTACTCTTCCGCTTGTCCGCATCGGCAATCTCTCCGGCACCCTTCGGCAGCTGAAGAAGGAAGGGTACGCCATCGCCGCCCTTGACCTTTCTGGAGACCCGCTTCCCGAGGGGCCCCTCCCGGGACCGCTGGTTCTGGTGGTCGGGGCCGAGGAGAAAGGCGTCACCCGTCCGGTGCTTGATCTTTCCGATTGGCGCTTCCGACTTCCCATGAGGGGAAAGGTCCAGAGCTTGAACCTGTCTGTGGCGGCAGGGATCTTTCTCTACCGGCAGATTTCTGGCCATTCGTGACGCCTGGGAGTGAGGACTCTCAAGGCGTTCACCACCGCTTCGGGGGGGCGGAGCTTCTATGGATCAGGGAGCAATCCGCCCCATGGATCCCGGACCGGAGAGAATTTCGCCGATGGCCCGGGTGATCGCCTTGAGCCTTTTTCCCAGAAGTGCAAGCCCGTGGATGGGCGAGGTTTGTTCGGATAATTCGGTGGATGGGACCATGGGGACCTCCCTCTGGATCGGACAGCAGAGAACCGGGGGCTCCGGCAGTTGACGATCCGGCTCCCCGATGAAAGAATCAAGGAAAGGCTCGAGGGCGAGCCGGAAATTGTGCTGTCGGAGGTCTTGAAATCATCGCCCTTTTTCGGAGGGTGATGTAAGTATATGAGGGATATCATGTGTGTCAAGGGGACGGGAGGAAAATCCGAAGTCTTGTCTCGGAAGCCCGAATGCGAGATCTCCCCCAGAACAGCGCAAGGCCCACGGGGGACTCGTTTTTTTTTGAGGCCCCTTCTGGGGGCCTTTCTGGCGTTTGTGTTCCTGGAGGGGCTCCCGGGCGAAAGCCCTCTGCTGGCGGCGCCCCCTCCCGCTCCCTCCCCGTCCCCCTCGTCTTCCTCAGCCTCTTCCCTCAACGATCTTGTCCGGGAGGGGCTCCGCTTCGATTTCGGGGCCAAGGGCTCTCCGCGAGATCCCGCCCGAGCGGTCGCTCTCTACCGGAAAGCCGCTGCCCGAGGCAGTCTGCCGGCCATGATGCTCCTCTCCCAGCGCTACGAGATCGGCCGGGGAGTTCCCCAGGATGATTCCCGGGCGCTCTTCTGGCTTCGGAAGGCCGCCCATGGGGGCTATCCCCCGGCGGAAGACGCCCTGGGGGACCGCTATGCCGGGGGCGTTGGGGTGAAGAAGAATGATGCCCGGGCCGTCTTCTGGTATCTTCGCGCTGGCCGACACGGCTACGGAGAGTCCCAGGATCTTCTGGGGCTTCGATACGAACGGGGGGAGGGGGTTCCCCGGGACCTCTCCCGGGCCCGCTTGTGGTATGAACGGGCGGCCAGGGACGCTGGAAATCCTGATGCCTTTTCCCGCTTGGGGGTTCTGTGGGAGACCGGGAAGGGGGGCCCCCGAAGCCTGGAGAGAGCCTATTTCTGGGAGGCCCTTGCAAAGACCACCAACCCGGCCGCGCAGGTTCGCTATGAGGCCCTGTCCCGGAAGCTTGCCCCGGAGGTCCGACGCCGTCTTGACCGGGAGGTGGCGGAGTTCCTCAAGAAATACCAACCCCGCTGGACCCGGTTTGTTCTCCGCCCCTGAGATTGTCCTCTCCCCCTTGGGATCGCGCCTGATGGGGGCGATCCCCGATCCATCAATAAAATTTTGCTTTTTTTCTCCTTTCCTCTTACACTGACCGATATCCGGGAATCTCCGCGAGGATGTGTCCCCTGTCCCTCGCCATGAAAAACCATGGAGGATTGCATGGAGAGTCACAACAGGACCAAAAAGCTGACCCTTCCGCCCATCGAGCTTGATGCCAAGGAAGACGCGCTTCCCCAAGCCATTTCCAACCACCTGGCCTTTTCTGTGGGAAAGGATGACCTGACGGCTACCAACCATGACTTTTTCGTGAGCGTGGCACATGTCGCCCGGGACCGGATGGTGGGTCGCCTGATGGAGACCATGCGGCATTACTACGACGAGGATGCCAAGCGGGTCTACTACTTTTCGCTGGAGTTTCTCATGGGGCGGGCTCTCTCCAACAGCCTCGATAACCTGGGGCTCCTGGCGGAGGCCAAAAAAAGCCTGGTTTCCATGGGGCTCGATCCGGAGGAGGTCTTTGACAGCGAACCCGATGCCGGTCTGGGTAACGGCGGTCTGGGGCGCCTGGCGGCCTGCTTCCTCGACTCCATGGCGACTCTGGGGATCCCCGGTTATGGATATGGCATCCGGTATGAGTATGGGATGTTTTACCAGCGCATTGAAAATGGCCGGCAGGTAGAGAGCCCGGACAACTGGCTCCGGTATGGAAATCCCTGGGAGTTTCCCCGGCAGGAGGTCCTCTATCCGGTGAAGTTCCACGGCCGGGTTGTGGAGTACTCCGACGAGAAGGGGCTCCTGCGCTACCACTGGGTCGACACCGCAGATCTCATGGCCATGGCCTATGACAACCCCATCCCCGGATTCGGGGGAGCAACGGTGAATAACATGCGCCTCTGGTCGGCCAAGAGCTCTCACGAGTTCGACCTGACCTACTTCAATGAAGGGAACTACATCAAGGCGGTGGAGAGCAAGAACCAGTCGGAGAACATCTCGAAGGTTCTCTACCCCGACGACTCCACCTCCATGGGCCGGGAGCTTCGTCTCAAGCAGCAGTATTTCTTCGTCTGTGCCTCACTTCAGGATATTCTGTATCGCTTTTCAAAGCACCACGACAATTACGATCTCCTGCCGGAGAAGGTGGCCATCCAGCTCAACGATACCCATCCCTCCATCGCCATTGCCGAGCTCATGCGATTGCTGGTGGACGTGCGGCTCCTTGACTGGGACCGGGCCTGGAAGATTACCACCGGTGTCTTTGCCTACACCAACCACACGCTCATGCCAGAGGCCCTGGAGACCTGGCCCGTAGAGATTCTGGAGAAAATTCTTCCCCGTCATTTGCAGATCATCTACGAGATCAACCGGCGTTTTCTCCGGGATGTGATGCGAAGCTGGCCGGGCGACACGGACCTCCTTCGCCGGGTCTCCCTTGTGGACGAAAATCCCCAGGGGAAAAGGGTTCGGATGGCCCATCTTGCTATTGTGGGGAGCCATAAGGTCAACGGGGTCGCCGAACTCCACACAAAGCTCATGAAGGAGACGATCTTCGCCGATTTTGACAAGATTTACCCCGGCAAGATCATCAATATGACCAACGGGGTCACTCCCCGTCGCTGGATCAAGCAGGCCAATCCCGGACTGGCCGGTCTGATCACCGCCACGATCGGCCCCGAATGGGTCCGGGATCTGTCACACCTCCGGGAGATCGAGTCCTTTGCCGAAGATCCTGTCTTCCGGAAGGACTTCGCCGCAGTCAAGCGGGCCAACAAGGAGTGTCTGGCCCACTTTCTCCGGGACCGGCTCGGGATCGAATGCTCCCCGGATTCCCTCTTTGACGTCCAGGTCAAGCGGATCCATGAGTACAAGCGCCAGCTGCTTAATGTCCTTCACATCGTGACGGCCTATTCTCGGATCATCCGCGACCCCGCCCAGACGGTGGTCCCCCGGACGGTGATCTTCTCCGGGAAGGCGGCTCCGGGCTATGCCACAGCCAAGCTCATCATCAAGCTGATCAACGATGTGGCCGAGATCGTCAACCACGATCATCGCGTGGCCGGACGGCTCAATGTGGCCTTCATCCCCAACTACAGTGTCTCCAATGCTGAAATGATCATCCCGGCGGCCGACCTCTCCGAACAGATCTCCACGGCGGGAACGGAGGCCTCGGGGACCGGGAACATGAAGCTGGCCATGAACGGGGCCCTGACTATCGGGACGCTCGACGGGGCCAACATCGAGATCCGCACCGAGGTGGGGGAGGAGAACATCTTTATCTTCGGACTGACCGCCGACGAGGTTCTGGACTACAGGCGCAAGGGGTATGTTCCCCGAAGCTTTTATGAAAACAACGAGGAGCTCCGGACAACTCTCGACATGATCGGGTCGGGGTACTTTTCGCCCGATGAGCCGGGACGCTTCCGGGAGCTGGTCGACGGTCTTCTCAAGGCTGACCCGTTCTTCCTTCTGGCTGACTATGCCTCCTACCTTGAAGCCCAGAAGAAGGTGGAGGCCCTCTTTGTCGACTCCGAGCGTTGGATACAGATGGCGATCCTCAATGTTTCCCGGATGAGTCGCTTCTCCAGCGACCGGACCATCAGAGAGTATGCCCGGGAGATCTGGAGGGTCTCCCCTCTGGTGCCGCCCGCCCGGGGCTGATCGGACCGAGTTCGCCGCCGTCTCTCCGGCCGGGATCCGGCCGGAGACTCCTTTCCTCTTTGGGCCGCCGATTTCTTCGGGCGATCCGAGTTCCTGCTTTTTCTTTCTCCCCGCCTCTTCGATTTTTTCGGGACAGGGCTTTGATCTAGGAGACGCTTCCGCCGGATCGCTCCTCGAGAGAGCCTCCTCATTGTGTGGGCCCCGGATGTGGGTTTTCCTCTTCCTTCGAAGGATCTTCCCGATAGCAGGAGAGGGTGGCGGGAGATATCGATTATGACGTAGAGTCAAGGGTGGGGGAGGGGTGCCCCAGGTGGTAGCCCTGTCCGTAGAGAACCCCCGTTTTTTTCGCCATCTCGTGGATGGTCTCGGATTCGATGTATTCACCGATGGTGGGGATCCCGAGTGAGCGGGCCAGAGTCACAATCGCGCTCACGATCGCCCCATCGACGCGCCCGGCACCTCCCAGCCCCCGGATAAACTCTCCGTCGATTTTCAGAAAGTCCACCGGGAAGAATCGGAGGTAGTTGAGGGAGGCGAAGCCGGATCCGAAGTCGTCGATAGCGAAACGGTAGCCGTGGAGCCTCAGGTTCTGGATGAACCCCTCGAGGACCTTCAGGTTCTTCACCGTCTCCCGCTCGGTGATCTCGAAGACGATCTGCTCCGCGTCGATGGCCGAGGCACGAACGATCCCTTCCACCGTGGGCATGAAGTCGGAGACGATGAGGGATCGGGGCGAGAGGTTCAAAAAGAGGAGGCCTGAAAACTTCTGGCGAACGACCTCGGCGAAGGCCCTTTCCATGGTCAGGTAGTCCATCCGGGCAATCAGTCCGGCCTCCTCTACCGTCTCGATGAAATCGCCGGCCGGAACGAGGATGGCATCGTCGTCGGAGAGGCGGAGCCGGGAGAGGACCTCGTACCCATAGGTCCTCCCGGTAGAGAGATCCCGGATCGGCTGAAAAACCGGAACGACCCGTTTTTCCGTGACCGCCCGGATGATGGTGACCTGGTTTTCCCCGGCGGCCCGGAAGGCTTCGGCCACATCGTCCTCGTTGGCCTCCACGACCATATCCTTGCCCATCTTTTTGGCCCGGTACATCATGTGGTCGGCAACGACAAAGAGGTCTCGGGCCTGTTTGGCATGGTGGGGGTAGCTTGCGATGCCGATGGAGACAGAGAGTGTGGCCGGATAGGGGGTGTCGGGGAGTTCGAACCGGGCCTCTTTCACCGCTGCGTGGATCCGGTTCCCCAGGGCATGGGCACTGTTGAGATCGGCCTCGCTGACAATCACGGCAAACTCGTCGCCTCCATAGCGACAGATGATGTCCCCGGTCCGGCACGTCTTTTCGATAATCCGGGCCAGGGCGACGAGCACCTTGTCCCCGGCGGCATGGCCATAGGTGTCATTGATCACCTTGAAGTTGTCGCAGTCGATGATGAGCAGCGACGAAGGGGTCCCATGGCGGTCGGCGCGACCTGTCTCGTAGTGCATCAGATCCCAGAAAATTCTCTGGTTGTAAAGGCCGGTGAGGGGGTCCCGGCTGGCGTAGTACTCGATCTCCTTGGTGTAGAGGTACATGGCCTTGACCGAGCCCAGGACATTCACCACCGTAGTGAGCAGGCTCTCCACCACTAGCTGGCCGGTCATGTCCCGCATCTTGCCGGCATGGATTCCCACTCCGGCGATGCCCCCTACCTTGGGGGTGTCTAGAAGCAGGGTTTTGGTTGTCAGCCGCAGGTATTTCTCGGGGATTTCCGGCAGGGTGCCCGAGGGATCGAGGGGGGTGTGGGTCACCGAGAGGGTCGTAAAATCGGCAAAGGCCCCGGCCCGTCGGATGGTCTCGTCGAGGATCCGCATCATGCGCTCCCGGGTCTCGGGGGAGGGCTCTTTCTGCCAGAAGATATCGAGTTCGTAGACCTCTTCTTTTGTGACAAAGAGGGTAAAGAGAAAATAGCTGCCGATCACCTCGTTGAAGTCCTGGAGCATCTTCTTGACGTTGGCCCGCCAGTCGGTGATCACGTTGGAGGTGATGATAAAGCGTTCGATGAGCCTGAGCTCAAAGGTCAGAACACGGATTGTCCGGTCCTCCATCTTCCAGAAGATGAGGAAGATGATCGCCACGACGAAGAAGAGAAAGACAATGGCGATCACCAGCCCCGTCTGGGTATGGATGATGGCCTGGCGCCGCGCCATCAGGGCCTGATCCTGGTGCTTGAGGTCCCGCCACAGCCGCACTGTGAGCCCGATCATTCGGGCTTGGATGGCCGACGGGACCAGGGAGTCGCGGCCCAGGTTCTTCGCCTGGAGAGACTCGGAATAGGAATACGTGGCATAAGAAAAGAGGGAGAGGAGCGCTTGATAAATCCGGACTTCTTCCGGAGAGAGAACCTCCCGATTCATGGCGACGGCGGAGAGTGTCACCATCGCTTGCAGGCGATAGCCACGGAAGAGTGAAAAGCGGGCCGGGGTTAAGGGAAGATGACCGTTTTCCTCCATTACAGTCAGGGAGGTCAGAACCGACTCGATGGCCGAAAGGGAGGATCTGATCCGGCTCTCCTTTTGTGAAAGCCCCCCCTTCTGGAGGTTTTCATAAAAGAAGGCGGCACCAAGAAGGACTTCCGACCCCACGGACAAAAGGATCAGAGCAGAGAGGAGGGAGGTTTGGAAGGAGGCCTGGAAAAAACGTGAGAAGGAAAGGCTGCGTCCCAAGAATCGTTCTCCAGATCGGGGAGCCAGGAAGGGAGGGAAAGGGCCTTCCTTTGGTCCGGTGCGTTGAAGGGGAGGTGAGTGCCCTGTCATGGATATTATAGGGGAAATTCTTACGAAAATAAATTATGTTTGATAATCTGATGCGATGATTTATGGGGGCTAGCGGCTTTCTTTCGTGAAGCGCTCGGGAGAGAAGGGTTTGGCCAGGGAGAGGAGGGGCGAGTCCTGTCCCAGGATCATGTCCGCCAGAATGTCTCCCGTGACCGGAGCGAGAAGGATTCCATTCCGGTAGTGGCCGCCGGCGACAAAGAGGTTCGGACAGGACGGCAGGGGGCCCAGAACCGGAAGTGCATCGTCCGAGCAGGGACGAAGCCCCGACCAGGTGTGGTGGAGGGGAAGGGAGAGAATTCCGGGAGCGAAAGATGCGAGGGGAGAGAGAAATTCGAGAAGTCCCGCCGGGGTTACCCGGGTGCGCCCGCCGATCCGCTCCTCGGTGGCGCCGATGACCACCGTGCCATCCTTCTTGGGGACAAAGTATCCGTGGGGTGGATAGAAGACGACCCGCCGATGGAAGGATCCCGGCGAGCGGACGGCCAGGATCTGTCCGTTGACCGGGTGGATCCGAACCGGAGGTCCGGGAATTTCGATGGACGAGAGGGCGGCCCCGGCCGCCAGGACGACGACGCGGCCATGGCGGACGCGCCCGGTGTCGTCGACCACACCCAGGGTTCCGGATGGCTCGGCGAAAACCCTGGCGACTCCCACTCCCTGCTCCAAGACGACACCCCGGCGGGCCAGGGCTCCGAAGAGGGACTTGATGAGTCGGGGAGCAAAGACGTGGCCCTCCTTCGGATACCAGAGGGCGGAGTCGAGGGGGCCCGTCAGGGCCGGCTCAAGCTCTTTTGCTTGGGAGCCTTCGAGAAAGGCGACATCAGGATCGATGGCGCGCTGCCAGAGATGGCGCTTTTCGAGGAGGGGCCGGTCCGCCGGCGTGGGAGCCACCGAGAGGATCCCGTCGAGGGCGAGGTCGGGGGAGAGTCCGGTCTCCTCCACGAGGGCCGAGACGAAGTCGGGATAGAGGGCCAGGCTCCGGCGCATGAGGTCCAGAAAGGGTCCCGGTCGGTCGGTCTCGTTCATGGGGCCCAGGATCCCGGCGGCCGCATGTGTGGCCAGTCCTCCGGGCTCCGCACGCTCGAGGATGCGGACGGAAGCCCCCCGCCGGGAGAGGGCCAGTGAAATGGTCGCACCGATAATGCCCCCGCCGACTACGAGGATCTCTTCTTGGGAGGAATGAACAGAGGTCACGTGTCTTTATTTCCTTTCCGGACGGGCTCTCCCATCCATCTCGAGTCTTGAGCCAACGGAGCCGTTCCTGTAGTATCACATTGTCTGAGAGTCTTGTTCAATTGCCCTTGTGAAGAGGGACTGTCCGGGAGGAATCCTTGAAGCTTTGCGTGGTGGGGTCGGGGTATGTAGGGCTCGTGACGGCGGTGGGGTTTGCCGAGATGGGCCATGAGGTGGTGGGGGTCGACAACGATGCCCGGAAGGTGGAGAGCCTTGCCGCAGGACATTCGCCGATATACGAACCGGGCCTTGAGGAACTTCTCCTTCGGAATATGGAGGGAGGCCGTCTCTCCTTTACGACCGATCTGGCAAAGGGAATGGCCGAAAGCCTTTTCTGCTTCATTGCCGTGGGAACTCCCAATGCCGACGACGGATCCGCCGATCTGGGAGCGGTACTTGCCGTCGCCCGCCAGATTGCCCGCACCTTGTCGGGCTATCGGGTGGTGGTGGTCAAGTCCACCGTCCCTGTGGGCACGTCGAAGAAGGTCAACCAGGTCATGTGTGAAGAGCTGGGGTTGGCTCCCGGGGCTCCCCAGGAGCGCTTCGACGTGGTCTCAAACCCGGAGTTTCTGAAGGAGGGGTCGGCACTTGAAGATGTGCTGAGGCCCGATCGCGTGGTGGTGGGGGTGGACAATCCCCGGGTCGCTGAGCTCATGAAGGAGCTCTATGCCCCCTTTACCCGCAATGGGCATCCTGTCTATCTCATGGACGTGGCCTCGGCAGAGCTCACGAAATATGCGGCCAACGCCTTTCTGGCCACGAAGATCTCCTTTATCAACAAGATGGCGGAACTGTGCGATGCCAGCGGGGCCGATATCATGAACGTCCGGCTTGGAATGGGCTCCGACCGGCGCATCGGGATGCCCTTTCTTTACGCCGGGGTTGGATACGGGGGGTCCTGCTTTCCCAAGGACGTAAAGGCGCTCATCCACACGGGAGAGGCCATGGGGATCCCTATGGGGATCCTGAGGGAGGTCGAGGCAATCAATGCGCGCCAGAAGGAGATCCCCCTCGACCTCATCGACCGTCTCTATCCGGGACAGAAACACCTGAAAGTGGCCATCTGGGGAGGAGCCTTCAAGGCCGAGACCGACGACATCCGGGAGGCTTCGGCCTTGGTGACCCTTGATGGGTGTCTGGACCGGGGCCATCAGGTGGCCCTCTACGATCCCGAGGCCATGGGGAATCTCAAGGCCCGCTATGATGGTCGGGTGATATTCGGAAAGGAGCCCTACGAGGTTCTTGCCGGGGCGGATGTCCTGTGTCTTTTGACCGAGTGGCGGGTCTTCCGCACTCCGGACTGGGACCGGGTCAAGAAGCTCATGCGCCGGGTGGTTGTGATCGATGGACGCAACCAATATGATCCTCGGGACCTGGCGGCCCGTGGCATCGAATGCTATGGGGTGGGGAGGGGCATCAACAGCTCCTCGAGGTAGTCCCGGAGAACTGGAACGTGGGAGAGTTCGATCTCCCGGGAGGCCGTGAGCAGTCGGAGGGTTTTCCCCGTGGGGGCCCCCGCCCCTCCCGACGGTCCTCCCCTAAGCGTCCTGAGGTCGGAGATGAGTGACTCCCTTCGGGCCACAAGCTCATCCCTGTAACGCTTCCGGAAGAGTGCCGGCGAGATCCGTCCGGCGTGAAAGTCCTGCCGCAGGGGGGCTGTGGGGGCCCATTCCTTCATCCACAGGACCCCTGCCAGATCCTCCTTCCGGAGCCCCCGGGGCCAGAGCCGGTCACAAAGGATGGCGACCTCGCCTGACGGACGGGGTGTCTTGACAGCATCGTAGATCCGTCCGGTGGTGACGGGTGGGGACATCTTTTTTCCTCTTCTCGAAGCCGTCCCCCTTCGGGATACCGACGATGCCCTGACGGTGAATTGGTTCGAACTCACGGTCACGGATCTCGAGACGGGAACGCGTCTTTATCGCAACTCCTGGATCACAGACCACCCTCACACGACCGACCGGCAATTGTCAAGCAATCTGTCGTATTTTCTTGGGCTCTTCCTCTTTCAATTTCTGGTCGTTACTAACTGTCTTTTGATGAGGGTTCAAGGTCACTTTCCCGATGGGTATCCAGTTTCGTGTTTTTCCGGACCATCGTTGGGGGGGGTGCTTTTGTGTGTCCTGGTAAATCCGGTCGCTTTGACCCAGAATCTCCAATTCCCGCAGGGGGTCAAACTCGACCAAGAGGGCGCCCGGATCTTCTTGCCGAAGGTCGGATGGGTCCGCGACCGCAAGAGCCGAACCGTTTCCGGAACGGTCAAGAACGTCACGGTGAGACGTTCCGGAGACCGCTGGTTCGTCTCG
>JBMFWG010000006.1:0-54581 GCA_049965515.1 Leptospirillia bacterium
CCCAGGAGGCCGTCGGAGGGAACCCGACGGATCGGGGGAAAAAAAGGAAGCAAGCGGCATCTCCTGGTGGACGGCCATGGAATCCCTCTGTCGCTCGTCGTGACCGGAGCCAACCGGCATGACGTCACGCAGGTGGACGCGGTTCTGGACACGATCTTGGGGAACCGTCCGGAAACGGGTCCGGACCATCCCTCCCAGAACCTGTGTGCGGACAAGGGGTATGTGGGGTCTCCGGCCCGGGAAGCGATGGAGTCCCGCGGCTATGTTCCCCACGTCGTTCCTCGGGGACAGGAACGGGACAACAAGAAAAAGATCCTGGGATACAAGGCGCGACGATGGGTGGTGGAAGTCGCCCATGCGTGGCTCAACCGGTTCCGGAAACTTCTGGTCCGGTACGAGAAATACGAAAGGACATACAGGGCCCTCCTTCATCTGGCCGCGGCCATCATCGCGTTCCGGAAAACCGGTATTATTTACGGATAGGTTCTTAATTTTTTTATTTATTAAGTGTCTTGGGAAAAAGAGAGTTGCCCTTAAGAATAATTTTTTATTAAGTTTTTACTCTCATGGATTGAAGAACTTGAAGGACCATAAAAAATGAGGTTACGGACCAAGCCTGTATTCTGCATGAAGTAGGGTAGGGGAGAGGTCCAGATGTCGTGTTGTCCTTGGAAAACCCACAATACAACTCGGGAGGACGTTCTCCAGGAAAGAGGCTTAGAGCTGATAGATAGGCATCGGCCAATTGCTTTGCCTCAGCTATCAGGCCATATCTTTTAAGTCCCTGGATGATAAGCGCATTATCGTGAGGCCAGATTGATCCGTTGTGGTAAGAGACAGGGTTGTAACGAATTTCATTACTTCCTATCGTTCTGATGCCATACCCCGAAAACATATCCGGTTGTAAAAGCTCCCTCCCTGTTTTCCTGGCAAGTCTGGTTTTGGCAATTCCAGTAAAAAGAAGATGACCTGCATTTGAGCTGCGGACTTCACACGGTTGTCTTTCTCCGTCAATGGCTAGGGCAAACATACGAATGGTGGGGCTCCAGAAGAGGTCATTGAATCTTTTCTTTAGATTTGTTGCTTTCCGGATATAGATCTGAGCTTTCTTGTTATCTCCCCACTCTGCGAGGAGTGCGGCGTAGCCATTGTAGGCCATATATAGATATCCCTGAACTTCGGAGAGCGCAATTGGATGAGGGGCAATTCGACCATCGGCGTGAAAAATCGAGTCTCCGGAATCTTTCCATCCCTTTTGGATAAGTCCTCCCTCTTGGTCTCCCGAATAAACAAGGAATCCGGAGTCTGGATTGATGCCGAAATTTTCAATCCAACCCATGGCCCGATGGAGAGCTGGGCGAATTGTTAAAAGAAAAGATCGGTTGCCTGTTTTTTTAAGATATTCAGCTGCAAGGGCGATAAATAATGGGGTTGAATCGACAGACCCATAATAGCAGGAAAAAGGGATTGAGGGATCATTCGCAACCTCCCCATATCGATATTCATGAAGGATCTTGCCGGGTTGGGCATCTCTGAGGTCGTCGTGTCTTTTTGCCTGATTTTTTGCAAGAAAGGCCAGGATGGATCGTGAAAGTTCTGGGTAGGTCCATAAAGTAAAGAAACCTGTGATCAGAGCATCTCGTCCAAAAGGGGTTGAAAACCAGGGAATCCCCGCATAAGGGTAGGAACCGGTTGTCTGAGGGGTCAGCAATATTCTGAGGTCTCTCAGTGCATTGTTACACCAACGATCTAATGGAGCTTGATCGCTCGAGATTTTGGGCCACTTGCTCCTAAAAATCCTCTCTTTTTTTTTGTCAAGACGTTCAAGTTGAGTGATTTTTTCTGGTGTATTTCGTTTTAATACGAGTCGATCATTTTTCTTCCCCTCGTCAAATAGGGATGAGATTTGAAAGGATGTTGTTCCCTTTGCAACGATAGAGATTTTGCCCTCAAATCCTTGGGCTGAAGTTATGAAGTTGCTTCCCCAAAGGCGAATAAGAGAACTCCGTCGCACTCCGTCTTCACCGAGACACGTAAGAAGGAGCTCATTTGTCGTATCTTCCTGAAATCTCTCGATCGTGTGTCTCGGCCATCGAGAGCGGATGCCCCTAATGTCCATGATATCACGAAAGTCTGCATCGGCCTTGATTGCGATGGGGATTTGTATGTCAAATGGAGCGTGATTTTCTATCTCGACGTTATCTTCGAATCCATTGCTTAAGCAAAAACGCTTGTATCTGACTAGGAGAGGTCCATCCACAAAAAAGCTTTCTCCCTTTGTCGACGCGAAATCGGAAGTAATTGAAGGTCCTAGTAAGATGAGGGAGAAAAGAAAGGGACTAGGTCCGTTGCCTCCATCTGAAAGAGGTGTAATTGGTAACAAGGGTTTTCCGGCAACGTCAAGGGTGTAAATGGAAAAATGGCGCATTCCTTTCCAGTAGGCCCCATGAATTCCTCTCTGATCTGAGTTGATCTCCATGGAATTTCCCCAAATTCCACAAAGATCGCCATTTTTAAAAAGATGGTCATTGGGAGTGAGCGTCAAGGGAATTTTTTGTTGCAAATCACTTCGTTGAACGCCATTCATATCTTGTCTCCTTTTCCGGGAGCGAGGCACGTCTCGAGGGTTTTTTTGATATTTTTGTCCCACCCGATATTAACCGACAGTCGGAGTATGTCTTCCCCTCGCGGGACAGTAGGGTAGGTAATGACCGGAAGATAATAGCCCTGGGCTCGAAAGCTGTCAGAGGTCGACTGAAGTGACGCGGGATCGCCGCTTATTGGAATAATGGGGGAGGGGGAATCCATGTTCTTTTTGATATACGCATTCCATATTCGACTTTCATGCTGGAGGTTCCTCACAATTTCTGGGGTCTCCGCGAGAACATGAATAGCTTCAAGCGATGCAGCTAGAACTCCGGGAGGAAGTGCGGTTGTGTAGATGAGTGTGCGGGCAGTTGACTCCAAAATTTTAGAGGCCTTTTCATGAAGTATGACAAATCCTCCCAAGCTTCCTAGAGCTTTGGAATAAGTCCCTGTGAGAATCATTCGCTCCGGAATATAGGGAAGGGAAAGAGCCTCGAGTGCCCCTCTTCCGCTAAGCCCTGTCGTTCCTGTTGCATGGGCTTCATCGATGACAAGAATTCCATCGTATTCTTCAACGATTTCATAGAGATCACGCAGTGGGGCTAGGTCTCCTCTCATGCTGAAAAGGGATTCAGTGATAATCACTGGATTTCGTTGAGGATTCTTCTGGAGATATTTTTTTATGAAATCTGCATTGTTATGCGGATATATAAGCTTGCGCCCCTTCACATTTCGCATCCCGTCAATAAGGGATGCATGATTTTCTGAATCAGAAAATATCAAAGGACTGAGCTCCGAGATCAAAGATACGGTAGCTAGATTCGCATGGAATCCGGATGTGAAAACAAGTGCGGTCCCTTTCCCTCCTGTTTTGAACTGCAAGGTGGCATCGGAAAGGTCCCGGTTGAGTGGGTGGTTTCCCGAGAGGTAACGTGATCCCGTCGCACCAGTTCCGAATTCTCTGATGGCACGACACGATGCCTCGATGACCAGAGGGTGGCGGGAAAGCCCCAGGTAGTCGTTCGAAGAGAGAGAGATTAACCCGGGGGGCGGCATTTTTTTGATGCGCCCTGAGGTTTCAAGGGATGAATAACCTTTTTCAATAAGGGAGGCAATAGCCTTTTCCATTCTTCTTCAATCCTAGCTTGCCGTGAGGTTAATATCTTGAAGCGAGGAAAGCTTGAATGGGAGAGGAGAATGCGGCTGCTGACACGAAAAAAGGACCGGAGTTTCACGAAGAAAAGTCAAAAGATTATCCAAGGCATTTTCCTCTTTCAGAAGGTAAAGTCGTCCCCCTGAGGGAAGTTCGGCCGGTTTGATAAAGGGAATTCGAATGTATCCTGTTGTTCGGGAGGCGATGTATCCTGTCTGGTAGTTTGGATCATCGGAGGCACAGAGCTCGAGGAGGATCTGTTCGGCCATAAGAACCTTGCTCGAAAGAATGAGGGCATCAACGAATCGGTAACTCGGCTGGACAAGACGCCGGGCCGCTGCCTCTTCAAGTGATTTTCGGAGAGTTGGAAGGCATCCGAAGTGGGTTGTCCGAATTCCTCCATTCGCAGACTCATTGATGATGTGGCCTTGTTCATTGACGAGCAAGGCTCCATTTCGGGGATGACATCCTAGAATCTCCTTTTCAAATATCATGAGTACACGAGTTGCCAAGGATGGGGGCAGAAGGTTTTCAAGAATCATACGGACTGAATCCATCGACTCCCGGAGACTCGATGACTCAAGAGCACGAACCGGTAGCAGAGCCCCTTGATGAATACTCGAGGGGGAAATCGGGTCAATGGTAAGAATCTGCTGGAGAGGGGGATTTTCGTTCGGATAACTGAGCATCCGAGAAGCCAATCGGCTGATGGCGCTCTCGAAGTTTTCTGGCGCAACAAGATCCTCGGCCCCAGAAATGTGACGCCCGTTCTTATGGATCCGCATCCGGAGGCTGAAATAGGACTCAGTCAATGTGGACTGTCGGAGAGGGAAGAGTATGAGGGGGCACTAGACCAAACCCTTCCTCATGGATCATCTGAATGTCAAGGTCGGGTGAACGACCCGATCGAGTCAGGTAGTTTCCGATCATAACCCCATCAGCTCCATTGTAAAAAATTTCTGGATGGCGGTTCTTCAGCGCGTGAATCCTTCCCCCACAAATCCTGACCTCTTTTTTGGGGAAGAAAAAGCGGCTAACGGAGATGATTCTCAGGGCCTCATCGGCTTCAAGGGAAGACCCGTTCTCTGAAAAAAGAGGTGTTCCCGCAATTGGGACGAGAAAATTGATCGGGATCGAATCAACGTCAAGTTCTCGGAGAAGAAGGAAAAGGGAAACTCTGTCTTCGTTGGACTCGCCTACCCCAAAGATGCCACCTGAGCAAACAGAGATCCCCGCCTCTTTTGCCATTCGGACGGTTGAAACGCGGTCATCATAGGCGTGGGTAGATACTATTTTGGGAAAATGATTTCGCGAGGTTTCGAGATTGTGGTGCAAACGGTCAAGTCCAGCGTTCTTGAGAATGGAAACAGTCTCCCCTGACACCGAACCAAGCGTGGCGCAAGACCAGAGTCCAAGCTCTGAGTGCATTTTTCCCAGAGCCTCTTCAACGATGCGAAGTTCCGTAGGATTCTCAAGGCTTCGCCCGCTTGTGCCGATACAAAATCGACGGGTTCCATTTTGTTGAGCTGCCTTGGCCGCCTCGACAATTTTATTGGCTGCCAGTAAATCGTAGGTGGGGGTAATGGTGCGGAAGTGTGTTGACTGGGCACAGAAATGGCAGTCTTCAGAACAGGCACCAGATTTTGCATTCATGACAGTGCAAGGATCAATAAGACGACCTCGGAATTTTTCCCGGACAGCATTGGCACCCTCGCTGATGATCGGCGAAAATTCTTCGGGAAGAGAAAGGAGCCAAAGGGCCTGCTCCGGAGAAATTCCGTCCCCGGCGAGGGATGACTGCCGACATTCCCCGACTCTGTCGAGAATCTCTTTTTCGTTTGTCATGAGAGTCCTTTCCTGCCTGAGGCAGATATTAGCGAAAAAGTCAGAGTGGCTTATTCGGATATGAGATGAAGCATTGGGATCCTTTAAGATTAGACCCCAACTTCCTGAAATTACCTCGAACCGTTAAAAAAATCCAATCGACCCGTTCCAAGATTATTATTGAGAGACTTTTTGTTATTCTATCGTTGTCAAGGATGCTGTATTTATTTTGATTCTTGACAGGGTACCGGGGCAGGATTACTATTTTTATTAGGGAAAAGTGTTGCTTGACCATACTGCTTGAGCCAAATTCAGGAGCCCTGCCATGATGGACAAATTTACGGAAAAGGGACGCAAGGTCATCATAATGGCCCGTGAGGAAGCCGAAAAGCATCAGAACGACTATCTCGGGACCGAGCATATTGTTCTGGCGCTGGTAGGCGACCAGGATGGGGTTCCCGTGGCAGTTCTTAAAAGGATGGGGTTAACGCCAGATCAGATCCGGATGGAGATCGAACGCAATCTTCTCAATGGAACAGCCACACTGACATTTGGCGAATTGCCTCTCACCCCACGTGTCAAGAGAGTGATAGAGTACGCCGTTGATGAGGCGAGGTTGCTTGGCCATACACATATAGGTGCCGAACATCTTCTTCTGGGAGTCCTTAGGGAAGAGGATGGGATCGGCGGCAAGATTCTTCGGGCCCTTGGAGCAAATCTCCTTGCCGCCCGCCAGTTAACAGCCAGTCTTCTCAAAAAGGCCGGATCAGGATCGGGGCGGGAAAAGGAACGAAAGAGCGGAACACCGGCACTTGACGAATTTGGGAGAGACTTAACCCAGATGGCGGCCGATGGTCATCTTGATCCTGTGATCGGTCGCCACGATGAAATCGAACGTGTTCTTCAGATTCTGGGCCGACGCACCAAGAATAATCCGGTTCTGATCGGAGAGTCCGGTGTGGGAAAGACCGCCATAGTTGAGGGCTTGGCCCAGAAGATTGTCAATGGCGAAGTTCCTGACAACCTGCTGAACAAACGAGTGGTTGCCCTTGACCTGGGTTCCTTGGTGGCCGGGACAAAGTACCGTGGACAATTTGAGGAGCGACTCAAGGTTGTCATGAAAGAGGTGGTCACTGCCGGCAACATCATCGTCTTCATCGATGAGCTTCATACCCTAGTGGGGGCGGGGGCGGCCGAAGGTTCCATTGATGCGTCGAATATGCTGAAGCCCGCGCTTTCTCGAGGTGAGATTCAATGTATCGGAGCCACAACTCTAGATGAATACCGTAAATACATAGAAAAAGACGGAGCTCTCAAGCGCCGTTTTCAGCCAATTTATGTGAATGAGCCTCCGGTGGAGGAAGCTGAAAGAATTATTCTCGGTCTTCGCGATCGCTATGAAGAACACCATGGTGTTGTTATTACCGATGATGCGGTGCGTGATGCCGTCGTTCTTTCGGAGCGTTATGTCACTGACCGCTTTCTGCCCGACAAGGCCATCGATATTATTGATGAAGCAGGATCACGGGCCAAACTCAAGAGCTACTCACTTCCGCCAGAGATTAAGGAGCTAGACTCCATCCTCAAGCGCTCCATGAAGGGTAAGGAACAGGCGATTCGGGAGCAGAATTTTGAGGAGGCTGTGCGTTTCCGAACCCAGGAAGACCTTCTTCGGAAACAGATTGAGGAAGAGAAGCTGAAATGGAAGACGGCCCAAGAGAAGAACAAGCCGGTCATCGGAGGCGAAGAGGTTTCAGTGATTGTTTCGAAGATGACGGGCATTCCTCTTTATCGTATTGAGGAAGGGGAAAGTGAACGTCTTCTTAAGCTAGAGGAAGAGCTTCACCGACGAGTGGTGGGTCAAGATGAAGCAATCTCTGCCGTGGCCCGAGCGATCCGGCGTTCCCGTGCCGGGATCAAAGGCGAAAAACGGCCCATCGGTTCCTTTATCTTTCTTGGACCAACGGGTGTTGGAAAAACAGAGCTGGCCAGAACCTTGGCCGAAGTCATGTTCGGCAACGAAGATGCCCTGATACGCGTGGATATGTCTGAGTATATGGAGCGGTTCAACGTGTCCCGCCTTACCGGCGCACCTCCTGGTTACGTAGGCTATGAAGAAGGTGGTCAGTTGACGGAGAAGGTCCGCCGTCGCCCCTATTCGGTCATTCTCTTTGACGAGATCGAGAAGGCCCATCCAGACATGTTTAATGTTCTCCTTCAAGTTCTCGACGATGGCTTCATCACAGACAGCCTAGGTCGTAAGATCGACTTTAAAAACACCGTTCTCATCATGACCTCGAATCTTGGGGCTCGTGCAATCGAGAAGGATGGATCCTTGGGATTTGCTCGGGGTGCAGGAGAGGTGAGGGAGGATTTCATCAAGACGACCATTCAGGATGATCTCAAGAGAACATTCAATCCGGAGTTTCTTAACAGGATTGATGAGATTGTCGTCTTCCATCCCCTTGATGAAAAGCAGCTCGAATCCATTGTTGATATCCGGATTGATGAGCTCAACAAACGTTTGGCTTCCAAGGGAATTGTCCTTGAAATTGATCCAGAGGTTCGGCAGTGGCTAGTGAAGGAAGGCTATCAGGCCAATTACGGAGCCCGACCGATGCGACGAGCCATTCAGCGCCACATCGAAGATCGACTCTCTGAAAAGGTCATCAGCGGAGCCATTCACCCCGACAAGAAGATCCGCGTGGTTCTTCGAGAGGGGCAGCCCGTCTTCATTGAGGAAGATGCCATGGCGTCGATCGTCTGATTCTCCTTTTATGATTCTGGCTCTCGAAACGTCCTGTGACGATACTTCTGTGGCCCTGGTTGATATGACTGGGGCCATTCTTTTTCATCGCTCCCTTTCCCAAATCTCCCTGCATGCCCCCTTTGGAGGAGTCGTTCCCGAGCTTGCCTCCCGTACCCATGCCCTACACCTTCCCCACCTTGTAGAGGATGCCTTCAGGGAAACCGGACGAGGCCTCTCCGATCTCACAGCGGCGGCTTTGACGATCGGTCCAGGACTTTCCGGAGGGCTTCTGTCGGCCATTGCCTATCTTAAAGGTCTATGTTTCATCTCCAAGCTTCCCATTATACCGGTGCACCATGTGCGGGCTCACCTTCGTGTGGCCGTTGGTTCTGTCGACGAGATCCCTCAAGGTGCTTTGGGTCTTGTTGTTTCGGGAGGACACTCCCACCTTTACCGTCTCAGCGCCTGGCCTAAATTGGAACTATTGGCCCGCACCGTCGACGATGCTGCAGGAGAGGCCTTTGATAAGGGAGCCAAGTCTCTAGGACTTCCATATCCCGGGGGGCCAGAAATTGAGCGCCTGGCCTCCCTTTATGGGGGAGAAGTCGATCGCCTTGTTAAGAATATTCAGACGCCCTCCCCATTTGACATGAGTTTTTCAGGGCTGAAAACCGCATTTGTTTCTCTTGTCTCCCGGGAAGGAAAAGACCTCTCACGCAGACCCTATCTTGCGGCCACCTGCCAAAGAGCGATCATTTCCCATATTGTCGATCGACTGGGGAAGGCACTTCGTCATTACCGTCCTCCCGCCCTTCTTGTTGGAGGAGGTGTCGCGGCCAACGGGGCCTTTCGAAAAGCTCTTGAGTCCCTGTGTGCAGAAACGGGAGTGTCACTTTATGTCGCTCCTCGCCCCCTTTGCGGCGACAATGCAGTTATGGTAGCTTTGATGGGTTTGGAGATTTTTAGAAGTGGACAGTTCAGTTCATTTCCTTACGATGAGATCGCTCCCCGTCCACGATGGGATGAGGATTAGGATGGAGAAGGCGTGCCCGAAGGAGTTGTATCCGAGCTTGTAACCCGTGCCATGAGAATGGCAGGAGTTCAAAACTCATGGCCCCAGGATGTTCTCGACCGGATTCTAGCCCGGGGTGTCCGGCTTGAATGGCCAAAGAAGGAAGAGTTTGGAGATCTTTCCACCCCCATGGCCATGTCCTTGGCCAAGGAGTTGGGAAAGCCTCCCCGTCATATTGCCGGGATGATTCTTGAGTCCCTTCGGCAGATCCCTGAAACCTCGTCTTTGTTTTCCAAAGTCGACATTGCCGGGCCGGGGTACCTCAATTTTTCCTTTTCCTCCTCCTACCTCTCCAATTTCCTTGTACAGTGCCTTTCTGGTTCAGGTCTTGTTAACCGGGTCGCGATTTCCAAAAAGATCAATGTCGAATTTGTGAGCGCCAACCCCACCGGACCCCTGCATGTGGGTCATGGTCGCGGCGCGGCTTTTGGCGATTCTTTGGCCCGGATTCTTCGGGAAGTCGGCCACGACGTCTCGACCGAGTATTATATAAACGACGCCGGGAACCAGATGAATATGTTGGGAAAGTCAGTCTATCTGGCCTTCCGAAAGCTGACAGGCCATGAATCATTGGAAGAGAAGGTTCGATTGTTGGGCGATACGGATGGGTATCGTGGAAATTACATCGCCGATATTGCACGGGAAATTCTCGACAACCCCAAAGGGCTTCCTGATGATCTTCGGGAGGACGTCTTGGCAGGACGCTTTACCGATCAGGTTCAGTCCTTTTTCACCGATGTGTCCCAGCGTCGCATCATGGAGGGGATACGGGAGGATCTGTCTCGGTTTGGAGTGACATTCGATCGATACTTTTCCGAGAAAGCCCTCCATGAGAAGGGGACTGACGGACTCTCCTCCATTGCCCGCTGGTTGTCTCATCTCGAAAAAGAAGCTGATGGGGCGATCTACGCATCAGACGGGGCCCTATGGTTCCGAACCACGGCCATGGCTGACGACAAGGATCGTGTGCTACGAAAGTCCGATGGATCCTACACCTATTTTGCGGCGGATATTGCCTACCATGCCGATAAGGTTGCCCGAGGTTATGACATCATGGTGGATGTCTGGGGAGCGGATCATCATGGCTACCAAGCCCGTATGCAGGCTGTAGCAAAAGTCTTGTCCGAGCGAGCAAAGCGGCCTGTCGATCTGAAGATCTGTCTCATCCAGCTTGTCTCCCTTCTGCGTGATGGAAAAGCCGTCAGCATGTCCACCCGAGCGGGAGAATTTGTAACGCTCTCCGAGGTTCTCGATGAGGTTGGTGTCGATGCCACACGCTTTTCCTATTTGACCAGAAGCCACGAATCTGCTCTGGAGTTTGACCTGTCAAAGGCCAAAGAGCGATCCATGGATAACCCGGTCTATTATGTTCAGTATGCCCATGCCCGGGTTAAAAGCCTGCTTTCTCAGGCCAATTCACGCGGAGTGAAGATCGGAGATTTCCATCCGGAGGATTTCGCTCCCCTTGAGGAGCCGGCTGCCCGTTCCTTAATTCGCCTTATGGCCCAGTTCTCCGGAGTGCTGCATCGAGCCGCAGATTCCTTCGAGGTCCACCCCCTGACGGACTATCTGACGGCATTGGCGGGTGCCTACCATCATTATTACTTTCACCATAGAATCCTTTCTGCGGAAGAAGCGGATCGACCGGTTATGATGGCGAGAATTGGCCTCTCCATGGCCGTAGGACGAATTCTGGCGTCAGGTTTGGCCCTGTTGGGTGTCCGAGCTCCGGATTCCATGTGACGAGCTCCCCGTTTTTCGAGCGGATTTCCTCCGATCGCTCCTCCCTTGCGAGGGAAGGAGTCATCAGGACTGGCCATGGGTCCGTTCCGACTCCGGCCTTCATGCCCGTGGGGACCCGCGGAACGGTCAAGGGGCTGACCCCCGAGACGCTGTCATCCTGCGGGGCGGAAATCGTACTGGTCAATGCCTTCCATCTCTGGCTTCGACCCGGGACGGAGAGGGTTCGGGATGCCGGGGGCATCGGTCGAATGATGGGGATCGACTGTCCCATTCTCTCCGACAGCGGCGGCTACCAGATCCATAGCCTTGAGACACGAAGGACGGTGACGGAGGAAGGAGTCAGCTTTCTATCGCCCTATGATGGTGCCAAGGTGTTCCTTTCTCCCGAGATTTCCGTTGCCCATTCGGAGCTTCTGGGTGTGGATATCCGGATGGTTCTTGACGACCTTGCTGGTGCGGCCGCTCCCCCCGAGAGAATCCGCCAGGCGATGGAGCGGACTCACCGCTGGGCGCTTCGGGCGCTCAATGCATGGGATCCGGGAGCGACAGCTCCCCTTTTTGGAATAGTTCAGGGGGGAATCGACCGGACTCTTCGCGAGGAAAGTGCGAAAGGCCTTGTTTCCTTGGCGGGGTCCCAGGGGCAATCTTTTTCTGGATTTGGAATCGGGGGGCTGGGCGTCGGTGAGACCGGGGAGGAGAGGCTCGCCGTTCTTGATACCACCGTTCCGATTCTTCCGGAGGATCGCCCTCGCTACCTTATGGGCGTCGGGTATCCAGGTGACATTCTTGAGGCCGTGCGTCGGGGTGTGGACCTTTTCGACTGCGTTCTCCCTACGAGAAATGCCAGAAACGGGAGTTACTTCACCCGTGACGGGGCCATTGCGATCCGGAATGCGCGCTTTCGGGAGGACGATCGTCCAATCGACCCTTTCTGTGTCTGTGCAACCTGCCGACGCCACTCCCGGGCCTACCTCCATCACCTTGTGAAAAACGACGAGATGACTGGGGCGATCCTGGGAACAATTCACAATGTATCTTTTTATCTTGAAATCATGCGCGAAATTCGGGCCCGCATACGCTCCGGAACCCTTTCCGGACTTGACTGGCCTTGCTTTACTACACGTCACGCCACTGGAGGAGACTCGTGAATACTCAAGCCCCGGCCGCCTCATCGGCCCAGACACTCATGCAGATTGTCCCTATCCTTCTTATCGTCGTGCTTTTTTATGCATTGGTAATTATGCCCCAAAAGAAGCGCCAGAAGAAAATGGCCGAATTCCTCTCGGCCCTCAAGGTTGGGGATCGTGTGGTGACCGGAGGAGGCCTTGTGGGAACAATAACGGCTATCGGCGAGAAGGAGATCTCCCTTGAGATCGCTCCCGGTGTCGTCATTACCGTCATGCGACAGGCCGTGCTGGCTTTGGCGGGCGAGAGTCTGTCCTGACCGAAATAGTCTAATATTGGTTTGTCTTACCCATCCCCGGAGAACAGTCGGTCATGCATAAAAAAAGCGTGCGCGGGCGCATTTTGCTCCTGATAACATTCACATTTCTTTCCCTTGTCTTTCTTCTTCCCTCGCTACCGGTCTGGCACTCATTGTCTCCGGGGATAAAAAAGGTTCTTCCGGATGGGGCAATCTCCCTAGGGCTCGACTTGCGGGGAGGCATGTCTGTCACGCTTCAGGTGATGGAAGAGAAGGCCATTTCCGGAACGCTGACGGAAATCATTGCCGGCCTTTCCGAGAAAGGAGTCCATGCGGAGGTTCAGGGGACATCCATTACCGCTCCCTTTGATACTCCCGCCAAGAAGAAGGAGATTCTCGACTACCTCGCAAGCCGTGCCCCCTTTATGAAAAAGACACAGGAGACTTCTGGGAGTTTAACCTTTTCCCTCTCTGATGCCGAGGCGACCCGGATTCGGAAGCATGCGATGACCCAGGCGATCGAGGTCATCCGAAACCGTATTGATCAGTTTGGCGTTTCAGAGCCTGTCATCGAACAGCAGGGACGCGATCGTATCCTGATCCAGCTTCCCGGGGTGACCGATCCGGAGCGTGCGATGGCCCTGATTGGCCGGACAGCCCGTCTTGAGTTTATGCTGGCTGACGATACCACCGATCCTGCCCTTTATACCTCCAGCAAGACCCCACTGCCTCCCGGTGACGAGATCCTCTATGGAAATGCTTCCGCAAAGTCGGGTGGCTCCCGGATCCCTTATCTTTTGAAATCTGTTCCTCTCATGGGGGGAGATACGATCAGTGATGCCCGGGTCGCCTTTGGACAGTTCAACGAACCCTATGTCTCTCTGACCTTCAATAGCACCGGGGCCAAGCTCTTTGACCGGATTACGAAAGACCACGTCAAGGAGCGTTTAGCCATCGTTCTTGATAAAACGGTCTACTCTGCTCCCGTGATCCAGGAGGAAATTTCCGGAGGTCAAGCCCAGATTACCGGTAGCTTCTCCCTGAAGGAGGCCAAGGATCTGGCCATCGTTCTTCGATCCGGGGCCCTTCCTGCTCCGGTCCGGATCCTCCAGAATGTAACCGTTGGTCCCTCTTTGGGGAAGGATTCGATACGTGCAGGCCTTCATGCCACACTCATTGCCCTGCTCCTGGTCTTGGCTTTCATGGCAGTTTACTACCGCTTTTCCGGAGTCGTGGCCGACTTTGCCCTCTTGCTCAACATGCTGTTTCTTCTGGGAGCCATGGCGGCTCTGCACGCGACGTTAACCCTTCCGGGAATCGCCGGCGTCATCCTGACAGTGGGAATGGGCGTCGACTCGAATGTCCTGATCTTTGAGCGCATCCGTGAGGAACTGCGGGCCGGCAAGCCCATTCGCTCTTCCATCGATTCGGGCTACGACAAGGCCTTCCTGACGATCGTCGACTCCCATGTCACAACACTTATTACGGCCATTATTCTCTTTATTTTTGGAACAGGACCTATCAAGGGTTTTGCCGTGACGTTGACGGTGGGGATCGCCATCAACCTCTTTACCTCCCTGGCCGGCACCCGTATCGTCTTCGACCTTCTGGCGCGCCGATCAAAGCTCGAGCGGCTTTCGATATGATGTCCACCTCCATTGGGAGACCTCACCCATGTTTGAATTGATCCGTAATCCTTCCATTGACTTCATGGGAAAGAAGAAGATTTCCCTGGGCCTTTCCTCCCTTCTGGTTCTGATCGGTCTCTTTGCCCTGGTCCAGATTGCCCGGGGGCAGGCCAACCTGGGAATCGATTTTACGGGGGGAACGGCTCTTCTCGTTCACTTTGAGCGTCCGGAACCCATTTCCGAAGTCCGGACAGTCCTTTCCGGTAACGGATTTTCCGGGGCACAAATCCAGAATGTCAACGGAACCTCCGATTTGTTTATTCGGGTGAAGGCTCGAAGTGAGTCGGCGCACTCGGTGACAGAGTCGATCCTGTCCCTTCTCCATGGACATTTTTCAGGGAACCCCCTGACGATCCGCCAGTCGATCGAGATCGGGCCAACAATCGGAAGCGAGCTTGCAGGCAAGGCTCTTGTGGCCATTTTCTTCTCCCTGGTCGGCTTCATTCTCTATATTGCGGTGCGGTTCGAGTTCCGTTTTGGACTGGCCGCCGCGATCTCAACCTTTCATAACGTCATTGCCGTTCTCGGGATCCTCTATCTTCTCCATGTCGAGATCAACCTTCTGATCGTTACAAGTCTGTTGACCCTGGCGGGCTACTCCCTGACAGACACGGTGGTCGTCTTTGACCGGATCCGGGAACAGATGCGCCGATCCGTTCGCCAGACCCCAGAGGCTCTGATCAACTCAGGGATCAATCAGGTGCTCTCGCGGACGGTTGTGGTATCATTAACAGTGGAGCTCGTGCTTTTTGCGCTCCTGATCGGTGGAGGTCCTGTCATCCATGATTTTTCGCTGGCCCTTTTTATTGGCGTTCTGATCGGGACCTACGCCTCTATCTTTGTGGCGAGCCCTCTTCTTCTGATCCTGCCGGGCCGCAGGAAAGGATTGGGTTTTGGGCCGCGGAAACCGGCTCCGGAAAAGAACGGGGTCTGACCCGTTTTACGGGTTTTGGGGAAAGGAACAGTCTGGTGCAGGGTGGTATCGACATTTCGGAGGTTCTTGGAAGCATCGGCCTTTTCGTATTACCGCCGGTGACAGTTCTCGTCATTCTTTATCTCAAGAAGAAGAATGTCATCTGAGGAGTGTCCGGGAGGGCGGTCGGATGACCTCCTCCCGCGCTTACACATGGCAGGAGAGTTCCTATGATGGACACATCTTCTCGCCGTCAGGCGATTCGTGACTGGGATGTTCAGGATACAGACGAATCCAGCGTCTATGCCCTCTCTCGGGCATGGGGGCTCGATCCTGTCTGGGTTCGAGTCCTCCTTGGCAGAGGAATCGACAAAAGATCTTTTGAAAGGGATATTACGGCTCCGTGTCCTCCGGGAGATGATTCCCTAGGGGAGATGACGGAACCCCGGGCGTGGTTCCATGATCTTCTCTCCTCCAGAGATCCGGTTCTCGTCTATGCGGATCTTGATGTCGACGGTCTCTCCTCCGCCGCAATTCTCTCCCGTTTCTTTCGGCTCCGCCATCATTCTCACGCGGTTCTTCTTGCCAATCGCGAGGACGGCCGATCTCTCCTTCCCTCCCGGATCCGGCCCTTTCAGGAAAAGGGATTCCGGAGGATCATCGTCTGCGATATGGGTACGTCGAGTGCTGATGTTCTGAGGATGCTTCTGGGAGAGGGGATGTCCTGCCTGGTGGTGGATCACCACCTTGTTCCCGAGGAGTGGCCCCGCCATTCTGTTCCTCTTGTCCATCCCTCAGGGCGATCGGCCCTGACCTCTGCCGGGGCGGCCTATACCCTTATCCGTCCCTACCTCTCTTCGGAAGAGGAACCTCAGATGGCCTTTCTTGCGGGTCTCTCTGTCCTGGGGGACCGGGCGCCGCTCATTCGCGAGAATCGCTACCTTACCCTTTCCCTCCTGTCCGAAGAGACGCTGGCCGTCTTTCCGGGAATTCGCCTTCTTCTTAGACGGCGAGTGCGCCGGGCTCCGATTGTCAGCGACTACTCCTTCGGGGTGATCCCTTTTTTAAATGCCCCGGGTCGCATGGGGGACCCCTCCCCCTCGTTTGACCTGCTTATGTCCTCCTCCGCTGGGGAATCCGAAAAAACCGTGGCCGTTCTTCTCGAGATGAACCGTCGCCGGCAGGAGCTTGAGTGGCTTCTTTATGAAGAGATCCGCCGCAAGGGCCCCGAAGAGTTTGTCTTCTACGACAAGGACTGGTTTCCCGGGGTGTTGGGGCGTGTAGCCCATCGGGTTTCAGAGGAATGGAATCGAACTGTTTTTGTGGGAACCATGACGGCCTCCTTTACGATTCGGGGATCGATACGCTGTCGGAATGGAGATCGCTTTTCTGATATCATGGCGGCCCTTTCCGGTCTGCCGATCACGGGGGGCGGGCACCCTATGGCCGGAGGGCTCGAGTTTCCAGCCGATCTCCTTCCCGAGGTGTCCCGACGACTCTCTCGATTGCTTAATGCCTCTTCCTTGAATTCGGAGGGCGGGACAATGGAGGGAACGGACGAGAGGGACCCCTTAAGGATTGATGCCTTTCTTCCTGCCTACTTCAGAAATCCCATCTTCTGGGAAGGATATCGAAAGCTCTTTCCCTTTGGGGAAGGCTTTTCTCGTCCCCTTTTTGGGGTCCGGCGAGCTCGGATCGAACGGCTGGAAGAGGGAAATGGAAAGATGCAAGCCTGTGCCTATCGATGGCGACATGGGAGCGGCCGGGCTTTTTTTCGGGAAGGGGAGGCGGTCCTCTCCCCCGGGCAGGACTATGATCTTGTTGTAACCCCCGAGATCCGGGGCAAGGGAGATTATCTTGAGCGCCTCTTCGTTGTCGCCGATTACCGACCGGCCTGATTCTTTCCCTGAATCGATCCACCCTCCCAGGGAGGGAGATGTGACGATCGAGAACCTGATCGAGGCGGTTTCTTCCTACAACCCCAACCCCGAGGCTCTCGACCTTCTCCGCAAGGCATACTCCCTGGCCCTCAAGTCTCATGAAGGCCAGCGCCGTCAGTCGGGGGAGTCCTACATCCATCACCCCCTCTCCGTGGCGATGATTCTGGCCGACATGAAGGTCGACACCCAGTCCCTCGTCACGGCCCTTCTCCACGACACCCTGGAAGACACCTCTCTCACATCCGAAGAGATCGAGTCCACATTTGGCAAAAAGGTTCTCCAGCTCATTGATGGCGTGACCAAGATCGGAAAGTTCCACTTCAAAAAGTCCCGGGCGGAAAAGCAGGCAGAGAACTTCCGGAAGATGCTTCTTTCCATGGCCGAAGACATCCGGGTTCTGCTCGTCAAGCTGGCCGATCGACTCCACAACATGCGCACCATCGAATGGCTTGATCCGGCCAAGCAACGCTCCATTGCCCAGGAGACTCTCGATATCTATGCCCCCCTCGCCAACCGTCTGGGAATTGGATGGATCAAACTCGAACTCGAAGACCTCTCCTTTCGGGCCCTCGATCCGGAGACGTTTTCCGATCTTCGGGCCCGTGTGGCAAAGAAGCGCCGGGAGAGCAAGAACTATATCGACCAGATTGTCCGGAGCGTGACCCGTGTCCTTCAGGAAAACAACGTTCCCGGACGGGTTATCGGCCGCTACAAGCACATCTACAGCATCTACCGCAAGATGACCATGCAGGAAATCCCCTTTGACGAAATCTACGACCTGATGGGGATCCGGGTCATTACCGACTCCAAGCTTCACTGCTATGGCATCCTGGGCCTGCTCCATGGAATGTACAAGCCAATGACCGGAAGGATCAAAGACTTCATTGCCGTTCCAAAGTCCAATATGTATCAATCTCTCCATACGACTGTGATCGGACCCGAAGGGGTTCTAATCGAGTTCCAGATCCGAACCGAAGAAATGCATCGGGTCGCGGAAGAGGGGGTGGCTGCCCACTGGAACTACAAGGAAAATGCCGAAGGGGCCCCGGCACTCTCCGACCTCCAGGTCGTTACCTGGCTTCGGCAGCTGGTGGAGTGGCAGAAGGAGCTTTCCGACAACCACGAGTTCATGAACTCCGTGAAGCTCAACCTCTTCCCCGATGAAGTCTATGTCTTCACTCCCAAAGGGGATGTCCGGGAGATGATCAAGGGAGCCACCGCCATCGACTTTGCCTATGCTATCCATACCGAGGTGGGACATCGGACGGTCGGTGCGAGGGTGAACGGGCGATGGGTTCCCATCAAGACTGTTCTTGAGAGCGGGGATGTGGTCGAAATTATCACCAACCCCTCCCAAACCCCCTCCAAGGACTGGCTTCGGTTCGTGGCCACCCCCAAGGCCCGGGCCCGGATCCGCCACTGGATCAAGGAGGAGGAGACACGTCAGGCGGCAGAGATCGGGCTTCGGGCCCTCGAATCTGAGGCATCGAAGCTCCACCATCGATTCAGCGAGTTTACAAAAGGCCCACATCTTGAGACCGTCCTTTCCTTCTCGGATCTTCCTGAGCCCACACTGAGCGATGTCTATGCCCGGGTGGGATTCGGACGGCTCCCTGCGTCGGCGGTTTTGAGGAAGCTTTTGCCGGAACAGACGGTCGAACCCGCCACCGGGGGGCCCTTCGTCCAGCCCACCCCTACGGTTCCCATCATCGTTCGTGGGGGGGGCAAGGATCTTCTCATGTCTTTGGCACACTGCTGCAGCCCTGTTCCTGGAGAGGATATTGTGGGGTACGTTTCCCGTGGTCGGGGAATTATCGTCCATACGGCCGATTGTCCCAATCTCATCCATCTCTCCCTGGAGGCGGACCGGATCGTTCCTGCCGTCTGGGAATCCTCTCGAGATGCGATCTTTGATGTCCATCTTCGGGTTTCGATGGAGGACAAGCCGGGGATGCTGGCTGCCGTCTCTGCGGCGATCAGCGAGCGAGGCGCCAACATCACCCATGCTGAGGTCAAGCAGGCCAAGCATCGGATGGGTGTCCTCGACTTTACCGTAACAGTGGGAAATCTTTCCCATCTTCAAGAGATCATGGCCCGGGTTCAGCATGTCAAGGGGGTTGTCCGGGTCCAGAGGGTCAAGACATCGAACAATCTGGCCGATGGCTCTGGAGTCTGAAGATGCCAAACAACATGGATCAACCAAAACGGGAAAAACTTCTGGCAGAGCACATGCGGGCTCGCCCCCACCTTCGGGAGATCTTCCAGTTTCTCGAAAAGATCGAGGAGGTGAGGAATGCCTCAGCTCCGGACGATCTCCTCTCTCTTGTGGACCTTCGTGACGCATCAGTGAAGGATCGTCTCTCCCGGGGGATCCCGCTGGTCGACCGTCCGGGCTTTGCCCGGCTTTCCCTTCCCCACACGGGGGGGACCTTCCGAAAGCTTCTGACGGTCATGCGTCAGGGGGGAGGGGAGCGGGAAGTCTTTGCCTCTCGGATCGCGACCTTCATCCGGAGCGAAGGGGGAGAGGAAGGGACTGTCATTGCCCGGATTCTTTCCCGGGAGGATGGCTATCTTGACCGGGTCTCTCAGACAATGGAGGTTCCGCGACCTCTCCTGGTCTTTCTCATCAAGATGTCCCTAAGGAGCTCTTTTGAGCGACTTCATGAAACGCTGTTGGCCGTCCTCCGGGGATTGGCCTGGGAATATACCCATTGCCCGGTGTGCGGAGCCCCCCCCGTCATCGGGCAGGCGATGGATAACGACCACCGCCGTTATTATTGCTTCTTCTGTTCCTGGCACTGGGAGACCCACCCCCTGGCCGGATGCCCTTCGTGCGGGGAGATGGACACCGAGCTTTTCAACCTCCTCTACAAGCATCCCAACGAACACCAGGGACTTTTGGCCTGCGAAAGTTGCGGAACCTATCTCAAAATGGTTGACCAGCGCGAAGGCCCCGATCTCCTGAATCCTGACATACAGGAGATCCTCGGCCTTCACCTCGACATGGCTGCCGGAGAGCTGGGGTTGCGGCCCTTAGGGCAACCCCTCTCCCAGGCGGAAACGATCGTCCGTCCCGGCATCGACGACTATCGCCCATAACGCTCGACTCCTCCCGACTGACGAAAGGATTTCCATGGACGACGTTCCAAGCCTTCCCAACATGATCGTAAATTACTCGATCATCATCGCCGGTCTTGTGTTGACCGTCTTCATCATCTCCGCCAGCTTCTACTTTATCGTTCGCCATGAGCGTCAGCTGAACAAACGCTTTCCCGAATCGGAGAAGAAGGTGGACCCCTGGGGCTATCCCCTCGAAGAAAAAAAGGATTCTCCTTCGTCTCCACAGGGACCCGCCAAGTCTTGACAGATTTTCTCCTTCCTGATATATTTTTAGCACTCCCGAGTTGTGAGTGCTAAATCTGGAGGAAGGGATGAGAGGTCAGGACGAACGACACGATTTGCTTGATGCCCGGAAATGGGAGGTCCTTGCGGCCACTGTTTCCGGCTACATTCGCTCGGCCCTTCCCGTGGGTTCCCAGTCGGCGGGACGCTCCTTTGGACTGCCTTATTCTCCCGCCACCATCCGGAACATCATGAGCGAGTTGGAGGCCCTGGGGTACCTGACGCATCCCCACACCTCCGCCGGTCGCATTCCTACAGAAAAGGGCTTTCGCTATTTCGTGGACCATGCCGACTTTCCGGAGGAGGGCGCCGATTCCTGGGAGAGTGTCTCCCGCGACATCGAACCGCTTTTGGCCGGCGCCCCCCTCTCCGAATTCGGGCAAGTGGTCACCGAGGTCATCCGGCGGGTGGGAGAGCAGTCGGGTTATGCCGGATTTGTCGTTGAGACGGGAAATGCGTCGGAGCTTGTGGTTGTCGCCTTTGAGGCCTGTCCGCTCTCCGAACGCCATGCCCTTCTCGTGGTGATTCTCGAAACTGGCCATCTTCTCAAGCGGACATTTTCCTATCCTGATGGCATCGGGTGGCCGGAGTTTCGGAGAATCGTCGCCCGACTGAACCGGATCGGTCGCGGGAAGACCCTCTCCGAAATCATGGAGGCTCTTCTGCGCGAGACGGAGGGGATCTCCTTGTCCATCGAATCACTTCTCTCGGCATTGGCCCGGGCGGGAGGATCTCCGGACGTTCGCCTTTTTGGTGCCTCCCGATTTGCCAAGGTCCCCGAATTTTCGAATCCCCAGGAGCTGGAGTCGGTCTTTGAGGCCTTCGAGCAGCAAGTGGCCCTTGTGGGCTTCTTCCAGAAGATTTCCTCCCTGGCCGCTCCTCGCCGGGTCTTTATCTCGATCGGCTCGGAAAACGAGCTCCCGGGACTTGATTCCTGCACCATGGTATCGATCCCCCTCTCACGTTCCGGAGCCTGGTATGGAACCATCGGAGTGGTGGGGCCGGTCCGCATGGAATACGGACAAGTCATCCCGTTGATGATCCGTCTGTCTGAGCGCCTTAATCTCTGGCTGGCCTCTCCGGACGGATTCGACAGCGACGGGTGACCAGACAGATTAACCCAAGAGTCTTCTTCGAAAGGATGGATGAATGACAGGAGACGAGACGCAGAATCCCCAGGACATTGACCCTGAAGGCGTCATGCCCGGAGACGCCCAATCTCCGGAGGCCTCTTCCCCTGAAGAATCGTCCGAAGAAAAGGGTCCTGAAGATGTCTGGAAGGACAAATATCTTCGACTCCTGGCCGATTTCGATAACCACAGAAAACGCACGGTCCGGGATCTTGAGGAGGGCCGCCGCTATGCCAACGAAGCCCTTCTCCGGGACTTCCTGCCCGTTTTGGATAATCTCGAACGGGCGATTGCCCATGCCAAGGATGGCTCCGAACTCGGTTCCGGCTGCCAGGGACTTCTTGAGGGACTTCGCCTAACGGCGAAACAGTTTCTCGAGATGCTCGAGAAAAATGGCGTCACCCGGATTCTTTCGGAGGGACAGCCCTTTGATCCCTCTGTCCATGAGGCTGTTGGGTATGCTGAGAGCTCGACCCACCCTGAAGGAAGAGTAGTCGAGGTCTATCAGCAGGGCTATCGGATCCAGAACCGGCTTGTGCGTCCCGCCATGGTGACGGTCAGTCGGGGGAGCAGCACCTAGAAATTTTCGCATGTTTCGAACAATAGGACGGCGCACGGATCTATGCGCCAAACGGTTTTCCATATATCTGAAAGGACAGTCTCATGGGAAAAATTATCGGAATCGATTTGGGAACCACGAACTCCTGCGTGTGCATCATGGAAGGGGGCGAGCCCGTCGTCATCCCGAATCAGGAAGGCTCCCGCATCACTCCGTCGGTGGTGGCCTTTACGGACAAGGGGGAGGTTCTGGTCGGGCAGGTGGCCAAGCGTCAGGCCATTACCAACCCCGAGAACACCATCTACTCGGTGAAGCGCCTGATCGGTCGGAAATACAACTCCGAGGAGGTCGTGCATGCCATGAAGCGGCTTCCCTACAAGGTTGTGTCGGGCCCCAACGGAGATGCCTACGTCGAGATTCGCGGCAAGCAATACTCCCCCGCCGAAATCTCCGCCAAGATCCTCATCAAGCTCAAGCAGGCGGCCGAAGACTACCTCGGAGAGAAGGTGACCGATGCGGTCATTACTGTCCCGGCCTACTTCAACGATGCCCAGCGTCAGGACACCAAGAATGCGGGAGCCATCGCCGGTCTCAATGTCCTCCGGATCATCAACGAGCCGACCGCGGCCTCCCTGGCCTATGGCCTCGACAGCAAGAAGGAAGAAAAGATTGCGGTGTACGACCTTGGTGGCGGAACCTTCGATATCTCTATCCTTGAAATTGGAGAGGGCGTCTTCGAGGTGAAGTCCACCAATGGGGACACCTATCTTGGCGGAGACGACTTCGACTCGGCTCTGATCGACTTTATTGCCTCGTCCTATCTTCAGGAAACGGGAATCGACCTCAAGAAGGACAAAATGGCTCTTCAGCGCCTGAAGGAGGCGGCAGAAAAAGCAAAGATCGAGCTCTCTACCGTTATGGAAACCGAGGTGAACCTTCCCTTCATCACGGCCGATGCCTCCGGGCCCAAGCACCTCGTTATGAAGATCACCCGCTCCCGCCTTGAGCAGCTGACGGACGCTCTGGTGACACATTCCCTCGAACCGGTCAAGAAGGCCTTGGCCGATGCCGGGATCGACGCCTCCCGCATTGACGAGGTGGTGTTGGTCGGGGGACAGACCCGCATGCCCAAGGTCCAGGAGACGGTGAAGAAATTCTTTGGCAAGGATCCCCACAAGGGGGTGAACCCCGACGAAGTGGTGGCCATCGGAGCGGCTATCCAGGGGGCCGTGCTGACCGGCGATGTCAAGGATGTGCTCCTTCTTGATGTCACCCCCCTTTCGCTGGGACTTGAAACCCTCGGGGGGGTCTTTACCAAGCTGATCGAACGCAATACCACGATTCCGGCCAAGCGGAGCCAGACCTTCACGACTGCCGCCGACAATCAGCCCTCGGTGACGATCAAGGTTTTCCAGGGTGAGCGGGAAATGGCCGCCGACAACAAGCTTCTGGGCGAATTTGATCTCACCGGTATCACCCCTGCTCCCCGGGGCGTTCCCCAGATCGAGGTGACCTTTGATATCGATTCCAATGGGATCGTCCATGTAAGCGCCAAGGACAAGGGGACCGGCAAGGAGCAGTCAATCCGCATCACGGCCCAGGGAGGTCTCTCCAAGGAGGAGGTCGACCGTCTCATCCGGGAGGCCGAGGCCCATGCCGCCGAGGATCACAAGCGCCGGGAGAGGATCGAGACCCGGAACAATCTCGAAAATATGATCTACTCCATGGAAAAATCCCTAGGAGAGATCTCCGACAAGATCTCCGATGTGGAAAGGGGGCAGTTCCGGGAGGCGATCGAGACGGCCAAGGGCAAGCTCACCTCCGAGGATACCGAGGAGCTCAAGGCGGCCCTGGCGACCCTGCAGGCCGAATCCCACAAGCTCGCCGACATCGTCTACAAGTCCGCCCAGGCCCAGGGCGGACAGCCCGGAGCGGAAGGGGCGTCGCCCGGAGCCGGATCAGCCGGACCGTCCGGAGAGACGGTGGTCGACGCCGAGTACGAGGACGTCAAGAAAAACCCCTCCTGATGCGGTAATTTCGTCAGGAAACAGTGTTCATGGCACGGGAGGAGCGCGGCTTCTCCCGTTGCCGTTTTTGCGACGCGACAGCCAATGTCCGGTGATCGGACAACCACGGGAAGGACAATCCGTTGTCATCCAAGGACTACTATAGTGTTTTGGGAGTCAGCCGCACCTCCTCGGCCGACGAGATCAAGAAGGCTTACCGGAAGCTGGCCATGCAGTACCATCCCGACAGGAATCCGGGAGACAAGGCCGCCGAAGCCCAGTTCAAGCTGATCAACGAGGCATACGAAGTCCTGGGCGATCCCAAGAAGCGCCAGGTCTACGACACGGTGGGGCCCCAGGGCTTCTCCGAAGGCTTTGATCAGGGAGGATTCCCGGGGGGATTCTCCGGAGGCTTTGGCCGGGGAGCCGGAAGCTTCGGGGATATCTTCTCCGAGGTCATGGACGGCTTCTTCGGGGGCATGGGAGGTTCGGCTTCGGGTGGCCGCTCCCAGGGCGAGCATATCCTCCGCCAGGTGGACCTCTCCTTTGAAGAGGCTGCCCTGGGGAAGGAGATCTCGATCAAGATCTCCCGCTGGGAGTCCTGTGCCCCCTGCTCCGGGAATGGATCGAAGAACGGGAAGAGCGTTACGGTATGCTCGACCTGCCGGGGGACCGGCCTGATCCGAGTTCAGCAGGGATTTTTTATCGTTCAGAGAACCTGCAATGCCTGCGGGGGAGAGGGCCGAATCATCTCGGAGATCTGTCCCGCCTGTTCGGGCAAGGGCCGGATCTCCGTGGACCGGACGATTACCCGATCGATTCCGGCGGGGGTGACCACCGGGATGCGCGTGCGCATCTCGGGAGAGGGGCATGCCGGCCTTCAGGGAGGACCTCCCGGGGATCTCTACCTCGATATCTCGGTTCGCCCGCATCCTGTCTTTGTTCGTGAAGGGGACGACCTGGTGGTGGAGAAGAATCTGACCCTCACACAGGCGATCTTCGGGACGACCCTGGAGATCCCGACCTTGGGATCCGGCTACCCTCTCAAGGTCGATCCCGGAACTCAACCGGGAACGGTCCGGCGGATCCGGGGAAAGGGCATCGCCAACCCCGCCACCAAGGGGATCGGAGACCTTGTCGTCCGGCTCGGCGTGGAGATCCCCACTCGCCTGACCCGCGAGCAGCGGGAGATCCTCGAGCGTTATGCAGAGGTCTCGGGAGACGCAAATGCGGCCGGGTCCTCTTCGGACGGCGGCCTCTTCTCCAAGGTCAAGTCCATCTTTGACTGAGCGAGGCCGCGAGGAGGTTCGGGAGCGAGGACGCTCGTCCGGGCCGGTTCTCTTTTGGCTCACACCCTCCGACCTGGTCAAATCGACTCCCGAAGGGGCGGTCCTCTATCCGGGCGAGACCCTCTCGCACCATCTCTTCCGAAGCTTGCGGGCGCGAGTGGGAGACAGGTTTCTTTTTGTTGACCCAGACCAACCGCAGAGGCGGCTGTGGGGACGGGTCTCGAAAGAGGCGCCTCCGGAGCTTTCCCTGAGTGAAGTGACTGAAGGGATTTCCTCTCCCCGACGAATCTTTGATCTGGCGGTGGCTCTTCTCAAGGGAGAAGCATGGGAAGAGCTTCTCGAACCGGCGGCCATCCTGGGGGCTCGTCGCCTTGTTCCCCTTCTGGCCGATCGCTCCCAGCTTCGGTGGTCCTCCACCGTCCTGGCCAAAAAGCGGGAGCGGTTCATGGCGAAGGTCCGGGAGGCGAGCCAGCTTGCCGGCCGGGCCGACCGGATGGAGATTGCAGAGCCGATCTCCCTGGCAGGACTCCTGTCGGAACTTTCCCCGGATGTCACGCTTCTCTTTTGCGATACCAAAGCTCCCGCCGAGTCTGCCGGGACGGTTATGGCGGGGCTGGGGGGCTCTCCTGCGGTGGCTGCCATTGGGCCGGAGGGAGGATGGTCGGAGCGGGAACGGGCCCTGGTGAAGGAATTCGCTCAAAAGGGGAGGCGGCTTTGTCGGCTTTCCCTGGGACCGCTCATTCTTCCGGGGCGCCTTGCTCCGGTGGTTGTGGCCTCGCTTCTCTCCCAAGAGGCGGCGAGGACTGAACATCAACAGGGAGAGGGATCCTCATGATTGGCCGTCGCATTCTCGCCTTCTGGATCGACATTTTTTTCGGCCTTTTTCTCTCCTCGACCGCTCTCTGGCTTCTGCGTAAGGCCTTTCTCCTGGGAACCAACCCCGACGACCTCTTCAATCCCCTTCGGGAGTGGGCCCTGGTCCCGGCCCACCCGATTTTCCTTCTCTGGGGGCTTTTTCTTTATTTTTTCCTTTTTCTGGCGGTCAATTCGGAGACCCCGGGCCTTGTGGCCTTCGGTCTGACGGTGGTCCGGGATTCGGACGGCGGGGAGTCGTCCTTTATCGGAGGAAGGCGAGCCCTGGTCCGGTCACTCCTTCTGGGTGTCTCGGGCCTTTTTCTCGGCCTGGGCTTTCTGACGGTCCTGACAAATGATCGACGGCTGGCCCTTCACGACTGTCTCTCCGGAACACGAATCGTTCGAATCCGCTCCCGTCGGGTTCGACCGGCCGGGCTCCCCTGATCCCTTCCCTAGACCTCATCTGAGCTCTTCAATCCTTGTTTTTCCTGAAAACCTCCGATTCGCCTGTCATCCTTTTCCGCGCCCTCTCCCACTCAAGAAGTCGCCGCTTGTGCCCGGCTCCCCCGGAATAGCCGCCCTCCTCTCCGCTGGCACGGATAACCCGATGGCAGGGGAGAAGCAAGGGGAGGGGATTGCGCGAAAGCGCCCCTCCCACAGCCCGGGCGGCCTTTGGCCGGCCGATGGCCCTGGCGACATCGGCATAGCTGACCGTGGCACCGTAGGGGATCCGGCGGATCGTCTCGAGGACCTCCCGGTCGAAGGGGTGTATTGGCGCTGGCAGGGGGCCGATATAGACGACCGATCCCGAAAGCACCCTTCGGAAAAGATCCTCAAGGGGATGCTCAGGGGGGAGGAGGGGAGGGTCTGGGGTCTTCGCAGGGTTCTCCTCTGCGATACGAAGTCTCCGGGGCCACCCGTCCTCTCCCAGAGTCACGACAAAACCTCCCCGGAAGGGGGGGGGAGGAGAAAGTCGAAACAGCGCGCCGGAAAGACGATCGGATGGGGATGAGCGGACCATGCGTGAGATCCTCTGAAGAAGGCCTACCCGAGACGCTTTCGGAAGAAGTGGGCGGCCAGGAGAAGAGAGGTTAGTCCAATGGCCAAAAGAGCCGCATATTCCGGGAGAAGAATCCGAAACCCTGCCCCCTGGAGAAAGACCTCCCGGAGAATCACCAAAAAGTAGCGGAGGGGGTTGATGAGGGTCATGTCCTGGATAACCTTGGGCATATTGGCAATGGGTGTGGCAAATCCCGAGAGGATGATGGAAGGAACGAGAAAGAGGAAGGCTCCCAAAAGTCCCTGCTGCTGGGTCTGGGAGATGGCACTGATCATGAGCCCCACCCCCAGCCCCGAGAGGGTGAAGAGGAAGATCCCGAGATAGAGGGCCGGTACCGACCCTCGCATGGGGACATGGAAGAGGAGGGTGGCCACCAGCACGATGGCGGTGGATTCGGCGAAGCCGATGACGAAACCCGGGATGATCTTTCCCAAGATGATCTCGAAGGGGGTCAGTGGCGTCACCAGAAGCTGGTCGAATGTGCCGTCCTCGCGTTCCCGGGCGACTGAGAGCGCCGTAACCAGGAGCGAGACCACCAGGGTCAGAAGACCCACGATTCCCGGCACGATGAACCAACGGCTCTTGAGGTTTGGATTGTACCAGGCCCGGAGAGTCAGGGGAGCGGCCGGAGGCGTGAGGCCCAGAGCCGTGGTCATCTCGTTGTTGTAGCTTGAAACAATGGTCTGGACGTATCCGGCCAGGATCATCGCCGTATTGCTCTGGCGACCGTCGATGATGGCCTCCACGGTGGCGGATTTCCCCGAAAGGAGATCCCGGCTGAAGGTCGGGCGGAGGTGAAGGACCAGGAGAACCTTTCGGTTGTCGATGAGTCGCCGGACCTCCTCGGGGGAGGAGACGGACTGGCGGAAGTTAAAGTTTTTCGACCCAGAGAATCGCGCCAGAACCTGTCGGGAATAGATCCCGGGATCCTCATTCCAGACGGCGTAGGAGATGTGTTTGAGATCGAAGGTCGCAGCATAGCTGAAGACGATGAGCTGGACCAGGGGGGGGACGATGAGCACCATGCGGCTCTTCTTGTCCCGGAGAAGGGCCAGAAATTCCTTCTGGGCCAGCCTCAGAATCCTGACCAGGGCCGCCTTCACAGGATCCTCTTTCTGCTGATCCGAAACAGGAGGCCAAACAGGAAAAGCGAAAAGAGGAGCAGCGCCGCCGCATTAGGCCAGACGACCCCCGGAATGTCCCCCGCCAGAAAGAGGGACTGGAGGATCGTAACATAATAGGAGGCCGGGATGATGTAGGTAATGGCCCGGATGAAGAGGGGCATGGAGTGAATGTCAAAGATGAATCCCGACAGAATGAAGGCCGGCAGGAAGGTGAAAACGATGGCGATCTGGCCGGCGACAAACTGGTTCTTCGAGACGGTGGAGATGAGCAGCCCCATCCCCAGTGCGGTGGTGAGAAAAAGGGTTGATGTCACGGTCAGGACAAAAAGTGATCCCCGCAGCGGGACCTGAAAGAGAAAGTGTCCCATGAGGACGGAGATCCCCATCCCGGCCATCCCCAGAAGAAAATAAGGAAGGAACTTCCCCAGGAGGATCTCGGGGATCGTCACCGGAGTGGCGAAGAGGGATTCGAGGGTTCCCCTCTCCCACTCCCGGGCCACCACCATGGAGGTGAGGAGGGCCCCGATGAGGGTCATGATTACCGCAATGAGGCCGGGGATGAGAAAGTCCCGGCTTCGGACGTTGGGGTTGTAGAGGATCCTCATGTCGAGACCCACCGGAAGAAAGGAGAGGGTTCGTCCCCGAAGATTTCGCTGTTCAAGCCAGCCTGTCCAAGTGTTCTGGAGGTAGCCCTCCACGAGGCGGGCGGTATTGTCGTCTACCCCGTTTACCACGACATGGACTCCGTGGTCCCGGAAGGATTCCATCGATCGCCCGAAGTTTTCACGGAGCCACAGGATCCCATCTACATCTTGTCGCTGCAGGGCGGCGACCGCGTCATGGATGTCGGGGTAGGAGCGGGTGATAAACCAGGGGGAGTGGCGAAGTCCCGCCACGAAGCCTTCGGCGGCAGGGGTCCGAGTCTCCTCGACGACCGCGATGGGAACATGGCGGGCATCGAGAGAGACGCCATAACCGAAGATCAGCAGAAGAAGAATCGGGAGGGCAATGGCGATAAGAAGGCTCGACGGGTCCCGAATGATCTGGAGCGATTCCTTTTTGATCATGGCCTGGGTCCGGCGGGCGCTGTCGGGGAGGCTCATCCTTTGGCTCCTGCCGTTTCAAGATTTCCGGACTTTTCAAGGTGCAGGATAAAGGCTTCCTCCAGCGTCGGTTGGGGATTTTGGGGGGTCTTGGCGCTGTCGGTGATCTCCCGGGGGGAGCCCAGGGCTACGAGGCGCCCCTGGGCCATAATGGCCAGCCGGTCGCAGGCGGTGGCCTCTCCCATGAAGTGGGTGGTTACGAGAACGGAGATGCCCCGGAGGGAAATCTGGCTGATGACCCGCCAGAACTCCCTTCGGGCTACCGGGTCGACGCCGCTGGTCGGCTCGTCGAGAAGAAGGATTGAGGGCTCGTGCATGATGGAGGCCGCCAGGGCGAGCCGCTGCCGGAATCCCAGGGGAAGAAGTCCTGACGATTCGTTTTTGAAGGGGATGAGGTCGAAGAACTCCAGGAGCTCCTCCACCCGGTCCCGCTGGCGCTTGCCGCCCATCCCGTAGGCGCTGCTGAAGAAGATCAGGTTCTGAAGGACCGTGAGCTGGGAATAGAGGGAAAACTTCTGGGACATATATCCCAGACGTCCCCGGAGGGCGGCTACGTTCCCACCGGTGACGTCTTGGGAGTCGATCCGGAGTGTGCCTGAACTGGGGAGAAGCAGCCCCGCCAGCATCCGGAAGGTCGTGGTCTTGCCGGCACCGTTGGCTCCCAGAAGTCCAAAGATCTCTCCCCGCCCGACCGAAAAGGTCAGGCGGTTGACGGCCACAAAGCTGCCGAAGGTTCGGGTCAGCTCCCGGATCTCGATGGCCGGCTCTCCTCCCGTTTGAGTTCCGTTGCCTCCTCCCCAGGAGAGCTCCTTCTTGGGGGAGTCCAAGGAGCTTTTTCCGACGGTGCTCGCTCTGAGGGCCAGCCGCAGCATGAAGGCATCCTCGAAGACGGGCGGTGTGGGGGTGATCCGGGCCGGAAGGGTGGACGGGAGGGTCGGAGGGGAAGGGGTCAGTGTGACGGTCCGGACTCCCCGTTCAGATCCTGAACAGTCCGCTACGCCGGGGAGGAAGGCGATCTCCGGCTCGAGCTGTCGCGGGGACATGTCGGGAAGGGAGAGAAGAAAGACATGGCCCGTGGCCTCTTTGACAAAGTCCTGGGGCGGGCCCTCTCCCAAAATCTTGCCGTTGTAAAGGATGACCACCCGGTCGAACTTTTCGGCCTCATCCATATAGGCGGTGCTGACCAGGAGGGTCGTGGAGGATTTCGACACCTCTGTCCGGAGGATCTCCCAGAGTTCCCGGCGGGAGACCGGGTCGACGCCGACGGTGGGTTCGTCGAGCAGGAGGAGTGTGGGGGCATGGACCAGGGAGCAGGCCACGCCGAGCTTCTGCTTCATTCCTCCGGAAAGCTTGCCCGAGAGGCGCCCGATAAAAGGGGCGAGGGCGGTCATGCGAAGCAGGGGCGCATAAAGCGCGGCCCGCCTCTCCATGGGGACTCCATGAAGGTCGGCATGAAGATCCATGTTTTCCCCCACCGTCAGATCCTCATAAAGCCCGAACTTCTGGGGCATGTAGCCCAGGTTGTCGAGGATGGCCGACCTCTCGGTCTGGGGATCCCGCCCAAGGATCTCCAGCCTCCCGGAGTCAGGATCCATGATCCCTGCCAGGATCCGCATGAGGGTCGTCTTTCCGGCGCCGTCCGGGCCGATGATCCCGGTGATGGTCCCCGGAGCGACCTCGAAGGAGACATCGTCAAGAGCCCGGAGAAGTCCCCGGGGAGTCTGAAAGGTCCGAACGAGGTTTCGGATCCGGAGGGCAGGGCCGGGGCGTCCTTTATCCTCCGCCATGGATCGTCTCGGCGGGGGATCCGTCCGGACAGCGGGCGGGGAGGGTCGGTCCTCCATGCAGGGGGAGGGTGACGGTCACGGGCATGCCCAACCGAAGTTTCCTCGTGGGGCAGGAGAGATAGACCCGGGCCCGGTAGACCAGAATGGTCCGCTGGTGAACGGTCTGGACCTCCTTGGGGGTGAACTCGGAGGAGGGGGAGATGTAGCCGACGTAGCCAACAAAGGATTCGTGAGGATAGGAGTCGGAGGTGACGATGGCCGGCATTCCCTCATGGACACGCCCAAGCTCGGGCTCTTCGAGGTAGATCCGGGCCCACAGGGGGCGGGTTCTGGCCAAAGTGTAGACAGGGGTTTGGGGAAAGGCCATGTCGCCGGGTTCTAGAATCCGGGTCTGGACGATCCCGTCGACGGGGGCATAGAGGCGGGTATCGTTCAGTTGTCGAAGGTCGTAGGCCTTCTGCGCCTCATCCTTCTGGATTTGAGCCTTGGCCATGTCGAGAGCAGCCCGGGCGTCGTCCTGTTGCTGCCGGGTGTTGAAGTCCGCGCGGGTAAGTCGCTTCACCCGGTCCCAGGTCTTTTGGGCATCGATTTCCTGGGCTGTGTCATGGATGAGGGCCTGGGTGTCGGCATCGACCAGGTCCTGATAGCGGACCGGATCCATCAGGGCAATGAGTTCGCCGGCATGGACGGCCGCCCCTTCCACAAAGAGAAGCTTTTCGATGCGTCCGGTGTCGTGAAAGGCTGCCTGGACTTCCCGAAGATCGATGTTGCCGTAAAGGACGAGTTGATCCTTGGGGGGTTCATCGGCCTTCCTGAGGCGGAGGGCCCAGACGGCGGTGCCGGCGACGGCGAGGAGGACAATGAGGGCGATAAGTCGCTTGGCGATGGGGGGCATGGGATCTCCTTGGTGCCGGTTAGCGGATCTCTCCGGGGGCCGTTGGCCGCGAATCGGAGGCGGCCGTCTCCTCCGTTCCCGGAGAGGTCAGCGTGCCAATGGCGTAACGGTAAAGAACATTGCTGTTCATCAGAAGGTATCGCGCCCGGATCACAGATTCCCGGGCTTGCCTCAGCGCTGTCTGGGCATCCATGACATCCACGGACTGGACCTGACCCATTCGGTAGGCTTCCTGCACCAGCATTTCGTTCTTGCGGGCGTTGTCCAGAGACGTAAGGGCCCAGTCGAGCTGTTCCTTGGCATCGGTAATGGAGAGCGCGGCCTTTTTCAGATCGGTGGCAATGGAGAGGCGGGTCGCCTCCCTGTTGTCCCGGGCGGTCATGACGTCAGCCCGGGCCCGGGCGGTCTGATGGACCATGTACCCCCCTTCAAAGATCGGAACGGTGAGTGTGCCGCCGATGCTGAAGGTCGAGTAGGGGTAGTTGTTGGGAATATAGGTAAAGGGAAGGGCTCCGGAGGGCAGGGTGGCCGTAAAGGACTGACCCAGGGCCGTGATCGACGGGTAGTTTTGTGCCCGGGAGTTCTTGAGGTTCGCCTTGGCGCTCTCGAGGTCAGCCGTGGCCTCTTTCCACTCGGGCCGGCGGGAAAGGGCCTTCGACATATCCCTGTCGGGATCGGGGTTGGCAATAGCATTGGGATCGTGATCGAGATCGGCGGCGACAAGAAAGACCGTCTTTGACAGCCCCATGATCTGGGCCAGGGTCACGGAGTCGGAGCGAACCTGGTCCTGGGACTTCACCAGGGCGAGACGGGCCGCCGAGACGTTGACCCGTGCCCGGGTGACATCGAGGATCACGGAGGTTCCCTCCTGATGTCGGACGGTGGCCTCATCGAGCTGTAGCTGGGCATCTTCGAGATTCTTCCGGTCGGCTAAGACCTGGTGCTGATCGGCCAGAAGGGTCAGGTAGGCTGATTCCGCATCCCGGATGGTCTGCGCCCGGACCGTTTCCATGTGGGCCTTGGCGGCCCGATAGCCCCAACGGCTCTGGTCGACCTGGGAGGAGGTCTTCCCAAAGTCGAGAAGGGTTTGGGAGAGGGTGACCGTCAACAGGTTCAGGTTCTCGAACTGATATCCGGGAAAGAGGAAAAATCCAAAAAGGCTGTTGGCGTACATGGTCTGAAGGCTCGCCGACAGCTGGGGATAGTCGTTGGACTTGGCTTGGCCGATTGTCTCCTGGGCACTTTGGACCTTGTCCTTCTCGGCCCGGAGCTCCGGGCGGGCATTGAGAGCGGAGAAGACGGCCTGGGACAGGGTGACATTTGGTGGAGGAGAGTCCCCGGTATCCGCGGCAAGGGCCGCGGTTACCGGCCAGAGTGGCCCGAGGAGAAGGACAAGAAGAAGACCGCCTCCAAGCCAGGATGTAAAGGGTGGGCTCTTCCGGAGGGAGGCCGGGGGAATCTTCTGTTTGGGAGCAATATTCCCGGAAAAGACGCAGGCGGGAAGATCTTCCGGAGTTCCTGAATGTATCGCGATCTTCACGATCTCTTTATCCTTAGTTACTTGCGTGTTTAAGCCTCCACCCCGCCTGTGTTTCTTCTCCAGAGCACAAGATTATTCTACCGCGAAAAAGGGAAAACTTCAATGTTCATTGAACTGTTTTCCGGGGCGGCGATCCCGGAAAGACCCCCTGAGGGGTGGGTTCTCCAGGGCCTTTGACTGAGAGAGGCCCCCTCCCCAAGGACTGGTGGATATCCTGTCATGAGCCCCTCTCCGGGTTCCAGGAACGCCAGAGGAGGGTGGCCAGCGCGGCGGAGAGAAGCCTCGAGCGGGGGGGATCGCTCCGGGATGTAAGGATGATGGGGACCCGCGCTCCCAGCACGACCCCGGCCAGGGTGGCTCCGGCGAGATATTCAAGGTCCTTGGCCAGAATGTTTCCCGAGATTATGTCCGGAACGAGAAGGATGTCGGCCTTCCCCGAGACGGGGCTGTCGATTCCCTTGGCGTGGGCCGCTTCCCGGGAGATGGCGTTGTCGAAGGCCAGGGGGCCGTCTACCGTGGCGCCCCGGATCTGTCCCCGGTCGGCCATTTTCGCCAATGCCGCGGCCTCCACTGTCGAGATGATGGCGGGATTGACCAGTTCGACGGCCGACAAAATGGCCGCATGGGGGGAGCTCCCTCCCAGAGAGAGGACCATGTCAATGGCGTTCTGGAGGATGGCTGCCTTCGTGGCAAGGTCGGGGGCAATATTGATGGCGGCATCCGTAATGAAGAGCAACTTTTTGTAGCTTGGCAGCTCGGCCACGAAGACGTGGGAGAGCCGGTGGCCCGTCCGTAGCCGTTCGAGGATGGGGTGAAGGAAGACATCGCTGTGGAGATGTCCCTTCATCAGAATCTGGGCCGTTCCTTCTTCGACGAGACGGGATCCCTCCCGGGCCGCCTCGTCTTCTGATCCGGCGGGGACGATGGGGACTTCCTCCCGGATCCCTTCCTCCGAAAGCATGGTCCGGATCTTTTTCTCTTCCCCCACCAGAATGGGGTTCATGATTTTTTCCTCAAGAAGCAGGCGGACGCTCTCCAGAACCACCCGGTCAGCGGCATCCACCACGGCCACCGTCAGGGGCGGGCGTCGTTTGGCCTGGGTGAGAAATGTCTCAAGAGTTCGGGGAATCATGACACTCCCCCCATCCACTCTTCCGGGGCTGAGAGCAGCGACCCCAAGGTGCCCATGAACCGGGCGGCATGGGCACCGTAGAGGGTTCGGTGGTCGCAGGCAAGGGTCATGTGGACGCTCCCGTTTTCGTCAGGGGCGGCCACGGCCAGGATCGCCCCCGCACTTGAGGGAATAATGGCATCGAAGGAGAGAACCTCGGGGAAGGTTCCAAGATTGGAGAGGTAAAAGGTTCCCCCGGAGTAGTCCTCGGGGACGAGCCGTCCGAGCTGGGCCTTTTGCTTGAGAATTCTCCAGTCCTCCCGAAGTTCGGAAAGAGGGCGCGCTCCCGCGTCCCGAAGAACAGGCGTCACCAGACCCTCTCCGGTGTCGACGGCCACGCCTACGTCGATTCGATCCCTTTCCAGAATGCCCTGACGGGTCCAGAGGCTGTTGAGACGGGGAGTGCGGGAGACGGCCAGGGCACAGGCCCGGACCAGGGCCAGGGTCAGGGAGAGGTTGTGGGACTTGGCGGCCTGAACAAGCGGCGCCAAGGAAAATCGGGCGGTGAGATGGAACACCGGGGTCCCCCGGGTCTCCCCCATGTTGCGGGCTACGGCATTTTCCATGGCCGTGGGGGGGCGAAGACGGGAGGGGGGAGCGTGGGAGAGGTCGGGGTCCTGGCGGCCCAGAGCGGCTTCGATCACCTGTCGGGCATGGATCAGTCCGTCATGTCCCGGAGCGAGGGTCTCCAGGGAGATCTGGAGGTCGGAGGCCAGACCCCGGGCATAGGGGGTGGCGGGAAGACCTGCGGTGGTCCGGACAGGAGGGGGTTCATGGGGAGCCGGGGGAGGGGAGCCGGGGTTCGAGGGCGAAGGAGCGGGGGAGGCGGCCGGTTGGGCAGGGGCCGGAGGCGCTTCTGCGGGGGAAGACTTTGTCTCTCCGCACTCCTCCCGGGTGGAGCACAAATACCCGATGGTCGAGCCCACCGGGATTTCCGTTCCCGGAGGGGCGAGAGGACCAGCGAGGAATCCGTCGGAGAAGGCCTCGACATCCATGACCGCCTTGTCGGACTCCATCGTGGCCAAGGCCTCCCCGGCCTTGACGGGGTCTCCCGGCTGCTTGAGCCATCCGGTGAGCCGGCCTGTTTTCATCGTATCGGAAAGGACGGGAAGGGGAATGGGGGTCTTCATGCGGCGAGGCTCCTCTTTAACAAGGGGCCACCCGGGAAGGGGGCCCCGGCACGGTCACGATCCGGAGACCATCGTCCGAAGGAGAGCTACGATGGCCGCGGTGTCGGGGATGGTCTGATCCTCGAGGGTCCGGTTGAAGGGGGTCGAGACAAAAAGTCCGCCCAAGCGCCTCACGGGGGCATCGAGGAGGGGGAAGCACCGCTCTGCGAGTGTGGCGGCGATTTCGGCCCCGGCTCCGGCCACGAGGCAGTTTTCTTCGACCACCAGAGCCCGGTGGTTTTTTTCCACCGAGGCCACCAGAGTCTCCCAGTCGATGGGAGACAGACTGCGCAGGTCGATCACCTCCACATCGAGGCCCTCTTTTGCCAGAATCTCCGCCGCCTCAAGGGAAAGAACCGCCATGCGCGACCAGGCAATGACGGAGATGTCACTCCCCTCTCGCCGCACAAGGGCCCGATCCATGGGGGGAAGCCAGGAAGGATCGACCGGGCCACTGTCAAAGTAGAGGCGTTCGTGTTCCAGGACAATGACCGGGTCATCCGAGCGGATGGCCATCAGTGTCTGGCTGTAGGCATCCTGTGGGGTGGAGGGGGCGACGATCCGGAGACCGGGAACATTCATGAGCAGGGCATCGATGCGCTGGGAGTGCTGGGCGCCAAGCTGGTGGGCGACCCCTCCCGGCATCCGGACCACCAGGGGAACTGGGATTTGTCCCCCTGACATCAGCCGGATCTTGGGGGCGAGATTGATGAGGGAGTCGAAGGCCATAAAGGCAAAGTTCACCGTCATGATCTCCACGATGGGCCTCATGCCGGCCATGGCCGCTCCCACGCCGAGACCGGTAAAGCTGTTTTCGGAGATGGGCGTGTCCCGGACCCGCCATTCTCCATATTTTGCCAGAAGCCCCTCCGTGGTACGGTAGGTTCCCCCGAAGAGCGCCACGTCCTCCCCCATGACGAAGACGCTGTCGTCCCGTCCCATTTCCTCATCGATCGCCCGGTTGATGGCCTGCCAGGTCATCAGGGAAGAGGGGGAGGCTGACAGTTTTCCCTCCGGCAAGGGGGGGCTCTGGAGTCCGGAGATCTCGAGAAGCCTCTCCATCGTCGGCTCGGGGCTTGTCTCGGCAAAGGCCACGGCGGCCTCCACCCGGCTCTTGACGTCTTCGTGGATGGACTGAAGGGTGGGCTCTCCCACTGCCCCGCATTCGAGACAATGGGCGCTGAAGCGGGCCAGGGCATCGGGGCTAAAGCTTTGGGGGGGAGCGGGGGAGCTCTCCAGAAGGGGTGTCAGGGGATCCCGGGCCCGCCATGCCGCGATCTCCTGTGCCGGGCGGTAGGTTCCGGGGTCGGCCATGGAATGGCCCCGGTAGCGGTAGGTCAGACATTCGAGGAGCACCGGTCCCCCGCCGGAGCGGATGGTAGCCAGGGCCTCTCCTGCTGCCGTGTGGATGGCCAGAACATCCATTCCGTCAAGCTGGTGGCCGGGAATGTGGTAGGCGGAGGCCCGGCGATAGACGTCCGTGACCGCCGAGTGGCGACGGATCTCCGTTCCGATCTGGTAGAGGTTGTTCTCGCAGACGAAGAGGACCGGCAGATTCCAGAGGGCGGCCATGTTCAGGGATTCGTGGAAGGTACCCTGGTTGACGGCGCCATCTCCGAAAAAGCAGATCACCGCTTCGGGAAGTCTCCGGCAGGCGATGGCGTAGGCTAGCCCGATCGCCACGGGAAAGGTCTCCCCCACGATCCCGTACCCCCCCATGAAGCGCCGCTCCCGGTCGAAGAGGTGCATGGAACCGCCCATGCCCTGACTGGTCCCGGTGGCCTTGCCGAAGAGCTCTGCCATGATCCGCTCCGGGGGGATCCCCCGGACCAGGGCGTGGACGTGCTCCCGATAGGTGGTGACGAGATAGTCTCCTGGCTCCGCCGCCCGGATGACCCCCGTGGCGATGGCCTCCTCCCCCGGGTAGAGATGGACAAATCCCCCGATCCTTCCCCGGGAGTATTCCATGGCGGCCCGCTCCTCGAAGGTGCGGGCGAGGATCATGTCTTCAAGAATGGTCCGGAGAAGGGTTCGGTCCATCAGGAGTGTCCCGGGGCTTTGGTTGTCGTGTTGCCCTGACTGTCGAGCTCCCGGGTAAGCTCGATGAGATACATGAGGGCCGGACCGCCATGCATGACCACCGCCATGAATCCGGCTTCCATGATTTCGTCCCGGGTGGCCCCGGCGTCAAGGGCGCCCTTCACATGCAGGGAGATGCACCAGCTGCATTGGGCCGCGACCGAAAGGCCCACATTGATGAGCTCCTTCTCTCTTTTGGAAAGGGCGGGACCGGCCTCTGCCTTGGCCTTGAAGGTGAGAAAGGAGTTGATCTCGCTTGGATAGTTTTTTCTCAGGTTTTCGATAAGAAGATCGACTTCGTGAAGATGGTCAGACATGAGATCCTCCGTAAAGAGGTCATCCATTTGTGGGCGACGGGGGCCGGTGGGGGGGCGTGCCTTCTGAGCTTCCATGGTGGGGGGAGACCCGTATCTTCCGTCCCCATAGGAGGCTTGGTCCACCGATTCTCAGACTATCACAGGAGCGGCCAGTGTGTCATGGGGAGCGTTGGAGCGTTTGTTACGACTTTGTCATGGAATCTTGATCTTTTCGACTCAGGGAGGGGGAATGATTGCGTGTGTTGGTTGATTTTTATCACCGTGACGTTCCCGGAGGATGGCCATGCCCGTGTTCTCGTCTTCTGCCTCATCCCTGCCTTCTCCTGAGATCCTTCCCCCCTCCTTTCGCCTGAAGCTTCCCACCCGATTGGTGCGTGAACTTGTTGTCACCCCAGCCTGGGTGCCGGAGGACACCCCCCTCGAGCGGGTCTACCGCATGTTCGGATCCGATCCGTCCCTCCCGGGACTGGCCATCCTCCGGGGCCGTTGCCCTTTGGGGATTCTGACAAAAAATGCCCTGGTCGAGAAATTCTCCTACCGATACTCTCATGAGCTCTTTGGCCACAAGCCAGTAGCGGAGTTTATGGAAGCCGATCCTCCCACCTTTGAGGCCGGGGCCACCCTCGACTCCCTGGAGCGCTGCCTCGGAGAGGCCAGATCTCATGAAATCAGTGAAAGCTGCTTTCTGATTGTCGAAGGGGAGGAGTATCTGGGAATCGGTACCTGGCAGGGAGTGTTGAAAAAGATGGCCTCCCGTCGGGAGGAGATCTTTTTTTACATGTCCCACCATGATGCCCTGACTGGCCTTCCCAACCGTCTGGCCTTTATGCGGGAGCTCGAAGGGCGCCTCTTGAGGGAAGAGTCGGGAACGCTCATCTATCTTGATCTCGACGGCTTCAAGGAGGTCAATGACCGATTCGGCCACGAGGAGGGGGACGCCCTCCTGATCTTTTTTGCGGAGCGCCTGGAGTCCTTTCTGCCTCCGGGATCCCTGGCCGCGCGGCTTGGGGGCGACGAGTTCGCTGTCCTCCTGTCGCCGGAGATCTCCCCGGGATTCGTGGAGACTTTTCTCGAGGGATTAAAGGTTGTCCTCAGTGGGCCGGCTTCCTTGGGAGACAAGCCCTACAGAATCTCTGTGAGCCTGGGACGCGTCCTCTTCCCCGGGCCGGGGCTCGACATGGCTCGCATTCTTCGCCTGGCCGACACCCGGATGTATGAAGAGAAGAAGAACCGGAGAGCCGCCTCTCCCTGGTTCTCCTGAGAAAAATGCCGAAGGGATTGGCGGAAGCGATCAAGAAGGAGGGATCCAGAAGCTTTTCCCTTCATTCCGCACCTTCTCCACCAGCCAGTCGGTGAGCTTTTTTCCAATCTCTTCGCGGTTGGTTTCCGGGTGGTGGAGGGCGACATGCCAGGCGGCTTGCGGGGAGGTATCCAGCTTCTTGTGGTGAAAGAAAAGGGTGAGGGGGCAGTGGTCAAGGGGAAAGGATTGGGGGCTCTCCTCGCTGTGCATGAATTGCCAGTGGGAGGCAAGAGCGCCGACCCAGCTTGTGATTTTCCCGGTTTGAGGGGGAAGGTGGCGGGTTCGGCTCCAGTCGAGGATCCGATCGGCCGGCATGGGACGTGCCAGACTGTAGCCTTGCCCGTAACGGGCCCCGAGAATGGCCGCCACCTCAATCATTCCCGGATCTTCGAGTCCCTCGACCACGACTCCGTATCCGAGTTCGCGGCCCATCTGGATGATCGATCCCAGGATGCCGAGCGTTTCGAGGGGAAGGGTTCGAATATGGGCCAGCAGGGACTGGTCGACCTTGATCTTGTCAAAGGGCAGGCTCGAAAGCCGTTGAAGGCTGCTGTAGCCTGCGCCCAGATCGTCCATTGAGAGGCGCACCCCGGCGGCGGTGAGCTTCGCGATGGTGGCATGTTGTGACGAAAGGTCGAGGCTCCGGTCCTCAAGGATCTCGAGGGAGAGGCGTGAGGGCGGGATTCCGTGATGTTCGAGGGAGCGAAGAACCCATTCCGAGCACAGGGGTTCAAGAAGGGTGACGGGCGAGATGTTGAGGGAGAGATCAAGCTCGAGCCCCTCTTTTTCGAAGTCGGCCAAACGGTCGAGAGACTGGTCGAGCCCCTGTCGGAAAAGCCAGTTGATGTCGTCCCCGGAAAGAACGGGAAGAAACTGGTTGGGCATGATCAGCGTGCCGTCGGGGAGGACAAGGCGGGCCAGGGCTTCAACTTTGGAGAACGACCCGTTCCTCAGGTCGATCACCGGCTGCATGTACATCGCGAGCCCTCCCCGGTAGAGCTCCCTTCGGTAACGTTCGGACTCCTCCCGGGAGACCACTTCGACAGGCATGTTGCAAAGCGACCAGACCTGCTCCATCCGGTGGCGGAAACTCTGGGCGAACTGACCCATCCAGGAGGAGCTGAACTGGTTGGGGTAGGCTCCGAAAAGCCCCACAATGGCCACGGCCTGTCCGGAGCTGTTGAGGAGCGGAATCGCCATGGCCGAACGGAGGCCCAGCTTTTTCAGGAGAGGGTGCCAGGGGGAAAATCTAAAATCCTGGCCGATGGCGGGAGAGATCGCGGTCTGGAGCCTCCGGTAGGCGCGGGAGATGGGACCTTGTCCTCGAGGATGCGCCGGATCCACGACGGGCTCGGTGCCGGGGGCGCCCATCAGAAGGGCGGCGTCCATGGAGCAGGCTCCCGACTGCGCCTCGATCTGGAAGACTCCCTCGGAGTCGAGGCGAAAGAGGAGGCTGCAGCGAAGTCCAGGAAGAAGGGCCGTGCGGTTGATCTCCCGGCGCACCGCATCAATCCATCGGGTTCCCGCTGGCGGGAGAGGAAGGGCCAGAAGTTCAAAGTAGGCTCCGCGGACGGTGGTTCCCGTGCGGATCTCTTCCCGGATATCCTCATGGAGCCGGCTGTCCGCCGCAAGGTAGATGCGGTAGCGATCCCGGGGAGAGAGACGGGAGAGAGTGAGGTGCTCCACCAGCAGGTTGCTGTAGAGGGATTTGGACTGCAGAAGGAGCGAGGGCTCGATCCCGACGAGCGTATGGGTTTCTCCGGCCTGGCGGGCTCGGGCAAGAATGTTGTCCCGGGTTGTGTCGGGATCGAGGAGAAAGATCAGATGCTCCGCCTGGCGAACCTTGAGCGAATCTAGCTCGGAGGGCGTGAGGGAGGAGATGATGGCCGAGGCCTCCGGCTCCCTGGCAAGATGGTCGTAGAAATCCTGGACGAAACGGTCGACCAGTCCCTTCAGAGAGTTCTGGTTCTCTCGAAGGAGGCGGGACGCCTCCTCGCCATACGGGTCAAAGGGCTCCTCGGCGGCCGTCTCGTTGGCCTCGGGGCCTCGTTGCCACCATTCGCCCTCCTGATTTTTTCGCCCCTTGCCCTGATACATGGCGGCATCGGCCAGCCGCAAAAGCTCGTCCGGCTCCCGGGAGTCCATGGGAGCCAGAGCCAGTCCCATCGTCATCCCGACGGTGGCCGTCTTCCCCTCCTCCATCTCGAAGGGAATCTCGACCGTCCGGTGCAGGCGGGCGAGAAGAGGAGCCAGTTGCCCTTCGAGCCTCACCGGGTCAAGATCCTCGATGACAATGACAAACTCGTCACCCCCCAGGCGGGCGAGAAAGTCGTTGTCCCGGAGCATCTCTCCGGCCCGCCGGGCGAAGTCCCGAAGGAGACGATCGCCGGCCTCGTGGCCATAGGTGTCATTGACCGGCTTGAAGTCGTTAAGATCAAGAAGTCCAATGGCGGTGACCGTTCCGTTTCTCTGCCCTCGAGCCAGAGCTCGAGAGAGGTGGGACTCCAGGGCTCTTCGGTTGGGAAGTCCGGTCAGGGGATCGTGAAGGGCCTGGTATTCGAGTTGGTCGGAGAGGGTCCGGATCTCCGAAATGTCCCGAAGGACGGCGACAAAATGGCTGACCGTGCCGGTTCTGTTTTTGATGGGGCTGAGAGTCAGTAAATTCCAGAAGGGAGCCCCTTCCTTGGTAAAGTTGAGGACCTGTCCGTGGAAGCCCTCGCCTTTTCGGATGGCCCGACTGATCTCGTGCAGGGTCTTTGGATCAGTGCCCGGTCCCCGGAGGTGGGCAAGGGTTCTCCCCTCGAGCTCCTCCGGAGAGTATCCGGTGATATGGCTGAAGGCGGCATTGGCATAGAGAATATAGCCGTGGGAGTCGGTCACGGTGGCTCCGTCGGAGACGGAGGCCAGGGCGGCGGAGAGGAGCTTTTCCCGCTCGGAGATGGCCAGTCGCTCCAGGGTTTTTGAGATATTCCTGGCGAGCTCCTCCAAAAGGCTCCGGATCTCGGTGTCGAAGACCTCTCTCTCTCGATGGAAGAGGAGAAGGGCTCCGAAGGGGGAGTCTTCCCGCTGAAGGGGCATCAAGGCCATACTTCCTGCGGAGGGAGGGAGGAGCCCGGAAGACTCGTCAGGGGCCTCACCGGCGCTCAGGAATTGAGGGAGGTCGGGACGTCTGAACGTCTCTTCATAAACTTTCTGAATCAGGGTGTCCGAAAGAAGGTCGGGCGTCCCGGCCACTGCCAGGGTCTTCACTGCAGGAGTGGTCATGTCGCCGACCCAGGCAAGGAGCACCCCGGGAATCTGACGGGCCCTTTCGCAGACGCCAATGGCCATCTCTTCAAAGGTGTGGGCGTCCGTGAGCAGCTGGTTGGCCCGGGCGAAGAAGACGGTGAAGTCGGAGAGGCGGGCCAGGCGGCTCGATTGTCGATGGCGCAGGGTCACATCAAGGAGGGTGACGACGACGATGGGTTCCCCGTCGATCATGGTCATGGTGGCTGACCCTTCGGCCCAAAGTTCGGATCCGTCCTTCCTGCGGCCGTGCAATTCTCCTATTCGGATCTGTGTCTCCTGGGTGAGTCGGGAATAGAGGATGGCTCCGACGCGAAAATACTCCGCCTGATCGTTATAGAGAACGCGCGTGGGCAGGCCGGCGAGCTCAGCGGGGGAGGGGTAGCCCAGGATTTCCGCCATCCGTCTGTTGGCTTCCACGATGGTGCGATCCTTGAGCAGGAGAATTCCGGCGATGGTGTTTTCGAGGAGTGCTTCCCGAAGGGTCCGGTTCCGATGTTCGGCTGCCCGGGCCTCGATCCGGGATATCCCCAGAGAGATCCCTCGGGAAAGTTCCTGGAGAATGGCCAGGATCTCCGGGGTAAAGACCCCGGTGGCGTGGTGGTAAAGGGCAAAGATGTTGCGGACATGGTCCGATTCCCCCACGGGCAGGACCACAAAGCTCCCCAGTCCATAGGCGGCGAAGGCCTCGATATAGACGGTCTGGGCGGAGGATTGGGCTCCCTTAAAAAATCGTCCCAGGCTCTCGTTGACCAGAGGACGCCCCGTCGTGAAGGCCGTCCATGAAGGGCCAAGAATCCCCGATTTTTGCGGGTCGGCGGGGATTCGGACCCGGTCGAGGTAGCCGACCGACTCTCCGGATCGGGCCAAGATGTCAAAAAATCCCTCCTCTCCCGGGTGGCCAATCCAGGCCAGGGGAAGGTGGGCTTCTTCCACCGCCAGATCGCAAATTTCCTGAAAGAACCTGTCCCTGTCGTGGGCGAGGACGACCGTGCGGTTGACCTTGGCCAAAAGCTCGGTGAACTCCCTAAGCTGCCGGAGGACTTTCTCACCGGCGAGTTTTTCGGTGATGTCCCGAGAGGAGAAAAAGGCAAATCGATGGTCTCCCACAGAGAAGGAGGCGGCGCGGATCTCTACGGGCAGGATCGACCCGTCCTTTTTCCGGTGGAGGGACTCGAAGAAGAGCGTGTGGTTCGGAGAGAGGGCCAGCGTTCGGGTGATGTTGTCGGCAAGTTCGGGCCCGGTATAGTGGGCGTCCCAGGTCGAGACGTGGCTTCCGAGAAGTTCTGGGGGGGTGTATCCCAGCATCTCGAAGAACAAGCGGCTGGCCGCCACCAGAACTCCCTGCGGGTCGAGGATGTGGATCCCGTCGGTGGCTGCTTCGAGAAGGGGGGCAAATGGCTGAAAGAGAGAGCTTTGGGGAGGTTCGGAGGCGTCTTTCTTTGGAGGAGTCATGGGGCCTCCCTCCAGGGAATTTTCCTTCCCGCAGACAAGGGCAAGGTTGAGGCTTTTGTGCCGGACCCAAGAAAGCAGCCGGAAATTGCTCCTTTCTGAGCCCTGACGAACGTCATAATCATAATATCACAGATGAAACCAATATCGATAAAGTGAACCCGCAGGGATATTTCAAGGTTTTGAAGATAAAAGGAAAATTGCATAAAGGAGTGCGGTCGGGGGGGATTTCTGCGGTCTTTTGACTGGAACCTCCCGAGAATCTTCGGTCAGAGAGAGACGACAAGAAGGATGGTGGCGGGATCGGTGCCGGGGTTTTTCCAGTTGTGGGGCTGGTGCGGGTCGAAGTAGACCGCATCAAGCGGTCCGAGATCGTAGGCCTTGCCGGCCTGTTCGAAGAGGGTGTTTCCGGAGAGAACCACCCCGAACTCCTCACCCTTGATTCCGGCATAGGGCTGTTCTCCCACCTCTCCCCCCGGATCAAGGGTGATGAGAAGAGGCTGCATCTTCTTGGCGGCAAATCCCCGGGCCAGAGGCTCGACTGTCGCATGGGAGGTGGTGCTGTAAACCCGCCGCCTGTTCCGGGCCGGCATCACAAGGGGGTCAGATTCGCCGGGAGTGTCGTCGAAGAGAGTGGTAATGGGAAGCTCCAGGGCGGCACAGACCTTTTCAAGGGTGGCGATGGAGGGGGAAACCTGCCCCGATTCGATCTGGGAGAGGGAGGAGGCGGAAATCCCCGCCTTTTTGGCAAGATTTCTAAGGGAGAGGCTCTGATTTTTTCTGAGTTCGCGAAGTCGTTCGCTGACCTGTTTCATGCCTCAAGTTTAAAGAAGGGGGGATCCGGATTCAAGGTTTCGGAGGTTTTGTGGGCTTGACGAAAAGTCCGAGGCGTCAGGAAGCCGTCCCCCTCAGGGGGGGGACGGCCGTCAAGGAGGTCCCGAGGGTCGGCCAGAGCCGCTGATCCGATCAGTATCCGGAGGAGAATCCCAGGATCTCGACGGTCACATTCTCGGCTCCGAGCCGGGCCTGGCAGGCCAGACGGGACTTCGATCCTACGCCGACGACGGCATCGAGTCGTTCGTTTTCGGGGCGTTCAGTTTTGGACAGTGTCTTTCGCCCCTCGTTCACAAAAATGTGGCATGTTCCACAGGAGGCCTTTCCTCCGCATTTGTGGCCGATGTTTTCTCCGGCTTCGATGAGAATGTCGAGAATTCTCGTTCCGCTTTCGGCATCTTTAGTTTTTCCCGAGGGCATGATGGTAACGATCGGCATTTCCGGACTCCTTGTGTAAGTGTTCGGTGATTTTCTGACCCTCCCCGGAGGGATGAGGGTCGGGGCAATCCGCCATTGTCCTGCCAGACAGGAGAAAAGGGCGGGGACAAGGCGCAAGGGGGATGCACACGGTTGGGTGTGGGGTCCTTGTTCGAGACGGCCTCGTCTCTTTATTTGTGTGAGGAGGTATGGCCCGGGCCCCGAAGGTGGGAAGGAAAGCATTCGGGTCAGGAAAGTGGTGAGTCGTGAATGCGAATCAACGACGGAGACTTCTTCGTTCCGGCTTTGATTGTGGAGGAAGCGCCAGATCGAAAAAAAACTGACGAGAACAACCTCCCTGAAAAAGATAGCGAATTTCCTTCTCTTTCGTCAACCGCTCCACGCATTCGAGGGAAGTGTCCATGACGTCAGGAAAAGAGGTTGTCCCTTTTCTTGGAAAGCGTGCCGGTTTTCCTGTTTGTCCTTGTAAGATGAGGAGAAGGGAGCGACAATGTGAGGTCTTCTGGCGCATCTTTTCTGGGCGATCTCTTCCCTGAACCGGCTCTGGGGCATTGGCGAGGGATTAGAGATCTGGGGAGAGTCGATATATGTTCTTATCACTCAATCCTGATTTCGTCTCTCTTGACAATAAGTTTAAGTTAAAACTAAAATTGGCAGTGTCATCGGGGGGTAGACTCTCTCCTCCCCCTCAAACAGCTGACGTCATTTCAAGGAGGTTCCTGTGTCTGATGTGAATGTGAAGTGCATGAAGAACGGTCCGCTCGAAGTGACGGGTGAAATCACCATCACCGACGACAAGGGCCAGGTCATCAAGGATGGTCAGAAGTCCCATTATCTGTGCCGTTGCGGCGCTTCGGCGAAGAAGCCCTTCTGCGACGGATCCCACAGCCGGATCCACTTCGCCTCCTGAGCCTTTTTTGTGTCGGGACTCCGGCATTCTTCCTTAGTTCGGATCCCGGCACATTTCTCTCCTTCTGGAATCGTGACACTCTTCTCTCTTTTTTCTTGAGTCTTTTTCTCCTCTCGGCTAAGATCAAGGCGACAGAGACGACTCACTCCCCAGGCAAGGATCTCCCCGACCATGATGACATTCCAGGATATGGTGATGACCCTCAAGGGGTTTTGGGCCCGCGAGGGATGCCTTCTCCTTGAGCCTTACGATATGGAAATGGGCGCGGGGACCTTCCACCCGGCGACCTTTTTCGGTGCACTGGGTCCCCAGGAAACTCGGGTCGCCTATGTGCAAGGCTGTCGGCGACCGACCGATGGCCGATTTGGAGAAAATCCCAACCGGCTCCAGCATTACTACCAGTTTCAGGTTCTCCTCAAGCCCTCTCCCGACCGCTCCCAGGAGCTCTATTTGGCGAGTCTCGCGGCCCTGGGCCTCCGAACCTCCTCCCACGACATCCGCTTTGTCCATGACGACTGGGAGTCTCCGACACTCGGGGCCTGGGGTCTCGGCTGGGAGGTCTGGCTCGACGGGATGGAGGTGACCCAGTTCACCTACTTCCAGGAGGTCGCCGGGATTCCGCTTGCGCCCGTGAGCGTGGAGATTACCTATGGACTTGAGCGGCTGGCCATGTATCTTCAGGGGGTCTCGAACGTCTATGACCTTCGCTACAACGATCGGGTCACCTATGGCGACATCTTCCAGGAAAACGAGCGCCAGCAGTCGATTGCGAATTTTGAAAAGAACGATCGGGAATGGATCCGGAGAGAGTTCGACCAGATGGAGGCGGAATCCCGTTCCCTTCTGGGGGACGGGCTCTATCGCCCTGCCTATGAAAGGGTCCTGAGGATGTCTCATTGCTTCAATCTTCTTGATGCCCGGGGGGCCGTGGGAGCTGAAGAGCGCCAGCGGCTCATCGGGCGTGTCCGGGGGCTCGCCCGTAAGGTGGCGGCCCTCTATACCGGAAAGGAGGAGGAGCGATGAGTGCCCCGAGTATCGGGACCCCTTCCGATCTCCGTCAGAGTGCTCTCCTTGAGGTCGGATGTGAGGAGCTTCCGGCCGGCTCCGTCTCCGATGTCCTCGAGTCTCTGACCCGTTTGGTCCGGGCCGGGCTTGAAGAGAAAGGGGCCTCCTTTTCGGGGATTTTTTCGGGGGGAACTCCCGCCCGCCTTGTGGTGCGCATCGACGGCCTTCTTCCGGAGACGGCCGCCCGGGAGGAGCTCGTTACCGGTCCCCCGGTCTCGGCTGCCGGAGGATGGCCCGCCGACCCCTCTCCTGCGGTCCGTGGCTTTGCCCGGGCCCAGAATGCTACCCCGGAAGACCTGGAGGTTGTGGAGACCCCACGGGGGCGCTACCTGGCCCTCCGGAAACGACTCCCGTCCCTTCCTGTCTTCGAGATCCTTCCCGCCATTTTCCAGGGAGCTCTCTCCTCCCTGACCTTTCCAAAAAGCATGCGTTGGGGACAGGGAAACGGTCCCTTCCTTCGGCCCCTTCTCTGGATTCTCGCCCTCTATCGGGATGAGGTGGTGGGCTTTGAGTTTTCCGGACAGGTTTCGGGCCGGCTGACCTTTCCTCCTCGCTTCCGGGGAAGTGCCCCTGTCCTTGTCCGTAATGTGGCCCACTATGATACGGAGGTTCGGGAGTGGGGAGTGGAGCTTTCCATTGCCCGGCGACGGGACTGCATTGAAAACGACCTGATTCTGGCCATGCGCATGGAGGAGAGCTCCGGGACCTGGCCTGACGGCCTGACCCTTTCCCTGGACCCTCAGCTTCTTGATGAGGTGACCTGTCTGGTGGAGAACTACCGGGTCATTCCGGCGACTCTTCCCGAGCGTTTTTCGGGAATCCCGGCCCCCGTTGTTCGCACGGTGCTCAAGGTCCACCAGAGATTCTTTGTCGCCGATTCGGGGGCCGGACGTCCCGTGGCCCACTTTCTTGGCGTTTCGGCCAATCCCACCGCCGAGCTCTCGGTGGTGCGGGACGGGTATGTGCGGGTCGTGGCCGCCCGTCTTGAGGATGCCGCCTACTACATCCATCGGGATGTGGCCCTGCCCTTGTCCGATCGGGTGCTGGGGCTCGACTCCGTTGTCTTTTTCCCGGGAGTGGGCTCGGTGGGAGACAAGGTCCGGGCAACCCGCCGCCTTCTTTATGAGGTCCTGGCCCTTCTTCCCGACGGGCTGATCGATCAACACCACACCACCCGGGAGGATCTTGCGGCCATTTGTGAACGGGCGGCAATTCTCTACAAGGCCGATCTTCTCACGGGCCTTGTCAAGGAATTTCCGGAGCTTGAAGGGGAAGTGGGGCGCTACTATTTTCTTCGGGAAGTGGAAAAAGGCGGGGCTGCGACGCCCTTTGACCGGGCGGTGGCCCAGGCGATTGCCTCCCATTATGCTCCCCGTACCTTCCGGGATCCTGTTCCCGAGGATTTGCCCTCCCTCCTTCTCTCCCTGTGCGACCGGGCGGTGGGCCAGGCCGGAGCTTTCCTGGGGGGAGCGAACCCCAGTGGCTCCCTCGACCCCTTTGCCCTTCGGCGAAGTGGTTTGGGGCTTGTCCGGATTCTGGCCGAAGGGGCCCTTCCCCTCACTTTGTCGAAGCTTTCGGAGTTGGCGCTTGAGTCCTGGGCCCTTTCCTCTCCCCCGAAGCCTCTGGCCGAGACCTCTCAGGCCTTGGTGGCCTTCTGGGAGGATCGAATGGAAAGCCTCTTTACGAGGGACGGAGCCTCGGCCTGGTACGGGGCGGCCCGTCTCTCCGACGAGCCCCCCTTTCTCTCCTGGCGTCGTCTCGAGTTTCTCTCGGAGTTTCTTCACGGCTCGGACTTCGAAGCCTTCGAAACGGTCAAGACGCGCGTTGACAGGATTCTCTCGGGAGAACCCTCCTCCTTCGATCCGGCCCTGATCGCAGTCTCCGAGGAGCGGGCACTGTGGGAGAGCCTTGTGGCGCTTGGAAAGACCCCCTTCCCGCACGATCCGACCCGGGAGGATTTTTTTTCGGAGGTCCTGCGGCTGAAGCCCCTTCTGCCGGTGATCGAGGCCTTCTTTTCCGCTGTCCTGGTCAATGATCCCGATCCGAGGGTCCGGAGTAACCGGCAGGCGCTTCTGGCCATTCTTGCCGGCCGTCTCTCCGTTTTCGGCCATCTCGACCACCTCGTCTCTCTTGCCCGGAAGGAGCGGGACAACGGGTGAGCCGGCCCCCGGAAGAGCCGGCCGATCGCCGGTGGATGAAGCGAGCCCTCGCGCTCGCGGAGAAGGGGCGGGACACTGTGGCCCCCAATCCCATGGTGGGAGCGGTGGTGGTTCGCGATGGCAAGGTTGTCGGTGAAGGGTACCATCGGGAGGCCGGACAGGAGCATGCCGAGGTGCTGGCTCTTCGAGCCGCGGGCGATCGGGCGCGGGGGGCGACGCTCTATGTCAATCTTGAGCCCTGCTGCCATGTAGAAAAGCGAACCCCTCCCTGTACCGAGGCGATCGTTCGGGCCGGGGTCGGGCGGGTGGTGGTCGCGATGCGGGATCCCAATCCCCGAGTCTTTGGCCGGGGCATTGAACGTCTGTCCGGCCAACATGTCGACGTTTCCGAAGGGATGTTGGCCGCCCGGGCCTTTGAGCAAAACCGTGGATTTTCCTCCCTGATCCGTCAGGGCCGCCCCTATGTGACGCTCAAGGGAGCCATGAGCCTCGACGGAAAGATCGCCACCTCCACGGGAGACTCCCAGTGGATCTCGGGGTCCCGCTCCTTGTCCTACGCCCATCGTCTTCGCCGCGATCACGATGCGATCTTGGTGGGCATCAGTACGGCCATGAAGGATGACCCCCGACTGACGAATCGTCTTTCGGGGACACAAAACCACCAGCCGGTGCGAGTGATCCTGGACTCCATCGGACGTCTTCCTCCCGACTCCCGCCTCTTTGGCGAGGAGGGGGGAGGGCCGGTCTTTCTTGTGTCGGGGCCCCGAGCCCCGGAGAGATCCCTGCGTCAGCTGGAAAAGAGTGGGGCCAGGATCCTTGTCCTCCCGGAAGTGCGGCCGGGCGAGATCGATCTTCGGGCCCTTCTCGCCGTTCTAGCGGAGGAAGGACTCCTGACCGTTCTGGTGGAAGGGGGCTCCCGGGTCAATGCCTCGTTCCTTTCGGCGGGGCTGGTGGACCGAATCCGGGTCGTCCTGGCCCCTCTCCTGATCGGAGGGACAGATGCCATCGGCTGGCTCGGAGGAGCGTCTCCGCTGACCCTCTCCCAGGCCCGGCGCCTTCCTGCCTTTTCCGTCATCCGAAGGCTTGGCGCTGATCTTCTCGTGGGGGCGGACTTCTGGGGGCCGGACTCCCTTCCTGAGCCGGAAAACTCCCGGGCTCTCTCGGCCCCGGCCTGATTTCCCGGGACAGGATCCATCGAATATGAAAGGAATGGAATCGGGTGTTTTCGGGAATCATTGAAGCGACAGGGCGGGTTCTGGCCCCCATCGATGTCTCCGGGAGCGCCGGAGGGGGGCGGCTGGGAATCGGGGGTGTCCCCTTTGCCGGGGAGCTTGCCGCCGGAGAGTCCGTCGCCATCGACGGGGCCTGCATGACGGTGGTGGAAAGCCGGGGAGACGCCTTCTTTGTCGATGTCTCCCGGGAGACCCTTCGGGTGACACGCATGGGGGATTTCAAGGCCGGTGACCGGGTAAATCTGGAACGAGCCATGAAGCTCTCCGATCGCCTGGGGGGCCATCTCGTTCTGGGGCATGTCGACTGTCTGGGGCGGATCGACTCCCGGGAGAGCGTGGGCAACACCGCCTTCTTCGAACTCTTTGTTCCCGCCCCCTACCATCGGTACCTGATTCCCAAGGGGTCGATCACCGTTGATGGGATCAGCCTCACGGTCAATCATTTTCGGGACCTTCCGGAGGGAAGCGGGAGCCTCGTGACTTTGGCCATCATTCCCCATACCCTGGCCGTGACCTCCCTGGGAGACCGCCAGGCCGGACATCGGGTCCACCTAGAGCTCGACATGGTCGGCAAGTATGTGGACCGCTTCCGGGAGGTCGACGGGGAGGCTTCTTCCGGTGGATGAGCGTCGGTGTGCCATCTGTGGAGCTTTGCTGGAGAGGGATCTTCGGAGTGTCTTTTGCTCCGAGCGTTGTCGGACGATCGATCTCGCCCGCTGGCTTTCGGAGGAGTACCGGATCCGGGGAGGGGAGGACGAGGAGGCCGGGGGTCTGGTCCACGCGAAGGAGGAGGATCGGGCGTCTTCGTCTTCGATGGATCAGGAGGTGGAGCGGTGAGCGGGGAGTCGAGGGAAAAGGCGCTTCCGGGGACACTCTACGGGATCGGGGTCGGGCCGGGAGATCCGGAGCTTCTGACGATGAAGGCCCACCGCATTCTGGGAGATGTCCCTGTTCTGGCCGTTCCGACCTCCTACGCCGATGCCGGCTCGATGGCCCTGGAGGTCCTGCGCCCCCTTCTTGCGGAGAGGGAAAAGGGGAGACGCTCTCCGGACATCGTGAGCCTCCTCTTTCCCATGACCCGGGACGAGACCATCCTGGCCGAAGCCCGAAAGAAGAATGCCGAAGTTTTGCTCGGGGCCCTCTCCCGGGGAGACGTCGCCTTTGTGGCTCTGGGAGACATCCTGTTCTACTCGACCTTCGGGAACCTTCTGTCGGGACTCTTTCCTCTGGCCCCCCACCTTCGGGTGGAGGTCGTCCCGGGAATCACTGCCTATGGGGCCGGGGTGGCGAAGCTCGTGGAGCCCCTGACCCAAGGGTCGGAGCGACTGGCCGTCCTTCCGGCGGTCTATGCGCCGGAGGAAATCGAACAGGCCCTGGATCTTTTTGAGGTTGTGGTCTTGATGAAGATCAACAAGGTTTTCCCGGCGATTCGCGAGATCCTCGCCCGTCGTGGGCTTCTTGACCGTACTGCCTATATCTCAAGCGTCGGGATGGCCGGGGAGCGGATCGAGCGTCGTCTCGACCGGGTGGCTCCCGAAGAGGTCCCTTATATGTCGCTTCTTGTCGTGCGAAAAAACGGATGGATGGCCCGATGATCAACCCGCAAAACCGCGAACGCGAGGCGGCCCTCTCGTATATCGAACGTTATTTCCTTCCGAGTTCGGCCCTTCTTGGCATGGTGGGGATGGGCGGACTCTTTCTCCTGTCGACCTACCAGTGGCAGCGCCATACCCTCACCGTTCCGGCCTTCACCCGGGAGATGACGATCGGGTTGATGGCGGGCCTCCTTTCGTTGCTTCATGCCCGGTACCAGTATTTTATCCTTGAGAATTTTCCCCGTCATTATGCGGAGCTTTCTTCCCGCGCCGACCGCATGATCCTCTCCCGGCCCGCACCGATTGTTCACCCCCGGCGCCGTCTGGTGGTGGGAGCGTACGTCGCCGGGATTCTTCTTTTTCTTCTGGCCGTGGGGGTTCTTCACCGGGGCGTCTCCTGGATCGGCGTCATCTCCTTTGCCATGGCAGGATTTTTTATTACCCGGGTAGCCTTCTGGAAAAAGGTTGTGGAAACGGCCCGGGCCAATGGCTCCGGAGGGGGAAAATGACCGGAGTTCCCGTGCGCGAGATCCGTCCCGGCGTGGTCTATTTTGTGGGAGCAGGGCCGGGGGCGCCTGACCTTCTGACTGTGCGGGCGGCGCGTCTTCTTGAGGCCGCCCAGCTCGTGGTCTTTGCCGGGAGTCTCGTCCCTGAAGAGGCCATGCGGGAGCTTTCACCCCGGGGCCATTGGGTCGATTCGGCGGGGCTCACCCGGGAGGAGATTGTCGACACCTTGGCCCGGTCGGCTGAAAAGGGAGAAATCGTCGTCCGTCTGGCCTCCGGAGATCCCTCCATTTTTGGTGCGATGGCCGAGATGACCACCGAGCTTTCGGTCCGGGGGATCCCCTGGGAGGTCGTTCCGGGGGTGAGCTCCGTCTTTGCCGCGGCCGCGGCTCTTGGCATGGAGCTCACCCTTCCCGAAGTGAGCCAGACGGTCATTCTGACCCGGACCGCCGGCCGGACTCCCATGCCGGAGGGGGAGGAGCTCGTCTCTCTGGCCGCTCATGGATCGACCCTCGTGGTCTTCCTCTCCATCGATCGCATCGGGGAGCTTGTGGCCGACCTCAAAAAGGTTCGTCCCCCCTCTACCCCCGTGGCGGTGGTCGCCCGGGCCAGCTGGGAGAACGAACGGATTTGCCGGGGGACCCTCGAAACGATCGAGTCAGAGGTGAAAAAGGCCCGGATCATGCGCCAGGCCCTTTTCGTGGTGGGCCGTGTCCTCGATCCCGAATTGAGAAAGACCGCCCGGAGTCGTCTTTACGCGGCCGACTTCACTCACGGCTTCAGGGAAGGCAACATCGCCTCCGCCGACCCTGGCCTTCCCACGAAGTAACCCTGCCCCAGCGTCACCCCACAGGCGGTGGCCACATCCATCGCCTCTGCGTCTTCGATCCCCTCTCCCACCGTTTGGATTCCCAGTAGGCGGGCCAGACTCACGATACTGTGAACGATTGCGAGGTCCACGGTATTTCCCTTTCCGGCGCCCAGGATGAAGGGACCATCGATCTTCAGGTAATCCACCGGGAACTCCCGCAGGTAATGGTGCGAGGAGAATCCCGCCCCGAAATCGTCGATCGAAAAGGAGTACCCCAAACTCTTGAGCTCCCGGATGAGTTTTTCCACCAGGTGCATGTTCTTGATGGCCTGTCGCTCGGTGATCTCGAAGGCGATGCGGTCGGTGGGAATCGAAAAGCGCCCCACGGTGTCCACGATCCGGCTGGCAAAATCGGGGGC
>JBMFWG010000007.1:0-53865 GCA_049965515.1 Leptospirillia bacterium
GGCATGCCCCTCTCCTGACGCACTGAAAACAGGAAAATCTGTAAAAACGGACTTTCTCACAAATCTGACGTGCACCCGGCGTCAAGGTCTCCCTTGACGCCCCCGGGGAGTCTTCGTATACTTTCAATTAATTGGTCAATTAATTAAGGGGTGAATATGGCAAATACAGCCGATGAGAAAAAAGAGGACAAGACCTTCCCCGGGGGGAGCTCCGAGTCCCCGGACAAGTCATCCCAGCGAAAGCGGGAGATCCTTGAGGCTGCCATGATCTGCTTTTCCGAGGAGGGGTATTTTCAGACCACCAACCGGAAGATTGCCCGCAAGGCGGGAATTACGGAAGGGCTGATCTACCATTATTTTCCCTGCAAGAAGGCCCTTCTCCAGGAAATCATCGAAGAGAAGTTCCGCCATGACCGCTCTCCGGCCCAGCGGTGCTATGCCCGATGGGAGAAAAGGTTCGAGATCTCGCCGCCGACAAACGAAACCTTTCGGGATTTTCTTTTTGATCTCGGCCGGGCCACCTTTGAAGGTCTCGACAAGGACCGGGATGTTCTTCGCATTCTCCTGTCGGAATATCGCCTTCTCGATGAAGGACAGGAGCCCCTGTTTCCCCGCCTTATCATGGAACGTTCGAAGAATCGCTTTATCCGCCTCCTCGCCCTTTACCTCACGGCAGAAAGCCTTCCGGATTCTTCCACGGCGATGAAAGACTCGTTTTTTATTGGTCCGATCGTCTCCGTTTTCCTTTTTCAGGATCTCCTTCAGGGTGACAAGGTCCGAACTCTCGACCGGGATCTTTTTCTGTCGACTCTCGTGGATCATTTCATGGCCGGAATCACGGCGATACCGGCGCGCAAACAGAACGAAAAATCAGGGAAGGGTTCTTCAACATGAGAAAAATGCGTCAGGCTTTCGTGGGGATCCTGCTTCTTCTGCTGGCGGGGGGAGGGGTTGTTCTCGAGTCGGTCCATGCCCGGGCGGACTCCGTCATCCACCGTTATGTCGGGGTGGAGACCTGTGAGGTCTGTCACTCGGCGAAGCGGATTGGCGACCAGTTCGATGTCTGGGCCGGAAGTCCTCATGCCCGGGCCTATACCGACCTGATGACACCCCAGGCGCGAGCCATTGCTGATCGCCTTCATGTGGCCGATCCCACGCGCGATGGACGCTGTCTTTCCTGCCATGTGACCGCCTACGGAAAGCCCCTTCCGCAACTCCTCTCGACCTTTCGGAGAACGGATGGGGTTCAGTGCGAATCCTGTCACGGCCCCGGCGAAGACTATGCCCACTTTTCCGTCATGATTTCCCGGGAAAAATCAAAAAGGGCGGGCATTGTTATTCCTGACGAGACGACTTGCAAGACGTGTCACAACCCGAGTTCTCCCACCTATAAAGGGTTCGACTACCATTCGGCCCTTCGAATGATTGCGCATCCGGTTCCGGCGGAAACAAAGCGGGAAACTCTTGAAATGGGAGAGGAAAAATGAGCGGTGTGCCGACAGGGAAGCCACCTGAGGCCGATTCAGGCCGAGGCAGAAAGCGAGGGATCATCATCGGCGTGGCGGGTCTTCTGGTCACGGTCATCATCGCCCTTCTTTACATGAGATACAACGAGTTTTATGTTTCGTCCGAGGACTCCATGGTGGACGGAGACATTGTCATGGTCTCCGCGAATACAAGAGGGAGGGTCATGACCCTTCCTGTCAACATGGGCGATCCCGTTCACAGGGGAGATCTTCTGGCCCGTATCGATACCACGGGTTTTGGGGCCCTTGAGTCCATCGGACAGCGCAATGTCTCTGCCTTTGGAGATCTGGCCCGGACAAAAGCCCAGGAGGTCTCGCTGACGGTGCGTCTGGCGAATGCCCGAAGGGATTTGGCCCGGGGGGAGGCCCTGAGAAAGGGGGGGTTCATTACGGATTCCGATCTCGACCATCTCAGGACGGTCGTGGATGACCTTAATGCCCAGCTTGCGGAGATCCGGAAGCTGGCCTTCGTCAACCGAACCGCCCTTGAGACCACCGAGTCCCACCCTCTCAACTACACTATCCATTCCCCCCTCGACGGACAGGTGGCGGAGCGCCTCGTTCAGGTGGGCCAGGTCGTCTCCCGGGGGCAGGCCATTGTCTCTCTGGTCGATCCGAAGGACACATGGGTGACGGCCAAGGTCAAGGAGACCCGCATGGGCCATGTCCGGGTGGGGCAGAAGGTCGATATCACCATCGACGCCTATCCCGGACGGAAGTTCCATGGCCACGTCTTCCAGATTCTCCCCACCTCGGCGGCGGCCATCTCCCTGCTCCCTCCGGAGAACGCTTCCGGCACCTTCGTCAAGGTGACCCAGCGTGTTCCGGTGAGGATCTCCCTTGACGACGCCAAGGATGTCGTTCTGCGTCCGGGGCTTTCAACGGAAATTCGTATTCACATCCGGGACGGTTCCCCGTGGTGACCGTCGAGTCCGGAAGCGTGATGGGGAACTCCCCCCACTATCGATGGTGGGCCCTGGGAGTGGTCATGCTTTCTCTCTTCCTTCCGGTTCTTGATACGACCATTGTGAATGTGGCCCTGCCTTATATGATCGGGAGCCTCGATACCAACCAAGACGAAGTCCGGTGGGTCATCACTGCCTATTCCATGGCCTTTGCGGTGAGCACGCTGGCGAGCGCCTGGCTCCGGACAGTCTTTGGGATCAAGAACCTCTATCTTGGCGCCATCGTGCTCTTTGTGGCCTCTTCCTTTTTTGCCGGCATCTCGCCAAATCTCAACCTGATGATTGTCTTCCGGGTCCTTCAGGCGGTGGGGGGCGGGATCATGATGCCCCTGGGTTTCACGATCATCACGGAGGCCTTCCCGGCCTCAGAGCGCCCCAAGGCCTTTGGTTTCTTTGGCATCGTGGTGGTTCTGGCTCCCACCATCGGTCCGATTCTGGGAGGCTGGCTCGTCGACAACATGAACTGGCGTGACGTCTTTTTCATCAATGTCCCCTTCGGAATTCTGAGCTTCTTTTTTACGGTGTTCATTCTGAAGAAGGACCGCACCCATGTCCTCGTTCCCTTTGATTATGCCGGATTCATCTCCTTGGGAACGGCCCTTTCCTTCCTCCTTGTCGGTCTCACCGAAGGAGAACGCTGGGGATGGACGGCCTTTTTTGTCTATGAGTGCTGGGCCGTGACCTCGGTTGCCTTCTGGATTTACGTTATCACCGCCTTTACGGTGAAGCATCCCCTGATCGACCTCTCCATCTTCCGGGATCTGGATTTCGTTCTCATCATGGTGGCGAACTTCTTTCGTGCCATCGGCCTCTTCGGGCGGATGTTCCTGCTTCCTCTTTTTGTGCAGACCTTCAATGCCTTTACCGCCACCGATGCGGGGCTGGTCCTTCTTCCGTCCTCACTCATGGCCGGAATTGCGATGCCAGTTCTCGGCGCCCTCTCGGCCAAGGGATCCGACAGCTTCAAGCGGGGCCTTCTGGTGGCAGGGTTTCTGATGCTGGCCTTCTCCCAGTTCCTTTACGCCTTTCTCATGGGGGTCCCGTCAATGGGCCAGATTATCGTGGCGCAGCTTGTCTTCGGTCTTTCGATGGGCATGCTCAACGCGCTCCTCTCCTCGATTCCCCAGACCCTGGTGGCTCCACGGCACATCGGTCTGGCGTCAAGCCTTCAGAGCAACATGCTCCAGATCGGAGGGGCGCTGGGCGTGGCGGTCCTGGGAAACATCCTCGACCATCAACAGGCAAATTTCTATTCCCAGTATCAGTCAAATGTGACCCATCATGCCTATTTTTACCAGAGGGTCGTCTCGTTCCTGTCCCAGTCGGCTCAGCACGGCCTTCCCACGTCGGATCCTGCTGCACGGACCGGGGCCATGGTGATCGGTCTTGCCCAGACCCAGGCGACCATCTCTGCGTACAATGAAACATTTATCGTCGCGGGCCTCATGGCCCTTCTGGGGATTCCGATGATCTTGCTCATGAAGAAGCTTTCTCATCGCCCCGATCCCTCCCAGGGATCCCTGTCTGGAAAACCCGAAGTTGTGCATGGAGGATTCGAGTGAGACGTTCGTTGCTTTTTGCCCCCTATGTTATTGTCTTCCTGACCCTGTGGCTCCCGTCGGCCTATGCCGGTGAAATGCCCGACCCGGAGACCGCCACGGATATGACGGCCGTCGCCCCCGACGGACAGCCCATCACCCTGCGGGATGCCGTCAGTGAGGCCCTTCTTCGTCGTCCGACACTCAAGGCGGCGGAGCAGAGCGTCCTTCTATCAAAAGCCCAGATTGGAGCTTCCCGTTCGGGATATTTGCCCACTCTCCAGGCCTCCTATTCCGATACGGTGGGAAACAGCATCTTTGGTTACTTTCTCATTCCGGGCTATCAGTATGCGAACTACAACCTTCTGACGGTGGCCCTGACCCAGACCGTCTGGGACTTTGGTCGGGTCCACTCACAGATGCGGCAGAGCCGGCACCAGCTGGGGGCGGCTGAGGCCCTGAACCGCCGGGAGGCACAGACGGTGATCCGCGACGTAGAAACCGCCTACTACAATCTTCTTAAGTCCCAACATCGAGTTCTTTCCGCTCGCCAGAGCGTTGTCGATGCCGCGTCCCACCTGGCCGAGGCCCGGGCCCGACTCTCTGCCGGGGTGGGGCTCAGGCTTGATGTGACCCAGGCCAAGGTCAATCTCGAATCGGCCCGTCTCGACCTCATTCACGAAGAGACCCTCCGCCGGAAGGCCCAGGTCGATCTGGGCCGGGCCATCGGTTTTCGAAAAAAACGACCCTTCGTGGCGGTCTCTCCGGTGCAACAGGAAAGAATTCCCCCTTTTCCCGATGGCCCGGCTCTTGATCGTCTTATGGCCTCCCATCCCGAGATCCAGGCCGATAGCGAAAATGTCCGCCAGAAAAAGGCGGCTCTCGATGCAGCCAAGGATCAGAACTATCCGACCATCACCGGTAATGCCGAGTATTATCTGGCCCAGATTTCTGTTCCTCTCTTTGGCTCTCCTACCTCCCCCTTTTCTACGGTCAATGTCGGCGGGGTGCTGAATGTTCCGATCTTCGCCGGGGGATTGATGACAAGCCAGATTCATGAAGCCCGGGCCGACATGCGCCGGACGATTCACCAGGCGGAGGACGACCGTCTTCGGATCCTGGCCATGATCCGGGATGCGGCTCTTGATGTGCAGGAGAACCGGGAGCGTCTTCGGGAATCTGAAACGGCCCTGGAAAATGCCGAAGAAAATGACCGTCAGGTCGAGGCCGCCTACCGGGCCGGAACAGCCCACTCCGTCGATGCCATCGATGCGGAGACGGCCCTCAGGCGCGCTCGGGTTGACGTCGATTCTGCCCGCTTCGACCTGATGAGCTCCATTGTGGCCTATCGCTATGCGCTGGGGACGCTTACCCCCCCGGGTGGTCCCTGATGGAGCCCGATGAGGTTGAACTGTTTGCGGATGGGGCCTGCTCCGGAAATCCCGGGCCCGGAGGCTGGGGAGTCCTTCTTCGCTGCCGGGGGAATGTTCGGGAGATCTCCGGAGGGGAATCCCAGACCACGAACAACCGCATGGAGCTTTCCGGAGTGATCGCCGGACTTTCCGCCCTGAAAAAGCCCTGCCGGGTCAGTGTGACCACCGACAGCCAGTATGTGAAGAACGGGATGACCACCTGGATTCGATCCTGGAAGAAGAATGGTTTCCGGACCTCCTCCGGGCAGCCGGTCAAGAACGAGGATCTCTGGAGGGAGCTCGATCGCCTGGCCTCCCTTCATGCGATTACCTGGCACTGGGTGCGGGGCCACGATGGACATCCGGAGAATGAGCGGGTGGATCTTCTTGCCCGGGAGGCGATTGCTTCGGCCAGAAAGAAAAAGCCCTAGCCAAGGATATTATGTGCCCTGCGAGGGGCAGGCGATTGCCTGGCGGAGAGGGAGAGAAAACGAACGGGGAGAAAAGTTTCGGAAAGCGGGCAGTCAGCGCCCGGGAGGAAATGAAAAAGGGCCAAGGTCATTGACCTTGGCCCTTTTTTTTAGTTCATCTTGTGGTGATGCTTCTTGTGATGGTGTCTCTTGTGATGGGGGTAGCAACGATGATGGCGCTTCCAGTAACGGGTGTGGTGGTTGCAACGATGGTGCTTCCAGTGGCGCTTGTGGTGAGCCTTCTTGTGGGCCTTGTGCTTGGCCGGGGCCGGGGTTGTGGCAGGAGCCGTTGCGGCGGCGGGAGCAGACGCATCAGCCGCAAAAGAGACGGGAGCCGCGACCAGGGAAAGGGAAAAGACCACGGCGGCGAGAGAGCCGAGAATGGATGCCAGTTTTTTCATTGAGACTCCTTGAAAAGGGGTGAGGTATCAGATCACACGGCTAGGAATAAGCTACCAAAGCTTGCGAGGATTCGCAAGGGGAGGGGAAAGTGGTCAGCATTTTTTATCGATTACCGGGATTTTTATCGGAGGAAGGGACGTTGAGGGGAGTTTCAGGTGTCACTCTCCCGAAAACAAAAAAGGGAGGTCTCCGACCTCCCTTTTGAGGGCATCTCTGTTAAGAGCTGCCTAAAAGTTGAAGCCGGCCGTAATGGGAATATACCAAAGGCCGTTCTGAGAGGCCACTTTCGGAAGAGAGTCCATGAGATAGGCGAACTTGGCCTCTACGAAGACATAATCAAAGTTCATCCCGATGCCCACATCCCCATACCCGGACCAGGCGTTGCTTTGCCCCGTGGCGGAAAGGGCTGGCCCGTTCGTGTTGGGGAGGGAGAGCTCGTAGGCGGCGCCGGCATCAACCAGGGCATAGAGATAGTAGTCGGCATTGCCGTAGAGCTTCGCCTCGAAGCCTCCGGTGATGGGGGCTGACTCCAGCGCTGTGGTTTTAAAGGTCCCTGCTCCCTGGAAGAAGTTTCCCTGGACCTCAAGCCGGAAGGCGATGGTGTCGTTGAACCAGTAAGCCGCTCCCAAACCGGCTCCGTAGCCGTTGCTCAACGCATTGTTCCATGTGGGGGTGGAAGAGATTGGATTTTGAGCTCCGGTATTGGGGCTCACCAGGTCGTAGTTTCCGAAGACCATGAGATCCCAGACGCCGGGCCCTGATGTGATGGCCCAGGACCTTGCGGGGAAAAGGGCTCCGACGACGACCAGGGCCGCGGTCAGAAAAAGGGCCGAGACGACTCTCAGCACTTTCTTTGTGGTAACCATTGTCCGCTCCTTGTATTAAGTTGTCTTTTGCCCCTTGAGAAACCTGCTGACGAATCACTTTTCGGTTGTCTTGAAAAAAAGTTTAGTTCGGGAGCCAACTCTCTCTAAACATGGGTTTCTGAGCGGCTCTCACAGGATACCATCGCTTCCGGACGGGGTTACCGGGGGGCGTGGCGATCGACGATGCTCTGGGCGAGGCGAAGGGCCTCCACAAGGGAGCCCGGCTGGGCCAGCCCCTTGCCGACGATGTTGTAGGCCGTTCCATGGTCCACCGAGGTTCGGAGGATGGGGAGGCCGATGGTCACGTTGACCGCCTTCCCGAATCCCATGAGCTTGAGGGGAATCAGCCCCTGGTCGTGATACTGGGCGACCACGATGGCAAAGTCGCCCCGGGATGTCCGGTGGAAAAGGGTGTCGGCCGGAACGGGGCCCTCGACATCAAGCCCTTCGGCGCGCGCCTCCATGACGGCCGGGAAGATGATCCGCTCCTCTTCGTCTCCAAAGAGCGAGGATTCTCCGGCATGGGGGTTCAGGGCGGCCACGGCGATCTTCGTCTCGGTGACGCCCAGAAGCCGGAGGGCCTCTGCGGCCAGGCGGATGGTATCCAGCTCCCGTTCCTTCGTGAGCTGTCCGGCGACCTCCCGAAGGGCGATGTGGATCGTTACCAGGATTACCCGGAGAGGGCCCCCCACCAGCATCATCCCGACACGAGGGCTCCCGCAGAGGTCGGCGATCAGCTCAGTGTGGCCTGGGTAGTTGTATCCCGCGGCCCGAAGGGCGACTTTCGTGAGGGGGGCCGTGGTCATGGCAGCGATGCGCCGCTCCCGGGCCAGGTCAACAGCCATCTTGACGCAAGCATAGGCCCACCGCCCTGATGCAACGGAGGGCTGTCCCGGGGTGACAGGATCAATGTTTCCCGTTCCCGGTGGAACAAGGACGGAGAGGATGTTGGGATCCTCCGAGACCTCTTCGGGGGAGGAGACCCCCGAGACAAGAAGGCCGGGATTATAAGTGCGGGCCGTCGACGAAATCAGGTCAAGGTCTCCGATGACCATCTTGCGGGTCCGGGCAATGTCCTTGGCGGTCCAGCCTTTGACGATGATTTCCGGGCCGATGCCGGCCGGATCGCCCATGGTGATGGCGAAGGGGGCCTTGGGGTTGATCCTGTCAAGAGATACGGGACGCATGCAAATCCTCCTTGTGTGGTTCGATGTGAACAACAACGTCGACGACGGCGGGGTAACGCTGGTGGATGGCCAGCTCGATCCGGTCCGCGATCTTGTGCGATTCCCGAACGGTCATCTCCCCGGGAACACCGACGGTCAGATCCATTGTAATACGATTTTTCGATCCGCGCGCGCGGATGGTGTGGCAATTTGTAACTCCCGGCACCGTCCTGACAAGGTCGACGATTTCGCCAGGAGGAAGCGGTGTGGAGTCAGAAAGGACGAGGGTGCCTTCCCGAAGAAGGTGATATCCGGCATGGCCGATGAAGGCGGCAATCAGGACTCCCACGAGCGGGTCGGCTTCGGAGAGCCCCCGGGACGAAAGAAAAAGACCCACAAGGACCGATCCTGAGGCGAGAAGGTCGGATTTGATGTGGGCGGCATCGGCGCCGACGATTCCGTCGCCGGTGAGTCGAAGAACGCGCCTTTCCCCCAGGTAAAGAAGTGTCTGGAGAAAAATCGACGCCCCCATGACGAGGGCGGCGGAGAGGGTAGCATGGGGGTGGAGGTGGCGGATGAATTCCTCGTAGCTGTGGGTGAGGACCTCATAGCCTGTGAAGAAGAGGAGAAGTCCGACAGCCGCCTGGGTGAGGGATTCGTATTTGAAATGGCCATAAGGGTGGTCGCTGTCCGGTGGACGGTTCGCGGCAAAGGAGCCCAAAAGGCAGAGGAGGTCGGAGGCCGAGTCGAGCAGGGCATGGTAACCGTCGGCCAGCATGCCCACGGAGTTGATCCGGTGTCCCCAGAAAATCTTAAGGAGGGCCAGGGACATGTTGACCCCGAAGGCCACAAGGAGAATCTTGAGGGGCGTGGAGGGGAAAAAACGGGCCCCGAGCCCGGGGGAGCCGGTCATTTCTTTCGAGCCCGTGAGAGGGGGGCCGGAGGACGGCGAGCCAGATGTTCCCGGAGGGCAAGTCCGGTGTAGGAGGTCGGATGGTCCATGACCTCCTGGGGGGAGCCGCAGACGACCACCTGCCCCCCCCGGTCTCCTCCCTCGGGCCCGAGATCGATGAGGTGATCGGCATTGGCGATGACATCGATGTTGTGCTCGATCACGACCACGGTGTTGCCGGCATCGACGAGAGCATCGAGGGTATCGAGGAGTTTCTGGATGTCGGCGAAATGGAGGCCTGTGGTCGGTTCATCAAGGATGTAGAGGGTGCTCCCTGTGGCTCTCCGGGAAAGCTCCCGGGAGAGCTTGACCCTCTGGGCTTCTCCTCCCGAGAGGGTCGTTGCCGATTGTCCCAGATGGATGTATCCCAGCCCCACCTCCTTCAGGGTGTCGAGCTTGCCGGCGATCGACGGGATGGCGGAAAAGAAGTCCCGGGCTTCGTCGACCGACATCTCCAGGACCTCCGCAATGTTTTTTCCGCGGTATCGGATCTCCAGGGTCTCCCGGTTGTAGCGCGCGCCGTGGCAGAGGTCGCAGACCACATAGACATCCGGAAGAAAGTGCATTTCGATCTTGAGCACTCCATCCCCCTGACAGGCTTCGCAACGCCCTCCCTTCACATTGAAGCTGAAACGTCCGGGATCATACCCGCGGGCCCGGGACTCCGGAACCTGGGAGTAGAGCTCCCGGACGGGAGTGAACAGCCCCGTATAGGTGGCGGGGTTGGATCGGGGGGTTCTCCCGATGGGGGTCTGGTCGATATGGACGACCTTGTCGATCTGGTCCACGCCCCGGATCTCCCGGCACTGTCCGGGGCGCTCCCGGCTCCCATAGAAAAGGCGAGCCAGACGGTTGAAAAGGACATCGAGGACGAGAGTGCTCTTTCCCGACCCGGAGACTCCGGTCACGACCGTGAGGAGTCCCAGGGGGATTTCCACGTCCACCCCCTTCAGGTTGTGTTCGGTGGCTCCGACCACCGTGAGGGATCCCTTGGGGGAGCGGGGAGGCGAGGTTCGGGAAATGCGCTTCTCTCCGGAGAGATAGCGTCCGGTGATTGAGGCCGGATTGTCCGTAATCTCCCGAGGAGTTCCCTGGGCCAGAATCTCTCCCCCATAACGTCCGGCTCCCGGTCCCATGTCGATGACATGGTCGGCCCGGGAGATCGTCTCTTCGTCATGTTCGACGACGATCACCGAGTTTCCCAGGTCGCGAAGATGGAAGAGGGTCTCGAGGAGCTTCTTGTTGTCCCGGGGATGGAGGCCGATGGAGGGCTCGTCAAGGATGTAGAGGACCCCTGTGAGTCCAGCACCGATCTGGGTGGCCAGCCGGATCCGTTGGGATTCTCCCCCCGAAAGGGTCTGGGCGGAGCGCGAGAGGGTCAGATAGTCCACGCCCACCTCTGCGAGGAAGTTCAGCCGGCTTCGGATTTCTCTCAGGACCTTTTTGGCGATCTGTTCCTCTTTGGGGGTGAGTCGCAACGCGTCGATGGTCCGAAGGGACTCTCTGACCGACAGCTCCGAAAACTGATGGATATTCAGTCCTCCCACTGTCACGGCAAGGCTTTCGGGCTTGAGTCGGGCTCCGTGGCAGGAGGGACAGGGCTTCTCGGAGAGCACGGACTCAAGCTCGGCTCGGGCCCAGGCTCCCATCTGTCCTCTCTTGTGGATTTCGCCCAACAGGGGAACGAGCCCCTCAAAGCGGGCCTTTGGGCTCTTCCTGACAGAGGTGTGGGGCTCTTCTTCCAGGGGGGAACCATGGAGCAGCTCGTCAAAAAATTTCCGATCCATCCGGGCAAAGGGGGTCACCGGAGAGACTCCCCGCTCCTCCATGAAGCGGAGAACCCGGGTTCGCAGGGCTCCCATGTTCCGGCTCTCCAGAAGTTTGATGCCCCCTTCGGAGAGGGAGAGGTCGAGATGGGGGATCAGGAGGGCCGGATCGACCTCCATCAGTGCTCCGATCCCCAGACATTCGGGACAGGCTCCATAGGGAGAGTTGAAGCTGAAGAGCTTGGGAGCCAGCTCCGGGAGGCTGATGTTGCAGACGGTGCAGGCTTCGGCCTCCGAGAGGATGAGCTCTTCGGGAGAGCCCGCTCCCTCTCCCCTTCGACCTTCGGGGAGGAGGATGATGACGCGCCCCTGCCCTTCCCGAAGGCCCGTTTCGAGGCTGTCCGCCAGTCTCTGCCCTATGTCGGGACGGACCGAGAGGCGGTCGATGACGATTTCAAGGGTATGGGCACGCTTCTTGTCGATCTCCGGCACCTCCTCAAGGTCGTAGATTACCTTGTCAAGCCGGACCCTGGTAAATCCGTCCCGGGCAATCCTGGCGAGCTCCTTTCGATATTCCCCCTTCCGTCCGGTGATGGTGGGGGCGAGAATCATGAAACGTGTCCCTTCCGGCAGGGACTGGATCTGATCGACCATCTGGGAGACCGTCTGCGGGGTGACGGGACGCCCGCAGACGGGACAGTGGGGATGGCCTGCCCGGGCGTAGAGAAGCCGGAGGTAGTCGTGGATCTCTGTGACCGTTCCGACAGTGGAACGGGGATTCCGGGAGGTCACTTTCTGGTCGATGGCGATGGCCGGGGAGAGGCCATCGATCGAGTCCACGTCCGGCTTGTCCATCATCTCCAGGAATTGACGGACGTAGGCAGACAGGGACTCCACATAGCGTCGCTGGCCCTCCGCATAGAGGGTGTCAAAGGCCAGGGAACTTTTTCCCGACCCGGAGAGGCCTGTGATGACTACCAGGCAGTGTCTCGGAATATCGAGATCAAGGTTCTTGAGATTGTGCTGGCGGACGCCTCGCAGGGAGATGACTCCCTTGGTCGGAGGCGGAAGGTTTGGCTTTGTCTTGCGGGCCATCAGAAAGCCCCCGGAATCTTGGCGGCCGTCGTTCCCGGCGGGACCGAGACGGCGAGGTCCCGCCGCTTCACATGGGCGAGAATTTTGAAGCCTTCCAGCCGGATCGAGAGCCGTGTTCCGTTTTGTTCCATGAAAAGAAGTCGAGTCAGAATCCCCGTGCCTTTTTTTAGCGTCAGGATGGCCTGAGCGAGGTGGGGATCGGGGTGGCGGGGAATGAGAACCAGGGAGAGGGGGGCCCCAGGGGCCACGCCGCCTCCTTCGATGGGCTTGACGAAGAACCATTTTGTGATCTGGGGGATCGATGCCAGCAAAATGGCGGGCGTTTCAGGAATCCGGTGTTTTTTGATGGTTCGCAGAAGAACCTGGCGGTTCTGGGGAACATAAAGGGCCATGTGGTTTCCGTCGAGGCTCAACCATTGTCCCAAAGGATCGCTGTACCGCAGGAGCATCACTCCCGGGGCCCGATAGATCAGGGTTCCCTGGGACTGTGTTTTCTTGGCCCCCGGAGCGGCGAGGGTCTGGACAAAGCGGGCGCGAAACCCCTCCCCCGACTTGACCCGACTCACCAGAAGGGAGAGCTCCTGCCGTGAGGAGAGGGGATCGCCGGCAGAAGCAAGCGATGGGGAAAAAATTCCCAGACAAAGAGAAAAGGCCAGGAGAAGGAGCGGGAGGGGTCTATTCATGATGTTCGGATCCTTTCAGGAGGGGGCGGGGCCGGCTCGTTCCGTCGGAGGGGCCAATGATTCCCTCCTCTTCCATGCGGTCGATCAGCCGGGCAGCCCTGTTGTAACCGATTCTCAGGTGGCGCTGGATCAGGGATGTGGAGGCCTTTTTCTGGCGGACAACTACGGCCAGGGCCTCCTGATAGAGCCCTTCTTCTTCGGGGTCGCTCTCTCCGGTGCTTTCGCTCCCGGATTCCCCGCCGACCCCTCCCCCGGAGAGGATCCTGGCCTCTTCCGGAAGGGGGGGAGGGGGAGGAATGCGTCGCCAGAAGGCAACAATGCGTCCGACCTCTTCTTCAGAGATGTAGGACCCATGAAGGCGCCGGACGACGTCGGAGCCGGGAGGCTTGATCAGCATGTCTCCCGCTCCCAGGAGAAACTCCGCTCCTCCGGTGTCCAGGATGACCCGGGAGTCAATCTGGCTTCCTACCTGGAAGGCGATTTTGGTGGGGATGTTCGTCTTGATGAGGCCGGTGACCACCTGGGCGGAAGGGCGCTGAGTGGCAAGAACGAGGTGGATTCCTGCGGCCCGGGCCATCTGTGCCAGACGGATGATGGGGGGTTCGACCTCTTTTTTCTGAGCCAGCATGAGGTCGGCCAACTCGTCGATCACCACAACGATATAGGGGAAGACCTTCTCGGGAGGGACCACCTTGCGATATTCGGCAATGTTTTTCACCCCCTCGTCCTTCATGAGGTCGTAGCGGCGAAGCATTTCCGTGACCAGGGCCCGCAGGCGCCCGACGGCCACCGCCGGCTCGGTGACGACCGGGCCGAGCAAGTGGGGGATGCCTTCGTAGGGGGCCATTTCCAGGCGCTTGGGGTCGATCATGAGGAGGCGGACATTCTCCGGGCCGTTTTTCATGAGAAGACTTGAAATCAGTCCGTTTAAGCAAACGGACTTTCCTGTTCCCGTGGCTCCGGCAACGAGAAGGTGTGGCATGCGGGCCAGGTCGGCGGCATAGGGTTCTCCAGCGACCGTTTTTCCGATGGCCAGGGCCAGGGGGGAGGGAATGGAGCGAAAGGAGAGGCTCTCATAGATCTCCCGAAAGGAGACTGGAGCTCGTTTTGGGTTGGGGACTTCGATTCCCACCGTGGATTTTTCCGGGACGGGAACCTGGATTCGGACTTGAGGGACCTTGAGCGTCAGAGCCAGCTCATTGGCCAGTCCTGTGATCCGGTTGACCTTGGTCCCCGGAGCCGGAGAAAACTCGAAAAGGGTAATGACCGGACCGGTCTGGGCCCCGGCCATTCGTCCGGAAACCTGATAGACCCGGAAGAATTCCGCCAGGGTCTTCTGGGTTTCCCGGATGAAGTCGGTCGCGTCCTCTCTCTCTTCTTGGGGAGGATCGAGAAAGGAAAGCGGGGGTGTTGTGGCATCGGGGGGAATGTCGAGAATGACCCCGGCTCTTGGAAGCGGGCGAGGGGGCGCCGGCTCGGGGGGGGCCGGCCGGGGCTCGGGTGCGGCAGAGGAGCGAGGTTCGTCGTCCTCGGGAAGGACGGTTCCGGATATCGGGGGGGGGGCCATGGGGGCCGGTTGCTGGGGGAGGAGCGTGTCCTTTTTGCGAAGGGAGTGCCTTTTGCGGAATTGCTGGAGACGGGAAACGAGCGAGAGGGGCAGATGCCGGAGCAGCAGGGCGCTCCCTGCCAGGACAAACGTTCCGAAGAGGAGAAGGACTCCGGCCCGGTTGAGCAAGGGAAGGGCGACCGTCAAAACAGCGTCGCCGGCACTTCCACCCGCGGGATAGGGGGCCGGGAGGGGGTGCGGAACAAGGAGTGCAAGCAGGGGGCCCAGGGCGACGAACACAAGGGAGACGCCCAAGGCAAAGGCGAGGGAGAAGGGCGTCCTTCGGAGCCTCCTGTAGGCTTCTGTGGCCAATAGAAGCGGAAGAAGCAGGGAGGGAAGGCCCAGAACGCTGTAGGCCAGGTCGGAAATGCTCGCTCCCGCCATCCCGAAAAGATTGTGGGCATGGGAGCGGCTGCCACCGGTCAGAAGGGAGGGGTCATCGGGAGAGGCGGTGAGAAGGGCGCCTCCAATAAAAATGGCGAGGGCTCCAAGGAGAAGGGGGGCCAGGAGAAAATGACGATCCCTGCCAGAGGGGCCGGAGGCGGCATCCCGGTGGGGAGCTGAAGGATCGCTCACAGGATCAGCTCTCGAGAATGACAGGAAGGATCATGGGATCGCGGTGAAACTGTTTCTTGAAGAACTTTCTGAGATGGTTATGGATCCGGGTCTTGAGGGCGGGGATTTCGCTTCGGATCTCCGGCTCTGCCGCATCGAAGGCCAACTGAACCTGGGTCCGGACAAGTCCGTCGAGCTCGGCCGATCGCTCCTGGGGGGCAACGCCCCGGGAGAAGACTTCGGGGCCAACAACAATTTCTCCGTTCTGGCGAGACAGTCCCAGGATGACCGTGACCATTCCGTCGGATGCGAGGCGCTTCCGGTCCCGTATCACCCCCTCTCCGATCTCCCCCACGTTCTTCCCGTCGATCAGGGTTCGACCGGCCGTCACCCGGCCGCTGACATGGGCGCCTTCCCGGTCGATTTCAAGAACATCCCCATTTTCGATCTGGTGGATTCGCTCAAGGGGAATCCCCATGCGCCGGGCGGTCCGGGCATGCGCCGAGAGGTGGCGAAATTCACCATGGATCGGGACGAAGTGGCGGGGACGAAGCATTCGGATCATCAGTTTCTGGTCTTCCGCGCTGGCATGGCCGGAGACGTGGATGTCCGAGATGGCCCGGAAATGGACCATCGCCCCTTTTCGAAGGAGAAGATTGATGATCCGGTCGATGGCCCGTTCATTTCCCGGAATGACCCGGGAAGAGAGGAGAACCGTATCGCCGGCTCCAATGGAGATATGCTTGTGATCGCTCACGGCCATGCGGAAGAGGCCGCTCATGGGCTCGCCCTGGCTTCCGGTTGTCAGGATGGCTACCTTTTCGGGAGGGAGAGAGGACACCGCTTCGACCTTGATCACCTTGTCGGCCGGAATGTGGAGGTGGCCAAGTTCCGAGGCCACCCGATAATTCGTCTCCATCGAGCGGCCATTAAAGGCGATATAGCGGCCATGACGGATGGCCACGTCGGAGACCTGCTGGAGGCGGTGGATATTGGAGGAGAAGGTCGAGACGATCACTCGTCCGGGGGCATCCCTGATGAGTCGGTCGAGATTTTCCCCCACGAGTTTTTCCGAGAGGGAGAGTCCCTCTTTTTCCGAGTTTGTGCTGTCGGAAAGGAGTGCCACGATCCCCTCTTCCCCCAGCGAGCAGAAACGATGGATGTCGATATGGAGATCGTCGATGGGTGTCAGGTCAATCTTGAAATCCCCGGTATGGAGAACCGTTCCGGAGGGGGTCCGAATGGCGAAGGCGACGCCGTCGGCGATGGAGTGGGTGATCCGGATGGGTTCGACTCCGAAGGGCCCCATCAGATATTCCTGGCGAGGGGTCAAGGTGATGAGCTTCGGCATCTCTTCAGGTTTTCTCGTCTGGCGAAGTTTGGATTCCAGAAGGCCCAGAGTGAGGGGGGTTCCAAGAACGGGAACATTGAACTCCCTGAGAAAATAGGGAACGGCTCCGATATGGTCCTCGTGGCCGTGGGTCAGGAAGAGTCCCATAACCCGGTCCCGGTTCTCGATGAGGTAGGAGAAGTCGGGGATGATCAGGTCAATCCCCAAAAGGTCATCTTCGGGAAAGAGCACCCCGCAGTCCACCACGATGATGCGTCCTTGCGTCTCATAGACGGTCATGTTCATGCCGACCTCTCCCAGGCCTCCCAGAGGGATAATCTTAAGCGAGGGACCGGAAGGGGAGGTCCCAGAGGTGGAGGGAAGCGATGGCGTGTCTGCCGAAAGAAAACCCGTCAGTGCGGGGTTGGTCTCAGTCAAAAAAGTCTCCTTTGTCGTAAGGTCATCTTTCTATTTTAGCAAAAATTTCCGGGCTGTGTTCCCGAAGGGAGCGAGCCAGGGAGAGCCAGTGATCGGGAGAAAGATTTTCAGGACGGCAGTCGGCTCCCATCGGAAGGGTCTCGATCAGAGGCGTGACAGCCTCCATGACGTCGGGTCCAAGCCCCTGTTTCAAGGCATTCCTCAGGGTCTTTCGGCGATAGGCAAAGGCGGCCCGGGCCAGATGAAGGGCTCCCGGAAGGGAGGGGTCGGTGCGTGTCTCTGCTGGAATGAAGGCGAGGACGCTCGACTGGACCTTGGGGGGCGGTGTGAAGGAGCCTGGACGGATATCGAAAAGGTGGCGCGGGGTAGAGAGGAGCCGGGCTGCCACAGAGAGGGATCCGTAGTCCTTGCTTCCGGACGGAGCTGTGATACGCTCGGCGACTTCTTTTTGGAACATCAGGACGGCCATCTGGGGAGGCGGTGTCCCTCCCACGATCTTGAGAAGAAGCGGAACCGAGATGTTGTAGGGAAGGTTTGAGATGACAAGGTAGGGAGATCCCTCCACCACCAGATTCTCTTCCAGGGCATCTCCCGGTCTGATCTCGATCTTGTCTCCGAATTCCCTCAGGGTTTCCTCGAGATGCGGGATCAGGCGTTCATCCTTCTCCACAAGGATCAGGCGGGGAGAACGTCGGGCCAGATGGCGCGTCAGAATCATCCGGCCCGGTCCGATCTCAAGGGTCGGGGTCGACTCCAGAAGTTCCGGTGGAAGGGATTCCACAATGCGCTGGGCAATCCGGTCGTCGGTCAGGAAATGTTGTCCCAGGTATCGGGCGGGAGTGGGAAGGGACTCCCGGTTCCCTTTGGGTCGAATCATGGGGTAAAATGCAACCTCGCAATATTTTCTTTTTCGGGTGATCGCGGCCGGCCCCTCCTGTCCTCTCAGCGGGTCAGGGAGGGTCGGACAGGTTTCTCCAGAGACAGGGAGATTCATGGCCTTTTCGGCACCATACCAGGATGGTCCTGGCTTTTTCGACGAGAGCAGGGAGGGAGACCGGTGGGCTTTCCGGTGGTTTGTCCTCGTCTCTTTTTTGTTTCACGCCCTGGCCTTGATCATCTTTCTCAAGGATCCGGCCTTCCATCAGGCAGTGGAAAATCTGATAGCGGCGGCCCCAAAGAAGCTTACTCCCCTTCAGCTTCGCAAGAAAGCTCTTGAGAAGAAACCCGTATTCATTGACCTTGTCGATCCGTCAAAGGTGCCGATTGCGCCGCAGTCCGCGGCCCCGGAGCTTCCCAAGGGCTTCTCGATCAACGGAAAGCCCAAGGGAGTCGAGCATCATACGGAGACGGCCCGTCCGGTTCCCCGCATGGTCCCCCGTCGCCCGGTCCCCCCGGAGCTTATGGCCCGGACGGAGGCTCCTCGGGAGGCCCCCAAGGCGGACAACTCCCCGGGGTTCCGACAGGTGAAAAAGTCGGTCCGCCATGAAAAAGAGAACCATGCCAAGACGCTTCGGGGACGGGTGACCCCCAAGCCTGACCAGAAGTCTGCCCAACCGAAGAAAACGGAGCAAAAGCCGGAGAAGCCGGTGGTGAGCCATCCGCTGACCAAGGAACAGATCCGGAAGATCCTGGCCCAGGAGTCCCTGGGAAATCCTCTGACCCAGCACCTCGACCTTGAGAAGACTGCCCCGGCCTACAGCGACAAACAGTCGGAACTTGACAGGATTGCGGCCAATCTCGAGGACGAAACCTACTCGAGCTACATCCGCCGTATCCAGGAAAGATTCGAGACGATTGGGGAGTATCCTCCCGATGCCGCCGCCCGGGGGACGACGGGGCGGGCCCTTGTGACCTTTACAATCAATGCCGACGGGACCTTGGCCGCTGCCGACCTGACCCAGAGTTCGGGAAGTGCGGCCCTCGACGAGGAATCCTTGAGGATCGTGCGCGTGGCGGCTCCCTATATTCCCCTTCCCGACTCCTTCCACAAAAAGAGCCTGACTCTGACGTGGGCCTTCATCTTCTATAATGGCGGATTTCATGTCGTTCAGTAAATTGGCCCGGAACATTTTTTTCCTTTGCTTTTTGATCGGTTTTCCGGGAGTCCGTCCCTCCGTCTCGCTGGCCTCGTCCCAAGGCAGCCTCGATCGATATATGACACTTCTCGATTTCCTTTCTTCCGAGCCCCCCTTTCCGTCTCTCTCCTCTCATTTCAAAAAGTCCCGGATCGGCCATCTTGGGCTTGCAAAGATCGATCCGAAGGCCCTTCCTCAGCCGCTTCGGAGGCGAGCCCTCTTTCTCAAGGCGTGGATGCTCTCCCCGGATGTTCCTCTGACGGAAAAGGGGTTAATGCCAGCGATGCGGGCCTTTCCGGATTTGTCCCCCCTCCTTTTGTGGCATCTTGCCCATAGTCGGGATGTCTCCTCTTCCGCCCGGAAGACCCTCCTCCGGCTTGAGGCTTCCCGTGAAAACACTGTCTTTGCTCCCTTGAGAAGAGGCGAAGTGGGCGGAGACCGGGCCCGGCGTCTTCTTCGGATGGCTCTTTCGGAACACGGGGATCGACGCAGGGAGATTCTTGGGCGCCTCATCGCCACCCATCCACTGAGCCCTGAAAGCGCTCTGGCGCTTCTTAAGATGCGTCCCGATGTCCCCGGAGGATCGCTGCTTGTACCTCGCTGGGTGATTCTTCAATCCATGGGGGCCAATGATCTGGTTCTTCGGGAAACCAAAATCTATCGGCAGACCGCTCCCCCCTTTCCCTACCGGGATCGGGCGATCTATCTTGAAGCCCGGGCCCGTGCCTTGACCGGCGATTCCCGGAAGGCGCGGGCCTTGCTCGACAAGGCTCTTGCGACCGCCCCCCGGCTTTCCCTGCGCTCCGATCTGGAGGTGCTTCGGTGCCGGCTTGAGATGTCCAGGGCCAGCGAGAAGGGGCTCTCCTGTCTTGAGTCTCTTCAGGGGAAGTATCCCAAGGCGGTGTTTATTCCCTCCATGGTCGTCTCGGCCCTTCGTCAGGATATCGTCTTTCCGAGTCGGAATATTCCGGCTGTCCTCCGTCTTCCCCGAACTTCCTGGGACAGTCGGGAGGGCCAGGAAGCCGCCTGGCTCTATGGCCTCGACCTGGCACTTCGCGGCCACAAGAACAAAGCCCTTGCGCAATGGTCGACTCTTTCGTCCTACCTCCGGGAGCATGCTCCGGAAAGGATCGGACTGCTGGCCCGGGCACGGTACTTCCGGGGTCGCCTTGAGGACTCTCTCGGTCATCCGGCCCGGGCGAGAGACCTGTACCGCAAGACGATCAATGAAGGAGACGGAAGCGCCTATCCTCTTTGGGCGGCTATAGCCTGCCGGGGGGAATGCGGGGCCTTTCATCTTCCGGCCCATCATCCTACGCGCCCCCATCATTCTCCTCTCCGGGTGAGGAGGGCCATGGAAGATCTCTTTCAGATGGGGCTCTTTGGCCCGGCGGTCGTCCTCGAGAGGCTCTCCCGGAATACCTCTCTCGACCGGGACCAGATCCTTCGCTACGGAGATCTTGATATGGCCATCTCCCGGAGGCGCCAGCTCTTGCTTGCCGACCGGATCTTTCCGGCGGGGGGGACGGGAATGCGGTTGCCAACAGGGGAGTGGATGACTGCAGCCATTCTGTCCGGCTTCAATCGTTCCGGTGTCCCCACTTTATGGGCACTCTCCATCGCCCGGCAGGAGAGCCGATTCCGTGAACGATCCCTTTCGGTGGACGGTGCCCTTGGGGTGATGCAGCTCATGCCGCAGACGGCTTTGGCGGTTGTCAGGGGGCCGGAAGGGGAGTCCTTCCCGGTAAGGGTTGAGAAAAATCTTGGCGAGGTTCGCCACCCCGGGGTCAACAGCCTGATCGGAGGGCTGTACCTCAAGCGACTCCTTATGTCGGTTCCCCACCACCCCGAAAGGGCGATTGCCGGATATAATGCCGGGCTCCACGCCGTGCTTTCCTGGCGACAACTCTCCAAGGCCGACTGGGACTTCTTTACTGAGGCGATCCCCTATCAGGAAACCCGGAGATACGTCCGGGAGGTCCTCTGGAACTACGCCTACCTCCAGCGCCATCTGAAGGGCGTCCGCAAGGGGATCCCTTGAGCAAGAACCGGATCCCGGGCCTGAGTCTGGGAAGCCCCGAGGACGAGGCGATCCGGGTCAGAATCGAGCAAGGAATAAGGCAACTGTCAGATTTGTCGTTGCGCCATGCCCAATCGATTGAGAGGCTTCGCGCCGAACTTCGGGACAAGAACCGGGAAATCTCCGAACTCAGAAGGTCGGTGGCGACCCTTCGCCGGGAGAGGGAGCGCCTTCGGGAGATCTTCCTCTCTCTCGAGAAGAAGCTGCTGGCAATGACAACCTCCGACCCAGAGGAAAAAAATGAGCAGCCCTGAGACGGGGATTTTCTGCCCTCCCGGCCATGGGGATCCCTTGTGGGGGGGCAAATGAGCCAGGGAGGGCCCAAGAAGATCGAACACATCCAGGTCAAGGTCCTGAATGTGCTTCTCGATGTCCGGGGGAGTTTCGACCCACGCCGGATGGAACGGGCGGGGCGGCAACTTGATGCGGAGCTTAAAAGCCGCCTGGCCCACCAGACAGGAGATCTTCCCGATCAAAATGCCCTGTCTCTGGTCCTGCTGGCGGCGATCGAAAAGATCTATGCGATTGATCAGGCGCGGGAGGAGATCTCGAGGCTTGAATTCGAGATTGGCATGTGGCGGAAGTGGGGGGCGGAATGGGCCTCTTCCCCGCTCTTTACAAAGGTCGAGGAAAAGGAATAGGCTATGACCATGGCCTGGGGTGTTCGAGGTCCGGTCAAGTTTGATACCTACAAGCATTTGAGAGGGAGCGTGAGCAGGATTGTGGTGTGCATGCCGGTCCCGAAAGGGATCGGAAGCCTAAACGTCCTCGAGCGCCAATACGTGGAAAACGGGTATCTCAAATGGCGATCGGCACGGCATCCTGGACCTTTTTTTAACCTTCGCCTCTTCTCCTCTTTGTTTTTGTCTCCCTGTTTTTTCTCTTTCCCCTCTTGCAGGGCCTTCTTCTTTCCTGTGTTTTTAACGTTTCCCGGTTTCTGTTTGAACCAGGTCGTCCGGTGACACGGTCTCTCTTTGACCGGGGACCAGGGCCCGTCCCGCTTCCTTACCGGATGCGCCCGTCTTCCCTGGAGGACCTTGTGGGGCAGGAGGCCCTTCTGGGTCCCCAGGGGCTCTTTCGCCGCTTTCTTGGTGAGGGCCGGTGGCCTTCCATGGTTCTCTTTGGCCCGCCCGGGACGGGGAAAAGTGGTTTCGTCGAGCTCCTTCCCCGACTTCTTCCCGACCATACTTTTGCCCATCTCAATGCCACCACGGCGGGAGTCGCCGATCTCCGTCCGGAGCTTGCGAGGGGAGATCGGCGCCGTCGGGAGGGAGGGCAGCATGTGGTTGTGGTCGACGAGATCCACACCTGGTCGAAAAGCCAGCAGGAAGTTCTGCTCTCGGGAGTGGAAAGTGGCCAGATCATCCTTCTGGGGCTCTCCAATACGACTCCCTATGCGGCATTGATTCCTCCCCTGGCCTCACGGCTCCTCCTTTTTCCTTTTCAGCCTCTCGATGAAATCTCCCTTTCAACTCTTCTCGACCGGGGGCTCGATCGTCTTTCCCGGGAGACCCGCGTTCCCCCTCTTCAACTCGATCCGGGGGCCCGCTCCCTTCTTGTTCGCTATTCTGGGGGAGACGGACGACGGCTTCTTCTGGCGCTCGAGTCGGCGGTCTTGCTGGCATCCGGGCGAGGAGGAGAGGAGAGGCGGGTCCGGGAGGAGGATGTTCTGGCGATATTGTCCCGCTCCGGACAGCTCTACGGGGACAAGGACAGCCATTACGACACCATCTCGGCCTTTATTAAAAGTGTGCGGAACTACGATCCCGATGCGGCTCTGCACTGGCTTGCCCGAATGCTCGAGGGGGGGGAGGACCCTCTCTATATCGCCCGTCGACTTGTTATCCTCGCGGCGGAGGATGTGGGGTTGGCAGACCCGCAGGCATTGACGCAGGCCGTTTCATGCTTTCATGCAGTGCGTGAGGTGGGGCTCCCTGAAGGACGGATTCCCCTGGCGATGACGACGGTCTTTCTCGCGCTCTCGCCGAAGAGTATCTCAGCCTATCAGGCTATTGACCGGGCCCTCGCCGATGTCCGGGAGGGCTTTTTGCCTCCGGTTCCCCTCTATCTTCGGGATCGGACCTCCAAGAGAGCCTTTTCCCGCGACGAGGCGACAACATCTCTCGATTATCTCTACCCCCCGGACCAGCCGGGGGGAGTCTCTCCCCAGAGACATCTTCCGGAGGGAGAGAGCCGACATTACTACCTCCCCAATGATCGAGGGCGCGAACGGGAGCTCAAGGAGCGATATGAGGCGGCGCGCCGAATCCGGGAGGGGAGGAATCCTGCCGAGGGCTCATCATTGGGCTCTTAAGCCCGTTCTCCTTTTTCCCATTTTTCCTGGGGAATTCGTTCCTTAAGTCGCTCCTTTCAAATAACTTGTTTGAATTTTAAAGACTTGGCTCTCAGGATCGTGTATAATGAAGTGTTACACTTCAGGTTGTTTTCTGGTGCCCGGGAGGCCCCCTCTTGAATCAATCAGCGGGGGCCTCCGCCGGAGCTTTCGATGGCACCATTCTGAGAATCATCCAACAGGAAAATGAGAGGTTCTTATGGGATATGGACTCTGTCTTTTGTTGGCGGTGGCGGGCGCTGCCGCCGGCCTGTGGTCCGGCATTCAGGTCGGGATGAAACGACGTACCGGAGCACTGTCGCTGGAAGAGAGTCGGTTGGCAGAAGAGCGATCCCGAATCGAGGAGCGCAAGCAAAATGCCCTGAAGGAAGCTGCGATCGAAGCCCGGGAGGAGGCCCTCAGGCTGAGGATCCAGGCCGAAGAGGAAATTTCCCGAAAAAAGGAAATACTCCACTCTGCCGAGCAGGCGCTCAAGGTCCGGGAGGGCGAGCTCGAGCAGTTCTCCCGTCAGATAGCCGAGGCCCGGGAAAGAAATGAGAGAGAAAAACAGCGTCTGGCCTCCCGGGACCAGGCACTTTCGGTCCGGGAACAAGAGCTTCGGACTTTGGAGGCGAGCGAGCTCAAGCGTCTTGAAGAGATCTCCTCCCTGACAGTTGAAGAGGCCCGGGAGAGACTCCTGCAGAGTGCCGAGACCTCCATTCGCCAGGAGGTGGGACGGCTGGCCCAGAAACTGGAACAGGAAGTTCGCGACCAGGCCGTGCGCAAGGCCCGGGAGACGATGACCATGGCCATCCAGCGCTATGCCAACGAGCATGTGGCGGAGATCAGCGTCTCGGTGGTTCCCCTTCCCTCCGATGATGTCAAGGGCCGCGTGATCGGACGGGAGGGACGGAATATCCGGGCCTTTCAGGCCGCGACCGGAGTGGACCTGATCATCGATGACACGCCCGATGCCATCATCATTTCAGGATTCGACCCCTTGCGGCGGGAGGTGGCGCGGCTCGCTCTCGAGCAGCTCCTGTCCGACGGACGGATTCATCCGGCCCGGATCGAGGAAATCGTGGAAAAGGTCAAGCGCGACCTTGACGTTTCTCTCAAGGAGGAGGCGGAGAAGATTGCCTTCGAGCTGGGGATCACCGACATCCACCCGGAAATTCTCAAGCTACTTGGTCGCCTCAAATTCCGGACAAGCTATGGACAGAATAACCTGCTTCATGCCCGAGAGGTGGCCTTCCTTTGTCAGATGATGGCTCACGATCTGGGGCTTGACGCCAGGATCGCCAAGAGGGCGGGACTCCTGCACGACATCGGCAAGTCGCTCTCCCACGAGGGGGAAGGCTCTCACCCGTTGCTGGGGGGCGAGGCAGCAAAAAAATATGGAGAACCCCCTCAGGTGGTCAATGCCATCATGTCCCATCACGGGGATATCGAGCCCTCCTGTCTCGAATCGGTCCTTGTGGCCGCGGCCGACGCCATTTCGGCGGCACGGCCGGGGGCCCGGAGAGAGAGTATCGATGTCTATGTGAAGCGTCTCGAGAAGCTGGAAACAATTGCGACCTCCTTCAGGGGAGTCGAAAAGGCCTATGCTATCCAGGCCGGCCGTGAAATTCGAATTATCGTCAACCAGGATCAGGTCACGGATACCGACCTCCAGGAGATCTCCCGGGGCATTGCCCAGAAGATCGAGGCGGAGCTGACCTATCCGGGACAGATCAAGGTGACCGTCATCCGGGAGAACCGGATCGTCGAGTATGCCCGCTGATCTTCCTTCCGATCGTCGGCCCGATCTTTCGGCCAACGGTTCGGGGGAGATTCGTCTGCTCTTTGTGGGGGACGTCTTTGGACGTCCCGGGCGGAAGGCCCTGGAGACGGGCCTCGCCTTTCTTTCCCGGGAGGCCCCGATTCAGGGCCTCTTTATCAACGGAGAAAATCTGGCCGGCGGCCGAGGAATCACTCCACGCAAAGCCGAGGAGTGCTTCCGGATGGGGGTCTCCGCCATCACGACCGGCAACCATCTCTTCGACCAGAAGGAGGCGGTGGCCCTTTTTTCGTCAGAAACCAGGATCCTGAGGCCGGAAAACTATTCCCCGGGATGTCCCGGAACCGGACACCGGATCTATACTCTTCCGGGAGGTTTTCGCGTGGGGCTGGGGAATTTGGCCGGTCGGGCCTTCATGGGGCCGGCTGACTGTCCCTTCGCTGCTGCAGACCGTATCCTCGAGGACTTTTCCCGTGCCGCTGATCCACCGCATTTCATCGCCTTCGATATTCATGCCGAGGCGACCGGTGAAAAACAGGCCCTGGCCTTTCATCTCGACGGGAGGGCCGACCTTCTTTACGGAACCCATACGCATGTGCAGACCAACGATCTGACCTTCTACCCCGAGGGCCTATGGTTCGTGGGGGATGTGGGGATGACGGGCCCCCGCTGGTCGATCGTCGGAGCCGATCCCGTTTTGGCCCTTTCCCGCTACCGGACGCAGGTTCCTCTGCCCTTTCGCGTCGGCGAGGGAGAGGTCCTGTTTTGCGCCCTCCTGTTGACGGTGTCTTCTCCGGAAGCGGGACAACGGGCCAAGGTTCTCTCTGCCCGGCTCCTTCGGGAGGTATATCCGGGGGAGAGGACCGGCATGGCTGACCGGGAGCGTGTGTAATGGAGAGAGAGATCCTTTCGGGCAACGACGTCGTCTATACCGTCGCCGAACTCGCCGGCTCGGTCCGTCAAGGGATCGACAGGCTGTTTCCCGGGCCGGTCTCCCTCATGGGTGAGCTGTCGAACGTGAAGCTCTCCCAACCCTCCGGCCATTACTACTTTACTGTCCGGGATGCCGTGGCTAGCCTCCGGGGTGTGATGTTCCGCTCCGCGGTCCGGAGCCTTTCCTTTCAGCCGGCAGAGGGGCTCAAGGTTCTTCTTCGGGGTCGCCTCTCCTACTACGAAGCCCGGGGAGAGGTCCAGATTGTTGTCGACCGGATGGGCCCGGCAGGCCTTGGCCTGTTCTTCCAGGAATTTGCCAGGGTTCGGGATCTTCTGGCCAAGGAGGGGGCCCTTTTGCCTGAACGGAAGCGTCCCATTCCCCTCTTTCCCAGAAAGGTGGCCCTGATCACCTCTCCCCAGGGAGCGGCCGTCTGGGATTTTCTGCGAATTTTCGACCAACAGAACCGTCTTGTTCCGGTCGTTGTGATTCCTGCGAGGGTCCAAGGAGCCGATGCTGCCGCTGATCTTCTCCGTGCCTTTTCTGAAGTCCCCCATTTGCCGGAGGTCGATGTCGTAGTGCTGACCCGGGGGGGGGGATCGGCGGAAGATCTGAGGGTCTACAACCAGGAGAACGTGGCCCGGGCCATCCTGGGGTGTCCCGTTCCGGTGGTTACCGCTATCGGCCATGAGGTCGACGTGAGCGTGGCGGATCTCGTGGCCGATCTTCGGGTGGCGACTCCAACGGAGGCGGCCAAGCGAGTCTTCTTTGATGCCGCTCAGTTTATGGAATTGGCCCGTCTCTCCCGTCGACGTATTTTCGGCGCTTTTTCCGACCGGCTTAAAGAGGAGCGAGGTCGTCTGCGAGCTTTTCGGGAGGGAGCCAGTCATTTGTCCCGTCGGATCTCACGCCTCCAGCTTGCCCTTGTCAGGGGGCAGGAGGGGCTGTCCCAGATGATGCAGGGACAGGTTGGCCGTTTTTCAGGACATCTTCGGGACCTGTCCGGGCGGCTTGTCCATCCCTCCTCCCAGATCATCCGGCAGGGACGGAGGCTTTCCGAAAGAGCCGGATACCTCGTCCAACTTTTTCTCGCTCGTCTTTCGACACATCGTACGGCACGTCTCGACCTGCTGCACCGTCTTGATCGGCCTGACCGGATAGGTGTGGGGATTCTTCGAGAAAAACAGGTCCGCCTGAAAAATGACCTTGTCCTGGCCCTGGGAAATCGCCTGTCCAGGGAGGGGCGGATCTTTGAGCGCCTTCGAAGCGGGCTTTTTGCCCGTGATCCGGGGAGACCTCTGGCCAGCGGATTCTTTTTGCTTTCGCGCCCAGAGACCGGGACCTTGGTTACGGCCTCCACTCCCCCATCGATCGGTGAAACGCTTTTGGGAAGGACCTCCCACCTTGCTCTTTCCCTGAAGGTGGTCGATGTGCGTGCAGGGTCCGAAGAGAAGAGTGCGAGCAACTCCGAACCTAATATCCTGGAATGGAGGGATGATGGCGGGACTCGGTAAGGACAGTCGGCCAGGAAAGGCTATCAAGGACTCTGAGCTTAAGGATGTGAAGGACATTGGCAGGGCTCCTTCTGAGGCGGAACCGGTCCGGTCTTTTGAGGAAAAGATGAAGCGCCTTGAGGAGATCGTGCGGATTATGGAAGAGGGAGACCGCCCGCTCGAGGAATCGATGAAACTCTTCGAGGAGGGAGTGGCCCTCTCCGATCAGTGTCAGAGGATCCTTGAGCAAGCCGAGAGAAAGGTGTCAATTCTCCTCTCCTCATCGAGAGACAACGGGGGAAGCCCGGTGGAGGCTCCCTTTCGGGGAGAGAGTTAAGGGGTTCGGAGAGTCCGGGGAGGACGTCCTCCCGGGCACATCATTTTTCGTCAGTCGAAAGGACAAGTCGGTTGGAAATCACGGCCTATCTTGATATGCAGAAGAAACGTGTGGACAAGGCCCTCGAAGCCCTTTTTGAAAGGGAGCTTTCCCGGGAATATAGACGATTGGCCGAAGGGATCCGCTACAGTCTCTTGGCCGGGGGGAAAAGAATCCGGCCGGTTCTGGCACTGGCAGCTATCGACGCGGTGGGCGGAGACGGAGAGGCTCTTCTTCCCCTGACGCTGCCCCTCGAACTCATTCATACCTATTCCCTTGTTCACGACGATCTTCCCTCCATGGACAACGACGATCTGCGACGGGGTCGGCCGACCAATCATGTGGTCTATGGGGAGGCGGCGGCGATTCTGGCAGGCGATGCCCTTCTGACCCACGCGTTTACCCTCCTCTCGGATCCTGTGTATGATAAAGTATTGTCCGCTTCCCTGAGAATGGAAGTGGTGTATGAACTCTCCTCTGCCTCCGGTCTCTGCGGGATGGTGGGGGGGCAGTTTCTCGATATCGTATCGGAGGGAAAGAACCTGACCCTTCCGGAGCTTGAAAATCTCCATCGTCATAAGACCGGGGCCCTCCTCAGGGCCTCGGTGCGTATCGGAGGGATCCTTGCGGGGGCCTCCTCCGAACGGATCGAGGCGTTGACGCGTTACGGCGAGGCGGTGGGAATTGCCTTCCAGATCGCGGATGACCTTCTCGATGTTTTTGGAACGGCCGAGGAATTGGGAAAGGCGGCACAAAAAGACGCCGGAAAAAACAAGAATACATATCCCGGACTGGTTGGCGTCGACCGGGCCCGGATCCTTGCCGAAGAAAAGTGCAGGGAGGCCCATGAGGCCGTGGCGATTTTCGGAGCGAAAGGAGAGCCACTGGCCCGCATTGCCTCCTATATCATAGAAAGAAGGAATTAATGGGATCCATTCTGGAAAATATTAGTGGTCCGGACGATGTCAAAAACCTTCCCATGGAGGACCTTCCAGTCCTGGCCAAGGAGATCCGGGAAGAGATGATCCGGGTCCTGTCAGGAATCGGCGGTCACTTTGGCGGAGGGCTGGGGGTGGTTGAGCTCACTCTGGCGCTCCATCGGGTTTTTGATACCATGCAGGACCGGATTGTCTGGGATGTGGGGCACCAGGCCTATCCTCACAAGATGCTCACGGGCCGGCTGGGGGACCTTCCGACCATCCGTCAGTGGAATGGTCTCTGTGGATTTCCCAAGCGTGAGGAAAGCCCCCATGATGCCTTTTCGGCGGGACATGCAGGCACCTCGGTTTCCGCGGCGTTGGGAATGGCGGAGGCCCGCGATGTGCTGGGAGATTCTTACCATGTGATTGCTGTTATCGGAGATGGTTCCCTGACCGCGGGGATGGCCATGGAGGCACTCAATCAAGCGGGGTCCCGGAAGAAAAAGCTTCTGGTGATCTTGAATGACAACAATCTGTCGATCTCGGAAAATGTGGGAGCCCTGTCTTCCTACCTTGCCCGGATCTCGGCGGACCCGGTTATTGATGAGATGAAGCGAAAGACGGGGGCCCTTCTGCGGGATATCCCGGTGATCGGGGATCAGGTGGTCCGTTTTGCCCGGGTGGCCCATGGACAGATGGTCGGGATGATCTCCCCTCCGGGCCAGTGGTTCGAAGAGATGGGGCTCTCTTATGTTGGCCCTCTTGATGGCCACGATCTTCCCCTTCTGGTGGAGACCCTGACGGCCCTCAAGGATCGCCCCGGCCCGGTCCTCCTCCATGTCCGCACCATCAAAGGGAAGGGCTATGCGCCCGCGGAGAAAAGCCCCGTCGCCTTTCATGGCGTGGGACCTTTTGATCCGGAAACAGGCGTCTTCAAGAAGAAGGCCGGTGGTCCTCCGGCGTACACCAAGGTCTTTGGCCAGGCGATGATCGAGCTTGCCCGGGAGATGCCCGAACTCTTTGCCATTACAGCGGCCATGCCTGAGGGAACCGGTTTGTCGGATTTTGCCAAGCTCTTTCCCGAGCGTTTTGTCGATGTGGGGATCGCCGAGCAGCATGCCGTCACCCTGGCCGGAGGGATGGCGGCACAGGGCCTGCGACCTGTGGTTGCGATCTATTCGACCTTTCTGCAACGGGCCTACGATCAGATTGTCCATGACATCTGTCTCCAGAAGCTTCCCGTTCTCTTTGCTCTCGACCGCGGAGGACTTGTGGGCGAGGATGGCCCCACTCATCACGGGGTCTTCGACATCTCTTACCTTCGGCACATTCCCAACCTTGTCCTGATGGCGCCCAAGGACGAAAACGAGCTTCGAAAGATGCTGTGGACCGCCCTTCATCTTCCCGGACCTGCCGCCATCCGGTACCCCCGGGGAGAGGCCCTGGGAGTTCCCCTGGACTCGGGCTTTACTGCCCTCCCGGTGGGAAAGGCCGAGATGCTTCGGGATGGCCACGATCTGGTCTTTCTGGCCTATGGTTCGATGGTCTCGGTAGCCATGGAGTCGGCCCGCCTTCTTCAGGAGGAGGGAATCGATGCGGGGGTGGTCAATATGCGCTTTGCCAAGCCACTGGACACGGAGATTCTGACGGAGATCTGCCGTCAGACCCCTCTTCTTGTGACCGTCGAGGAGGGGGCCATCATGGGAGGATTCGGGTCGGCTGTCCTGGAGTTTCTCGCATCGGCGGATCTTCTTTCTCGAGTTCGTGTTCGTCAGGCAGGCATTCCCGACCATTATGTGGAACATGGAGCTCCCGGGATTTTACGGGATTCGGTGGGACTGACGGCCCCGAAACTTGCGGAGTTGGCGCGAAAGAGTCTTCACTCCCCCGTCGCCTGACCGACAAAACGTGGGAGCAAGGAAGGAGGCGCTGGAACTTCTTGTTCTCCGAAAGGGATGGGCTTCGACCCGTGAAGCCGCCCGTGAACTTGTGCTTCGGGGAGAGGTCTATGTCAATGGGATCCCCCGAACGGATCCCTCTGTCCGGACCGAGTTTGACCGGGTCTCCAGAGTCGCGCCAGGGGAGGGGCCCTGCTATGTGGGCCGGGGAGGCGACAAGCTTGCCGGGGCGCTTGCCTTTTTCTCGCCGACTGTCCAGGGACTCCGACTCGCGGATCTCGGTGCGTCGACCGGAGGGTTTACCGATTGCCTATTGCAATCGGGCGCGGCCTCCGTTCTTTCCGTTGATGTCGGGAAGGGGCTTCTCGACGTCCGTCTTCGCTCGGATCCTCGCGTGACTCTTCTCGAATCAGTCAATGTTCGCCATCCCGGATCCTGGATTCCTTCGGAAGGTGTCGATGGTGTTGTGGCGGATCTTTCCTTTATCTCCCTTCGCCAGATTCTGCCCCAGATTCCCCTCCTCCTCTCTCGGGGGGGGTGGCTGATGGCTCTGGTAAAGCCGCAGTTCGAGGCGGCTCCGGAGGAAATCGCGCGAGGAGGGATTGTTGTCAGGGAAACCGTCCGTCGGAGGATTCTGCGGGACATTGTCCGCTGGATTGGAGAGAGTGGGGGACAAGTCCGGGGGGTGATGCCATCGACGGTCCGGGGAAGAAAAGGGAACCAGGAATATTTTTGCTACGCACGCTGGAAGGATCGTTTGTGAATATTGTCATCGGTGGAGGAGCGGGATTCATCGGGGCTCCCCTGGCCCGGGCACTTTCCCGGATGGGCCACAATGTGACTGCAATCGACGACATGTCGACGGGCTACCGTTCGTCCCGGGACTCTCCCGTTCCCCTTGTCAAAGGGTCCCTTGACGATTCAAAGTTTGTGGCCCGGGTCATTGAGCGGACACTTCCGTCTTTGTATATCCACCTCGCGAGTCAGACCGATGTCCGCCTGTCCTGGGAGAGTCCCGCCTGGGACATACACAGGACGGCGGGAGCGATCATGGGGGTGTTGGAAGCCAGCCGTCTGGCCTTTATCCCCTGGATTCTTCTTGTCTCTTCGGGAGAGGTTCTGGGAAATGCGGGGGAAAAGGACAGAAGCCCTCTTTCTGAGAGGACACCGATCGCCCCGTTCTCTCCCTACGGGATTTCCCATGCCTTTGCTGAGTTTTCCCTGGCGTCACTTTCGGATCCCCATGCCACCCGACAGACGGTGGTTCGTCTCTCTCCGGTCTATGGCCCCGGACAAACGGTGGTGGGCGAGGGAGGGCTCATCGGATCCGCCATCCGTCAGACCCTGCTTCGTAGTTCGGTCAATCCTCCTGTGATTCCGGGTAACGGAGGCCGGGTTCGCGACTATGTCTATATTGATGATGCGGTGGAGGCTCTGCTTCATATTATCAGCCGGGATGCCGAAGGCGTTTTCCATGTGGGATCGAATGTCCCGGTGAGTGATCGTGAGATCTTTCTTGAAATCGGCAAAATCCTGGGAGACGATGCTCCCGTCAACTACCATTCGAAGACCTTTGCCGACTCAGGGTATCGTGTCCTTGGGCATGGCCGCCTGACGGAGGAGTCTGACTGGGAGTGTGAGGTCTCCTTCCATGAGGGAATGGCCAAGACGATCAAGTTTTTTTCGGAGGTGATCCAGTGAGGGTCGATCTTGTCATTGTAACGCACCCGGATCCGGAAGCGGCGGAAAGACTCGTGTCGGATCTGGTCTCGCGGCATCTGATTGCCTGTGGCCATCTGTTGCCTCGGGGAACCTCTCTGTTTTTTTGGGATGGATCTCTTCAGCGAGAGGCGGAGGTGACACTTCTTCTCAAGACGATTCCGGAAAACCGGGAGATCCTTGAACAACAAATTCTTCGCGAGCATCCTTATCAGGTTCCGGAGATCCTGTTTCTGGCGGCTGACCATGTGACGGCGGACTACGCGTCCTGGGTCCGGGAGTCCTGCAAAATGAGGGATAAGAACTCATCGGGAGAAGGAGGAGTTCGTGGCCCGGCTTAAAAAGACGATTACGGTCACCATTCTCCCTGGAGTGACCGAGAAGTCTCGTCAGTGGACCTTTCCACGTTGGGCAATTTATCTTTTCTTAACGGGACTTGTGGCCCTTTTTTCCGGAATTGTCCTGCTCATTTTTTTCTATAGCTATGAAACGAAAAAGTTCATGGCCCTTGAGAGCATTCAGGAAGAAACTCGCATTCAGCAGCGGCATCTCGACAACTACCGAAAGAAACTTGATGCCATTGAGGCCCAGCTCTCGGAGGTGAATAACCTCGATGCACAGATCATGAATATGGTGGCAAAAGGGGCTCCGGACGTCCAACCGACTTCCCCGGGAGAGGGGGCCAGGTCCTCCGCGCCAACGATGCCAGCCCTTGAAAAGAATGCCCTGAAATCGGAGGGGCCTGCTGCCACCCCGACACTCCTTCCCTTCGATGGGGATGGAGGAGCGGTCCGCTATCACTTGCCGGTGAAAGGATGGATCGTCTCCTCCTTTGGTCGTCGTATTGGCCCTGTGGGGGGCGGGGAAGAGTTTCACCCTGGACTCGATATCGCCCGGGAGGAGGGCACTGTTGTCCACTCGGATGCTCCGGGAGTGGTGGTCTTGACCGACAGGACCCCCGACTATGGAAACTATGTCATCGTGTACCATGGCCTTGGGCAGTCCTCCCTCTTTGCGCATCTTGACTCCATTGATGTGGTGACGGGGCAGGCGGTCGGAAAAGATACAGAGATCGGGACCATCGGCTTGACCGGTTTGACCACAGCCCCCCATCTTCATTACGAGGTTCGTGAGTTCGGATACCCGGTCAATCCTGAGCCCTACCTCGCCGATGACAATTCCGACGGGAAGCCCTGAGCGGAAGCCTGCTCTTTTAAAATCTCGAAGATGTTCTGCTGATCTAACTCTAGAGGAGTCTTTTCATGTTCAAGTCGCTCATCCGCTCTTTTTTTTCCAGCCAGAACGAGAAGGAAATCCGGAGAATCTCCCGGATTGTTGATCGGGTGAATTCGCTCGAGCCTTCCGTCGAGAAGCTTTCTGACGAAGAGCTTGCCGGAAAAACCCTGGCCTTTCGGGAAAGAATAACCAAGGGAGAATCCCTCGATGCGATATTGCCGGAAGCCTTTGCTGTCGTAAGGGAGGCGGGAAGACGGGTACTGGGAATGAGGCATTTTGACGTCCAGATCATGGGGGGAGCGGTCCTTCATGAGGGGCGGATTGCCGAGATGAAAACCGGAGAAGGAAAGACGCTTGTGGGAACCCTTCCCGTCTATCTGAACGCCCTGGAGGGAAAGGGCGTTCATGTTGTGACTGTAAATGATTACCTGGCTCGGCGGGATTCTGAATGGATGGGAAAGCTTTACCGCTTTCTCGGGCTTTCGGTGGGGCTGATCCAGCATGATATGCCGGATGACCTCAGGCAGGAAGCCTATGCCTGCGATATTACCTACGGGACGAACAACGAGTTCGGTTTCGACTATCTCCGGGACAACATGAAGTATGAACTCGAGCAGTTTGTCCAGCGCCCTCTTAATTTTGCCATTGTAGATGAGGTCGACAGCATCCTGATCGATGAGTCAAGGACGCCCCTTATCATTTCCGGTCCGTCGGAAGAGTCCACCGATCTCTATGAAAGGGTCGACCAGATCATTCCCCGCCTGATTCCAGGCCAACACTTCACTGTCGACCTAAAACACAAGACGGTCTCGATGACAGAGGAGGGGTCGGATCTTGTCGAATCCCTGCTCAATGTGGGAAATCTCTATGACCTCAAGAACATCTCCTTTGTCCATCATTTGATTCAGGCGGTTAAGGCCCACCACCTCTATCGCCGGGATGTGGACTATGTGGTCAAAAATGGAGAGGTCATCATTGTCGATGAGTTCACTGGCCGGCTTATGGCGGGGCGACGATGGGGAGAGGGCCTTCATCAGGCGGTGGAGGCCAAGGAGAAGGTGAAGATCCAGATGGAAAACCAGACTCTGGCGACCGTGACCTTCCAGAATTATTTTCGTATGTACCGGAAGCTTTCCGGGATGACCGGGACTGCGGATACCGAAGCGACTGAATTCCATCGCATCTATGCCCTTGATGTTATTGTCATCCCTCCCCACCGGAAGATGATCCGCGTTGATCTCCCCGACCAAGTTTATCGGACCCAGAAGGAAAAATATGATGCGGTCGTTCTCGATATCATCGAGCGCCATCAGGTCGGTCAACCAGTGCTTGTGGGGACTGTTTCCATTGAAAAGTCCGAGCTCATCTCCCGACTTCTCATGGAAAAGAACATTCCCCATGAAGTCCTCAATGCCAAATTTCATGAAAAAGAGGCCGAGATTGTCGCCCAGGCAGGTCGATTGGGAAAGGTGACAATCGCGACCAATATGGCCGGCCGGGGGACCGACATTTTGCTGGGGGGAAACCCTGAATTTCTTTTTCATGCAGAGTTGAGAAAACGGGGGGAGGAGATCTCGTCGGAAGAAAAGAAAGCCCTTCTGGCGACATTCGAGGAGATGGCCAGAAAGGAGCGAGAAGCTGTCATCGCCGTAGGTGGACTTCACATCATTGGAACAGAACGGCATGAAAGCCGACGGATCGATAACCAGCTCAGAGGCCGGGCGGGCCGACAAGGTGACCCGGGTTCCTCCCGATTTTATCTCTCCCTCGAAGACGACCTGATGAGAATCTTCGGAGCCGAAAAGATCAAGGGCCTGATGGAGCGGATGGGAATGGAGGAGGGGGTTCCTATCGAGCATCCCTTTGTCACGAAGGCCATCCAGAACGCCCAGAAGAAGGTTGAAACCTATCACTTCGATATTCGCAAGCAGCTTCTCGAATATGATGATGTGATGAACCAGCAGAGGCTTGTCTTCTATGAGCTCAGAAAGCGGGTGCTCAAAGGTGAGGGGCTCCGGGAGCTTGTTTCAACCTGGGGAAGTCGCTCACTGGAAAGGCTGATCCTTTCGATCATTCCAGAGGATGCCTACCCCGAAAGCTACGATCTTCAGTCGCTGGTCACGAAAATCCAGGAAAAAAGCGGTCTCCATGTCACAGTTGAAGAGGTTCAGGATATGGGAATCGATGCCCTTGTGGCTCATATCCTGTCTCGATTTGAGGCCCATCTCGCTGAGAGGGAAGCGCTTTTTGGTGTGGATGTTTTTTCTTCAATCATTCGCTATGTTTCTCTTCAGGCTCTCGATAACGGATGGAAAGAACATCTTCTGACAATGGATCGTCTGAAGGAAGGGATTGGCCTCCGCGGGTACGGCCAGAAGGATCCCCTGGTGGAGTACAAGCGCGAAGGATTCGATCTTTTCGAGCAGTTTATGGAAGATGTTGAGAACTCTGTTGTCGAGGTGACCGGATCTGTTCGGGAAGTAGCCGAAGCTCCTGAAGGGGAGCCGGACTTTTCAAATATGGCCTATTCTTACCCGGACGAATCCGGAGAGGTTGTCATGGATTTTGGAGAGGAGTCGTTTTCTCCGAACGCTTTTGGCGTGGCCGTTGAACCGGTCTCCAAAGGCCCAGCAGGAAGTCCGTCAAAGGTTGGGAGAAATGATCCTTGTCCCTGTGGGAGTGGAAAAAAATACAAAAAATGTCATGGGGCTGTGTAGTCAGCCGCTCCATATACTTAGAGTGGATAATGCCCTGTCATGATAGCGAAATTCGGTCGTTTTTCAGTTGACAAAATCCCGATCCAAAAATAGAATGATAGGACAAATCGAACCGGAGAACTAATAGAAATCCATAGATGTCAAGGTTCCGGTCGTCTGGAACCGGAGGGGGGCTCATGTTTTCTCTTTCCCATCCTGAACACTACATTCCAATTCTGATCTTTCTTCTGATCGCGATTGGTTTTGGCGCCGTCTCCCTTTTGGTAGGACGACTCATCCGTCCCCATAACCCCTATCGGGACAAAGATGCTCCCTATGAGTGCGGTGTCCCTCCTATCAACGATGCCCGGGAACGAATCTCGATCCGTTATTACGTCATTGCCATGCTTTTTCTTGTCTTTGACGTTGAGGTTGTCTTCCTCTACCCTTGGGCCGTCGACTTTAGGCGTCTTGGCCTCTTCGGTCTTGTGGAAATGTTGATTTTCCTTGTCATCCTGATTGTTGGATATGTTTATGCCTGGAAAAAGGAGGCGCTTGAATGGGAGTAGTTCACCATAAAGATGGCGAGCTGTCTGTCGTCACGATGAAGTTGCAGGACGCGGTGAACGACATCGTGAACTGGTCGCGGAAATCCGCCCTTTGGCCGATGACATTTGGACTGGCCTGCTGTGCGATCGAAATGATGGGGGCCGTGGCCTCCCGTTTTGATATTGATCGTTTTGGTGCGGGGGTCTTTAGAGCCTCTCCCCGGCAGTCCGATCTGATGATCGTTGCCGGAACGCTTACCCGAAAGATGGCTCCTGTCGTTCGGAAGATCTATGACCAGATGCCGGAACCCCGGTATGTCATTGCGATGGGTTCCTGTGCGACCAGTGGTAATATTTATGACAGCTACAGTGTTGTTCAGGGAGTGGATCGCCTGATTCCTGTTGATGTGTATGTCCCCGGATGTCCTCCGCGGCCAGAGGCCCTGCTTGATGGCCTGATCAAGCTGCAGGAGAAGATCATGCAGGACAAGCCGGTTTTCCGGAACTAGAGCGAGGAGAGAAGCTAGGATGCATCCTGTCGCAGAATCCCTTCACCGGAGATTCCCTGAGATCGTGACCGGGTCCCGGGAAGCCTTGGGAGACCTGACTGTCTACCTCAAGGAAAACGGCGCACTCGAGGTTTTTCGTGTTCTTCATGATGACCCGGAGTTTTGCTACGACTATATCGTTGATGTCACTTCGGTTGATTATCCGATGGACCCAGAGCGTTTCGAGGTTGTTTACATTTTTTACTCTCTTCCTCGTCGCCATCGCATCATGGTGAAAATTCGCGTTCCTGAAACCCATCCCGTTGTAGACTCCATTGTTTCCATCTGGAAGGGTGCAGAATTTATGGAACGTGAGGTTTATGACATGATGGGGATCCAATTCCGCGGACATCCGGATCTCAGACGCATTCTCATGCCCGACGATTATGATGAGGGCTATCCTCTTCGTAAGGACTTTCCGCTTGTGGGAAAAGGATGGCGAGATGACTTTTCTTTTGTTCCCAAGTATCACGAAGGTCTTCCACCTCTCCCCAAGGGGTCTTGATCGTCCTTCGCTGCAGGCAGGTGTGACAAATATTGCATTTATGGTGTCGGCTCGATCTTTCTGATAAGGAGAGCCGGCAACGGGTCGGTTGGCCAGGTTGGTTGATGCCGTCCGCACGTTTGGCAAGGAAAGGGGAATCTCTTGGAGTCACTGGAAAAGGAAAAGGTCGGAGGAGCGGCAGCAGAGGCCCCGACAGTTCGGCGGGAGATTACGCTCTCCACTCTTCGCCAGGCGGTGTTGAATGGCCTTGACTCCTCGATCAAGACAGAGCAGTTCCTCCTCAATATGGGGCCTCAGCACCCGAGTACCCATGGGGTGTTGAGAGTTCTTCTTGACCTAGACGGGGAAAGAATCAAAAAGGCTGTTCCCGACCTGGGCTATCTCCATCGTGGGACCGAGAAGATTGCCGAGTACCGAACCTATAACCAGATCATTCCCCTCACGGATCGTCTGGATTATGTTTCGGCGATGGCCAACAACTATGCCTTTGTTCGAGCCGTTGAAAAGCTTCTCCAGCTCAAGGTTCCAGCCCGGGCCGAATATATCCGGACCATCGTGGCCGAGATGCAGCGAATCGTCAATCATCTCTTCTGGCTCGGGACTCAAGCGCTTGATATTGGCGCGATGAGTGTCTTCTTCTATACATTCCGTGAGCGGGAAGTTCTCCTTGACCTTTTCGAGAAGATTTGCGGTGCCCGCCTGACAACCAATTATTATCGGGTTGGCGGTGTGGAAGGTGATCTGACACAGGATGTGATTGATGCTCTCTACTCCTTTGTAGAAACCTTCGAGGGACATATCAAGGAATACAATACTCTCCTCGAGACCAATCGTATCTGGCTTGCCCGAACCAAGCATATTGCTGTCATTACAGGCGAGGATGCCGTAAATTTTGGTCTGTCAGGTCCCACGCTGCGTGGCTCCGGTGTCGATTATGATCTTCGGAAATACGAGCCTTATGCGGCCTATGATCAGATCGAGTGGAGCGTGCCTGTCGGGCATAACGGCGACATATACGACCGATATTATATCCGTGTCGAAGAAATGCGCCAGAGTGCCTCGATTATCCGTCAATGCCTCGACAAGCTCCCCGAGGGTCCCTTTATGACCGACGACCACAAGGTGTCCTTCCCTCCGAAAGGACGGGTCATGCATAACATGGAGACCCTGATCCATCACTTTCTCCTTGTTGTGGAAGGCTTCAAGACACCCCCCGGAGATACCTATTGTGGAACGGAGACCCCCAAGGGAGAGCTTGGTTTTTATATTGTCAGTGACGGGTCGGGAAAACCTTACCGGATGAAGATTCGGGCCCCGTCCTTTGTCAGCATGGGAGCCTTCGATCATATGGCAAGGGGCTATATGATCGCAGACATTGTGACCATATTCGGAACGTATGATATCGTTATGGGAGAGTGTGACCGTTAAAGAGGGTCAATAGGCTTTCCCATGTGCCGCAGGTTTTTTCCCTGTGGTGGATTCATGCTCTGAGCATCCGAGGGAAGATGTTGGCTGTTCTCTTCGGACAGGGCAATATTTCAACCGAAACTGACATTCTTCGGAGATAGCAGAATGGCAAACAATGACAACGCTGCGACACTAAATATCACCGATGAAGAGATCGATCATATATGTGAGGAATATGGCAACAGGGAAGGTGCTGTTGTTCAGATCCTTCAGACAATCCAGGACAAGTACGGCTATGTTCCCGCTGAAGTTCTTGAGCGTGTGGGAGATGATCTGGGCATTCCCCACAGCAAGATGTTCGGGGTTCTGACTTTTTACTCTCAGTTCTACCGGGAGCCTCGAGGAAAATTTATTCTCAAGGTTTGCGTGGGAACAGCCTGTCATGTTCGTGGGGCCGGTCTTCTTGTCGACAAAATAAAGGAAAATCTTCATATCGAAGAAGGGGAAAATACCGAGGATATGATGTTTACCCTCGAGCCCGTTTCCTGCCTTGGGTCTTGTGCACTGGCTCCCATGGCGATGGTCAATGGAAATACCTACGGAAAACTCTCCGGAGACAAAATGGTCGACCTTCTCAAGCAATTCAGGGAAGAGGCCGCCGGAGACACAGAGGCGGAGTCCATTCCGTCCTCCTGATACCGCCTGCAGCCTCACGATTAAAATGGAGGAAGACTCTCCTGTTTGCGTGGGCTTAGGGGTATGGTAGCCGCTGGATTGCAAGATAACGTTTCCCTGTTTTCCGGCGTATGATGAAGCGTGAGTGATATCCCATATACAGTATGTTTTTTGATGCTGTTTTCTTATAGGTGAGTCATGGGAGATTTTTCCTCTGACTCCGAGGAGTCTATCTGATGGCAACTCAGACGGTTGAAGAAATGGCGGCCGGTCTCTTTCGCGACGTGGCTATCCCGACCATCCATATTGGGATGGCAACATGCGGTCTTGCCGCTGGCGCCCGTACGATTGAGGAACTGGTCATAAAAGAGCTGGAGAAGAGAGGGCTGGAAGCCCGCATCATTCCGACAGGCTGTATTGGAATGTGTCACAATGAACCTCTTCTTGACATTACCATGCCTGGAATGAACCGCGTCTCCTACCGGAATGTAAAGGCATTGATTATTCCGCAGATTTTCGACGCTCACTTTGTAAAGGGAGAGTTCGCAAAAAAATATGCGGTCTGCCAGATTCCCATCGCAGGCCATAAGTCCTACGAGGGCCTGCCCCTTATGGCGGAGACAGGTTTTTTCAGGGGCCAGGTGAAGATTGTCTCCAGCCGTTGTGGTCTCATCGATCCCTCGAGTATCGATGACTATATTGCCACTGACGGCTATAAGGCCCTTCGGAAGATGCTGACGGGAATGACCCCGGAAATGGTTATTGACGAAATGACAAAGTCGGGGCTTCGTGGACGAGGGGGCGGGGGCTTTTATACCGGTCTCAAGTGGAAATTGACGCGGCAATCTCCTGGTGAAGAAAAATATGTTGTATGCAATGCCGATGAAGGCGATCCTGGTGCCTTTATGGATCGTTCGATCCTTGAGGGTGATCCGCATAGTGTTCTTGAGGGCATGCTGGCGGCATCCTTTGCCATAGGAAATGCCAAGAAAGGCTATATCTATTGCCGCGCAGAGTATCCGTTGGCAATTAAGCGCCTTCGGAAGGCCATCGACGATGCGAGGGAGCGAAACTTCCTCGGCGATAATATTCTCGGGACAGGTTTTTCCTTTGACATAACGATTAAGGAAGGCGCTGGCGCCTATGTCTGTGGGGAAGAAACAGCCCTGCTCGCCTCCTTGATGGGAGAGCGGGGAATGCCTTGGCCCAAGCCCCCCTTTCCCGCTCAGAAAGGTGTCTGGGGAAAACCGACAGTGATCAATAATGTGGAAACCCTTGGAAATGTGGGACACATTATTCTCAATGGAGGAGACTGGTATGCCTCCTACGGTTCAGAGAAGACAAAAGGAACAAAGACCTTCGCGCTGACTGGATCTGTCAAAAACTCCGGATTGATTGAAGTGCCGGCGGGCACACCTCTCCGCTCCATCGTCTTTGATATCGGTGGAGGGATGCTTGAGAAGAAAATCCCGTTCAAGGCCGCCCAGCTGGGAGGCCCCTCCGGAGGATGTATTCCCGCCTCCGGCCTTGATACCCCAGTGGATTTTGAAAATGTTATTGCTGCTGGAGCGATCATGGGGTCGGGAGGAATTGTCATTATGGACGAAGCCTCCTGCATCGTTGACACTGCAAAATTCTTCCTGAAGTTTACGCAGGATGAGTCCTGCGGTGAATGCACTCCGTGTCGTGTTGGTTCGAAGATCATGCTGGAAATCCTGACACGGATTACTGAGGGGAAAGGACAGGAAGGCGATCTGGATGAACTCATTCGTCTTTCCATGTACGTGAAGTCAAACTCGCTTTGTGGTCTCGGTGCGGCGGCACCGAATCCGGTTCTTTCGACGATTCGCTATTTCAGGGAAGAGTTTGAGGCCCATATTCGTGACAAGCATTGTCCAGGTACCGTATGTGCCAATCTGATCAAGTATGTCGTCATTGAAGAGGACTGTACTACATGCGGTCTTTGCGAGCCGGTCTGTCCGACAGGCTCTGTGACTTGGGATAAGGGCGAGGTAGCCCATATCAATCTTGAGACCTGTATTCGCTGCAAGGCATGTGTTGATGCCTGCAAGTTCAGAGCGATCATTTAGTGGGTGAGGCTGCTTCCATGGTGAAACTGACAGTCAACGGAAAAGAGGTCGAAGTTCCAGCCGGAACAACGATCCTTCATGCTGCCTCTGCCGCAGGATTCTCCATTCCGACTTTCTGCTACAACCCCCGTATGGATCCGGCCGGCTCTTGCCGTATCTGTGCCGTGGAACTCGAAGACAGCAAGCGGACGGTCATGGGGTGCATCACGCAGGTGACCGAGGGAATGAAGGTCCTCACTGAGTCTTCCAAGGTTCATGAGGCGCGTAAGACGAACCTTGAACTTTTGCTTCTTCACCATCCTCTCGACTGCCCGGTTTGCGACTGTGGAGGGGAGTGTCCCCTTCAGAATATGTCCTTCGCCTATGGAGGCGCAGATTCCCGTTTTGAAAGCCATCGGAACGATGAACCCGAAGACATGAAAAGCGAGGTTCTCGTTTTTAATTCAAATCGTTGTATCCTCTGCGGGAAGTGTGTTCGTATCTGCGATGAAATTCAGGATGTACACGCAATTGGTTTTATCAATCGAGGGTTCGATACTATCATCGGACCGCCCTTAGGAAAGAAGCTTGATTGCGAGTTCTGTGGGGACTGCCTTGAGGTTTGCCCGACAGGGGCAATTACCGACAGGTTTGTGCGCTATCAGTTCCGGCCCTGGCAAATGGAGAAGACTGAAACGACCTGTACCTCTTGCAGTTCAGGTTGCCGGATGGTTGTGGATACTGAAAGCGAGTCGATCGTAAGAATTTCCTCCCGAGAAGGCCTCGGCCCCAATGAGGGGTCGATCTGCGTCGTTGGACGATTCGGTTATAACGGAATTCAAAGCAAAAACCGTCTTGACGCACCTCACTTTAAGAAAGCGCAACGACTTGTTCCTTCAACCTGGGAAGACGTTCTCCCTGAAATCTCGGCGAAACTCTCCTCCATCGTTTCTCGAGGAAAAGGACGTGTTGCTGGGCTGGCTTCTTCCCGGCTTCCCCTGGAAGATGCATTTCTGTTCCAGCGATTCATGCGTCAGACTCTTCAGACGAATTTCCTTGATACAGAGGCTCGTCAGGGCCTTATGAACATGGCCCTCCCGCTGGTCTCTGCGACCGGCTCACTTCGACCTCTGGTGGATCATGAAGATATTGTGAAGGCCGATCTGATCGTTGTTCTCGGTGCGGATCCAGCAGTTGAGTCAAACATAACCGGGCTTGCCATTAAAAAGGCAGTCAGGAAAAACAGGGCGGCACTCTACCTTGTCCATGGCCGGGACATCAGTATCTCAACGAGAGCCCGTGAGGTTATTCGCCTTGCCCCTGGATATGAAGCAAGTTTTCTCCGGACCCTCCGGGAAACACTTATCTCCGGGACGGAGTCTCTTTCATCCGACCTTCGGACCCGTCTAGAAGGCTGGGGCGTTAATCCTGATGCCTTCCTCCGTCTTGTCTCTGACGTGAAATCCTCAAAGAGGACGATCTTCGTCACCGGGAGAAGGTTCCATCGTTCCGACGCTGCATTTGATGCCTCCCATGAGCTTATTCGTCTGATGGGAGAACGAGGACTTTTTGCGACTGAAGGAAGTGGACTTTTTGTTCTCCCCGAGTCCGGAAACGACCTCGGAGTTCTCATGATGGGGGCCTCCTATGAATGGCTTCCGGGACTTCTTGAGGCAAAGAATTCCGAACAAAGGTCTGTTTGGGAAAATCATTGGAATACAAAGCTTCCGTCAGGTGGGGGAGGCTTGAGAGAAATTCTTGCAGGAATTGAGTCAGGAGAAATCCGGGCTCTCATTTCATTTGGAGTCGATCCTCTCCGCTTCCTTCCTGATGCTGCCGGCGTTCGTAAGGTTCTGTCAAAACTTGAACTTATTGTAGTTGCCGACTTGTTTCAGGGTCCTCTTTCCGATATGGCCCATTATGTTCTTCCGGTGGCGAGTGCCTTTGAGCGCACTGGCCATGTGGTCAGTGCCGAAGGGTTTGTCCAGCCCCTGGCTCCGGCCATGGCCCCTTGGGGCCATGCCCTGCCCGAAGGAAATATTATCCTTCGTCTTGCGGCTCAGTTGGGTCTTCCACTTCCCTTTGACTCCCTCGAGGCCGTATCAGCTGAAATTTTTCGTATCTTCCCGGATCTTCGTCCGTCTACGAGAAATGCTCCATATTTTCAAGGAAAGACAGGGGAGATTCTTCTCTCGATTCCCCGTTCACAGCCTCCCCATAAGGCCGAGAGAGAAACCGTCAATGCCCGCCTGGCAGATTTTTTGAAACAGCCTCCTCATTCACTTGCCTCACCCACAGGGGGAGATCTTGTTCCGAATGGGGAAAACACCTTTGTTATGACCCTCTCGAAATCCATTAACCACGCTGGAATGCAAACGGTTTATGACTCAAACCTCATGACCATCGAAGGAGAAGGGCTTCTCCGTGTGCCTCGTCAATGGGCCAGAAAGATGAAGCTCAAGAAGGGAGCCTGTGTCTCTGTATCAACCACCCATGGCCGAATTTCCCTTCCGATCGATCCGGTTTCGGGCATGGCCGATAGAGAGGTCCATTTTCCCTTTCACTTTGCCGATGTCCGATTCATGGAGCTATTTCCCGGCAATGTGAGTTTCAATGCGCATTCCGGCGCGCAGTCCGGACAGACGATTGAGGTCAGGATCGAGCCGATCGTCTGACGGAATTCCTTTATCTCATCTCAGAAAAGAGTTTTTTATTACGAGGGAAGACTGTCTTCCCGAAAAGGGATCTTGTGTGTTGAAAGCTTCCGGATTTCCGGAAGTAAACAGGAAAGGGTAGGGTTTGGCCAACGACCTCATCGGAGCCCTTGTCGTCATGCTGGGCGTCCTTTTTGTAGTATTGACGATGATTGCATACCTGACATACCTTGAGCGCAAGGTTCTTGGGTTTATGCAGGACCGACTCGGTCCGATGGAGGTGGGACCGTGGGGTCTTCTCCAGCCACTTGCCGATGGTATCAAGCTCCTTTCCAAGGAAGACATTATTCCTAGCGAGGCCAACCGGGCGATCTTTCGGGTGGCTCCGGTGATCTCCCTTGTTCCAGCGATTCTCGCATTTTCCGTTATTCCCTTTGGCCATGATTCCTTCTCTCTATTGGGCCTGACCCTTCACCCCTATATTGCTGATATCAATGTTGGTATTCTTCTTATCCTGGCACTCTCTTCCATCGGAGCTTACGGCATTCTTTTAGGGGGATGGGCCTCCAACAGCAAGTACTCGATTTTGGGAGCGTTGCGCTCGGCGGCTCAGGTCATCAGCTACGAGCTGACGGCAGGAATGTCTGTGATCGGCGTCTTGATCCTCTCTGGCTCAATGTCACTGGTCAAAATCGAAGATGCTCAGTCGGGAGGATTCTGGCACTGGTATATTTTTCCCCAGATCGTCGCCTTTGTGATCTATGTAATTTCCGGAATCGCCGAAACAAACCGCACGCCCTTCGATCTTCCAGAGGCAGAGTCCGAGCTTGTGGCTGGATTCTTTACCGAGTATTCCGGAATGAGATTTTCTCTTTATTATCTTGCTGAATATGCCAACATGATTATCGTTTCATCCATCGCGACAATTCTCTTTCTCGGCGGCTGGAATCCTCCCATTCCCGCACTTGGATTTATTCCTCCAGTTATCTGGTTCCTTCTCAAAGTTTATTTTTTCCTGTTCTTTTTCTTCTGGATTCGTGCAACGCTTCCTCGACTGCGCTATGATCAGCTCATGCGGTTTGGCTGGAAGATCATGCTTCCGGTCTCCTTTGCAAATATCATTGTGACGGGGATAGCGGCCTACTTTTTGGATCGTTAGCCAAACGACAGACAAGAATTGATCAAGTATTTGGGATATTCCAGAAGAGGAGTCAGCTATGTTGAAGAAATTTCTTGACACCATATTGTTTACTGAAATTGGACAGGGGTTGAAGCTCACCCTGCGCCACATGTTCATGAAGAAGGTCACATCACAGTATCCGAAAGAGAAGCTTGTCCTGGCTGACGGATATCGTGGATTTATCGCTCATCGACGTTACGACGATGGAGTCGAACGATGTGTCGGATGTGATCTTTGCGAGGCTATTTGTCCCGCCAAAGCTATTCGTGTCGTGAGCGATATCCATCCTGAAATTCCCGATCGTCGTTATGCCAAGGAATATACCCTCGATTTTACCCGGTGTATTTTTTGCGGATTTTGTGTTGTGGCGTGCCCCGTCAATGCACTTTCCATGACAAAGGAGTTTGCCCACTCCTCCTTTACTCGTAACGGGCTCATCTATTCAAAGGAACAGATGCTGGCGCTGGGTGATCGCGCTGCTGCTGATTCCGACGCCTACCTCAAGGTTCGAAACATGTGGGAGGCGGAAAATTCTGGAAAAGACGAGGGACATTATCACTTTCCCCCCATCTCACTCGGAGGATAGCGGCTTGATCCAGCAACTGCCTTTTTTTTACTTTGGCGGAATGGCGCTTGTTTGCGCCATTCTCGTCGTGGCTTCCCGGGTAGCAATCTATTCTGCCATGGCTCTCCTCGGGATGTTTGTTCATGTCGCAGGACTTTTTATCGTCCTTGAAGCCCCATTTCTCGCGGGGGTTCAGCTGCTCGTCTATGCCGGAGCCATCCTTGTGCTCTATCTTTTCGTCGTGATGCTCCTCAATCTTCAGGGCGGTGGGGTGACCTCCCTCCAAAAACAAACACCTTGGGCAGTACTTCTCTCTCTTCTCGCGATAGGAGAGCTCGGATATCTTCTTTTCAAGACAAATTTCTATCCAAAGCTTCCTGCGATTCCTCACCCTTCCGTTCCGACCCTCGGCAATACGGAGACAATCGGAATGGTTCTTTATACGCAATATCTTTTTCCCTTTGAAGTGGCCTCGATTGTTCTTCTTATTGCCCTGGTGGGTGCGATTGTCATGGCCCGGGGGCGAGGACGGTTCCGTCAGGAGTAAAGGAGATGCTAGTTCTCCTGATTCGAAGGACTTAATCGCAAGTTTATCCTGGAGTGTCGATGGTTCCTTTGTCGTGGTATGTTGCCTTATCCGCAATGATGTTTGTGATAGGCATTGTCGGAGTCCTCATCCGGCGCAATATTGTGGTGGTCCTTCTCTGCATCGAAATCATGCTCAATGCAGTGAATATCAATTTCGTTGCCTTTAGTGATTATCTGCACCTGATCGACGGGCAAATCTTCGTTTTTTTCGTGATCACCGTTGCGGCGGCCGAAGTTGCGATCGGACTAGGGATCATCATCTCCCTCTTCCGTTTGCGAGAGTCGGTGAACATGGATGACTACAACCTGCTGAAGCTCTGATCTGCCGAGGGAGTTCCTGTAAATGATGCCGATTCTTCTGATTCCGATCCTGCCCCTTCTTGGATTTCTGATCGTAGGAATCTTTTGGCCCTACTTCAAGGGCAAGGGACACTTTGTCGCCCTTCCTCTGGTCACGCTCTCTTGGGCCATTGCCACAGTGGAGTTCTTCAAAAGCTTTTCGGCGCCTCCGACCCTGACGCTTGTCTATGACTGGATTCGGTCGGGGCATCTTGATATCGGGATCTCTCTTCAATATGACCATCTTGCGGCCGTCATGCTTTTTATGGTGACAACCGTTGCGATGCTGGTCCATCTTTATACTGTTGGTTATATGCATGGTGACTCGGGGTATGATCGCTTTTTTGCCTATATCTCCCTGTTTACTTTCTCGATGATCATGCTGGTTCTTTCCGACAATCTCGTGGAAATGTTCATCTTCTGGGAAGCCGTCGGACTTTGTTCTTATCTTCTTATTGTTCACTGGTACGAGCGCCGACCGTCTTGGCTGGCTGCCAACAAGGCATTTATCATGAATCGCGTCGGTGACTTTGGCTTTCTTCTGGGAATTTTTCTCGCCTATACAGTCTTTGGCTCTGTTCGCTTTGCAGAAATATTTCCCGCCATCGGATCACACCTCCATGAAACGGTCAATCTTGCTGCCGTCTTCCACGGAAGCTGGAGTGTTCCGGTCCTTGATGTTATCGCCCTTTTGCTTTTTCTTGGCGCTGTGGGCAAATCGGCACAGATTCCGCTTCATCCATGGCTTCCCGATGCCATGGAGGGTCCAACCCCCATTTCCGCTCTGATTCATGCTGCAACGATGGTCACCGCTGGTGTCTTTATGATTGCCAGGATGAATCCCCTTTATAATGCGGCTCCCTTTGCTTTACATGTCGTCGCCTGGACAGGGGCGATTACAGCCATAGTGGCTGCGACGATCGCCCTGACCCAACCGGATATCAAAAAAATTGTGGCCTATTCGACCATGAGTCAGCTCGGATACATGGTCATGGTCTGTGGTCTTGGCGGGTATGGAGCCGGAATCTTCCACCTCCTCACCCACGGAGCCTTCAAAGCCTTGCTCTTCCTTGGAGCGGGATCTGTCATTCACTCGTTGTCCGGAGAGCAAGATGTCTTTCGGATGGGAGGGCTTCGTAAGTATGTAGGGTTGACCTTTGCCACCATGCTGATAGGCTCTCTGGCCCTCTCCGGGATCCCCCCATTTGCAGGCTATTACAGCAAGGATCTTATCCTTGTGACGGCTTATCAGCAGGGTCCGCTGGGGCAGATGCTCTGGCTTATTGGCGTTCTGACTGCCGTGCTGACGGCTTTTTACAGCTTCAGGCTTCTCTTTCTTGTCTTTGGCGGAAAGGAGCGATTCCGCTCTGAGGACCATCAACACGCGGTTCATCCTCATGAAAGCCCTGCCACGATGACGATTCCGCTTTTGGTCCTTTCCATTGCGACTGTTTTTGCAGGATGGGCCGGAGAGCATTATGGGATTCTCCAATACCTTTCCCAGGAGCTCCCCCTTCCCCATGTTCAAGAGACATCGGGCGGTTTTTCTGAAAATGCGCTCAAGGGTCTTTCTGTGGCGGGAGCTCTTTTCGGAATTCTCATTGCCTGGGCTCTCTATGGAAAAGAGTCCTCCATTCCTGCGGCCCTTGCCCGGAATCTTTCCTTTTTTTACAAGATATCTTTACACAAATGGTACTTTGACGAGCTTTACGATGCCCTTTTTGTTCGTCCATCCTTTGCCATCGGCCGCCTTTTCTGGCAAGAAGTCGACAAGGGTGTGATCGATGGGATTGTCAATGGCGTGGCTTACTTTTTCCGGAACAGCGGGGGAGCTTTGCGGCGTCTTCAGTCTGGCCAGATTCAGAACTACGCCATGGCCATGGCTATTGGGGCTTTTGGTCTCGTGGCGTTCTATCTCTTTTTTAACAGACTGTAGCACTTGGCTTTAAAGTAAATTGCATTTTCAGGGGAAAACCGTGTTCCCGGTTGTCCGGGGGCTGCCCCTTTTTCTGCAACAACATCGAAGAGGATGATGCCTGATGACTTTTTTGTCCGTGCCTATTTTGACCTTCCTGATCTTCTTTCCGGTGGTCGCCTCCCTTCTTATCCTTCCGTTCTACAAAAAGCCAGGCACGGAAGGCGTGGTCAAGTGGACGGCACTGGGAATCACGGTCATCGAGTTTCTTGTGTCGCTTTCCCTCCTCATTGGAAATAATCCTCATCTCTACCAGATGCAATTTGTTGAGAACCACTTGTGGATCCCGTTTGGGAACATCCACTATGCCCTGGGAATCGACGGAATCAGCCTCGTCCTCATCATCATGACCACCTTTCTGATGCCGATGACCATTCTGACTTCCTGGGTCGGCATCTCCAAAAACCTCCCTCTTTTCATGATCAACCTCCTCGTCCTTGAAGGGGCCATGATCGGAGTCTTCTGCGCCACTGACTTTGTTCTCTTCTATGTTTTCTGGGAAGCCATGCTTATCCCCATGTACCTGATCATTGGGGTCTGGGGGGGACCGAACCGAATCTATGCGGCCATCAAGTTCTTTCTCTATACCCTGGCCGGCTCCTTGCTGCTTCTCGTTGCCATTATTGCCCTTTACTTTGTCGGGGGCCACACTTTTGATATTATGCGCCTTTCAGGACAGCATTATGGGATGAATTTCCAGATTCTGGCATTTTTGGCAATGTTCGTTGCCTTTGCGGTCAAGATCCCCATGTTCCCCTTCCATACATGGTTACCGGATGCTCACGTGGAGGCCCCGACAGCCGGGTCCGTCATCCTTGCCTCGATCATGCTCAAAATGGGGGCCTACGGATTCCTTCGCTTTTCTCTTCCGATGTTTCCTGATGCCTCTCATTTCTTTGCTCCCATGATCCTCACGCTTTCTGTGATCGCCATCATCTGGGGGGCTTTTATGGCTCTCGCCCAAGAAGACATGAAGAAGCTTATCGCTTATTCTTCGGTGAGCCATATGGGAGTGGTCACTCTCGGGATTTTTGTGGCCAATACTCAGGGCATTGAAGGGGCTCTCATGCAGATGCTCAACCATGGCATTACCACGGGAGCCCTGTTTCTCTGTATCGGTGTTCTTTATGACCGCTCCCACTCTCGACTTCTGTCCGAGTACGGAGGATTGGCAAAGCAAATGCCCGTTTATTCGACGCTATTGGTGATCTTTGCCCTTTCTTCCCTCGCCCTCCCCGGAACAAACTCCTTCGTTGGAGAGTTTCTCGTTCTCATAGGATCTTTCAAGACCCATGCGGTGGTCTCCTCTCTTGCGACGACAGGGGTCATTCTTTCGGCCATGTATCTGCTTTACCTTCTTTCCCGGGTTGTCTGGGGAGTCTACACCCCCAAGAGCTACGCTATGCCTGACCTTCGTGCCTATGAGTGGGGATCACTTATTCCTCTTGTTGTTATGGTAATCGTCATCGGAGTTCTCCCAAATCCGGTGCTTGCCCTGTTTCATCAAAGCGTTGCCCATCTGGTGGTGCAGATGCAGCCTGCTCCTCTCGCACTGCTGCACAATTAGTTGATGACGGAATTTATTCAGGTACTTAACCGTTTGAAGGAGCTTTTTTGATGAACTTCTCCCCGGTCAACATCATGGGAACGATGCCAGAGATTTACCTGACGGTCCTGGGATGCCTCCTCTTTTTGATGGAGCCCTTTGTTCCCGCCAAGAAGCGCTCCCTCCTCGGGGTTTTTGCCATCTTCTCTCTCGTTTTTGCCATGATTGCGACCTTTGGCCTGAACGGAAAGGGACTGCCTCTCTATCAAGGCCTCTATATCGTCGATCCCTTTTCAAACTTCTTCAAGACGGTGATTTACCTTGGAACGATCATCACGATCCTTTTTTCCCTCCCTTACCTTGAAAAGGAAGAAATCCATCTTGGCGAGTATTATGGTTTTCTTCTTTTTGCGGCAGTCGGAATGATGATCATGGTTTCGGCGGGAGATCTCATCACCCTCTTTTTGGGAATAGAGCTCATGTCTCTCTGCCTCTATGTGCTTGTGGGACTAAAAAGAAACTCCAACCGTTCAGTAGAGGCCTCTTTTAAATATTTTCTCCTGGGGGCCTTTGCCGCATCAATTTTTCTTTACGGGATCTCTCTTCTCTATGGAGCCTCAGGGACAGAAACACTCAGTGGTCTTGCCCAGTTTGTTGCCAACCCCGGAGCTCTTCGTCCAATGGTGCTGGCCGGTATGATCCTCACGATGGTGGGATTTGCCTTCAAGGTTTCAGCGGCTCCTTTTCACATGTGGACTCCGGATGTTTATGAGGGGGCTCCAACTGTCGTTACCGGATTTATGGCATCGGTCGGCAAGGTCGCGGCTTTCGGCGTTTTCCTTCGGGTCTTTTGGGTGGCCTTTTCGGCGAATCGTGACCACTGGTCCCTCCTGATCATCACTGCAGCAATTCTCTCCATGATTGTCGGTAACATCGTGGCTTTGGTTCAGACCAACATCAAGCGGATGCTGGCCTACTCCTCAATCGGCCATGCCGGATACGCCGTCATAGCCCTTCTCAATCCCAGCCGGGACAGCCTTTTTGCCCTGATGTTCTATATGTTCGCCTACCTCTTCATGACCCTCGGGGCCTTTGGCATCATCCTGATCCTGCGGCGCAAGGGGATCGAGGCGGAGGAGATCTCTGACTTTGTCGGTCTCAACAAAAAGAATCCCATGGCAGCATTCCTCATGCTGATTTTCATGTTTTCACTGGCCGGCATTCCGCCATTCGGTGGTTTCCTGGCAAAGTTTTATGTCTTCATGGCGGCCGTTCATGCTGGGTACACCTGGCTGGCTGTTGTCGGTGTCCTCCTGAGTGCCGTTGGCGCCTACTACTACATTCGGGTGGTCATGGCGATGTATATGAAGGATCCGGTGGAGCCGGTCGAGTTTGTGCCGAACCGTATGGAAGGGATGGCCCTTTTTGTGACAGCGGGAATGACAATCCTTCTGGGGGTTTTCCCGCTTCCGTTTGTTCACTATATCGAGACTTCGCTTGCGATTCTCGTTCCCTGAGGAAAATCCGGAGACCGATTTTCTCCTCTGCGAGAGCGATTCGGTGTATACTAAATAAAACGGGACTATCCGACGGGAGGTATTCGCATGTTGACAGGACTCTTTGAACCGGTCCATCTGATCGTTATTCTTCTCATTGTCATGCTGGTCTTCGGGGCGAAGAAACTCCCGGAAATCGGTTCAGGCATGGGAAAGGCCATTTCGAACTTCAAGCGATCCATCAAAGAAACGCCTGATCCCCCAGAGACAAACGACAAGCTCGAGTCAAAAAAGTAAGGGATCGGGCGTGTCCTATTCCCGGAAAAAGATCTGGGGACTTCTTTTGGTGGGGCTTCTTTCGGAGGCGATAGGCTTTGTTCTGATAAAACGAGGATTAGCTGCCGTTCCCGCCTTTTCCGGCAACTCGCTTCGATCTCTTTCCTTCCTCATTCCGGTCATTACATCTCCGCAGGTTCTTGCCGGCACAGCCTTTGAGGCGCTACATTTCGGCGTTCTCATGGAGCTCCTGTCGGTATCCGATGTCTCTTATATCATTCCTTTGACATCCATTGGTTACGTCCTCACGCCTCTTTCGGCGCTCTTCTTTCTTCAGGAGAGGATTCCCACCCTCCGCTGGATCGGGATTTTTCTTGTGTGTGCCGGGGTGGCCGCCGTCTCTATTTCCGACCGATCTGGCAAGGATCATTCTGCGTCCTCACATTCTGATATGGATGCGGTCTCTTCGTCTTGACCCGGCCTTGGCAATCCGCTATTCTTCTTAGGCAATTTTTTTCTCTCTCCTTATGCGCCTGTAGCTCAGTCCGGATAGAGCATCGGATTCCGGTTCCGAGTGTCGGGAGTTCAAATCTCTCCAGGCGCGCCATATTTTAGCCACTCCTTGAAGACTCTCTCCCCTGATTCCGGGATAAGACGGTAAAAAATTAATAAGCCCTCTTTCCTGTTTGATTTTCGGTGAGGCATAATCTCACCTGCGAGGTGAAAACCACAACAGCAGGAGGGCCAGGGTTATGGCCCGAAACGCGTGCACGGAAATCATACTGGAACAGATCCTTGAAGGAGGATTTCTGGCCTTTGGGGAATACCTGAAGGGGATGAAACTCCGGGAGCGGGTGAGCCAGCATCTTCCGGCTCCGGGAAGCAACCGGGGATTCGGGCCAGACGTCTTTGTGCAGACGTTGATCTCGCTTCAGATTCTGGGGGGCCAGACCTTGTCGGATCTTCGGGAGCTGGAGAGGGAAAAGGCCCTGTTGGGACTTCTGGGGTCAGAGACGATTCCTGACGAGGACACGGTGGGACAATGGCTCCGTCGGATGGGAGACCCGGAGCGGAACCAGGCGGGGCTTGTGGGGTTGGGAAAGGTTCGGGACGGGTGCACGTCAGATTTGTGAGATTCTATAAAGTTCATGATTGATACCTGTTTTAGGGTCATGCCGCCTGCTTGAG
>JBMFWG010000008.1:0-51260 GCA_049965515.1 Leptospirillia bacterium
GCTTAGTCCGCCGTCGGAATCCCCTTCCTTTCCGCTTCTGCGGCGAGCGAAGCGAGAGGAAGGGGAGGATGTCAATCCTTATGTTTCCATGCATGAGATTGAGGCCTTGTATTTTAGTGATCCTCCTTGCTTATCAGAAGAGCTTGGAGTTGATGAATCAGAAATTGACATGATCTTAAACAAGTTCGGCGAACCAGAAAGTATCAATGATCACCCACATACCGCTCCATCAAAACGACTTGAAGCCCTCTCTAAGGGAAGCGACTTTAAGAAGACAACGACCGGCCTTGCAATAGCTGAGAAAATCGGGATTAAAAAAATGAGGGAACGCTGTTCCCTCTTTGACTCTTGGCTCATGAATATGGAGAGACTCCTATTTTGAGAACAAATAGAATATTTCTGCATGTTATGATAGTGTGAACTTGAGTCTTCCATGATGAGGTCCAGTCGATATCCCAATGACCTTTTCCCTCCGGCAATGCGCTGAAGGAGTCCTTATGAAAAGAATAATTGCGTTATCCGTAGCGGTTCTGGTCTTTAATGCCGGCCTATCAGAGAGAGGGATGGCCCAGCCCTTGGTCCCCCTTCCCCCCTCCCCTCCCGTCCCGCTTTCGAACCTTCAGACACCCGCCAAGGTCGCCCTGGGGAAAAAGCTTTTTTTTGATCCGAAGCTTTCGGTCAATGGATCCATTAGTTGTGCTTTTTGTCATATGCCCAAGGCAGGATATGCGGATCCCCGTCCTGTTTCGATTGGTGTGGGAGGAAAGCGGGGAGGAAGAAATGCCCCGTCGGTCCTCAATGCCGCCTACCTCGATCGGCAGTTCTGGGATGGTCGTGCCGGAAGCCTGGAAGAGCAGGCGATCGGACCTCTTACAAATCCTGTCGAAATGGAAAACCCCACCAACCAGAGTGTCGTCGACCGACTCCGGAAGATCCCTTTTTATAGCCAATCCTTTCGGGAGATTTTCGGAGGGGATGTCTCGATCGATCGAATCGGGGAAGCCATTGCCGCCTATGAGCGGACGCTCCTTACGCCAAATACTCCCTATGACCGATATCTGATGGGAGAAAAAAATGCCCTGTCTCCCAGTGCCAAAAAAGGCTTTCTTCTCTTCAAGGGAAAAGCCCGCTGTGCTCTTTGTCACTCGGGAGCGCTTCTCTCCGACCAGGCCTATCACAACCTGGGGGTTCCCCAGACAGGCACACTTTCGAAAGATGTCGGTCGCTATGCAATTTCACATAACCCGAACGACATGGGAAAGTTCAGAACTTCACCCTTGAGAAATATCGCGCTCACGTCTCCCTATATGCATGACGGGACCTTCAGGACTCTGAGGGAAGTCGTAGATTTTTTTGACAAAGGGGGAGGGAAATCACCCTACAAGACGAAGGACCCGATCATCCGGCCCCTTCATCTGACAAAACAGGAAAAAATTGAGCTTGTAGACTTTCTCCTGGCGCTGAGCGGAGAAACACCGTCTGAAAAAAATCAGCCCTGATTATTGAAAAATCCATTGATCTCACAGGTTACTGCCTGAGGTAAGACACATCGGAATTCTTGAATCCATTAGCCCCCGAAGGCTTTACCATTATTTTAGGGACCTCGTTCAAATCATTCTGACAAGCGTCCATGATCTGATACGGCAGACGCTCTCCAGAACGATCTCTCTCCATCTCTACCTTCATGCCACCGTGACGGCAGGGCTGAGCGCCCTGCCGATTATCACCGTGGTGGCACTGCTTGTCGGGGCCGGGGTAGTGGCAGAGGCGGGAATCGAACTTCCCAAACTGGGTATTCAAAATCTTGTAGGAAAGATCGTCCTCCATGTGATATTCGGGATTGTGGGCCCCTTTGCCACCGCCCTTATCGTTATCGCCCGTTCAACGTCCGGGCTTGCGGTGGAAATCGGCAACATGCGGGTCTCCGGAGAACTTGATACCATTGAGATGTTGGGAGTCAGCATCTCCTATCTCATCATCACTCCAAACATCATCGGGATTATCGTTTCGACCATTGCCCTGACCTTCTATTTTGGTATCATTGCCATGGCCGGAGGTTTTGCCATGGCACTCATGGGGCTCTCCATGCCGGTGGCAACACTCGTCCGGATGATCGAAATGAATATTCGTCTTTCCGATCTTCTTCTTCCCCTTCTCGAGGGACTCTTTTACGGATTGATCATCTCTTCCGTAAGCGTCTATCATGGACTGCGCGTCAGGCGATCGGCCAGAGAAGTTCCCAAAGAGACGAGACTCGCTCTGGTGAGCGCCCTAGCGCTATCGACAGTGGCCCTTAGCCTCTACCTGATCTTTTCCTCTTTAACCTAGGGAAATATCAGATGTGGAGATGCCGCAGTCTTAAAAGACAGGATACGGCGTGGAGATATTGATCGACTTTGAAGAGGCGTCAATTGGATATAGCCAAGACCATCCGCTTGTCTCCCGGCTGACCCTTTCGATCAAGAAGGGCGAACATTGCCTGATTATGGGAGATAGCGGAGTCGGGAAATCGGCCCTTGTCAAAACGATCCTGGGAATCCTTTGTGTGTGGGAAGGCCAATTTCAGCTCTTTGAACGAGAAATGATCGATCCTCCAGCCGTTCTTCTTTCCTACATACGAAAAAAAATTGGACTGCTTCCCGATCGGGGGATCCTCCTTCAGGGGATGACGGTTTACCAGAACCTGGCATTACAGCTCAAGTATGGCCATTTTCTGGCCACGAACCGGATCGAAGATCGGCTTGACCCCTATCTTGAAGAGTTTGGGCTCCACCCTCTTCTTGAGCGTTATCCCTGCGATCTGAATGCGGACCAGGCAAAAAAAGTCGGTTTTGTCCGAGCCATCATAAACAACCCCGACCTTCTGATTCTTGACGATCCCTATGAAGGGCTTGATGACCATGGGATCAGAAGGATCAATGATGCGCTTCAACGAATTGTGTCAGAGGGAGAAACAACCATCCTTCTTTTTTCACGAAAAAGGATTCTGCCGGGACCATTCTATAAGAAAATCGGATATTTGACCCCTCAAGGTCTGAGTGCCTCCGGCGACATCCATCGACTATCAGGAAGAGAGTCTTAAGCACGCTCAATATCAAGGTCACTCAAAGAAAAAGGAGAGTCTGACAGGGATTTTCACTCCCGGACACAAGCGTCAGGGATTGTCGGCAAAAACACGATGAAACTTCACCACATCCATCAAGCCAACGAAAAAAAAATCGAACAGCTGGCGGGGATCTTTTTGCTCATTCCCCTTATCGGGTTCATCTTTGGACTCTATGAAATCGGGGTCCATCAGCATGTATTCGACAAAAGATTCCACCTTTATACCATCCTCGACCAGACCTATGGAATTGTTCCGGGAACTCCGGTCAAGCTTGCCGGCCTTGATGTCGGAGAGGTAGACTCCGTCGACTTCACCAAGCTCAATCAAATCAAAGTCTCCATGAAAATCCTGAAAAAATATCAAAATCTCATTCGCAAAGATTCTTTTGTGTCTGTCAAGAAATCCGGGATCATCTCCGGCGACGTCTCTCTCCGCATCAGCATAGGAACTCCCTGGATCCCCGAAATTGCAAGCAATGCCAAGATCCGGGCAGAAACCCCGCTGACAATGGAACAAATCATGGCAAAACTGAATCCGACCATCATCGACCTTCAGCGAATCGTCCGAAACATCGCCGATCTCTCAAGCTCCATCGACCGCGGCAAGGGAACGGTCGGAGCCATCCTCAGAAAACAGGAAATCTACGATGAGCTCCAGAAGACGACACTCAATGTCAAGGAAACATCTGAAAACATCAAAAACATGAGCAACGACCTTCCGACTCTCATCAAAAAACTGCAGGGCATTGCGGACGATGTCAAGAAAGCGACTCCCCGCCTTCCCGAGATTACACAGAAGACGACCACGGTCCTCTCGGCCACGGACAGAACGGTCAACTCCACCCAGACAATTCTGAACGGGGTGAAGCAGAGTTGGCCGATCAAAAATCTCATTCCCCCGCCTCCGGCCCCTCTTGATGCCATCGGACAGGGACAGAGGCCTCCTCTTCCCCTCCCCTCAACCGGAGGAGGGAGCCACCCATGACCTTAGTGAAACAAATGGGAACCGGCCTCATGGGTGCCGGAATACTTTTATGTTTTTCCGCCTGTGCTGGAGCCCCGATCAAACATCCGAACAGGCTTCAGGCAGCCGCACATCTTGGAAGTGCTCAGGAGCTTCTTCTTAAAAACCATCCCCGACAGGCCATCCTTTCTGTCAAAAAGGCCCTGGCCCTCCATCGAATTTCAGGGGACTACAACGGGACAATCTCTGATATGAACCGGCTGGCGAGATTGTCAATCCTTATTGGAAGGCCCGATCAGGCCAGAAAATGGATAGACCGGGCCCTTCTCTTTGAGTCTGTCGCCGATGCCCCTGACCTCAAGGCCGAAACTCTTCTTCTCGGGTCAGAAATCGCCTCCGAAAAATCCCAGGAGGCTTGGATCGCCGAGGCCAGAAAATCGATCGATTCCCTCGCCGGAAACCGGGAAGACGCCCGTCAACGGCTTCTTTCCAGACTTTACCAGATTCAGGCGGAGCGACTGTCGCTCCAAAAGAAGTACCCCCAGGCCGGAAATCTCTATAAAAAGGCCCTCACTCTCGATGAGTCGAGGGGAAATCAACTGTCCATCGCCACAGATCTAGCTGGTCTTGCTCGAAACGATCTTCTTTCCGGCCATATCAATCAGGCGCTGGACTCTTTTTCCCGAGCCGAAAAAATTGATCGGGCACTCCATAATTCTTCCGGGCTTGCCTTTGACCTTGAAGGTCAGGCTCTGGCCCACATCTCCAAGGGGGAGTATGACCTTGCCGCCCGGGACATGCTCACAGCCTCAGGGATCCAATTGGCGCTTGGGCACAGGGATCTGGCGCAAAACGACCTCGCCTCAATCAAAACCTTTGCCTCAAAGATTGGAGGAGTTCGGCCAGGAGAGATCCGGGCCATTCTCGATCAATGGCTCAGCTCCCACGGGGATCAGGAGTAATAAAAAGTCCCTTCAACGGAAGACGGTCCGTCGACTTTGAGGAGGATCTGTTCGAAAAAAGTCCCCACGGAAGGCGACAGCTCAAGGGGATAGGGGACAAGAACGACGTGGTAATGAAGCCCTTTCTCGAGAGTCCCCGAGCTGGAAAATTTTGTGAGGGATTTGAGGATTCGATTCAGAACGGCTTGTCCTTGAGCCTCTCCGGCTTCCAGCAACTGAATCAAAAGTAAATCGGGTCGGGGTCGCATCACCCAGTCTGTTGGCCGGAGAGTGGCAGAAACCGTGCTTGTAAAACGGCTCCAAGCCAACTCAAGGGGAGCGGCCCCGTATCGTTTCTCGACCTCCTCTTGATTGTCTATGCGAAAAGCGATCATGGAAAAGGGAATCCCCATCTTCTTCGTCTTGGAGAGCGCCTCCATCAAGCGATTCATGGTGGCACGATAATCGAGCGAGCCAGTGGAATCTTTCGTTGTGAGAGTCGGATCGGTGCCTCCGCTTTCTTGGCGAACGATCAGAGATTTCAGAAGATGGAGCGATTCCTTGACATTGTCCTGCCAGTTGTCGGGAGGGCGAGAGACTGTCATCTCCACCATGAGAACGCAGAACTCTCCCCCATCGCCCACAAAAGGATAGACCCAGGAATCAACCAACCCAAGAGTCCCGCTTTTGGGAACAAAGGTAAGGGTTCTCAAAGGGCTGTTGAACACGATTTCAGGCGGGGAAATCGAAGTTCCCAGAAGAGTGAAATCCTCCCCGCTGCTGACCCCGCAGATCCGGAACTGATCGTCGGGCTCATCGTACCGAAAGAGGGTGAGGCGAGCCGATCTCCCACCTGCCCCCAAGGAGACTCGAAGGGAATCCAGAACGCTGTCCATTCTTTTCACAGCCTTTTCCGGCGGAAGATCTCTTCCGGACCAAACATCTTCTTCGGTGGCCTTGATGACTTCCTTCAGGGGAACGGAGCCCCCAGACGAATGCCCATAACCACCTCCGCCGAACCGTCCGGCATTTTTCCGGACCAGCTCCATACCCTCCCGGAGATTGAGGTTCTGACGTCTGATGATGATGAAAAAGGCGATTCCTCCACTAAAAAACATGACAGCACTGAGAAAAACAAGAATCGGATGGGTTTTGAGGGACCTCTCCCACAGGGGGTCATCGGGGCTTGCATTGACCGACGAAAGCCCCAGATCTTGTCTCAGGTATTTTTCCGATTTTTTGAGATCACTGAAGCTCACATCAAGAAAAAAGGGAGGGGCTGAGATGCTCCCGCACCCGTCGCATCCGAAACTCCCGACCCCTCCCATGGGAGAAAGGCGGAAGAGGCCAAGCAAGAAAATGAAAAGAAAAATCCAGAATCCTTTTTTATTCATGCCGTCCTCACACCTGTTGACACTGACGTCCCCTCATTGGCTTTTCGGAAAAAATCTCCACTCCCTGAATCTCCTTTCGCCTCTCATCCTCTGGTCTGACTCTCCGACGCTCATACGATGAGAATCCCCCTGTTTTTTAAGATCTTCGGACTTTCCCTTCTCGTGATCGGCCCCATCCTGCTGCTGGGATACGTCCTTTTAGCAAAGTCGATTCTTCTCGAAACACGCAACCAAATCTGGGCGGACAACCGTCTTCTCATGAAGGAGCTCTCCAGCTCTCTCGCCATTCCCCTTCTCAATGAGGATCGTCTGGGAATCGAAGACAACATTGCCGTCTTCGAACACGCCAACGGAGTCCTTGATATCCGGGTTCGAGATCGACAAGGTCACATCATGGGAGAGCTCTTTCCCCATCATAGAATAAACGGCCCCACAAAAACACAACCGCCGATCCATCCTTCGGACAGATCCTCCGTGACTTCCGGAAATGAACACCCCGCCCCTTCTCCTCTCACTCTCCATACACGGATCACCTTCCAGGGGATTCCTGTCGGCACGGTGGCACTCTCCATATCCGATGCTCCCTATCGGAGGATCCGTGAAAAAATCAGGGAGACCTTTCTTTTGTTGGGTGGAGGCAGTCTGGCGCTGGCTTTTGCCGGATCACTCCTTCTTGCCGCCTTCATCTCCCGTCCGATCAGGGAGCTTCGGGACGCCGCCCTGAAGCTGATCACCGGAGAGTTCGTCCCGGTGAGAACTCCGGCCATTGCCGATGAAACCAGCGATCTCGTGACGGCCTTCAACCAAATGGCTGGAGAGATCCTCCACAAAAGACTTCTGGAAAAAGCTCTGGATCGTTATGTCTCACGAGATGTGGCCGAATCGCTTATCCTTCACCCCGAGCGCATTCATCTCGGAGGGGTGAGGCAGGAAACAGTCATCCTCTTTTGTGATATCCGGAATTTTACACGCCTCTCTTCACAACTTCCTCCAGAAGAAGTTGTGGAGATCCTCAACAGCTACTTTGACGCCTTTATCGATATGGTCTTCCGCTATCGAGGTTCCGTCAACAATATCATGGGGGACGGCCTCATGATCGTTTTTGGAATCCCGGAGTTTCTTCCGGATCATCCCGAACTGGCCCTCAACTGTGCACTTGAGATGCGAGCGTCTATCGAAGCTCTTTCGGAGGAAAGAAAGAGGGCGGGGAAACCTCATGCCGATTTTGGATTCGGCCTTCATGCCGGCGTCGGGATTCTGGGAAACATCGGATCCCGCAACCGAATGGAGTATACTATCATTGGTGAGGCAGTGAATCTGGCTGCCAAACTTCAACAGGAAGCGTCGGCGGGAGAGATTCTTGTCACCGAGGCCCTCCTGAAGAGGATTCCTGAAAACAACCGTCCCACAATCCGGGAAAAGAGATCCATTTCCCCTGCCGGAGTCGACCATTTACTTGAGGTCTATGTCATCTAACATTTTCAGGACCATTCCCGGAACTCCGGGAAAAATGCTCCCGATCCATGCCCCTTTCGTCAAGCGCCATTCTACTCTTGCGCTGCTACTGTCGCTCACTCTCCTCGGAGCCTGCGCCCTTGGGTCCTCTCCGCCATCGCCGCCTCATCCCCTTGTGATGCTTCCCCACGCAAGAAGCCGCACCGATCTCATCCTTGAGGCGATCTCCCGGCAAAACTTCGATCAGGCCGATCATAATCTCAAGCAAATGGCTCCCTCTCATAAAAAAAAGATCCTCCTTGCTCTGCTTCGCAGGGAAGAAGAAGCCCAAGCCATTCGCACCGCCTTGACAGAAATTTCACAACCAACAGCGCCATCAGCGGGAGAAGCCCTTCAGCGCCTGTACTCGCTCTCACCCAAAAGCTTCCGGTCCCTTTTCCTGCCGCTGTCCCCTCCCCTGCAGACAAAACTTCTCCTGATATTGATTCGGGGAGGCCGGGAGCGATTGGCCATCCGAACCCTTCGACTCCTCCCCCCCGCCACAAAAGGGCATAACTCGCGTCTGATCGCCAAGGCCTATGCCCAATGGTCACGACGACGGGAAAAACAGAATCGGCTCTTCGATGCCCTGGAGCTTTCCCGACAATCTCTCCAGCTCGACCCGCACAATGCCCTGGCCCGCTCCGTGGAATCAAGAATTGAAAGGATCCGGAGGAAAAAGATTCTTGAGGGGATTCTGTCCTATCGCCGTAGACATCTTCATCAGGCCATCCGTCTCTGGAAAGAGGCTCAGGCGATTGACCCTTCCCAGAGCGAGCCAAAAAAGTATATCCTCAAGGCTCAAGCCATCCTCAAAAGACTTCAGTCCCTTGATACGGTAAAAAAATAGGAGAAACAGCCGGTGGACCACAAACTCTTTGCCGAATGGTATACCGATCCTCTTTGTTCGTGGAGTTATGCCGCCGAATCCGCCATGGAGGCCTTCAGGGGCCACTTTGGCCCACGTCTCGCTTTCACCCACCGTCTTCTCCCTCTCTATCGGGATTTGAATCAGTTTCTGGCGGACCATGAGCTGAAATCGGAAGCGGACTTTGCCCCCAGGATCCTCAAGGTCTCGCGAGTCACCGGTGTTCCGATGAGCCCCCGGGTCTGGGAGCTTGGACGGGCCCCGAAGTCCATGGAAGAGTGTTGTCGCTTTGCCAAGGCGGCCCTTCTGACAGATCCGGAGAAGGGCCATCGTTTCCTGGCCCGGATGCGCATCCTGGCCTTCGTCGAGGGCGAGCCGATCGGAGATCCCGGCCTCCTTCAAAAAGAAGCCGAACGGCTGGGCCTTGACGGAAAGCGGCTTGCGGAACGCGCCCAAAGCCCCGAGGTCAGGGCGGCCCTTCAGGACGATATCGAAAAGGGGAGCGTCGAGGGAGTGACCACCCGCCCCACCCTCATCCTCACAAATGAAGGGGGCGACCGGGTCTTTATCGGAGGTCTCCGCAATCCCGACCTCTTTATCCTGGCAGGAGAAACACTCCTGGCCGAAAATGCCTGAAAAAGAGGATCGTCCGTTGACCCAACCGTTAATTGGCCTTGTCATGGGCAGCCAGAGCGACTGGGATACGATGCAGGGAGCCTCTGACATCCTGAATCGATTCTCGATTCCCCACGAGTGCCGCGTGGTCTCGGCCCACCGGACTCCTCTCGACATGGTCGATTATGCCAAGGGTGCCAAAGGCCGTGGCCTCAAAATCATTATCGCCGGGGCCGGCGGAGCGGCCCATCTTCCGGGGATGATCGCCTCCCTGACTCCCCTTCCCGTTCTGGGTGTTCCCGTAGCCACCGCCCATCTGGGCGGGCTCGACTCCCTCTACTCCATCGTCCAGATGCCGAAGGGAATACCTGTGGCGACCTTTGCAATCGGAAAAGCCGGCGCAGTCAACGCCGGTCTCTTCGCCGCCGCGATGCTCGCCCTCGGGGATAGCGGCCTTCTCCGAAAAGTTGAAGCCTATCGGGAGGAACTGGTGGAACAGGTCCATCAGATGACCCTCCCCCGCCCCTAGGAGCCGGACGTTCGTGATGAAATCAGCCTCACATCGATCCGGAGTGATTCGTCCCGGAGAGACCCTTGGTGTTTTGGGAGGGGGACAGCTGGGACTTTTTTTTGTTCTTTCCGCCCGGAGGATGGGATACAGGACGGTGGTTCTCGACCCCGACCCGTCGAGTCCCGCCATGGTTGCGGCCGACCGTTCCATCGTCTCCCCCTACGACAATGAGGAGTCCTTGCGGGATCTTTCCGACTCCTGCGCCGCAATCACCACCGAGTTCGAAAATGTTCCGGCAAGATCTCTGGAGTTTCTCTCAGAACGTGGCACGGTCCGCCCTTCCTCCGCCTCTGTGGCAACCTGTCAGGACCGGATTCTCGAAAAAACCTTTTTATCACGCCACGGCTTCCCCACGACGCCTTTCCTTCTGGTGAGCCGGGAGGCCCTTCCTTCTCCGGAGGAGATCCGCGGGCTCATTCCCGGGATCCTCAAAACGGCCCGGGAGGGCTATGACGGAAAGGGACAATGGCCCATAAGAAATTATCAAGAATTGACCTTCCTGGTCTCCCGTTCTTCCAATCCCTTTGTTCTCGAAAAGCGTCTTGATCTGGCCCGGGAATTTTCCCTCATCATCGTTCGGGACATCGAGGGGAAGGCCGTGACATACCCCGTTGCCGAAAACCACCATGAGGAAGGAATCCTGCACATCTCCTCAGTTCCTGCCGACATCCCTGCCGATCTTGAAAGGCACATTCGGGACATCGGGGAATCGATCGCCCGGACGCTCGACTATACTGGAATCCTGGCCGTCGAATATTTCCTTGACATCTCAGGGAATCTCTATGTCAACGAGCTCGCTCCCCGCCCTCATAACAGCGGCCACTATACCCTCGATGCCTGCATCTCCAGCCAGTTCGACCAACAGGTTCGGACGCTCTGCGGACTTCCTCTGGCATCGCCGCGGCTTCTTTCTCCCTGCGCCATGGGAAATCTCCTCGGACACCTTTGGACAGGGAGGGAGACCCCGGATTTTTCGTCGATCCTCGCAGAGCCTCAGGCCAAACTGACTCTTTATGGAAAGGCCTCTCCGCGTCCAGGACGGAAGATGGGCCACTTCACCGTCCTTGGATTCAGCGCACCGGAAGCGGCCGCAACAGTCCATTCCCTTCTGACCGGCCTCTCCCTGAAAGGCTCCACGGTCTCGTCATTGAGACCATAAGTAATACTCTTTGACCATGAACTCTCCCCCCACTAAGCTGACGCTGTCGTGGAGGTTTCCGCTCTCACGAGCGGATATTCCTCCCGTTACATGACTTGGCGCGGCAAGAGGAGAGCCGGATTTTGGAAGGCCATTGACAACCGGACCATATCCACATGATGATCGCGATCCTACCAAAGTATTCGGTGGCCCAGGTGATCGGGTTCCTCAAAGGCAAAGGTGCGATTTTTGTGGCGAGGAACTTCATGGGCCACAAGAGGAATGACACGGGGATGCATTTCTGGGCGCGTGGATATGATGTGTCAACGGTGGGAGCGGATGAAGAGGTTGTGCGGCAGTACATCCGGAACCAGGAAAAGGAAGACAAAAAGCTTGATGAGCGAATGGGACAGTAGAGGAATGCCCCCTTTAGGGGGCGGATGATCTTGTGAACATGCCGCTTTGAGCGGCCCACACTCTTTTTGAAGCCTCCACCTCGGGTGGAAGTTGTCACTCATTTGCTTGAGACAATATGTGTGGGGGGAGAAAAGGAGAGGGATAAAACTTACCGGAACGCACTTGCGACACCTCAACGGTCACCTCCCCCAGACGGGTGAGCATGGTCTTGGGCTTGAAAGCGCTTCTTTCTTACAACAGCGAGGGGAACACATGCGCCTCAGAGCTTCTTTCTTGTTGAAAAAAACCTGTCATTGCAGTAGAATTTCTAACTACCAGAATTTTTTCCGCCGTCATACCTCCCCAGAAACAAGATGGCCCTCCAGCCTCTACTTTTCTCGGGAGCCACGAAGGCTTCCAACCTCAAGGTTACCTTTTTGATGAATATGACAATCATGGAGGGTCCCGATCGGGTCCTCACAAATCCAGCCATTTTCGGAGACCCCTCCCTTGTCTCCTATGAACGGGGAGGAGGATATAAGGGACTGAGACGCATCCTTTCCGGGCTCTCTCCATCGGATGTCATCGCGGAGATCAAGGAGTCGGGCCTTCGGGGACGGGGCGGATCGGGATTTCCCACGGCCCTGAAATGGGAAAAGGTCGCCAATCACAGAGTCCCGGTCCGCTATGTGGTGGCCAATGGAAGCGAAGGGGAGCCGGGGAGCCACAAGGATCATTACCTGATTTCCCGCTCCCCCCACCAGATCCTCGAAGGAATGATTATTGCCTGTTTTGCCGTCTCGGCAAAAAGCGGACATCTCTTTGTCAAGGAAAGCTTTCCCGAGGGAGTCAGCATTCTTCGGAAGGCCCGGGAGGAAGCCATCGCGGCGGGACTACTCGGCCACAATATCCTGGGATCGGGATTTTCCGTCGACATCGAGATTTTTGTGGGACCGGCCGCCTACATTGCCGGAGAAGAGACGGCTCTTCTTGAGGCTCTGGAAGGGCGTGTTCCCCGCCCCCGCCCCAAGCCTCCTTTTTACCCGACCGAGATGGGCCTCTACCACAAGCCCACGGTCGTGAACAATGTCGAGACTTATGCCCACGTCTCCCGCATTCTGGCGGAGGGACCAGGCAGATTTCGGGAGCGCGGGACGGCCAAGAGTCCAGGAACGATGATCTTCTCGGTTTCCGGCTCGGTGAGACGGCCTGTTGTTGTCGAACTTCCTCTGGGATTTTCCCTTGAGCGCCTTCTCTACGATTATGCGGGAGGGCCATTGCCGGGGGAAACGTTCCAGTGCTTTTTCACAGGAGGACCGTCCTTCGGAATATTACCCGCCCGAGAAATAGACACCCCTCTGGAGTATGATGCCCTTCGGGCCAAGGGAACGGGGCTTGGATCAGCAGGAATCATTGTTCTGGGATCCAAGGACTCCATTCTGGCGACAACCGTGGCATTCTCCGAATTTTACGAAAAGGGTTCCTGCGGACAGTGTCCTCCCTGTCGATTGGGAACAGAATCTCTTCATCAGACGCTGGAAGGTCTGATGAACGGACAGAATTCTGAGGACGGAATTGAACGGCTTCTGAAGGTCACAAAAATGATCAAGGGCCGGGGAAATTGTGGTCTCATCAGCGCCTCTGCCTTCATGGTCGAATCCCTTCTTGAACATTTCACCCCCCTTCTCCGGGAAGAAATGACTTCCGGAAGGCTGGGAACCTCTCGACGGATTCCGGCCTGGTACTATGATCATTTTGTCGACCATATCTCTGACTCTGCGCCTCCTTCGGATGGTCGTTCCTCTCATGGCTAGGAAAGCCATTAAGATCGGATATTACGCGTGCTGACAAAGCCGAAAATTTGCCACCATATGCTCTTTTGCACAGGAAACAAATGTCTGGGCAAGGGAGGGGAAGAAATGAAGATTTTCGCCCAGAATCTTGTTGACACGACGCCTGAGCTCTCCTCGCTCCTTGTGTCGAAAACGGGGTGTATTAATATGTGCGAGAGTGGACCGATGGTCCTGCTCTACCCCGAAGGATACTGGTTCTCCGACATGACAGAAGGGCGGACAAAGCTCCTCATCGAGGCTCTCAAGACAAACACTAAAAACCCTCTCTCCGGTAACGTGGCCTTTACCCTGAGACCTCAGGAAGGATGAATTTCTGGATTCGACCAATCATGAGACCTTGAAAGGAAGACAATGGCCTACCGCATAAGAAAGAAAAATACTCCGGAAAATGGATCCCCTTCGTCGGCCGGAGCCTCGGGCGAACCTCCGGTTCCTCCGAGAATCGAGTCCCTGGCCGGGAAGTTCGCCGGAGCGGCACCCTCCCGCAATGCATGGGGATTTATCGGCATCATTCTCTTTATTCTTCTGGTGGGAACGGGGATCGTCTATCATATCCATTCGAAAAAAGTCGCCCGGGAATCTGATGCCGCCGCCCTTGAAACCAAGGCCGAGCAGCTCTATTCCCGCGGACAGCAGACCAATGGCCCGGAGCTCGTGGAGGCCAAGAAACTTCTGGAGCAGGTCATGAGCACCTACCCGGATACGCCTTCAGCTCGGGTGGCCCCGCTCTTCCTGGCCTCCATCATCAATATCCAGACCCCTCAGGACTCCTCCAAGGCCATCGAATGGCTTCATCGTGGACTCGATCTGAACGCCGGCAACATGAAACTTCTTCCCTTCTACTATGAAAGCATGGGGCTGACGATGATGTCCGCGCACCAATATGACCAGGCGATCGCCATGTTCCAGAAAGTGACGGAATTCCCGGAGAAGATCCTGGCTGATGCCGCCCTCTACAACATCGGGAAAACCTATGAAATCCTCAATCAGCCGGCGCTGGCCATCATCAACTACAAGAAGCTCGTCGCGGAGTTCCCCAGCTCACCCTGGGCCGCGGAATCCGAGCCGTTTCTGATGAAAAACGGCGTGACGCCTCCGGCAACCACCCAGCCCCTTCCCCTTTCTCAAAAAAAATAACGGGCTCCGGAGAAGACTCCGGACCAAGACAAACCCTTGAGGACGACATGGTCGAAGCCATTTGGACAACCACGGAAAAAGACGGAAAAACGGTCGTTCACCTGATCGACCAGAGGGAGCTTCCTACCCAAGAAATCGACGTTCCCTGCCGGACACATAAGGAGATGGCCGACGCGATCCGGGAAATGGTCGTTCGCGGCGCGCCTGCGATCGGCATCTCTGCCGCCTTTGGGATTGCGCTGGGGGCCCAGGAAGAATCAGTCCCCTCCGATGGCCTCGCCTTTTCCAGCTACATGGAGGAGGTCGCCCTCACCATCGGGCAGACCCGCCCCACCGCGGTGAATCTCTTTTGGGCCATCGAACGGATGCGTCCTGTCTGGCAAAAAAATGCCAGCCAGCCCTCCCGCGACCGAATCCGGATCCTTTTTGCCGAAGCCCAGGCCATCAAGGAGGACGACATCCAGCGTAACAGGAAGATAGGCTTCCACGGACAGGCTCTTCTCCCCTCTCGTGCGACCGTTTTGACCCACTGCAACGCCGGAGCCCTGGCCACCGGAGGGTACGGCACCGCGCTCGGAGTCATTCGGGGAGCCATCGAGGCCGGCAAATCCGTCAAGGTCTTTGCCGATGAAACCCGACCCTACCTCCAGGGAGCCCGCCTGACCGCCTATGAACTCGCGGCCGACGGAATTCCCACCACGCTGATTACCGACTCCATGGCGGCCATGGTCATGTCCCAGGGACAAATCGATGCCGTTATCGTGGGAGCGGACAGAATTGCCGCCAATGGCGATACCGCCAACAAGGTGGGCACTTACGGTCTCTCGGTCCTCGCCCGCGAGCACGGGATTCCGTTTTATGTCGCCGCCCCCTTCTCCACGATTGATCCCCGGACGCCCAATGGGCAGGCGATTCCCATCGAAGAGCGCGCGGCACGGGAGATCACCCATGCCGGAGAACGGCGCATGGCGCCCGAAGGCATCTCCGTCTACAACCCGGCCTTTGATGTGACCCCGGCAAGAAATATCGCCGCGATCATCACCGAACGCGGCGTCTTTCGCCCCCAGGAGCTTTCCGATTATCTTTCCTCCGCCTCCGGCCAGGAGACGGCATCCCAAGCATGAGGTCCTGCCCGTGACAAGCGAGCCCCAGTTCACTCCCTCCGCCCCGCTTGAGCAAAGCGAACATGAACGCGTTCGCCGAAACAAGCGAGACCAAATCCTCGCCCGGGGGATCGACCCCTACGGCTCCCCCTTTCCCCGGCGCGAGACCATCGAAAGCCTCCGGAAAAGAACGGCAGGACTGACACCGGAGACACTTCCGGACCCGGCGCCTCATAGCCGCATTGCCGGCCGGATCGTCCTTATGCGCAAATTTGGAAAAGCCTTCTTCGCCACACTCCAGGATGAGGGAGAGCGATTCCAGATCTATGCGAAGGCCGATGCTCTGGGGGACGACTACGCTACCTGGGCCGAACTTCTCGACCTGGGAGACATTGTCGGTGTCGAAGGATCCTTTTTTTTCACCAAGACCGGGGAGCCGACCCTTCAGGCCTCGGCTCTGACGCTTCTTTCCAAATCCATCCGCCCCCTTCCCGACAAGTGGCACGGGCTCTCCGATACCGAAGCCCGCTACCGCCAACGCTATGTCGACCTCATTGTCACCCCGGACGCTCATCGGGTCTTTGTCACCCGCTCCCTGATCGTCCGCTTCATCCGGCGATTCATGGATGGGGAGGGTTTCATCGAAGTGGAAACCCCGATGATGCAGCCCACCCCGGGAGGAGCGCTGGCCCGTCCCTTCTCCACCCATCACAACGCCCTTGACCTCGAGCTCTTTCTCCGGATCGCTCCGGAGCTCTATTTGAAGCGACTCATCGTGGGCGGGATGACTCGGGTCTATGAGATCAACCGGAATTTTCGCAACGAAGGGGTCAGCACACGGCACAACCCCGAGTTCACCATGATGGAGTTCTATGCAGCCTATGCCTCTTACGAGGAGCTCATGGATCTCACGGAACGCCTTCTCTCCGATCTGGCCCGGCATATCCACGGGAAGACTCTTCTCCCTTTCGGGGACCGGGAGATCGATCTGACGCCCCCCTTTCGCAGGATCTCCTATCTCGACTCCATCGGGGAGGCCTTCGGTCTCTCGCCCGAAGATTATTTCAACGACCGCCGCCTTGTTGACCTGCTAAAGTCCAAAAATATTCCTGTTCCCGAGCCTCGACCGGGCAAGCCCTACGTGGCGCTCCTTCTGAATGCCCTCTTTGAGGAGGCCATCGAGCCGACGCTGATCCAGCCGACCTTCGTGACAGGATACCCTAAGGCCATCTCTCCGCTGGCCCGATCCTCCCAGTACGACCCCGAGGTCACCGACCGCTTCGAGCTCTTCATTGCCGGCATCGAGGTCGCCAACGGCTTCAACGAGCTCAACGATCCCGATGAACAGCTCCGCCGCTTTCTGGCCCAGCAGGAATCCCGTCAGTCGGGAGATCTGGAAGCCCCTCCTCCGGACTATGACTATGTCCGTGCCCTGGAATACGGGCTCCCCCCCACAGCGGGAGAAGGAATCGGCATCGACAGACTGGTGATGCTTCTGACCAACCAGACCTCGATCCGAGATGTCCTTCTCTTTCCCCTGCTCAGGCCCGACGCATGACTCCCTTTTTTGAACTGAGAGTCGCCCTCCGCTACCTTCGATCCTCCCGAAGCGACAAGAGGCGGCTCTCTCTCAATACCGTGATTTCGGTGGCGGGCGTCACGGTGGGAGTGGCGGCCCTCATGGCCACTCTGGGCGTCATGACAGGCTTCCAGCACAAGCTCCGATCGAAGATTCTCGGTGTCAATTCCCATATCGTCCTCACCGATGGTCGCGGCAGTGCGATCCCGGACCCTGCCCAGATCGAGAAGGTTGTCTCGTCGATTCCCGGGGTGACTGCCCTCTCACCGTTCATCGTCGGCCAGGCCATGATCTCCGCGGACAAGACCGTTTCCGGCACCGTCATCCGCGGAGTCGATCCTGCCCATGAAAGTCTGGTGACCCGGATCGACCGCTATATGGTTGAGGGACACCTCTCGGATCTCTCCCGGGACAGCCCACCAAAGTCGGGAGACCTCCCCGGGGTCATCCTGGGCTCCGATCTGGCCGACCGTCTGGGCGTGGACGTCGGGGACAAGGTTGACCTCATCAGCCCCACCGGGACCCCCTCCGCCTTCGGAATGATCCCGAAGATCCGTCACTTCCAGGTGGCCGGAATCTTTAAATCGGGGCTTTACGAATACGACAATACCCTGGCCCTTCTTGAAATCGGACAGGCCGCCCGTTTTCTTGGACTCCCCGCAGGCTCCGTGACGGGGCTTGAGATCCGGGTCCACGATATCTTCGCGGCCACAGCCATGGCCCACACCATCGGAAAGAAACTTGGCTTTCCCTATTGGGCCCGATCCTGGCTTGAGATGAACAAAAACCTCTTTTCCGCCCTGATGCTGGAGAAGCTTGTGATGTTCATCATCCTTGTCCTGATCGTTCTTGTCGCCTCCTTCAACATCGTGAGCACCCTCTCCATGATTGTGATCGACAAGGGCAAGGAGATCGCCATCCTCAAAACCATGGGAGCCTCGAACCGGCAGATCATGAGCATCTTCATTCTCGACGGACTTCTCATCGGTGGATTCGGGACCCTTCTGGGACTTCCCCTGGGGTATTTCATCACCTTCCTTCTCGAGCACTACTATACTCTTCCCAATGATGTCTACTTCGTCAGCCATATTCCTGTGATCATCCGGATGAGGGATCTTTTGGCCGTCTCCCTCTCTGCGGTGGGCATCAGCTTTCTGGCAACGATCTACCCCTCCCGCCAGGCCGCACGCCTCAATCCGGTCGATGCCCTGAGGTACGAATGATGGGTGTTGGACTGGCTGTCACGACTCGCGCCCTCTCCCGCGCCTACGTGCGAGGAGGACGGACAATCGAGGTTCTTCGAGCCATCGATCTCCACCTCGACCCCGGCTCTTTTACCGTTCTCACCGGCCCTTCGGGAGCCGGAAAATCCACGCTCCTCCACCTTCTCGGGACACTCGACCGACCCACATCGGGAGAGATCCTTTACGACTCTCTCCCCGCCCCCGACAGGCGAGACCGGGATCTGGCCGCCTTCCGTCGGACAAAAATCGGGTTCATCTTTCAGTTTCACCATCTTCTTCCGGAATTTTCTGCCCTGGAAAACGTCCTGATGCCGACATGGATTTCCGGAAAAGATCGGGAGGACGCGTCATGGGCGAGGACACTGCTTGAGGAGGTCGGTCTGGGAGATCGGCTTGACCACAAGCCCTCCGAACTATCGGGAGGGGAGCAGCAGCGGGTGGCAGTGGCGAGGGCACTGGTCATGAAACCGGCCCTGCTTCTGGCCGACGAACCCACGGGGAACCTCGACTCGCACACGGGCCTCGAGGTCTTTACCCTCCTACAAACCCTGTCGAGCCGATTTCATATGACCTGTCTTGTGACGACGCACAACGAGGCTCTGGCAAAAAAAGCGGATCGACACATCGCCATGGACGACGGGCAGATCCGCTGAAATAAGAAAAAACGGGACTTTGGTCAAGCGGTGGAGGCGACGCCGGAGGAGGGAGCGGACGTGGCCGGAGTGGCGGCCGCCGGGGGGGGAGCGGAGGGAGTGGCGGACGATGGAGCGCCCTCGGTCGACTTCGACTCCGTGCCCTTGGACTTTCCTTCGGATTCGCCCCCCTTCTTCACATAGTCGGTGATATAAAAGCCCGTCCCCTTGAACTGAAGGGCGGGTTTTCCCATAAGGCGCACCAAGGGACCTCCGCACTTCTCGCAAACCGTCAGGGGCGGATCGGAAAACTTCTGGATTTTCTCCACGACAAAGTGGCACTTCTCACAGGAATACTCATAGAGCGGCATGACAGACTCCTTTGAAAGGAACAGTTTGGGATGTCACTTTTTCCGAGACTTCTTCCTGTGGATCATGATACAACACCCTCGAATCCCACGACAATCGTCCCCCTGTCTTCCGTGCCGGCCGTGCCGTTCACCCCCATCCTTGTCTCCCCGCCCCTCCCTTGCGAGGAGGCTTAGTCCAAAAGCGCCACCGCTTGCGAAAGTCTTTTCAGCCCTTCCGCTAGGGACTCCTGAGAGGCCGCATAAGAGAGGCGCATATGAAGGGGGCTGCCAAAGGGAGTCCCGGGAACCATGGCGACCCGGGCAACATCAAGAAAGAATTCCGCCAGCTCGTAGACGGTATGGATGGGAACCCCCTTGTAGCTTCGCGTGAGAAGCCCCGAGACGTTCGGAAAGACATAGAAAGATCCCTCCGGCGGGGCACACCGGATCCCGGGAATCGCGTTAAAGGCCGTCACCACCCAGTCCCGGCGCTTCCTGTACTCCACGAGCATCGGTGAAAAGTATGCCTCACCCGATCGAATGGCATAGGCCGCCGCCTTTTGGGCAATAGAGTTGGGATTTGAGGCTGTCTGACTCTGAACGGTATCCACTGCCTCCATGATCTCCCGGGGCCCCGCAGCATATCCGATTCGCCACCCTGTCATCGCATAGGTCTTGGAAACCCCGTTGACGATGACGGTTCTTGCCCTCAGGGCCGGATCGAGGGTGGCAATTGAGGGAACCGGAGCGGAGGTATAGTTGATCTTTTCGTAGATCTCGTCGGAGATGACCAGAAGATCGTTCTTCAGGACGATTTCAGCAATCCTTTCGAGGCGATTTTGGTCGAGGATGGCCCCGGTGGGGTTGTTCGGAGAGTTCAGGACCAGGAGCTTGGAGCGGGGGGTCAGGACCGCAGAGAGGGCCTCCGGCTCAAGGCGAAATCCGTCCTCTTCCCGACACGGAACAAAGACAGGCTCTCCCTGGTTCAAGAGAACCTGGTCCGGATAGGAGACCCACGCCGGAGAGGGAAGAAGAACCTGATCTCCCGGGTTGACCAGGACCTGAAAGAGCTCGAAAAGGGTATGCTTGGCACCATTGGAGGCCACAATCTCCCGGGGGAAAAAGTCAAGCCCCTGATCTCTCAGGAACTTTTCCCGGATCGCCTCCTTGAGCTCGGGGATGCCACCAACGGCGGTGTACTTTGTAAATCCTTCTTTCAGCGCCGTGACCGCCGCCTCCTTGATGGGAGCGGGGGTGTCGAAGTCCGGCTCCCCTCCGGAAAAGTCGAGGACATCGATTCCTTTTGCCTTCAGCTCTCGGGCGCGCGCAGAGAGGAGAAGGGTCGGAGAAGGCTTGAGAAGTGAGAGGCGGGAGGCAAGCATGTCGGTCAGAGGACGAGGCATTCTTTATTGTCTCCGGGAGTATTTTTGCCGAAGGGCATCTTCCACCGGCAAAGGAACGAAGTGGGAAAGATCTCCGCCAAGCTCGGCGATCTCGCGAATGGCGGTGGAGGTAATGAACATATAGTTTTCTGAAGGCATGAGAAAGACCGTCTCGATATCCCGGTCGAGATTCTGGTTGATCAGGGCCATCCGGAGTTCGTAGTCGAAGTCGGCCACGGCTCGCACGCCCCGCAGGATGCAACGGGCTCCCGCTTCCCGGACAAAGTGGACCAGAAGATGGGAGAATCCGCGGACAGAGACCTTGGGTTCCGGATAGGGAATGGTCTTCTTGAGAAGGAGAATGCGTTCTTCGAGGGAAAAGAGAGGCGACTTGCGCGGACTGTCGGCCACCCCGATCACAATTTCATCGAAAATGGAGAGCCCCCGGTGGAGCATGTCGAGGTGTCCGTTGGTGACCGGATCGAATGTGCCTGGGTACACCGCCCTGCGTATCATCGAAGCGACGGAAGAAGGAGGCTCACGCCACTTTCCCCATAAATGTGATGAGACAAAATGCGGCAACCCCAACGAGGGAGGGACTCCCATGGAAGGGAATCCTTGCGGTGATACTCAAGAACCATAATGAAATTATGGTTAAGAATACCATTTTCGGAGAGAGCGTTCAAGAGAGAGGGCCATTCTGTATATCCATAGGGGGGATCGGCAAAGAGAATATCCGGAAGAGCGCCCTTCCAGTGAGGAAGAAGGGAACAATCTCCGCACACAGGGTGAAGGCGGGAAGCTTCCTCTGGGATTTCCTTTCTGATCCAGGCGGAAAGATCCCGGACAAGTCCCGGATCCTTCTCCAGAAAGAGAACCTCCCCTGCCCCGCGAGAGAATGCCTCAAGCCCCACCGCCCCCGAACCGGCGAAGAGATCCCAGAAAACGGCTCCGGAAAGATCGTTCTGCACCATATTGAGCACGGCTGAGCGAACCTTTCCGGAGGTCGGACGAACCCTCCCTGGATCGGGCAGGGGAAGGGATCGTCCTTTGAACCGTCCGGATTGAATGCGGATCATGGTGAGTTCCCCTCTTGAAAACATGGGAAAGGCCCCGGAGAGAGCCGGGTTCAGGCAAAAAAAAAGAGGGACATACGTCCCTCTTTCCCAACTATGGATCCCAAAAACTACTTGAGGCCAAGCGCCTTCTTTGTGGCGGCATCGACCTTTCCGGTCGCCTTGAGCTTGTTGGCCTTCTGGAAAGCAACCAGGGCCTTGCGGGTGGCGGGACCGGCAAATCCGTCGGCCTTGATCTTGGCACCCTTGGCGATGAGGGCAGTCTGGACCTTCTTCCAGAAAGCGGAAGGAGCGGCCTTCTTCATGCCCTTCTTCATGGCTTTCTTCTTGGCCGGAGCCTTCTTCATGACCGGAGCCTTGGCTGCATCAGCCGCCACCGCTGCCTGAACAGGGAGAAGAATCATTGAGGCAGACAGAACAATGCCAGACATCACGGCGCCAATGGTGGACAGAACAGTCAACTTTGCATTTTTCATTTTTTCAACCACCTCCTGGTTTGTAAAAAGACTAAGATTAAAGATGGGCGATCTTCGGGAGAAGACTTTCGTTTCGTCCCTTCGAACGGCCCGCGAAGCGAACAGATTTCCGTCCCCTCCTGAAAAGCCTCTTAAAAAAGTCCTTTCAGGAGAGGGCAGAAATGACGTCATCTCTCATGAGTGCGTAAGTCACGTCTGAATGCTATCAACGTTTTATCGAAGTGTCAAGAAGAGAAAATGGAAAATTTCAAACAATCACAGAGAGAATCGGGGGAGAAAACGGGCCGATTTACCGAATCTTTCTTCCCCCCGTCTATCCATATCTCCCTCGAGGCAGGGTCGGTCTATGCTCGAAAGCTCTTATAGACAATGAAAACAATGATCAGAAAAAAGGCCGGAACCAGAAGAAAGACAATCAAATCCATGTTCAGTCGGGTCCGGGCGATCTGGGAATCAAGAGAGGCGTTGGGGGCTTCGAGGACAGCAAACCAGGGGGTGGGCGTGATTCCCGTCACATCTCCGAGGAGTGCGGAACCGAAGACCCGTTTATCCCCTTTGACGCTCTCGACAAATATCCCTGATTTTCCCTGAGAGAGGCTCTCGAGCAGGCCCCCCCGGCCAAAGTCCCGAAGATTGCGCCCAACCACACCGGGGTCGGAGGAGGCCAAGACAAGGCCATCGGAAGAGAGAAGGTAGGAACGGCCGGGAGCACCGCGGAACCGGGGAACCGGGAGATTCTGCCCCAACTCGCCCGAAAGGTTCTGAAGGGCCACCAGGACTCCTCCCTTCCCGGGGGAATCCCCCCCGCTGCGGACTGCCGTCATCAGAACCACATCGGGATGGACTCCGTCGGTCACGATCGTCGTCGCGAGGTATCGCCCCCCTCGAGCGACAAGCTCTTGCGACAATGTCCGGACAAGATCCAGATGAGGGGAGATATCCCGACGGTCGAACATGGTCAGGACAGCTCCCTTGGCATCGGTCACCGCAATACCAGAAAAGGCCGCCAAATCGCCTTCCTGCACATAACGGCCCACAATATGCCGGATCGTTTTCTCATCGGGAGCTGCCGGAGACCAGACGATAGATCCAGCGACGACTCCCAGGGCCCGCATGTTCCCAAGCACGATCGCCTGCATTCGTGTCGCAAGGTGCGCGGCCGCAGGAGACAGCGGATTGCGGGTCATATAGTAAGTGACAGAGACTTCACGGTAGTAGAAGACAAAAAGCACAAGGGCCGGCACAATCGCCACCAGGAGAAAGACGATTCCTACGGTTCTCTTCCACCCCGAACGTCGGGGTGCGGAAGACGAAGGGGCCGGAGTGACGTCCGGGGAGTTGAAGGGAGTATGGTCCATGGGGTAAGTCCTCCTGTCCGAAATGGGAAATTTACCACTGCTCCTTGCGCACGGCTTCTTCTGGAAAACCCGCCGTCCCGAGCCACTCGACCGTTTGCGTCACCATTTCCGGATGACCACATATATAGACGACTTGTCCCTTGTAGGTTGAGTAAAGTTTGGGGAGAAGTTCCGGAACCCTCCCTGAAAGCCCCTCCCAGTGGGAGGAGGGACGCGAGTGGGCCGTCAGAAGGGAAAAATTCGGGAGTGTCTTCTCATAGCCTTTCAGCTCTTGGGCATAGATAAAGTCGTCCTCTCCCCGAAATCCGTAGAGCAGTTCGATCGGAGGGGGCGCCTCTTTCGAGAGAAGCGTCCGGATCATTGATCGCAGAGGGGCAATTCCGCTTCCGGAAGCAATGAAGAGATGCGGGCGAGGATCCTGGGGGTCCAGGACAAAAGAAGTCCCATAGGGTCCCTCCACGTTCACGGTATCTCCCACCTTGGACTCATGGATGCGGTTGGAGAAGAGTCCACCCTCCCCTTTTCGGGTAATGGTAAAGGAGAGGGTCTTCCGGATTAGATCGTGAGGGGAGGAGGCGATCGAGTAGGCCCGTCGCACCGGACGTCCCTTGTCGTTATGAAAGTCTGGAAGAGAGAGCATGGCGAACTGACCGGACACAAAGGAGAACTCTGCCTCTTCGGGAAGCTTGACCACAAAGGTCGAGACCCGGGGGGTCTCCGGAAGAATCTCGGCAAGCGTCCCCATGACGACGGGTTTTTTAGCCATAAAAAGAATCCTTTCCAAAGAATATCCGCAACAGGATAGGGCTCACGAGCCCAGTTTCAGGTGAAATCCCTTTCTTCGCGCTCGGGCGATCACTCGGGAGTAGAGGAAGATCGCCCCGGCCATGTAGACCGCATCGAGAAGGTAGGCCATCACAAGATCCCGGACAGGAAGCGTCCCCCCCGAGAGGAGGGAGCGCATCCCTTCAAAAACATACGAGGCTGGGACAACCCGGGAAATGGCCGCAGCAAAGGGGGGCAAGACTCCCACGGGGTTGAAGACTGCCGAAAAAGGCTGGAAGAGGAAGATGACCCCCCAGGCCAGAACCTCCGCCTCTTGACCGAAGCGAAGGATCACGGCCGTCGTCATGATGCCCAGCGACCACCCCATGGCCAGGAGAGCCCCTACGAAGAAAATAAGGTCAAGGCCCAAAGAAAAGATTTTGAAGGAAAAAAGGAAATAGGCCAGAGTGGCTGCCACGGTCGAGGAGAGAAGAACCTTGGCAAAACTCGAGAGGATCGCGCCAAGAACAATATGATAGGGAGTCACCGGAGAGACCAGAAGATGAATCAGGTTTCGGGACCAGATTTCTTCGAGAAACATGACGGAAATTCCCTGTTGGGCCCGATAAAGCATGTCCCAGAGCAGGAGGGCTCCCAGCAGGGAGACCACCGCCGAGGGAAGAAATGAGGGAATTTTCTTCAGGTAAAGGGTCAAAAACCCCCAGACAAGAAGATCCAGAAGCGGCCAGTAAAAGATCTCCATCCATCGAGGAAGGGAGCGACGGTAAAGGACAACCTGCCGGTAGAGGATCCCTGCGAGGGGCCTCCAGGCCAACAGGGAGACCGGAGGGAAAGACTCACTCACCCCCCACCTCCTGTCGTCCGGCCAGAAGGATGAAGAGCTCCTCAAGATCCTTGGTCCTGTAACGCTCCATGAGATCGGCGGAGGTTCCTTCGGCGGCGATCTCTCCGGCTTTCATCAGGACGATCCGGTCCGAGAATCGTTCCACTTCCCGCATGTTGTGGGAGGTATAGAAAAGCGCCATTCCCCGCTCCCGCACCATTGTCCCGAGGAAGTGCCGCAGCTGCCCGGAGACTTCGGGGTCCAAGGTCGCCGTCGGCTCGTCGAGGAAGAGGATCTCCGGGTCGTTGATGAGAGCCTTGGCAATTCCCATGCGGGCCACCTGTCCGGTGGACAGGGCCCCCACCTTGCGGTCGGAAAACGATTCGAGACCCAGGGCAGACAAGAGACGGGACACCCTCTCTCCCGGATTCTTCATATTGTAGATGAGGGCATAGGTCAGGAGGTTCTCCCTGACCGTCAGGGAGTAGGGAAGGCTGAGATCGGTGGAGGCATAATTGATCCGGTGGGCAATCCGGCGCCGCTCCTTCGCCACATCATGGCCAAAGAGGCGGACCGTTCCAGAGTCGGGAAGGAGAAGTCCGAGCATCATCTGCACAAGCGTCGACTTTCCCGCGCCGTTGGGTCCCACGATACTGAGAATCTCCCCTTGTGCAAGCCTGAGATCAACCTGGTTGACCGCCGGGGGGTGGCCAGGAAGATAGCATTTCGTCACTCTCTCCGTGACGAGAGCCTCCTGCATCAGGACGTCGCCCGGGGGGTCGGAATGTTCCGGAAGTGCGTCAGGAAGCGGTCTCCCTTGATTCCGCGGGTCCCCACGAGTCCGAGATAGAGATCGAAGACGGGGGCTTGGGGCATCCGTGAAAAATGGATCGTAAATTCCCCTGGGGCTCCTGCCTTGAAGAGGGTCCCGGTGGAAAGGTCGGACTCTCCCTCGCCGGAGTTTCTTCCTGAGTCGACCCACCGGGGCGTTCCGGCCACGGCCAGAGAAATCCCCTCGCCCTCGCTTCCATTCGATCGGGCCGTCAACTCCAGGGTGACATCAAATCCGGTCAGGGTCTTCTTGAGAGCGGCCACCCTCAGGGAAAAATCCTTGGAGACGAAGCTGTCTACCTTCGGACCCTTGCCCGTAGGAAAGAAGCTGTTGGGGGGCACAGGAAGCGGGACATGCCGGACAGATTGACCCGCCTTGTCGAGATCCCGGTGGTTCGGCAATGAGAGGTAGAAAAAGATTGTATAGACAACACCCGCCGCCATCACAAGGATGGATCCTCCCCCAAGAATGATGAAGCTCTTGGGAAGACGAAGCTTGTTGTCGTTAGCGCCTTGCTTGTCCTTGGGGCTCTCGCTCATAACATGTCTCCAGAGTATGTCCTCCCATTTCGGAGGTGTTGTCAGAACCTTACCATAATACCGGCGACAAGCGGCAAGATGGTCATGACATTATTTGAAAAATCAAAGAGCGTCGGATCGGCCTCCCCAAAAACACCCAGGGGATATCCCGGAATGGAAAGGGACAAACCCGCCCCCACATCGAAAACCTCTCCATAGGGGTGGCCTGAAATCTTCGGGACATTCGAGACGGCAAAGTCCGCGCCTCCCGCATCGAGTCGCACATAGGGGACAAGAATGCGGTGGATCGCAAGGGAGTCAGGGATCATCCCAAAGATGTCATATGCGACTCCCACCCTCAGGATAAATCCCGTGACCGAAGCCGATCCGGGAATGGGCGGGATCGTGGTGGGAGATGAAAAATTGAAGAGGCCTCCTGTCGAAGGAGGCGCCAGGTTGGGTCCAGGGGTCATCTGAAAATAGGAGACATCTCCCAGAATCCGGAAATGAGAGAGGAGGCTCTCCGGTTGACCCGCAGGAGGAAGATCTCCCAAGCGATAGGAAAGCTCCCCCCCGACGCCCATTCCCTGATCAAGATACCGGGAGAGCCCCCCGCCCGGCAACATATAGAAGGAGTAGGTCGGGGCGAGAGACCAGCGCTGTGTGGAAGCTCCTTCTGCCCTCCCGGTTACTGTGGGAAGTCCGGGAGAGGACGGCACGGGCATCGTCGCCCCGTCATCCGCAAAGGCCCTCCCCCGAGAGAGGCCAACCAGAAGGGTCAGGAGAAAAAAGGCTCCGAAAAAAAAAGGGACGATGGTCCGGGATCTCACGGGAGATCCTTCGGTATCTGGTGGGTCACGGGATCAAGGTTGAGGCCCTGATCATGGCGAAGCGTTGCGATGGCGATCGACAGATCCGCCCGGTCCCTCACCAGGTTGGCTCGGGCACTCGCCAGATCCCTCTCGGCCTGGGTGACGGCCACCGACGTCCCTGTCCCCACCCGAAACTGATTTTCTGCAAGGTAGAGATTCTGCCGTGCCTGGTCAACAAGCTCCTTGTCGGCAGCCACCTTCTGCCGATAGGTCCGGATATTCAGAATGTCGGAACGGACTTCGACAATGGTCTGTTGCCGGAGATCCTCTCTCTGAAAGAGCATTTGACGCATCTGGGCCCGGGCCTGCTGTGTCTGGTGAACAAACTGAAATCCATTAAAGATCGGAACGGTCAGAGTCGTTCCCACTGACCAGTTGTAGACCAGGGGGAAGAACTCACTGTCGAGGCTGTAGGCCCCCACGGTCTGGACGGTCGGAAAAAATTGGGCCTGGTTGAACTTGACCACCTGTTTCTGGGCAAGGGCTTGCTCTGTCAGGGTCTGAAGATCCGGCCGCAGAGAGAGGGCCCGGGAGACAGCCCGGTCAGGGTTGAGATCGGGAGAGGAGATATGGGAGGGAGGCAAAACACGGTAAGAGCCGTGAGCCACCACCCCCATGGCACGATCGAGATTGAGGCGGTCGACCCGCTCCTGATTTTTATCGGTGACCCGGGCCAGACGGGCATTTGAGAGGTTGACCCGGGCATTCAGGACATCATAGGAAGTGGCCACCCCGTCCTTGTAACGGATTCTGGCCACCTCCTCCTGGAGACGATAGTCGTCGATGGTGAGATTATCCACCTGAACAAGGTTCTGATCCTTCAGCACCATAAAAAAAGCTTTCTCCACGTTAAGGACCGTGTCCTGAAGCGTCCTGCGGTGCTGACTTCTGGCGGCCCTGTAGAGATGGAGGTTCTGGTTGACCTGGGAGCGTCGTCGGCCAAAGGAGAAGAGCGTTTCGGACAGGGTCAGCTGGGCCTGGTAAAAGTCGAAGGAGACGGGAGATTCGGGAATTGTAAAGGGAAATCCCGGCTGGGGTCCGAAATTACCCGTCTCCCGTGTATAGGTTGTCGACCCGGTGAGGGTCGGGTAATACTGGCTCTGGGCCACCCCGATTCCGGCCTTTGAGGCCAGGATTCCCTGCTGTGCTGCCCCGATCCCTGGATAGGAGCGGAGGGCGATGGCCAGGGCGGCGCGGAGGGTCAACTCAAAGGGCTTGCCCACCGTGGAAGATTCTGACGGGGGCGATGGAAGGGAGATGGCCAGGGAATCTGCGACGAAGAGAGGAAAATTTTTTAAATAAAAACAAAACAATAGTGTCGATAGAAAGAAAAGAAGAATCGGCCGGAAGCAGGTGCGCAACAGGATCTCTCTCCTATCCGATTTCAGACAACTCGACCATCAAAACAAAAGGTTATTGAAGATTGTCCGGACAAGAATGTATAATACAAAAAATTAACTCTTCGGCTCTTGGCACCGCAATAAACATTAGGCGTCCCCGAATTTTCGGGAAACGGAAATACAAAAGGGAAAATAATAATGACTCTCTCCCAGATCCAGACCTTCCTTGTCGTCAGCGATTCCCTGAACTTCACCAAGGCCGCCCGAAGCCTCTCCGTCACCCAGCCCGCCGTCAGCACCCAGATCCAGCTTCTGGAACGGGAGCTGGGAGTGAGCCTCTTCAACCGGATTGGCCGCCGGGTCTATCTGAGCCAGGCAGGATTTCTCTTCCGCGATCTCGCTCTTGAAATCATAGCACGGGTCAATCGCTCGGAGACACTCCTCCATTCCTTCACCCCCATGACAAAAATCGACCCCCTTCGTATCGGAACAGGATTCGGGGTGCCTCCCAACCGGGAAAAGTTTCTCCAGCACTACTTGCACGGAACCTTCCAGAAAAGAATTCCCGTCAAATCCTTCCATACCCATGAAACGACCCTGATCAGCGAACTAGAAGGGGGCCTCGCGGACATCGTCATGTTCTACCGGCTGACCTCGGACCCCTCTCCCTTTTCGGCTCCCTCCCGCTTCCGCGAGGTGACAGTCGACAGCGGAAAGACCCTCGTCCTGGGATCTCCCGGACTCTCGAAGGATCGGTGGCACCGGGACATCCGGATCCTCGAAAACTTCCCCGTCCTCCTCCCTCCTAACGAGAGCCTGATCCGCCGGCCCATCGAGGAGCGGCTCTCAAAGCTCGGCCTGAAAACCAAGCTAGGCATAGACACGGGAGATGTAGAGCTTCTTCGGAAGGCTCTTCTTTCGGGGTTTGGCGTCGGGATCTTTCCCAACAGCATCTTCCGAAAGGAGATCGAAAGCGGAGAGCTCATTGGTCTTTCAATCGAGGATGTCTCCTTCGACTGCACTCTGTCGGCCTATTCACTCGATGATACCGATACTGTCCACCTCACGACAAAACAGGTGGCTCTTCAAATCCTGGCCTCCCACTGGTCGGAGTCTCCCCTCAAAGAGAAAAAATAATCGCTTGAGTTAATTCAGTCGTTTTTCGCGGGCACGATGCTTTCCCACTCCTCCGGGGTGGGAAAGGCCATGCCATTTTTTTTGTGACGATTCCGCCAGTTGTGGAGCGACGCATAGACGAGCGGAATCAGCACCAAGGTAAAGACCGTTGAAAAGCTCAATCCCCCGATGACCGCCCGCGCGAGCGGCATGCTGTTCGAGCTCCCCACCTCCAGACCGATCGCCATGGGGAGAAGGCCAGTAATGGTCGCGATACTTGTCATCAGAACCGGGCGCAAGCGCGTCTTCCCCCCCAGAACCACCGCCGCCTCCAACTCCTTTCCCTTCTCCCGTATCAGCCGGTTCGTGTAGTCGACCAGAAGAACACCATTGCTCACCGCAATGCCCCCCGTCACGATCACTCCCATGAAGGCAATGGAGGAAAAGTTCGTTCCGGTGAGAAAGAACATCCAGATGACTCCGGTGAGTCCCAGGGGAACCGTAAACATGATGATGAAAGGATCAAGAAAAGAGCGGAACTGGATCGCAAGAACCATATAGACAAGAAAGAGGGAGGAGAGGAGCGCGAGTCCCAGGGAAAGAAATGTCCCCTTCTGTTCGGCGATCTGTCCGGCCATGGTGATACTGAAGCCGTCGGGAAGCGGCGTGTTGGCAACCATCTTCTGAAGATCCTTCGCGATGGCGCCCAGGGGACGGTTCACCGGGTTGGCGGTAATCGTGATGAGTCGGGTCATGTATTTGCGGTCGATTTCATTGGGAGAGGTTCCCTTTTCAATGGTGGCGATATTCCGAAGAAGGACCGGGCTCCCTGAAGGGGTGGTGAGAAAGACGTTCTCAAGGTCCTCGAGCGAGTGCCGGAAGGGGCGGTCGAACTGCACGACAATGTTATACTCGTTGCCCGTCTTGGGGTCGGTATAGATCGAAGGGTTATTCTCATTGCCGACAAAACTCCACAGTACGGTTGAGGCGATATCGGAGACAGACAGGCCCATAAGGCGGGCCTTCACCCGGTCAACCTTCACATTGTAGGACGGATAGTGAAAGTCATTGGGGAGAACCTGGATATCGCCGACTCCAGGGATCTTCCCCATCCCCCGAGCCAATCGGTAGGCCAGGTCTTCTCCCGTTTTCAGGTCGTACCCATAGACCTCGAGGTTGATGATCCCCTGATAGCCGAAGTTGATGATCCGCTCGATCAATCCCCCCGGCATAAAGTAGATCCCCACTCCAGGAAAACGCCCGGCCACGGCCTTTCGGACCCGTTCCATCGCCTGATCCGAGTTTTCCGATCGTTTTTCGGGGTCCACAAGATTGACCTGAACAAATCCGGTGTCGGGGCCGGTATTTGAGGTAAAGACAGAGGCCGCCCCGTTTGTTCCCCGGCCAGCGGTACTGCGAAGTCCGATATTCGAGGCAATAAGGCGGACTTCTCCGGGAGGGAGGGTCTGCCTCACGAGATCCTCGATCTCTTTGGCCGTCTGGGTCGTGATTTCTATCCGGGTTCCCGGAGGCTCCTGAATGTTGATCGTAAACTGGCTTTCGTCGGGAGCGGGAAAGAATTCGGTCCCGATCCCCTTGAGAAGGGGAAGCGTCAGGAAAAACAGGAGGGCCAACGAAACATAGACCTTTTTCCGGTGGCGAAGGGAGGAGACCAGAAGGTTCTCATAAGCCTGCTCCACCGACGCGAAGAAGCGACGAACTCTCCCTCCCCTCTCCTCCTCCTGCAGAGAGCCCCCCCCTTTGAGGAAGCGATAGCACAGAAGAGGGGTCACCGTCCGGGAGACAAAAAAGGAGGCAAAGAGGGCAAAGGTGATGGTCAGCGCCATGGGGGTAAAGAGCAGACGGGCAATCCCTTGCATGAAGACAATGGGAAAAAAGACGATGACGGTCGTGATGGTCGAGGCCAGAATGGGCATGGCCACTTCGCGGGCGGCCGTCAGGAGGGCAACGGGACGGCTTTCCTCGCGGATCGAGAAATGGCGGTAGATGTTTTCAAGCTCCACGATGGAGTCGTCCACCAATCGGCCGATCCCGAGTGCCAGGCCACCAAAGGTAAAAATATTGAGAGTTTCGTGGGTGAAGTAAAGGAAAATGAGAGCCACCAGGGCAGAAAGAGGGATCGCCACACCGATGATGAATGTCGCCCGGAGGCTTCCCAAAAAGAGCAGGATGACGATGACAGCCAGAATCGCTCCCTGGATCGATTCGTGATAGAGCCCCTTGATAGACTGGCGGATATAGGTGGATTGGTCAAAAAAGGTGTCGAGGTGGACTCCCGGAGGGATGCCCCTAAGGTGAGGAATGGCCTTTCGGACAGCATCGACCACGGCCACCGTGTTAGACCCTGGCTGCTTGTTGACGGCCAGGTAGACTGCATTTTCGCCGTTGACCCGCACCACATTGGTTTGCGTTTCGGCCGAGTCCTTCACCCGGGCCACGTCCTTGACGAAAATCGGGACCGTCCGGCCGTCGGGAGTCGTCTGGGTCGACACAGGGACATTTCTCAGGACATCCACCAGGTCGTGGCTGATCTGGGTATTCGTAAAAAGATTGTAGTCCTTGCTCCCGATCTTGATGTCCCCTGACGGCAGAATCAGATTGGAGAGATTGACGGCATTGACGACCTGGATCATCGAGAGGTTCCGGGCAAGCAGCTCCCGGGGATCGACGTTGATGTTGATCTGGCGGACCTTGCCGCCATTGACCGTCGCCTGAGAAACATTGGGCAGCTGCTCAAGCTGGGGTTCGATCGTATTGTAGGCCAGATCATAGAGCTGGATCTGATTCATTTTCGGATCCGAAACGGTCAGAGAGACGACAGGAATATTGGCGATATCAAACTTGAGAATGAAGGGCTGCTGAATGCCGGGGGGAAGCTGGTTCTGGATCTGGGAAATCTTCTGGACGGCCTGGACCAGGCCGCCATTTAGGTCCTTGCCCCAGTTGAACCACACCTGGATCGACGAGACCCCCATGCGCGACTGGGACTGGATGTGGCTGACGTCGTCGATGGTGGCGAGGGTTTTTTCAAGGGGATAGGTGACGCTTCTTTCAACATCAATCGGTGAGGCCCCGGGATAAAGGGTCCCCACAATCAAGACAGGAACGGCTAGGTTGGGGAAGAGATCGATGGGCAGCTTGCTGACGGACTGGGAGCCCACCATCACGAGGAGAAGGGAGGCCATGAAAACGGCAATGGGGTTTTTGAGGGCGATTCGGGTCAGCCACATGTCAGGGAAATGCCTTCCGTTCGAAGATTAGGGAGCGACCTGACTGCTCTCGAGGACCTTCGCCTGAACATGGTCGCCGTCCTTGAGGTGCTCCTGGCCCGCCACGACCACGGTCTCTCCGGCGGAGAGACCGGAGACAACTTCGGCATTTTTCTTGCCAAGAATTCCTGTGGTGATCTCATGCTTCTTGACGACTGACCCCGGCTCCAGGGTATAGACCCAGGACTTGCCCTGTCGGGAGAGAATGGCAATCTTGGGGACAAGGATAACGTTCTTGTGCGTCACAAGGTTCAGCGTGGCCTTGGCAAACATCCCGGGTTTGAGGCGACCGTCGGGATTGTCCATGTCGATCTCGACCGCCAGAGTCCGGGTGGCCGTATCGAGGGCCGGATTCATGCGAGTGATCTTTCCCGGAAACACTTCTCCGGGATAGGCATCGGCCCGTACCTGAACCGGGAGTCCCAGGTGAAGGTAGCGGATATCGCGTTCGGGGACATTCACCACGATCTTGACGATATGGGTGTCGACGACGGTAAAAAGAGGGGTAGAGCCGGACGAAAGAGCGGCAGTCGTCGCAGGAATGGTGGCGCCCGGATCCACCATGCGGTTATAGATGGTCCCGCTGAAGGGGGCCACGATGTCGGCATAGGAGAGCATTTTCCGGGAGTAGTCCACCGTTGCCTGGGCCTGTCGGCATTGGGAGTTGGCCAGATCGTAGGCATCCTTGGACACAAGGTTCTTGGCGAGAAGAGCCTTGTAACGCTTGGCATTGAGGCAGACATAATCCCGGTTGGCCTGGGCCTGGTGGTATTGGGCCTTCAAGGTCGTGTCGTTGATGTGGGCAAGAAGCTGCCCTTTCTTCACATGGTATCCCCGGCGCACGGTGATCTTGTCGAGGTAACCGCTTACCTGGGCGTAAATGGCCGCCTGGTTGATCGCCTGAATATCGGCGGTGAGGGTAATGACCAGAGAAATGTCATGGGTCTGAACAGGAATAACCCCCACCACCTCCGGGGCAGAAACCTTGCCTCGGGCCCGGGGAGAGCCCGAAGGCTTGTGGACAAATCGCGCCACGGCCACGGCCAGGATGACGGCGACGACCAGAAAGACAGTCAGACGGATCCCTCGACGATTCACTTTACTCTCTCCTCATTCATGCTCTTTCGACTCCGGGCCTGGGACAGAGGATCCAGACCGACATCCTTGATCAGGGCGGCCCGGGCGATCTTGTAGCCGTACACAGCCTGAACCACCTGGGCCCGGGCCGCCGCCAGGTCAGCCTCGGCCTGGGTCAGGGCCACGGCACTCCCGACACCGACCTGATACTGTCCGGCTGCCAGACGAAGGCTTTCCTTGGCCTGGGCCAAAAGATCCTGGGTGGTCTTGACCCGCTGCATCGCCGTCTGCAGATTGGCAATGTCCTGACGAATCGCCGACACGATCCCCACCCGAACATTCTCTTCCGCATCACGGGCGGCCAAAGTCGTCTTCTGGGCCTGCCGCTCCTGATGGATCGTCAGAAATCCCGAAAAGATCGGGACCGAGATCGTGGCCCCGACGGACCAGTTATAAGTCAGGGGAAAAAACATGCTGGCGTAGGTATAACCACCGGTCATTCCGATGGAAGGCATGAAGGTGCTTTCATAGTATCGTTCGTTCTGAAGGTCAGCCAGCTTCTGGTTCACCGCGGAGGAGAGGTCCGGGCGATTTTCAAGGGCCATATGGATCAGCTTCGTGCCGTCGGCATCGAAGGGAACAAAGGTCAGGTCGGTGTCGACACTGTAAGAGACATTCGTTTCGATTCCCATGGCATTGTTCAGGGCCACCCGGGCGGTCGTCACATTGTTTTCTGCGGTGATGAGATTGAGCTTGGCGTTGGAGAGGTTGACCCGGGCATTCAACACGTCGAACTTTGCGGCCATCCCGATCTGGAACTCCGCCTCGGCCACCTGAAGCTGGGCCTTGTAGTCGTCCACCGTTTTTTTGGCAGCATCGACGAGAAGAATATTTTGTGCCAGGGTATCGTAGGCTGATTCCACACCATAGAGGAGGTTGTAAAGGGTCCACTGGGCCTGGTCGAGAGAGGATTTGTAGGCATACTTGGCCTGGCGGAGCTGGGTGATCCTCTGGCCAAAGGTGAAGACGGTCTCGCTCAGGTTGAATGAGGCCTGGTAAAAGTCATACCCCTGGTTGCTGTTCGGGACAAGAAAGGAAAGAAAGGAGGCCGGGATTCCCGGAGAAATAACGAAGTTCCCCGTTTCATAGTTGTATCCTGCCCCGGCAGAAAGATGGGGAAGATAATTTGAAAAGGCCTCTCCGATGATTTCCTTGTTGGCCTGGGCCGTATGGATGGCCTGCTTGTATTGGGGATGGCGTTCGATCGTGATCTCCATGGCCTGGAGCAGGGAGAGGTGGTGAGGAATCGTCAGCGGTGACTCTTTGGCCGGAGCCAGGATCGGTGTGGTCGATGAAACATCGGCCGCGGGAGACGGGGCCACCTGGCCCAAAAGCATCGCCGCTGCCAAAAGAATCCCGACGGAAAGATTCCGTCCCCCCGGGACGCCTAAGCCCGGAATGCCTAAGAATGACCTCGATATTGTCCCGATCTTCATGCGCGTCATCCCTGCCAACTGTCAGAAATAGAAGGTAGTCCCGGCCAGGACCGGAACGACGTTGATGATCTGGGGGCCCAGGAATAGCCATTGGGAGCGTATCTCCCCAAAAAAGGCCATGGGAACCGCCCGGGGTCGAGCTTCAATCCCAAATCCCACGTCTTCCATGAGTCCGTTCGTATGGAGGCTTGCGGGGCCATCATTGCTGACGCTTGTAAAGACACCTCCAGAATCTCCCCGAATATAGGGAAACCAGGGCTGATAGCGGATCAGACCCGGAAACCACCGGGTCAGCTCCAGCTGGACTCCCAGATAGACCGGAACATAATTAATCGAGGGACCGGAGACATGGGAAGAGTTGCCAAAGTCCGACAATGGCGGAGAAACATGGGGAGAGCCGAACCCGAATCCGGCGCCTCCCAGGATGCGAATCCCCCGAGCGATCCCGTAGGAGATTTCACCCAGGGCCCCGATGCTGTTTTGATATAGGGTAACAGGCGCGGGTGTCTGCAGGATGTCGTAAGTGAACATCACCGACAGGCCAAATTTTCCGGTCTGTGAGGCATAAGGCTCGATCGGGTCGTCGTCTTGGGTCGTCCCGGAGGGATTGGCAGAGCCATTGACGGACGAGGTGGACGAGGCCGCCCAGGACTTCGCAGGAAAAAGAAGAAAGACAAGGAAAAGGGACAGGACAGGGGCAAGGAGAAGGAGAATCCCGGGAGCCGGCCGCCTTTTCCGAAAGACAGAAAACGCGGACAATCTCCTGAGCCCGAGGGAGAGTGATGGACAAGGATTTTCAGGGGAGGATATCTTCACGAATCGGTTCGTTTCTCCAGGAAAGAGCTCAAACTGAACCTCGGGGAATTCTTCCAGGAACCTTGAGCCGCTCGTTGGTCGTGAGAGGCGTTTATCATCAGGGTATTCGTTACGAAGACCATTAATTGACTGATCAGTTAATTAATGGTCACACTTTCTGAATCTACCACCCTCGCGTCTTTCTCGTCAATCGGCATCGGGAAAGAGCCGAGGGAATCCTTTGCGACGCCTCTTGCGAGAATCATCCTGGGATTTCCCCAGGGGTGAAAGCTCGATCATGGGGGGATCGATGCGATCCAGACCCCTCGCCTGAGACGAGAAGATTGCAAGGAATTGATTGTCACCGTGCGAAGACAAAAAATCTTCCTTGGACTCAAAACAGGAGCGATTTCCGGCTCCCTGTTAAGACCGGGCGCTTGGCCTCATTAAAAAATCTTCTCGAAATCCGGCCTAAGGGAGATGGAATCATTTCCACACGGAATTCAGGGAAGAGGCTGACGATTGCGTTTGTAGGCTCTCCATTGTAATATCAAGAGGCTCCATTCAACAGGCGCCAGTTTTGAAAAAACAACAGAATCTATCTGCCCAGCACCCGAGACGATTCACCTTGGACTCTCATCACGCCTGAATGCAACGATTCCCTGAACCCGCCTTCAGCGACAAGTGCCCCATATTATTAACGCCAGGACTCCCGATGCCAGACAACTTCCACATCGGAATCATCCGATTCCCTGGAACCAATTGCGATCATGACACCTGGGAGGCCGTCTCCCTGGTGCCGGGGCTTGAGCCACATTGGGTCGGCCATCGGGACCGGACGCTCGACGGCCTGGACGCCCTCATTCTCCCGGGAGGCTTTTCCTACGGGGACTATCTCAGGACCGGCATCATTGCAGCCCGCGCTCCCGTCATGGAGGCCGTGGGGACCTTCGCCGAAAAAGGTTTCCCTGTTCTCGGTATCTGTAACGGCTTTCAGATCCTGGCCGAAGCAGGTCTTCTCCCCGGAACCCTCCTCCCGAATTCAGGACAGACATTCCTCTGCCGGGAGGACGGGCTCTCCATGGAACACACGCGGACGCCGTTCACCCTTCTTTTCTCCCCCGGAGCCCGGATCCGGCTTCCGATCGCCCATCAGGAAGGACGGTTCTACGCCGATCCCGACCTTCTTCTGGAACTCGAGAGCAACGGGCAGATTCTCTGTCGATACCTGGACAATCCTAACGGCTCCCTTCGGAACATCGCCGGCATCACCAATGCCGCCGGCAACGTGGCAGGACTCATGCCCCATCCGGAAAGGCGCATGACGGGAGAGGGTCCATCGGCCCATGGCCGACTCTTCTTCCAGTCCCTTGCAATCTGGCTCTCCGGGGAGCGGGAATCCTCTCCCCTCACCCTTTCCTCTTCATCTATGGACAGATCCTGATGGCTGACATTCCCGCATCCCGGTTCCGCATTCCCCCTCAGGAGATGGAACGGATCGTCTCCCTTCTCGGACGACTCCCCAATATCACGGAAGAGGCAGTCTTCTCCGCCCTCTGGAGCGAACACTGCAGCTACAAGTCCAGCCGAATCCATCTCCGGAAGTTCTCTTCGAAAGGCCCCCGGGTCCTGATGGGCCCCGGAGAAAATGCCGGAGTCGTCCGGGTGACCAGCCGCCTTGGCATCGCCTTCAAGATGGAGAGCCACAACCACCCGAGCTATATCGAACCCTTTCAAGGGGCCGCCACGGGAGTCGGCGGGATCCTTCGGGATATCTTTGCCATGGGAGCCCGGCCCATCGCCCTGACCAACAGCCTGGTCATGGGATCCTTGCGGCAGCCTCGACAGATGACCCTTTTCCGGAGAGTCGTCGCCGGAATCGGCGCCTATGGCAACTCGATCGGCATTCCCACCGTGGGGGGAGAGATCTGGTTCGACGAGCGCTATGCGAAGAACATTCTGGTCAATGCCTTCGCCGTGGGCGTCGTTCCCGACGACGCCATCATGAGCGCCATTCCGCCGGACAAACCTCTTCTGGCCGTCTATCTGGGGAACAAGACCGGGCGGGATGGAGTCTCGGGGGCTGCCATGGCCTCACGAAGCTTCTCCGGAGAAGAGGCCGATCTCCGGCCCCAGGTTCAGGTAGCCGACCCGTTCGTGGGCAAGAAGGTTATGGAGACCACCCTTTCCATTATCCGCCAGGGGCTGGCCGGAGCCATCCAGGACATGGGAGCGGCCGGCCTTACGAGCTCTTCCGTCGAAATGGCCGACAAGGCAGGAAAGGGAATCGAAATCGATGTCCTGAAGGTCCCCCTCCGGGATCCGTCGATGGAGCCCTGGGAAATCCTCCTCTCGGAGTCCCAGGAACGGATGCTGCTTCTGGTGGAAGAAAAGAATGTGGCAGCGATCATAGCTCTTGCCCATGAAAGCCAGGTGGCCGCTGCCGTCATTGGGCAGATGATTCCCGAGCCGGTCTTCCGCATCCGGAAAGGGGAGTCCGTTTACGGAGAGGTCCCGGTGGCCTCCCTGACCAGGGACGCCCCCCTCTATGACCGTCCACAAAAATCCCGGACACGGCAGGGGTCCCCCTCCACTCACCCCCACCCCTCCGCCTCCGGACGCCATTCAATTTCGGATCTTTTCGTCCGGCTCCTTGAACATCCCAACGGAGGTTCGGCCGACTGGATCTACCGTCAATTCGACCACGAAGTGGGAACCCGGACCCTTTTGGGGCCAGGGCACGACGTGGCCATTGTCGATCTCAAGGACGAAGATCGGGCCATAGCCATTGCTCTGGCGGGATTCTCCCCGCCGGTCTCGCGCAATCCGGAGCGGGGAGGTGCCTTGCTGGTGGCCAAGACCGTCACCGATCTGGCGGCAGTCGGAGCCTGGCCCGTCGGTCTGACCGACTGTCTCAACTTCGGCAATCCCGAACGCCCCGAGACGATGAATGACTTTGTCCAGGTCGTGACCGGGATCGCCGGGGCCGCCCGCAGGCTGGATATTCCTGTCGTTTCGGGCAATGTCAGCTTCTATAATGAAACCGACGGGATCTCGATTCCCCCGACCCCCATCCTGGCAACCTGTGGGGTGCTGGCCTCTCCCCGAACTGCCCCTCCGGGATCGGTCAAGGAAGAAGGCCTCCACCTGGCCCTGGCCGGATCGGTCTCCGACCTTTCTCTGGGAGGATCGATGCTGGACTGGCTGCTCCCCGAGCTCGAAGAGGAAGCCGTTCCCGAAGTTGACTGGGAGACGCTCAACCGCCTGCAGCCCTTTGTCTCAGCTCTCGTGGCGGGTCGTCGCCTTAAGGGGAGCCGGGCCGTCGGTCGGGGGGGTCTTCTCCGGACGCTCGTTTCCCTGGTGGCCCCCCATCACGACATGGGAGTCTACCTGCGACTCCCCGCTCTTCTGAACCCCTTGGGGACCTTTTTCTCGGAAGCCCCCGGACGGATCGTCCTGGCCTATTCCCCGGAGGAAGAAAAGACGGTCAGGGAAGTGGCGCGGGAGTTCGGCATCCCTCTTCTCCTTTTGGGGCAGACCGCCCTTCACCGTTTCTCCGTCCACTATCGGGACTGGGAGAAGAAGGAGAAGGATATCCGCCTCCCTCTCTCCGTCATTGTCCAAAAATATCTAACGGCCCTGACCGGCCAGATGGAGACACTCCCCTGATGGACCCCCTCCCCTCTTCCTCGGGACTTCCCTTCGACACACTCAAAGAAAAGTGTGCGGTCTTTGGAATTTACAACCATCCGGAAGCCGCGAACCTCACCTATCTCGGACTCTACGCCCTTCAGCACCGGGGACAGGAGGGGGCGGGCATCGCCTCCATGGACGATGGCCGGTTGATCATCCGAAAGGGAGAGGGCCTGGTCTCGGAGGTCTTTGACGAGACGGTTCTGGGAGACCTCCGGGGAAGCAAGGCGATCGGCCACAACCGCTATTCCACCGCCGGATCGGACTCCCAGAGGAATCTCCAGCCCTTGACCGCCACCATCAGCGATATTCCAATGGCTCTTGTCCACAATGGAAACCTCACCAATGCTCCGGACCTGAGAAAGATCCTCGAGGATGAGGGGGCGCTCTTTACCACCGACGTGGACACCGAGGTTCTTGTACACATGATCGCCCGAAGCCGGGGCGTCGACATGGTCTCCCGAATGGAATCGGCGCTGGCGACCGTCAAAGGCTCCTACTCCCTCCTGACCCTTCTTCCCAACGCCCTCATCGGCATCCGGGATCCCCATGGTTTTCGCCCGCTTTCCATCGGGAAGATCGGCCAATCCTATGTTCTGGCCTCGGAGTCCTGCGCCTTCGACCTGATCGGCGCAACCTACGTCCGGGATGTCGAGCCCGGCGAAATGGTCGTCATCACCGATGCCGGCATCGAGCACTTCCGGCTCTTTCCCAAGATTACGGAAGCCGCCTGCATCTTCGAGCTCATTTACTTTGCGCGGCCCGACAGCCGGGTCTTCGGGATCCCCGTCTACCAGGCACGAAAACGCCTCGGAAGAAGACTGGCCGCCGACTCGCCGGTCGAGGCGGACATTGTCGTTCCCGTTCCCGACTCGGGGCTGGCCCCGGCCCTGGGCTACGCCGAGGAGTCCGGGATCCCCCTCGACATGGGGCTGGTGAGAAACCATTACGTCGGACGCACCTTCATCGAACCCCAGCAGTCGATCCGCCATTTTGGCGTCAAGATCAAGCTGAATGCAGTTCCCGGCCTTCTCGCCGGAAAGCGGGTCGTGGTGATTGACGACTCCATCGTCCGGGGGACGACCAGCCGCAAAATCGTGTCCATGATCCGGGAGGCCGGCGCCCGGGAGGTTCACATGCGGATCACCTCGGCCCCTATCAACTTTCCATGCTTTTACGGCATCGATACCCCCAACCGAGGCGAGCTCATCGCCTCAAGCCACACCCTTGAGGAAATCAGACGCTATCTGAAGGCCGACTCCCTGGCCTACCTCTCCGTTGAGGCCATGGAGGAAGAAGTCCGCTGCAGCCAGACATTTCTGGAAGGGGAAAGCCCCACGCCGGGACACTATTGCAAGGCCTGCTTCAATGGAAACTATCCGATCCCCTTCACCCAGGAGGAGAGGGTCCAGCACGGCCTCTTTGACAGACAGGGGCCATCGGCCCCCTCTCCGGGAGAGACCCCCGAAGGAACTCTCGATGATCCTCTCCTCCGATCCCGGTGAACGCCAGCGTCTTCCTCCCGTCGGCCACCCGCTGGCGGTTCTCGAGGAGACGGTCTCCCGCCTAAGGGATGCCCTTTACCCTCGCATCGAATGGTTTCGGGTCTGGTTTCGCCTGAGGAGGGTCTCGCGCCGCAGGGCCCACCTCTTCTCCCAGCTCGGGAAGCTGGCGGCCGCCTCCGGGGCCGAGACGACCTGGCCGAACACCTCCCTTCGGGATCCGCAGATGGACCGACTGATCGAGAAGATCTCACTCGAGGAGTCCCGGGAGACTCACCTCCGGGAGTGGCTCGAATATCTGGAGGACCGGGAGGTCTCCTCCACCCTCTCAAACCTCCAGGAGAGCCTGATCCGGAGAACGGTCACCCCCCGGATCCTTCTCATCACCCGGGACTCCCCCTATACGGGGCGATCCATTGCCGACATCCGAAAAACGGCCGCCTCTGATGGAACGGTTCCTGTCACCGCGATGCGGGGAAGTCTTTCCGTCGAGCTGGGGCCTCACATTCCCCTTCTTCCCGGTGACCGCCTCCTGCTTCTCTCCGCCTGGCGAACCCTCCGCAATCTCCCGCCGTCCTCGGCCATGCTCCGCATTGAAGGATCCGATACCCCCGACCCTCTTTCGGACTGAGATCCGGCCGGCAGGGTCTCCCTTGTGCCTGTCTCCTTCCGGTCAAACACCCGGGGAGGGCCGGTCCGAGGGGATCGTTCAGGAGGGGACTCCAAAGAGCCTTTTTTCCACCAGACCCTGAAGAATCCGGCGGGAGCGTTGCATCTCCGGCCAGAGCTCCTGGGGGCTGACGCCCTTTCGGGCCATCTCCACAAACCGCGCGTAGTTCTTGTGCCAGACAAGGTGGGCCTCCATGATGGAGGCATCTCCCCCGATCGGGATCACCATGTCATGAAGGGGACACTGCCTCCCGTCTGCGAGACGGTGGGAGTCGATGACGTCGGAGATGGTGGTGAGGGCATTGAAGACACCAAAGAGGCGGGAGATGTGCCGGCTATACCAGCCGAAGAGGGAATGGGGATAGGGCCCCCCTACCCCGCTCGCCGGAGGGGGCGACCAGAGAGAGAGCTCTTCGGCGCTCATTGGCCGGGCGATGGCATAACCCTGGAGAAGAATGTTTTTGACACTTCCCAGCGCATCGACAATTCCCGGAGTCTCGACCCCCTCCGCCACGCAGGAGACCCCTCGCTGCAGGGCCAGCATCATCAGGGAGAAGATCATGTCGAGATTGGAAAAGCCATGGGCGAGAGGTCGGACGAAGGCCTGATCGATCTTGATCCCGTCCACCGGAAGGGTGACCATACGGAGAAGCGAGGATTCCCCGGAGCCCACATCATCGAGGAGGAGAGAGTATCCTCGATCCTTGAGGTTGTGAAGCCCCCGAAGGATCCGTGCGTCATCGACCAGGGCTGATTCCAGGATTTCAAATCCGATTCGCAGGGGAGAGATCCCCCGGTCGGTCAGCCTGTCGGGAAGAGAGTCCAGCCAGCCAAGATCCTCAAGAATCTCCGTGGGGAGATTGAGCTGGCAGGGAAGGGACTCAAAGCCCGGGATCTCAAGGTCGGAGACAACTTGGGAAAGACCCTGATCGAAGAGCATCCGGAGCTGGCGCTGGCCGAAGGCGGGCAGGAACTCGGCCGGAGAAAGAAGGCGTTCGCCTGAGCGCAGACGGGCCAGCGCTTCCACCTTGACGATCCGGCCGGTGACCGGATCGACAATCGGCTGGTAGCGCATGACGAGGGCTCTCCCCAGAAGGAGTCGACGATATTCCTGGCCGGAGACGACGGACGGGGGGACAGCATGAAAGCGGCTGTCTTCAAAGCGGTCCAGGGCCTCTCCCAGATGAATTGTGACCCGGCGCCAATACTCGTCACTGTGGGCGGGAGAAAACACAAGCGGCGTCCGACCGAAAAAAAGAAGGACTTTCTGGGGACGCCCCATCCTGTCGCCCAAGGGAAAGGCTCCCAGAGAGAAAATCCCCGCCTCGAAAAACCCCGCAAGGATCTCCTTGGGATGCGCCGGGTCCTGTCTGAGGGAGAGGCAAACCTCCGGGACTTTTTCCGCCAGAAGATCTCCCAGGACCTCTCCCAGCCAGGCAAGAAAAGCCGCCTCACCGATTCGGGGAAACACTCCGGCCCGTTGAAGGAAACGAAACTCCCCGGGAAGGGGATCGAGCAGGAGGATCCCTCCCACCTGAGGATCAAGCAGGGAGGTCAGGAGGGACTCGAGGGCCGCCGCCCCTCCGTCGCGGGAGACCGTTCTCTCCAGGGACTCAAGAAGCTCCGCCCGCTTCCGTTCCATTTCCTCGTAGACGGACCTCTGGACAGAGAAGTCCGTCTGGATCCGGCTGGACAGAACTTCCGAGACGAGTGCGGCCCGCCCTTTGGGAAGTCCTGCCAGGGCGACCTTCAGGGCTCTTTCATAGAGATCCGCCCCTTGGGCAAGCAGGGAAAGCGAGAGACCGTAGGACCAATGGCGAAGACCCACCTGTCGGGCCATGGCAATATGCTCGGGAAGGTCGAGGTCGGGAGAGAGAAGACGGCCAAGGTAGGTCACCTGACGGGTCTTCAGATGGTCGAACTCCTCGGGGGTCAGCGATTCGAGAATGGTCCGACCCTCCTCGGAGCCCAGAAGGAGGCGGTAAAAGGAGAGAACGGCCATCTCGAGATGCTCCGGATCCGGAGAGAGTCCGGAGAGAACCCCTCGGAAATCCTCGGCTCCTTCCGTTCTTTCTCCTGTCTTTCCCTGTGTTTTCTTGTCAGGGGAGACCGGCGGAAGGGACTCTCCCTCCGAAGGGGCAGTCCCCTCCCTCTCTTTCTGACCCTGCCTAGACACGGACACCGCTCAAGCCTGCCTTGGTAAAGGAATCGATAACCACGCGCGCAATCTCGCCCAGAGCCGGCAAGGACTCATGGTCCGAGAGGCGCCCCCGAACCGTCCGGAAATGGGGCGATCGCCCGGAAAAGGTCCGGGACACTTCGTCGGTCCGCTCGACGAGGATCTCTTCCGTCGTTCCGATTCGCCCCCGGTTCTTTTCCAGGACCATTCCTGTCAGGAGGTCATCGAGACGACGGAAACGGTCGAGGGAGACGGAGCGGTCGGGGAGTCCCTCCCACCCATAGGCCGGGGTCCCCGGACGGGGCGAATAGATGAAGCAAAAGGCTCCGTCGAACCGAAACTCCGAGACCGCCTCGAGAGTCATCTGAAAGTCCTCCTCGCTCTCCTTGCAAAATCCCACGATCAGGTCGGTCGTCAGGGCCACATCGGGAATCGCCGCCCGCAGGTGACGAATCTTTTCGCGGTATTCCTCGAGGGTGTACCCCCGCTCCATGAGACGGAGCATCCGATCCGAGCCCGACTGAACGGGAAGATGCAGGTGGGGCATGACCTTCGGGGAGCGGGCCATGGCCTCGATAGTGGGAAGGTCGAGATCGGAGGGATGGGAGGTGGTGAAGCGGATCCGCAAGAGACCTTCAACCTCCTCCAGCGCCAGGAGCAGATCGGCAAACCCCTCCCCTTCGGGTGCTCCCTTCCCGTAGCCATTGACATTTTGTCCCAGAAGGGTCACTTCCCGGTAGCCCTGCGACACCAGGGAGCGCACCTCGGAGACGATCGAGCCAATAGGACGGCTTCTCTCCGGACCACGGGTCCGGGGAACCACACAATAGCTGCAGGACTTGTCGCATCCTTCCTGCACGGTCACCAGGGCGGTGACGCCTGGAGGACGGATCGCCGGGGGGGTGGTCATTTCGGGTAGATCAAAGTCCCGACCAAGCTGGAAGCGTTTCTCGGCTCGCAGGCGGTCGATCATGGGGAGGAGATTCCTCACCTGGGCCGGACCGGCCACCAGGTCGATCTCGGGCATGATCCGGTGGAGGCGTTCCTGTTCCCGCTCCGCCATGCATCCCGTCACGGCCAGAATCTTCTCCCCCTCTCCTTTTTTGAGAAGACGGAGACGTCCGAGATCGGAAAGGGCCTTCTGGTCGGCCTTGTCCCGAACGGTGCAGGTGTTGACAATGATCAGGGAGGCCTTCTCGGGATCGTCGGTCTGGCAAAAGCCGGCCTCGGTCAAAATTCCAGCCATGCGCTCCGAGTCGTGGACATTCATCTGACATCCGAAGGTCCGAATATGATAGGAGGGAGACGGCGGAAGGGGAGCGGAGAATTCAGGGGCGTGATTTTCCATCAAGGAGTCTCTCCATTGGACACATTCAAGGGATGGACGGGAAAGGAGGTCAGGGGGTGGGAGCCCCGTCCCTCCTCCTGGTCAAGCGAGTCGAAAAGTCGGCTGTTTTTGACGCAGAAAACCTCTAAAGAGAGCCTCTCCCGGGGAGAAAAGGTGGCCACCCTCTCGGCCAGACGATCCTCAAGATCCTTTCCGTTGGACATGGCAAGAAGGTGGAGGAAGTCCTCCGGCGACAGGCCAAGAAGCCCCAGGATAAACGCATCGGCCGGGCAGGGAAATTCGTAGTCACCCAGCCGCCCCTCCAGCGCCATGCGCCCCTTGTCCACAGCCCGGGCCAGCCAGGGAACCCCCAGCAAAGTCTCCCGGGGTCCGCGGGGAAGAGGAAGAGAGGGATGTCCGGTCAATCCTTCAGGGCCTCGACGACATAGTGATACGGATAGAGGTCGTGGGAACGAATCTTCACAAAGCCCGCCGCGATCAGGACATCGTAGAGATCGACTTCGGATTTTCTCTCCTCCACGGGAGGGCCCTTGGGGGTGGGCTCCTTCATCCAGTCCACGACAAGACACTGTCCGGAAGGAGAGAGGATCCGGAAGATCTCGGAGAAGATCTCCCGGGGATGGGTCAGCTCGTGGAAGACATTGGCCATCCACACGACCTCGACAGCACCATCCGGCAAGGGAATCCGGTCCTTCTCGGAGAGAACCGTCCGGACAAGATCCCGAAAGGGCTTTGTCCCAAGCTCGCGATTGAAGTGTTCGACCATTCCGGGCTGAAGCTCTACGGCATGACAGGTCCCCCGCCGGGAGAGGACCTCCGCGATAGGAAAGAAAAAGAAACCTGATCCGGCACCGACTTCCGCCGAATCTCCCCGGTCGTAGGGCCGGATCAGCGGGAGAAGGAGAGCAGGATCCTGAAAGGACTTTCTCTCCGGGTCGTGAAGCCGGGTGACATGTTTCGGGTCAAAGAGATGGGCCAAGAGGTCCTCCTTAAAAGATTATGTCGTGAATCGCCCCTGACAGGCTCAACGGGATCGGATATTTTTTTATTGTATCACGAGACGCTCCCCGGAGCCGGAGAGGAGGTGCGTCGGTCCCTCTTTCGAGAGAAACCTTATCGATTTCATGGGCAGTCCACGATTTATGGCTCAAGAATCCTGGAACATCCTCCTTTGGACTTCCTGTCGACGTCGGGAACAGGCCTATGTTCCGGCGGGAGAGGTGCATCGATATGACCTGAACCGACGGGAACGGGGCTGATTTCCAAAAACCCCCTCGAAAAACCGGCCGAGGGGGGGTGAAGCGAATCCTATCCCGGAGGGTTTTCTCGCATGATCGGCATTTTGTCTCCCGATTATGATAAGATGCTCACTTCAAAGACCACCGACTGACCTTGCGGGACCCTGATGAAGATCATTCACCGATATCTTTTTCTTGAGCTTTTGACGCCTTTTTTTCTGAGTCTTCTGGTTCTGGTGATCCTTCTTCTGACGCAGCAGGCCCTTCTCATCATGAACCTCCTCGTGAACAAGGGCCTCTCGGTCGAGACGGTTTTCCGACTCCTCTCGATGATCTTCCCCCAGTTTCTGAGCATGATCATCCCGGTCTCGGTCCTGACCGCCTCCACAGCAACCTTTCATCGCCTCGCCTCCGACGGAGAGATCATCGCCTTCAAGGCCTCGGGAATCAGCCTCTCCCGCCTTCTGCTCCCGCTCTTTCTCTTTGCGGCAATCGGCTTTGGAACGAACTTCTACCTCTCCCTCAAGGCGATGGAGACGCAGGGACTGTCTCTTCAGGACCTCTTGGTGCGCGTCTTCCAGAAGAAGCTCTCGCTAGCCATCAAGCCCCAATCCTTCAATAACTTCATGGGACGCTTCATCATCTATGTGGAGAAGATGCCCACGCTCTCCCATATCGAGGGTGTTTTCATCTACCAGAAGGAAAAAAAGAAGGATTCCCGGACGGTGATCTTCGCCCAGAGCGGAGAGATTCTCAACGAACGCCATCCTCCTGGTCTTCGGCTTAAGCTCTCCCACGGGACATTCTTTCAGGAGGGCTCCGCCCAGCAGTATATCCGGTTCGGCTCCTACGACCTGACGATCACCGGCCACCACACCGACGACAGCATCCGGGTGAAGTCCATCGACGAGATCCGGGCGGAGATCGCCCAATCTCCCTCCCCGGACCCGGCCCTTTTCCGAGCCCTGGAGGATCGGTACAAGAACTATACCTATCCCTTTTCCTGCTTCTTCTTCGCCTTTCTGGGCATCCCCTACGGGATCTATACCATGCGCTCGGGCCGGCTGGCGGGATTTGTCTTTGCCACCGTCACAGTCATCCTCTTCTACATGATGAATACCATCGACGACCTCATGGTGTCCAAGCGCCTCCTGAGCCCCGCGGCTGCCGCCCTCGCCCCGGATATCGTTCTGGCGGCCCTCATGACGGCCCTGCTATTCATGGTCTTCCATGAGGTCGACGTGAAGTCTCATCTTCCCCGGTTTTCGCTCCCCTCCTGGCTTCGGAGGAAGCGGTCGTGAAGATCCTGACCAGACATATCATGGGAGAGTATATCAAGATCTACTTTCTCTCCCTGGTCTCACTGGAAGCCATCTATCTGGTGATCGACTCCGTCGAGAAGATCAAAAGCTTTCTTGCCCATCACGCCCCCTGGTCGCTGATGGGGGAATTCTTCGCCTGGAGATCGATCGAGGTGGGATTTCGGGTCATCCCCATGTCGGCCCTCCTGGCCACCATTCTCGCCCTGGGAATCGCCTCGAAGAACCATGAGATTACCGCCATCCGGGCCGCCGGCATCAGCCTGGGAAAGGCCACCTTCCCGATCCTTCTCTTCGGAGCACTGCTTTCCTTCATCGAGCTTCTTCTCAACCTCTGGGTCGTTCCCCATGCCTACCAGACCACCGATGTCATCATGGAGGAGAGGATCAACCAGGGGTCTGGCTGGTCCGGCGAGGTCCGGCGAAATGTCTGGTTTCGCCATGGCTCCCGGGAAATTTTCCGGATTGCCAAGATCGAGCAGGGGGGAACCCGACTCGACAAGGTGACAATCTATCACAAAAGTCAAAAGGCTGACCTTCAGTGGACCATCGAAGCCAAGACCCTTCTCTACGAAGGGGGAGGCTGGACCTTTCACGACGGCATCCGGACCCGGTTTCACAAGGACGGAACACTCTCGAGCACTTCCTTTGCCACCCTCCCCTTCCCTCTGGACCGGCGCCCGGCGGATTTCTTTATCCGCAAGACCCATCTCTCCCACCTGACCTACGCCGAGCTCTCCCGGACGATCGATCTTCTGAAGGCCAATGGGCTTCCCCACAAGAACTTTACCGTCTTGCGGGACGGGGTCCTGGCCTTTCCGGCAGCCTCTTTTCTCATGGTTCTCTTTGCCATCCCTTTCGGAATCCGGGAGGGACGGCAAGTGGGAATCGCCCGGGGATTCGGGGTTGCACTCATGCTCTCACTCTCCTATTGGACGCTTTATTCCATGGGGCTCGCCCTGGGACGAGGCGGAGTCATCCCCCCTCTTCTGGCGGCCTGGTTTGCCAATCTCGTCGTCCTGGCCGTGGGGCTGGGGCTCCTCTCCTCGGTCAACAGGGTGTGAGGGCGTTTGGCGACCTTTCGGCCGGTACTTTTCCCGGACCACGCCTCACTTGGCCGGAAACGGGCATGATCTGTCACAAGGCCCCCGACACGCCCCGCTCTCGCCTTTCCCCCGCAGCCCCCGCGTCGTCCTTTTCCGCTTGACCTCCCGACGGGGCATTGGGTCTAATCGAAAGAACAAGGGCGAAAGTCAGCCCTATAACTGACAACAGGGAGTCTATATGGCTGAAAAACAACGAATCGGCGTTCTTCTCTTCAATCTCGGAGGTCCTGAAACCCTCGACGATGTCACCCCTTTTCTCGAAAATCTCTTCTCCGATCCCGACATCATGGATCTTCCCCCGGTGGTCAAGACCTTTCTTCCCCGCTTTCTGGCACGGCGAAGAGCTCCCAAAAGCCGTGGATACTACGAAGCCATCGGCGGAGGCTCTCCCCTTCGGCGGATTACAGACGATCAGGCCGCCCTCCTGGAAAAGGCCCTCAACCACCCGGACTCCCCCTTCGAGGCTCGTGTCACCGTCGCCATGCGCTATGCCCCTCCCCGGATCGAGGAGGCCTTGGCCCCCCTCGACGCCTTCCGCCCCGACAAGCTCGTGCTCCTTCCCCTTTATCCCCAGCGTTCAACCACCACAACCCGATCGTCCTTCCGGGATTTCAAGGATAGGGTCAAGGGCTTTCCGGCACTTTCCCGGACGGATCTTCATGTCGTTCCGGCCTGGCCGGAGTTTTCTCCCTACATTGAGGCGTTGGCCGAAACCATTCTTATTGCCATTGGCCGGCTCCCCAAAAACTCCCATCCTATCGACGTCCTTTTTTCGGCCCATGGGATCCCCGTCAAGCGGATTCGACAGGGAGATCCTTACCAGGCCGACACCGAAACGACCGTCGAAAAGGTCGGAATGATCCTCCGGGAGCGACTGCCGGAGAAGACCCTGAGAATCCACCTCGCCTACCAGAGCCGGGTCGGTCCTCTCAAGTGGCTCGGACCGGAAACCAAGGAGACAATTGCGACCCTGGCCTCCCGCCACGGAACGGTCAATCTTGTCCTCGTCCCGGTCAGCTTCGTCTCCGACCACCAGGAAACACTTTTCGAGATGGACATCACCTATCGGGACCTGGCCAGGGACTCCCGCATCCTTCACTTTGAGAGAGCTCCCGCACTCAACGTCCAGCCCTCCTTTATCGCCGCACTTTCCCGCCTCGTTTTGGCAGGGCTCAAAGACGAAAGATTTTCCTGCAAAGAGTGTCGATGTCATTGCGGGGTCTGCCCCGGAACAGAGGAAAAAGCATAAGGAAGAGTCCAAAGGACGGCAGGAAGAGGGCTCCCTCTCAATGTTTGGGGCATCGATGTCACATATATCCGGCTTCGCCACGGATGGATGTATCTGGTGGCCACCCTTGACGGGTTCTCCCGCGCTGTCATCGCCTGGGAGCTCGATCACACGCTGGAAATCCCCTTTGTCCTCGACTGTGTGGATCGGGCTCTTTCCTTTGCCACTCCCACAATCTGGAATAGTGATCAAGGAAGCCATTTCACCAGTCCCGGCTATCTGGAGCGCCTTAAATCCAGGAATATTCAAATCAGTATGGACGGAAAAGGCCGGGCTATCGACACTATCTTCACCGAG
>JBMFWG010000009.1:0-50649 GCA_049965515.1 Leptospirillia bacterium
GGGCGATGTAGCTCAGTCGGCAGAGCAGGTGAATCATAATCACTCGGTCGGGGGTTCGAATCCCTCCATCGCCACCAAATTTCATAACCCCTTAATAGATTCTCCCCAATACTCGTTCCAATCGTGTTCAACTTTCGGAGGAAATTTCTCCCTGCCCAGTATTACGACATGGACAGGGGGAAGCTCATGACCCGGCTTATCATGGAAGAGGCTAGCCGGGGGGCAGGATGGTGACATTCTGTCCTGTCACTAGTGACTTGTATGGATATTTCCCTGCTGGAACGGACATTGCGTAGCAGTGCATAGTCTGCGCTACTCCCATCGAGACATGATATTCGCAGGAATTTCGGCAGAGAGATCCCCCACCGGAAAAAACAGCCCCGGATTTTGCATATTAAGGCCCCTTCTCAAGGTGGGTGGTAGGTAGGACTTTTAAAAGAAGTGCGGCCCTCGGGGAGTGAGGGCCGGGGGGTCAGCTTGCTGGTAGTGCCTCGATCTCTTCGAACAAGTCATCTGGCAAGCCTCCGAGAACGATTTCTTCTGGCAATGGCCGTCCAGCTTGCCAGTCCAGATAGAGTCGCCCGGTCTGCTCGGCTATCCGCCCTTCCGAACCTGACAAACCGACCCGGATCGTGATCGCCCTCAATCTCCCCCTAAAACGAGGGGAAAAAAGAAGCCGAAAACGGAGGAAAAACACCTCCGAAAAAAGGGCAAAAACAAAGGAAAAAAGCTTCGGTTCAAGAGCCAAAATCACACCCTCCAAAGTGGGGCCATTAAGGCGGTCAGTGATACCATATATATTTCCAATTCATTTCAGCTGCAGATTCCAGACCAGGTGCCACTAAAAAGCTTTCACAAGTCTCCCATTTTTGTGGCGAGTTTTCGAGGAACGTCCCTCTGAACCGATTCGCGCACTCACGAACTCACTCCTCTTCACATGCGCACCTTCTAGATTCAAACCTTGACGATAGTTCTATATGAAATTATATTGAAAGAGAGGGATTTTCCTTCTGGATCCCCTGACCCTCTGACTGTAAGGAGTCTAGACTATGCCACCCCCAACGAAAAAACTTAAAATACTCATGATCCAGCCGACCCTCATGAGGCTCTCTGGAGTGCCGGTTCAGGCAAAAAAACGTCTTATCATGACAATGGTGACGCCCTATCTTGCGGGACTGACACCTCTTACTGATGATATTGTTGTAATCGATGACAAGGTTCAGCAAATCCCCTACGAAGGAGATTTTGACCTTGTCGCAATCACCACGACAACCGGGTCTGCCAACAGGGCCTATGACATTTCCCGGAAGTTTCGTGAGCGAAAAATTCCCGTAGTTATGGGGGGCTTTCATTCAACGCTCCACCCTGCAGATACCCTTCTCCATGCAGACAGTGTTGTTGTCGGGGAGGCTGAAAATGTTTGGGGAGAGTTGCTTAACGATTGTCGCCGAGGGAGTATCAAGTCCCTTTACAAGGCGGATCAGCCAAGCGACATGAAAAGTCTTCCCCGGCCTCGCTACGAACTTCTCGATCTCTCCCGCTACCGCATTCATATGATGCCCATTCAGGCGACCCGTGGATGCAATTACCACTGTGACTTTTGTGAGGTCCCTGTGGTTTACGACGGAGCCTATCGCATGCGGCCGGTGGAGGACATTGTCGAAGAGATCCTCCAACAAAAGAAAATCATGGGAATTAACCAGTTCCAGTTTATCGATGACCAGCTTACCGGAAAGCATGCCTTTGCCCGCGAGCTCTTTAAGGCCTTGAAGCCCTTAGATATCAAGTGGAGCTGCCTGTGGACGCTCAACACCAACCATGATGAAGAGCTTCTGGATCTGGCGATTGATGCGGGATGCATTCATGTCAACATAGGGATGGAAAGCATCAATCAGGAAAACTTGAACGACATTCACAAGAAGCAGAACCATGTAAAGGATTATATCGACCTTCTGAAAGCGATGGAAAAGCGCCGGCTTTTCTACTCCCTGAATCTGATGTTTGGTTTGGACCATGACACTCCGGACGTTTTTCCGGCGACGTTGGATTTTCTAGAAAAAGTCCGGGCTCCGCTGGCATTTTTCAGTATTGTTTCTCCTCGGGAAGGAACGCCTTTGCGTGCTCGGCTCAATGCCGAAAATCGGGTGGTTGACCCCACGGCTGATCAATATTCTTCAGGGCATGTGTGTATGTTCGTTCCTAAGAATATGACGAAGGAACAGGTCGAAAAGGGGATTGATTGGGTTCAGCGATCCTTTTATTCTCCCCGTTCGATTGTGAAGAGGCTGCTTTATCCTAAGAGCCCCTTCACCTTTCATCGTGACGGACTTCCCTCGAATCTCTTCTTTCACTATGTATCACGCAAGGGTATTGATACGGTCGAGTACTACTGACAACAAACTTTTCGCTCCTTCACATTCAAAGCCCCTTCCGGAAATGTCCCGGAAGGGGCTTTCTTTTTAGCTTTTGTGACAGAGCGTGACCGGTGGGAGTCAACAAGGAGAAATATTAAGAAATGAGATATAGTCAAATGTTGTGGATGAAGTGCTTCGGGAAAGGTTTTTCCTGATTGTCCCCGGATAGAAAGCCAGGAGAGCCTCCCTGTCCTTCTTCAGGCATTCAGCAGCCTTCGGAACCTTGGCCTGATAGGCCGAGAGAGAATAACCAAAGGCTTTGTTCGCCCCCTCTCGGGTTTCCGCCATCCAGATCTGATGGAGATCACTTTTGGCCTTGGGCTGTTTGGCCTTCGGGAGCTTGTTCAGGATGTTCGCCGTCTTGTGCACCCAGCACCGTTGGGTTTTGGTGGTTCCGAAGACTTCGGGAAGGGCTTTCCAGAATCCCAGGGCCCCGTCTCCCACGGCCAGTTTGGGATCGACCGACAATCCCCGCTTCTTCAAATGGCGTATCCACTCCTTCAAAAAGGGTTGATGATCTTGGTGACCATCAGGATACGCCATTTCCCCTTGTCCTCTCCATACACAAAAATCGATCATAACTCATATTAAGAGCTATGACCCTGAGGCTCGGAGCCGGGATCTATTGAGATACCAGAAGAGTGAAAGAAGCCCAATGAGAACAAAGGCTCCAATGCCCGAAAGGGCTCCGATGGAAGACTTTATTCCGTAAGTGGGGGTTCTGGCCGGGTTGTAGATGACAAAAAGAAGAGCATAGACAGTGTAGGCCGTAATGATCGAGAAGACAAACGAGAGAAGCGTGACCCAACCCAGACGTTTGTGAACCATTGGATTCTTTTTGAGAACGCGAACTCCCCCCGTCACTTCAGTGGTCATGAATCCGTTGAAGACCACGACTCCCGTCAGGATTAGGGCTGCTGTCGAGACGAGCGAGTGGAAGATGATGATGGGGTAGTAGACCATGTATTTGATCATTGAGGGGCCACCAAAACCGACGATGCCAACGATATACTGCTGGGCCAGATACATGAGAAACCATCCAGCCACAAGTATGGTTGAGAGAAGCATGGTGTTGTGGTGAGCGGTTCCCCGGTGTTTACGCCCGAGATAGGCGCCAAAAAAAAGGCAGGAAAAAACAATGGTTTCACTGGTGATTGTTAGATCCCACCAGAAGTCTGCTTTTGTACCAAGAAATCCGTGCATGGCGGTTATCCGTTCTTAGGGGTCTGAGAGGAGGTGTCAGCACTTTCCAGTGCCTGACAGACAAAGTACCACAGAGCAAAAGGCACAACACCCGCAAAGAGAAACACCATGAAAAAGAGCGCGCCGAATCCGAGAAAGACCTTGCCAGGTTCGCTCCCGACCGCATGGAAAAAAGCCTGGAGAAATCTTCCACCTAGGAGGTTGGGAACCATAAACGTATATCCAAATCCCCAAAATCCAAAAACGGTGGTCAAGAGCGGGTGACGCTTGACGAGTTCTGTCAGGGATAGCTTTTCTTGGCTCATGGCAGTTCAGTATCCGGGGATGATGCCTCAATGGTTGGCAGAGTTGCCTGATTGGGCGACAGGTTCAGCGTTTCCAACGGAGACCGAGACCGAGAGAGAGGCTGTCCGCCTCTGGGGGGAAAAACTCTGCCGCCTTTTTTGATTCTAGCACAAGCCTGATGGGTGAAGAAGAGCGATTCTTTTGCGGAAAAAACGCAAGTCTCAGGATGAGGGCTTGTCTGCAAGGTTTTTTAGGTGTTCAAGAAGTTCGGTGATTTCCTCCGGGGGCAGGGATCTGCGGCGAATGGTGGCCTGCACTCTTCTTTTATCGATGGTTTGCCCCCAGATCCCGAGAATTGTCCGGCTCCCATGAAAGTTTATCTTGCGGATAATCTCGTCAACATCCCCGTTCTTCCACTCGAGGAGAAGTGTATTTCCTCGAATGCGAAGGGACTTCAGGGAGTGGGGAGTCAGTAGAAGACACTGATTGCCAATGGAGGTTACCGCTGAAAAAAAGACAAACCAGAAGGCCGCAAACCAGAGGTAGAACCAAAGAGTGTTTGTTTGATGGTGGGCATAGTACGACCAGGAAAGGATTCCCGAAAGAATCAGTGCCGAGCCGTGGAAAATGCCGCTAGTCAGGGCCCCCTTCTTGTCAGGGGCAAGAATGAAGTGTTTATCTACCATGGGATGAGAAAATAGCATATAATCTGACCATATTCAATCGCAGGGAGGGGTTGTGAGGGTTTGGCAAGGAAGAAGAATTGGGGTGGATTTGCTAGATGTCCCCCGGCCAGGAGATGCAGGGAAGCATCAACCCTTTGAGATTGTTCGATTCGGCCAAGGAGTTGCCATTCTCCCGATAACCGCCGATGGGCGGGTTGTCCTCATTCGTCAGCTGCGTCCCGCAGTCGGCGTGGCGATCCTTGAGATCCCGGCAGGGAAGATGGAGGTCGGGGAAGAGATTCTTGAATCGGCCCGCCGTGAGCTGTTTGAAGAGACAGGAATTGAAGGGGCCGACCTTCACCTCATGCAGTCGATCTATACCACGCCGGGTTTTTGTGATGAGGTCATTCATCTGGTCATGGCTCGTGGGGGGACCGTAGGTCGTCCTCACCCGGAAGAAGACGAGTGGATTGATCCTCCCCTCTTTCTGGAAAGGGAGGAACTTCGTTCTCGAGTGGCCTTGGGAGAGGTGAGGGATGCCAAAACCCTTGTTGCGTTGGGCTTGGCGGGTTTCCTCTGAGTCAGGAGAGCCTGAAATGTGAGCCGTCTTAATGTCTTTGTCAAGGTTTGGGTTTTGTCCTTTGGGATGGTAAAATGAAAACTTTACAGAGGCCGACAGGTTCTTTCCTTTCAGGGGGAGAGACTCCCGAAAGGCTTTTCTCAATGGTGTCGTCGGATGGGGAGTTGCACTGTCTGGTCGTGGCCGGGGGGAATATTCTCTGGAACGCCATGGCGTGTCGGGAGACCGGTCCCTGCGGACACTGCGAGGAAGTCTGTCCGACGGGAGTCTTGGTGTTGCGAGAATTTTCCGGGGAGATGCCTTTAGGAGCAATATGCCTGAGGTGTCGGCTTTGTCTGTATGGGTGTCCCTCGGGGTCGCTCTCTTTCTTGCCTCTGGAGAGAAGGGACGTCGGGGTGGATTCCATTCAAGATGTTGTTTTTTAACGAATTTTTCAGGATATGTGTGCGATGGCCAATAAAAAGACTTCAGTGCTCCCCCTTCACCCTTCGTGGGAGGGGGGGGAAGAGCCCCCTTCCGGGATTGAGGAGGTTCGGGGAAAGGTTCTCGATGCGCTTGGTCCGGCTAACATCCTCGATTCCCTTGAGGAGGGGGTGATCGCCATTGGCCTCGACAAGAAGGTTCTCTACCTCAATCGGGCAGCCCGGGAAATGCTGGGACTCTCTCAGGGGGAAGTGTTTGGCATGGACTGTCAGAAGGCCATGCGAAGCTCGGTTTGCAGTGCCCGTTGCCTCATCGATAAGACGATCGAAAGCGGAGAGCCCTATCGGAACTATGAGATTTCCCTGACCGATCGCCATCGAAGAACTCGTCTTGTGCGAGTTAATACCGCCCTCCTCAAGGATGCCGATGGCCAGGTTGTCGGAGGGGTGGAGATCTTTCATGACGTGACCCAGTTGGCCGAACTTAAGAAAGAGCTTAAGGGACGCTATGCCTTTGGTAAAATTATTGGCCAGAGCGAGAAGATGCGAGAGCTTTTCGATCTTCTTCCTGTTGTGGCACAGAGTAAGTCCACTGTTCTGATCGAAGGGGAAAGCGGAACCGGAAAGGAGCTTGTTGCCCATGCGATCCATGAAAATAGCCCCAGAAAGGATGGCCCCTTTATCAAGGTGAACTGTGCCGCCCTTTCCGAAGGGGTTCTCGAGTCCGAACTCTTCGGGCATGTCAGGGGAGCCTTCACGGGAGCGGTATCGAGCAAGCCAGGACGATTCGAACTCGCCTCCGGAGGAACTCTTTTTCTTGATGAGATCGGGGAGATCTCGGCCTCCATGCAGGTCAAGCTTCTCCGTGTTCTTCAGGAGGAGGAGTTTGAGAGAGTCGGAGGAACCAAGACCCTAAAAGTCGATGTTCGGGTGATCGCTGCCACAAACCGTGATCTTAAGGCTGCGATCGAGGCCGGAACCTTCCGTCGGGATCTTTATTATCGACTTCGAGTGGTGCCTCTCTTCCTGCCCCCCCTGCGAGAACGAAAAGAGGACATCCCTCTTCTGATTTCTTCTTTCCTTTCCCGCTACAATGCAGAGTTTGGAAAGAATATCATGGGCCTCTCCCAGGAAGCGCAAAATATCCTGATGAACCATTCCTACCCAGGGAATATCCGGGAGCTACAGAATATCATCGAACATGCTGTTCTTCTCTCCACCGGTCGTACCATTGGAGTCAGAGAGCTTCCACGTGACCTGGTGCCTACCGCGGAGAATGGCTCCTTGGCCGATGCGGCCCTGTCCCGCTCGAATGCCCTTCGGACAATGGAGGATGTCATGATCAGGAAGGCCATTGAGAAGACCCGGGGGAACATGTCTCAGGCCGCCAAGATCCTGGGGATCGGGCGATCGACTCTCTGGCGGAAGCTTCGGGAGATGGGAGATATCTCATGAAGATCCTGACGTCCCGAGCTGAGACCCTTGATTCTCTGAGGAGTCACCGAGTTGTTCCTGTCATTGGAGAGGCGTTGTCAGATCTACTGACTCCTCCCGCCGCTTATGCAGCTCTTCCCCAGGGACGTCCTCGTTTTCTTTTGGAAAGTGCCACTGGTGGAGAGCGATGGGGGCGGTACTCCTTTGTCGGCTCAGGTGTACTGGCAACCTTCTCCGGATCGGTCGGTGGCCCCCTGCGGATCGAACGCTTTCGAGAGGGGCGCCGAACGGAAGTCACGGAGCGGGCGGGCGATCTCTTTTCGGAGTTCGCCCGGGCCCTGGCCGAACTTGATGCGGGGATGGATGATCGTATTCCTGTGTTTGCCCAAGGGGTGGTGGGGTATTTCGGCTATGACATTGTTCGTTGCTTCGAACGCCTTCCCGAGGCACTCCCTGCGGCCGATGACTTTCCGGATCTCTCCTTTTTTCTTCCGGAAGTCATGGTGGTCTTTGACCACGCTATCCAGCGCCTCAAGCTTCTCACATGGATCGATCGGGAGGAGGGGAATCCGGACAGTCTCTTCGACGAAGCAACAGTTCGTCTCGCTTCCTTTTGGCAGGGGCTTTCCCTTTCTCGTCCCCCGGAAAAGCCGTCCGCTGGATCTGGCAAGCTGACTCTGCGAGAGACGACCGACGCTGAAAGTTTCAAGCGCTCCGTCGAGCGTGCCAAAGAGCATATTCGTGCCGGAGATATCTTTCAGGTTGTCCTTTCCCGCCGCTTTGAGTTTGATTGGGAGGCGTCTCCGCTTACGCTCTATCGCGTTCTCCGTTCCATTAATCCCTCTCCCTATCTTTTTTTGATCGAGCAAGGGGAGCGGGCTTTGGTCGGATCCTCCCCGGAGCTTTTTGTCAGGGTGTCGGGAAGAACTGTTGACCTTCGACCCATTGCGGGAACCGTTCGCCGCTCAGGCGATGCCCAGGAAGACGAACGACGCTCTCAGGCCCTGCTTTTGGACCCCAAGGAACGGGCCGAACATGTCATGCTTGTGGATCTTGGCCGTAATGATGTGGGGCGCGTCGCGACAAAAGGCGGTGTCGAGGTGAGCGAGATGATGGTCCTGGAGCGTTATTCCCACGTTATCCACATCGTCAGCCATGTGAAGGGTCTCCTTGCTTCCGGCAAGACAGGCTATGATGTGATTCGGGCGGCCCATCCGGCTGGGACTCTTTCGGGAGCGCCCAAGGTGCGGGCCATGGAGATCATCGAAGAGCTTGAGACGATACGGCGTGGCCCCTACGCCGGATGCGTTGGAGTTGTGGCCTTTTCTGGCGAAGTGGATTTGGCGATTGCCATTCGCTCGGTCTTTCTCTCCGGCAAAAAAGGGTTCTTCCAGGCAGGCGCGGGCATTGTCGCCGACAGCGAGCCGGAGAAGGAAAATCAGGAGATCCTCGCCAAGGCGCAGGCAATGGTCCGGGCGCTTGAGATCACTCATGCAAGCGAGGGGTCATGGCTTTTTTGATGGTCGACAATTACGATTCCTTCACCTACAACCTCGTCCAGTACTTCTGGGAACTGGGGGTGGAGATGGAGGTCTTCCGCAATGACCGGATATCTCTGGCCGAGATCGAATCGGGGGGATATGAGGCTATTGTTCTCTCTCCAGGACCCGGGACCCCTGCCGACTCGGGAATTTGCCCTCAGATTGTCCGGGAGCTGGGGGCCAGATTGCCGATCCTCGGAGTCTGTCTGGGCCACCAGACCATTGGTGAAGTTTTTGGCGGAACGGTCGCTCGTGCGCCCCGTCTGATGCATGGAAAGACATCCCCGGTCTTCCATGACGGCTCGGAGCTCTTTGCGGGGATTCCCAGCCCTTTTGAGGCCACACGTTACCATTCCCTCATTGTCCTGGAAAGCTCTCTCCCGGAGGAGATCCGGGTGACGGCTCGGACGGAAGAGGGTGAGGTTATGGCTCTCACCCATCAGCACCTCCCCGTGTGGGGTGTTCAGTTTCATCCCGAATCCATTCTCACTCTTCACGGGAAAAAGATTTTGTCCAATTTTGTCGATTTGGCAAAACGACGGAATGCCAGGAACTCTTCCGGGAGTCCTTTATCGTGACTGCCCGGGAAGCGTTGGCGGCCGTCCTCTCCGGACGCTCGCTTGAGCGTGGTGAAATGGCGGAGGTCATGGGTGCCGTCATGGATGGCAAGGTCTCCGAAAGCCTCTTGGCCGGGATCCTTGTGGCACTTGTTTCCAGGGGCGAGACTGCCGAGGAAATCAGCGGGGCGGTGGACGCTCTCCGGGCTCGCTGCCGCCCCTTCCCTCCTGAGGGTTCTGATGGCCTCGGAGAGGCCATCGATGTATGCGGAACAGGAGGAGACCGGGCCGGAACGGTGAACCTTTCCACAGCCGTTTCCTTTGTCCTTGCGGCCGGTGGCGTGAGTGTCGTGAAGCATGGCAATCGCGCAGTGTCGAGTCAGGCCGGGTCCGCGGATGTTCTGGAGGCTTTGGGTATTCCCGTGGAGGTTTCCCCTGAAAAGGCCTTTCAGATCTTTCGGAAGACGGGTTTGACCTTTCTCTTTGCTCCCTTTTACCATCCGGCTCTAAGGGTGGCAGCGGGGGTTCGTCGTGAGTTGGGGGTCCGGACCCTTTTTAACCTTCTTGGACCGCTGGCCAACCCGGCCAGGGTTCGTCGTCAGGTGATAGGTGTCTACGATCCGGCTCGCCTGGAGACCGTCGTCGACGTCCTTGCAAAAACCGGAAGCTCCGAGGTGATGGCACTTCATGGCGATGGCCTTGACGAGGTCAATCTCGCCTCCACGACCACGATTCTCCACCTGTCAGAGGGAAGGAAGCTGTGGAGAGAGGTCCGTGCCTCGGATTTCGGACTTTCTCCCTCCTCCCTTGAAGCGGCTCGGGGAGGAGACCGCATGAAAAATGCCGCCCTGATCCATGGAGTTCTCGAGGGAGAGCGCCATCCCCTTCGGGACTGGGTCCTGGCCGGTGCCGCTCCGGGATTTATGGTCGCGGGACATGCCCGCACGCTCCCTGAAGGCGTGTCCATGGCCCGAGAGGCGATCGATTCAGGGAAGGCGTTGGCAGTGCTTACAAAGATCCAGAAGGAAAGTCTCTTATGAGTCTTCTTGAAGAGATCGTCTCCCGCAAGAAGGCAGAGATCGTTGACGCCCGGAAAAGGCGCTCGCTTCAGGATCTTGAGCGCGCCCTTCCCACGGCCCCCTCGCTTCGCCCATTGACGGCGAAAAGGAGGGACGGAGGGAACTCTCGTCCGGGAGTCATTGCCGAGATGAAGAGAAGAAGTCCGTCACGCGGCCTCATCCGGGATCCTTATGACCCGGCGGCGCTGGCCGACTCCTACTGGCGCTCCGGAGCCCAAGCCTTGTCGATTCTGACGGACGGTCCCTTTTTCGGAGGGGATCTTGAGGATCTGTCCCTTGTGCGCAAAACCCCTGCAGGAGAGGCACTTCCTCTTCTCCGGAAGGATTTTGTGGTTGACCCCTACCAAGTGGTCGAAAGCCGGGTGGCCGGAGCGGATATTCTTCTTTTGATCGTGAGGATCCTCCCCGGAGAGCTTCTCTCTGAACTCCTTCATTTGGCCTCCTCCCTTGGCCTCACCGTGCTTGTGGAGACCCATACAGAGGGAGAGGTCGAGCGGGCACTGGCTGCGGGAGCCCGGGTCGTTGGCGTGAATAGTCGAGATCTGGACACTCTCAAGGTCGACCTGGATCGGGGAGCCCGACTTCTAGCGGGCATTCCCCCGGAGATTGTCAAGGTCGCCGAAAGTGGGCTGAAAACCCCGGCAGACTATCTCCGAATGGGAGATCTCGGGGCGGACTTTGTGTTGGTGGGAGAGAGATTCCTTCTCTCGGACAATCCGGGACGGGCTCTGGAGGTCTTTTGTGGGATTGTGGATTAAGATCTGCGGGATAACCCGCCCGGAGGATGCAATTGCCGTGGAACGGTCGGGTGCCAATGCCCTTGGGCTCATTTTTTCCTCCCGCTCCTCCCGCACACTCTCTCTGGAACGGGCGGCGCTCATTGTTGAGGCCCTGTCGGGACGTCTCGAAAAGGTGGCGGTTTTCACAGAGCCGGACTGGGATCGGATTGAAGAGGTGGTGGAGAGGCTTGGGGTCGATCTGATTCAGTGGCATGGAGGGCCCCTCAGCCGTGATGAAGATGCTCGGCTGGGTTCCTTTGGCGTCCCCTGGATGCATGCGGTCAGATGGGACGGCCGAAGTCGCCTTGATACTCCACACACCGCCCTCCGTCTTTTGGTAGAAGGACGTTCAGCCAAAGGTTTGGGGGGGACGGGGGAGGGGTGGAGCTATGGATCATTGAGAGAGGTTGAATGGCCTCTTCCGGTGGTTCTTTCCGGAGGGCTCTCCCCAGAGAAAGTGGTCGATGTTCTGGAGTCCATTTGCCCTCCAGGCACTCCGATTGATCGCCGCCTCTTCGGTGTAGATGTAAGCTCCGGCGTGGAATCCCGACCGGGAATCAAGGATGAGGTCCGGGTAAATGCCTTTGTAAAAAATGTTCGTGCATGGGAGGCACTGTTGTGAGCAGGGAATCGGCCGCTATTGAAAAACGCAGGGAGGGGGCCAGAAAGGGATCACCTTCGCTTCCCGACTATCGGGGATATTTCGGGGAGTTCGGGGGTCGCTTTGTCTCGGAGACTCTGATGCCGGCCCTTCTTGAACTCGAAGGAGCCTTCCGTCTGGCATGGAGGGATTCGTCGTTCCGGAAGGAATTCTATGGAATGCTTGCCGAGTATTCTGGTCGGCCCACTCCTCTTTATTTGGCAGAATCCCTCTCTCGAGAAACGGGGGGGGCAAGGATCTGGCTCAAGCGTGAGGATCTCAACCACACCGGAGCCCACAAGATCACAAATGCAGTGGGGCAAGCACTTCTGGCCCGCCGGATGGGAAAGCGTCGCTTGATCGCTGAGACGGGTGCCGGTCAGCATGGGGTGGCAACAGCGACGGTAGCGGCCAAGCTCGGATTCTCCTGTCAGATTTATATGGGATCAGAGGATGTCCGAAGACAGGCGCTGAATGTTTTCCGTATGAAGCTCTTGGGAGCAGTCGTGAGTCCTGTTGATCTGGGAGGAAAAACCCTGAAGGATGCGATCAGCGAGGCTTTGCGGGATTGGTCCCGTACCGTGGGAGAAACCCACTACCTCCTGGGAACGGCCTTCGGTCCTCATCCCTTTCCCCTCATGGTGAGAACCTTCCAGTCAGTCATCGGACAGGAAGCTCGCCGTCAGTTTCTCCGAAGTGTCGGGGCCCTTCCGGACGTGCTTGTCGCCTGTGTCGGCGGCGGAAGCAATGCGATCGGTCTTTTCCACCCCTTTGTGAAAGACACGAGCGTTCGGATGTTTGGGGTGGAGGCCGGCGGAATCGCTCTCTCCCCCGGTCTTCATGCGGCTCGATTCGCAGGAGGCTCCGTGGGAGTTCTTCAGGGAACTCGAACCTATGTTCTCCAGAATCCGGAGGGTCAAATCGAGAACACACACTCCGTTTCAGCGGGCCTTGATTATTCGGCGGTGGGTCCCGAGCTGGCCTATTACCGGGAAGCCGGACGGATTGTCTTTGATTCTGTCGGAGATGACGAAGCTCTTGAGGCTTTTCGCACTCTCTCCCGGACGGAAGGGATCATCCCGGCTCTTGAGAGCTCCCATGCGGTGGCCTATGCCCTTCGCCTTGCCAGGACTCTTCCGCGGGATTCCAATATCCTTGTGAATCTCTCGGGACGTGGAGACAAGGATGTGATGGAGGTCTCCCGCATCCTGGAAGAGAAGGGGGAGAGGTTATGAGTGCTGTCATCCCCAATCGACCCCCCTGGCACAAGAAGTCCTTTCGACGAGGAGTCTCGCCTCCAGTCCTCATCCCCTATCTGGTGGCGGGAGACCCTGACCTTGAGACCACGCGGCGGTATCTCCACCTTGCCGCTTCTGCAGGGGTTTTTGCCGTCGAGCTGGGTATCCCCTTTTCTGACCCCACAGCGGACGGACCGGTGATTCAGGAGGCGGCCCGAAGATCTCTCCGCCATGAGACAGGGCTTTCGGAACTTCTCAACTGGATAGGGACCATTCCCCAGGAAGAGCTTCCCCCCCTTTATCTGATGACCTATTTCAATCTCTTTCACCATATGGGGGTGGAGTCCTTCTGCCAGAAGGCCCGTGAGACAGGTCGGGTGGCAGGGGTGGTGATTCCCGATCTCTCGTTTGAGGACAGTCGGGATTATCGGCCGCTTTTTCGCTCGTTCGGGATCAACCTTGTTGGATTTGTTTCGCCCACAACGCCTGTCGAGAGAGCCCGAAGGATTGTCCGGGAATCCCGGGGCTTTGTCTACTATGTAGGGTTAATGGGGACCACAGGAGCTTCCCTGTCGATTACTCCTGCCGTTCGGGACATGGTCGGAAAACTGAAGCAATGGACGACTCTCCCCGTATGCCTGGGGTTTGGCGTCAATGAGCCCCGGATGGCTCGGGAAATTCTGGGCTTTTCCGACGGAGTCATTGTCGGAAGCCGACTGGTCAGGGAGGAAGAGGATCCAGGACGATGGGAGAAAACCTTTCTTGAGTTTGTTGCGGAGTGTCACAAGGCAGAAACTCAACAGTGAAGGAGAAGCGAAGAATGGGCTGGCTCGACAGGCCGGGCAAGGATAAAAAAAGTCCCGGAGAGGGTGAACCGGAATCGGACTCCGGAAAGAAAGTTCGGATCCCCGAAGGGCTGTGGATTAAATGCAACCACTGCCGACAGATTGTCTACCGCAAGGAGGTGGATCGGGCGGGAAAGGTTTGTCCAAAGTGCAACTACCACTTTCCCATTACTCTGGAAGAGCGTCTTGAACAGCTCGTTGACCCAGGAAGCTTCACGGAATTTGCCCGGGATGTTGTCTCATCCGATCCCCTTTCCTTTACCGACAGTCAAAGATACTCTGATCGGCTTCGGGCCGCCCAGAAAAAAACCGGACTCGAGGATGCCGTCAAGGTCGGAGAGTGTCGGATTGAAGGAATTCCGGCCATTCTTGGTCTCTTTTCCTTCCATTTCATGGGGGGATCGATGGGGTCCGTGGTGGGCGAAAAAGTGGTTCGCGCTGCCGACCGGGCGTTGAAAGCCCGACTCCCCCTGATTCTCGTCACCGCTTCCGGTGGAGCACGGATGCAGGAGGGAATCTTCTCTCTCATGCAGATGGCCCGCACATCTGCGGCTGTTGGTCGACTTGGGAAGGCAGGAATTCCCTATCTTACTGTTCTGACCGATCCCACCTTTGGGGGGGTTACGGCGAGTTTTGCCATGCTTGGTGATGTCATCATTGCCGAGCCCCGAGCCCTGATCGGCTTTGCGGGGCCAAGGGTCATTGAGCAGACTATTCGTCAGCAACTTCCTGAAGGCTTTCAGCGGGCCGAGTTTCTTCTTGAACATGGATTTATCGATATGATTGTCGAGCGCAAACATCTTAAGGAAACCCTTTCCCGCCTTCTCTGTCACCTGGGATCTGCCCGACGCCTTGAGGGCTCTTCTGCCTGTCGCGGGGAGCAGTAAGGGGTGACACCACCGGAGGATGTCTCCACCATTCTCTCCAAACTGTTGCGTTTTGGGATCAGGCCGGGGCTTGAGAGGGTCGAGGCGGCTCTTTCTGCCCTTGGACATCCGGAACGCGGACCCTTGACCTTCCAGGTTGTCGGGACCAATGGGAAAGGGTCGACGGCAATCTTTATCGATTCCATTCTTCGTCAAGCCGGCTATCGAACCGGTCGCTTTACTTCTCCCCACCTGACCGATATACGGGAAAGAATTACCGTCTCAGGAGAGATGATCTCCCCGGAGTCGTTCTCTGCGCTTGTTCGGGAGGTGGCAGCGCTCGATGGATCTCTTCGTATCGGACTCACGTTTTTCGAGTTTTTGACGGTCATGGCCCATGTGTTTTTCAGAAGGGCCGGGGTCGATTGTGTTGTCCTTGAAGCCGGACTGGGAGGACGATGGGATGCCACCACGGTGTCCGATCCCATCGTCACTGTTCTGACAGGCATTTCCCTCGATCATGAAGAGATTCTGGGACCCGGGATCTTCCGTATCTTTGAGGAAAAGGTGGCGGTTGGAAGGAAGGGGCGCATCTTCGTGGCGAATCTTCAGGATTCCGACCTCCGAACATTGTTTCTTGACAGAGCCCGTTCGAAGGGGTTCTTCCCGGTCCTTTCCGGAAGGGATTTCGAGGCCCGATGGGAAGAGAAATTGCCGAGGCCTCTTTCGGACGCCTCGGAGGGAAAGGGACGGAGGTGTCTCTATCAGGGACGCTGGGGAATGAGGGCCTTCTCTTCGGGGATGTCTGCGGCCTACCAGGTCGAAAACGTAGGGGCTGCTGTCGCGGCCATTGAGTGGAGTCCGCTCCCGGTCTCCCTGAGCGCCTTTCGGGAAGGGATTTTCCGCGCAGCTCATCCCGGGCGTTTCGAGAGTATCTCCCGTCGTCCGTCCATTCTTCTTGATGGTGCCCATAACCCGGAGGCCATGGAGAGACTTCTTGAGTCCCTCCTCGATCAATTGGGCACTCTTACCCCCGTCGGATGGTTCCTGGCGGTTCACCAGGACAAGAACTGGCGACGCATGCTGGATCTCATTCATGATTCTCCGCTGTCATCCCAGGCCTTGTTTTTTCCGGAAGAAGGCAAAGAGAGGGGAGGATCGTGGGCAGAGGCCCAGGAGATGGAGTCATATGCCCGAGGTCTGTGGGGAGAGGGGGAGATACGGATAGTTCGAGGACGACATGAGAGTCTTCTTGACCAAGCATGGCTCTGGACAGAGGCCGACGTTGCTCGAGTGCTTGTGGTGTCCGGTTCCCTCTATCTTGTGGGGGCAGTCCGTCCCCGCTTCCTTTCCGATCCACCCCCCGTCCTTTTCTCTGGAAATGAAAGGGATCGTCCCCTTTCGGAGGACGCTTGAATCCTCAGGGGAGGCTGGTCCGGTCATCAGGGATTATCCTCATCCTGACATGGATCTTATTGTCATTGGTGAAGGCCGTCGATGCGGCGTCACCTCCCGTCACTCCCGTCGGAGGAGCCGATACCAACAAGGTCGTCGTTCTTGCCGACCATATCCGTCTTAATCGAAACACCTCCCTTCTTCATGCCAATGGGCACGCCTATATCTCTCGCCACCCCTGGTCTCTCCGGGCCGACTCACTGATCCTCAACAAAAAGACCAGTATCGTCTGGGGCGCGGGCCATGTGATCTTCAAGGGCCCACGGACAACGATGAAGGGGGACCGGATTCGGGCCAATCTTTTGACGGGTGAGGCCATCCTTTACCATGGGACAGTGAAGACCCAGCAATATTACTCGATGAACAACTCCCAAGTGCTCTACACCTATCATATCAAGGGAGAGGTGATCCATCGGAAGGACCACAAGCACTACCATGTCAAGAAGGGATCGGTGACGACATGTGACTGTGGCAAGGATAGTTCTCCGTCATGGTCAATCTCGACTCTTTCAGGAGACATGACGTTGGGGGATGTCTTCTCGGGACTTTCAGACTCGCTGGATATCAAAGGGATTCCGGCGCTGTACATGCCTTACTTTTCTTTTCCGGTGGCCTCGAAAAAAACAGGATTCCTTTTCCCTTTTGTCCAGTTCAATACTGTTCAGGGACTGGTATTCTACGATACCTTCTTCTGGAATCTCGATCCATCCTATGACTTGGCTGTCACGATGGATGACATGTCGAACTTCGGTATTGGAGAAGGCGTCACCTATCGTCAGGCCATTAGCTCCAACCAGAATCTTTTTCTTAATATCACCAACCAGGCGGTGGACTACTCAGCCTTGGGCCTCCGGACAAATATCTCTTCGACCACCGATCTTTATAGTTACAACACTGATAATGTGTCCATCATGGGAAATATCAACTATGTCAACGCCCAGGACTTCTACCAGCTCATGAGTGTGGGGTCCACCATGAGCTTCAATCCTGAACTCCTCTCCACTGTCTATGTCAACGCCTACCAGGACAACAGCGAAATCAACCTAATCGCCGACTACAACCAGGACATCTTTCCCGGGCTCAATACCACCGTGAGCAAGCTTCCGCAAGGGAGTGCCAGCCTTTTTGATTATTCCTTGGGAGGATCCGGAATCTATTTTTCATCCTTTCTTTCGGGGGCAGAGATCGAAAGCGGGCCTGTCATGATTCAGCGCGGGCTTGTCTATCCCCATGCCACAGGCTCCTATGTGCTGGGTGACGGGGCTCTGGTGCTCACACCGCATGCGGGCGTCCTGACGACAGCTTACAGCCAGAGTTACCAGGGAGCCACCCCTCTCGACCAGGCCGTTCCCAATCTGGGCTTGGGTGCCCAGTCGACAGTGGAGCGAGATTTCTATACCGCCGGAGGGGGGGATCTTACTCACCAGATGCAGATGGATCTGGACTTTGACTATGCTCCCCAGAACAACGAGACGCAGATTATCCAAAGTGGATTTTCCGATAATATTCTCGGGATGAATGCGACAACACTGACCATGACCCAGAGGCTTTTCTGGCAGGGATCAGATGGGCAGTCCAAAGAGCTCGTATCGCTCAAGCTTGCCGATACCTATCAGTATTCGACGATCCCGGGAAATGCCCAGCCAATGTATTTCGGGGGGCAGAGCCTGCCAGATCCCTTTCTCCCGATCCAGACCCCATTTTCTCCGGTCTATGGCTCGCTCCACATTTTGAGTGGACAACCGGTTTCCTTTTTTGCGGAAGGATTCTTTGACATGAGTCAGCGGACCATGCCAACAGAGGATTCCGCCATTATGTTCAACCAGGCGGCTGTCGCCCCGGGACCGATTATGCTCAATGCAATCCTCGGACAGACCGAGGCTCATGCCGGAAATATTCCTCTCATGGGAAACTTTTTTAGCCCGGACGAGATAACCGAGACGTATACCCAGCCCTTCGGGACGAACTTCCTCGTGCCTTACCTGGGAATTACCACCAGTAATGGACTTTATATGGGGGCGGCCTATTACTATGATCTGGGCCAGGGGGTCGGGGCTGGAACACAGATGGAGTCCTTTAACTTTGGCTACAACGGACAGTGCTGGTCGGGAGCCTTCATGTACTATATCGTGAATGAGCCTGCGCCTCTCCCGGTACAGACAGGGTTTGGTTTCACCATCAGTCTCAATGGGGTGGCGGCCCTGGCTCCGATCGTGAATGTGATCATGCCGCCCGTGGTGCCATAGTCGGCCTGTGGTGACATGGTCGAAAGGACCGCTGGTGAGGAGAGAGGCCGGGGGGCTAGCAGATAAATTGTTCGACGACAGTACGGAGAGCAAGGAGCTGCATGTCGACTCGGTCGGAGAGGGGAAGTTTCGGGGGAGATTCAAAGGTCAATGTCCGCCGTGTCCCCAGACGCTTCATGTAGAGTCCCTGGGGAGCTCCCTGACGAAACATGCGGGGTGTGGACCGGGAGGTTCGGAGGATCAACCCGTCGGTAGCAGCCATCCCCTCAATGACGGGGGCCTGATTGATCGGGTGACCGGCGGACCGGAGGGCGGCAATAATGTGCGGACCAAAGGCCGTGGTGGTATCAGGGGCAAGCTCGTAGAGATAAAAGCCTGGGGTGTCGACATCCTCATGAAGGTCGACAAACAGGTCATTTCGTCTCTTTTTGTAATCCTTCATCAGATAGCGGATCTCCGGGGGAGGAGAGGGGGATCCAAAAGCCCTGTTGGGGTCAACGCCAGTTGCATCATGCCGCTGTCTCCGGTCAAACCCTGAAGGGTTGATGAGTGGAACGATTTCAAGATGGAGTCGACGAAGCTTCTCCCACTTGTCGTTGAAGTCCTCAAGCAGGGAGAGAATCGTGTGGGGGCCAGCCGGTTCATCTCCATGAATCCCTGCCGCAATAAGAATTCGTGGGGCGAGGCCCTGAACCTTCCGTGAAAGGGAGAGGATCGGGACCGTGCCTGAGTCGGCCGTAACGGTCCCGAGAATTCTCGGGCGGAAACCAGCGGCTTCTCCCTTTCTTTTGACCTCCGACAGGAATTCCTGGCTGGCAAAAATCTCTTTCATGAATCTCCCCATCGAAGCTTGTCCCTGAGAACCTCAAAGTAATTGCGGTCCGGAGAAACCAGAAGCCGGGTGACATGCGCGGAGCGGGAGATCCTGAGTACATCGCCTTTTTCTAGAGGGACACTGATCTGGCCGTCAAAGATGACCATGACATGGGCATCCGCCGTTTTAAAGAGAGTTTCAAGACGAACGGACTCAGGAAAGACAATGGGGCGTTGTGTCAAAGTGTGGGGACAGATCGGCGTCATGACGATCCCTTGGGACTCTGGATGAAGAATCGGACCACCAGCGGCCATTGAATAGGCGGTGGAGCCAGTGGCGGAAGAAAAGATGACACCATCTCCCTTCATCCCTGTGACGAAGTGGTTGTTGGCGTAAATCTCCACCTCAATCATTCGGGCGGTGGTCCCTTTGTTGATGACCACATCGTTGAGAACATCATGGGACTCTGTGATTCGATCACCGTTTTTCAGAAGGTCCGCATGAATCATTGCCCGTCTTTCGGCAACATAATGGCCGGATATCACAGAATCAAGCACAAGAAAGGCTTCTTCCCTGGGGACTTCTGCCAGGAAGCCAAGTGTTCCAAGGTTGATCCCGAGAATGGGAATTTGACGCCGGGTAGCAATTCGGGCAGCTGAAAGGATTGTCCCGTCTCCCCCAAGAACGATAAGCAAATCGGCAGACCGGGCAATTTCCTCCCGGTCAAAGACCGGAAGAGGTGAGGGCCCCATTGAAAGTATGGCCTCTCTATCAAGCATCACGGACAAGCCTTTGCCTGAGAGCCATGGGAGAAGGGGAGTCAAGAGCTGGCGGACTTCTGTCGATCGGTGAGGCTTTGTGAGAATGCCGATAGTTTTCGGGAGAATCTTTTTCGACATCATCCATCCGTGAAAAGGGGTCCGGGAGGCTCTGACATCGGCCCATGGGGCGATTCCCCGTTTCCTGCCGCTAGCCCGTTGAAATTGTAGCACAATGGCCAGACGAGGTCATTGGGAAGTGGGCTGTGGAAGGGGTGGGTGCACGTCAGATTTGTGAGAAAGTCCGTTTTTACAGATTTTCCTGTTTTCAGTGCGTCAGGAGAGGGGCATGCCAATATCCCCTTGGAACAAACGCTGGACATCTTTCTTCCGATCTGCTGGAATAGGGGTGACAACCCCTATTCGTCTGTTGACGACATCTTGACTCTCCGGGACGGAAATGTTATAAATTGCGCCACTGCAAATTCAATCCGAAAATCATTCTCATCGTTGGACCGGATAGGGAACCCTGGGGGTTTCGGCTGAGCCATGGCCAGACCTCGCAAGCTTGGTGTCCCTCTTTCCGTATGGGATCTTTGTAACCCGCGGAGGAGGAACGGAATGAAGGGAAAATACAAGCTTCACATACCAGATTATCAGTACTATGCCGATCAGGTGGCCTGCCGGAAAGCCTGTCCGGTGGGAACTGATGCCGGCGGATATGTTCAGGCAATAGCGCAAGGACGCTACGAGCGAGCTTATGCCATCGCCCGAGGACCAAACCCCTTTGCTTCGGTATGCGGGTGGGTCTGCAATGCCCCCTGTGAGACGGCCTGTACCCGGGGCAATATTGATGCTCCCGTGACCATCAGGGCGCTCAAGAGATTCGTGACGGAAAAGTTTGGGGCAGAGGCCGTTTCTGACCCGGCATCAACCTTAAGATATTCGACGGCTCCGGGCGTTCCTTATGGAAAGGCAACGGGCCCGAAGGTAGCCATTGTCGGGGGAGGTCCTGCGGGTCTTTCTGCGGCCCACGATCTGGCTCGCCTCGGGTATCGTGTGACGATCTTTGAGGCTCAGGATCGATTGGGCGGCCTCTTTTATCTTGTTCCGGAGTACCGTCTTCCTCGTCCGCTATTCCAGGCAGAGATTGCGGCGATTCTCAGTATGGGTGTTGAGGCTCGTCTCAATGTCAAGGTCGGCAAGGACGTGACTCTCGCACAGCTACGCGAAGAGTATGCCGCGGTAGTCCTGTCGTCCGGGGCCTGGGGAAGTCGTCAGGTTCCATTCGAAGGACGGGAGCTTGAAGGCGTTTATTCAGCCCTTCCCTTTCTGCAGTCGGTTTATCACCGCCATGATCCACTTCCGATTGGTCCTCGCCCAGTTGTTGTTGGGGCAGGAAATGTGGCGATGGATGTGGTGAGAACGGCCATTCGTGTTCCCGGGGTGGAGAAAGTCACGGTGGTGACCCTTGAAACATGGGATGAGATGCCCGCTGACGATCTTGAGATTGAGGATGCCGTCCATGAAGGGGCAGAGTTTGCTGTTCGATTGGGAACAAAGCGTATCCTTGGTTCTGGGGGGAGATTTGAGGGCCTTGAGGTCAAGAAAGTGCTCTCGGTGTTTGACGATCAAGGACGGTTTTCCCCAACGTTTGATGAAGAAAAAATTAGTGTGATCCATGGTTCGTCGGTGACCTTTGCGATCGGTCAGGTTATTGATACGTCCTATGTTCCTGAAGATCTTGAAGGGATAGTTGGTCGCAATGGGGTCATTCGGGCGAACATACATAGCATGGACACAGGGGTTCCGGGAGTCTTTGCTGCCGGGGACGTTGTGACAGGGCCGAGGATTTTTATTGACGCGATTGCCGGAGGCCAAAAAGCAGCCCAGTCGGTTCACTCCTACCTCATGAAGCGCGGAGTGGTCAAGAATCTCGTTGGTGTTTCGACACCAATTGCCCATCGTGCGAATCCTTCGCCGATCTGGCCTGAAGATTTTAATAAAAAAGGCTACTATACGATTGAGAGAAAAAACCCGGATTTGCTTCACCCCGACTTCCGTCGGACCAACTTTGATCTTGCTGAACTCTCCATGACCGAAGACCAGGCACGGACTCAGGCCTCTCGCTGTTTGACCTGTCATGTAAATCCGATCTTTGAGGGGCATAAGTGTGTGCTATGCGGGGGATGTGTTGATGTTTGCCCCGAATATGCCTTGAAGATGGTTCCTCTTTCCGATGTGGATCTAGAGCATGGAAAGATGGAGCCGCTTGTAGAGGCCTTTACCGACACGGAGATCTCTCCGGATCACATCGAAGAGCCCGTTGTTCAAACCCTTTCGCAGTCAACGGCAATGATATGGGACGGGATGCGCTGCATCCGGTGTGGCTTATGCGCTAAGCGCTGCCCAACCGGGGCCATCGCCATGGAACATCTCGAAATTAAACAGGAGGTTGCGCTCCAATGACAAATCTAACGGCCCAAACGCAACACCCCGGAGAAACCGGTGATATGGCTAGTCCTGCCGACAAGGGGCGAAGAAAGTTTCTCGTGGCAGCAGGATGGTCCCTTATGGGCGCTTCAATGGCAGGAACAGCATTTGCTGCCTACAAATATCTTTTTCCTCCAGTTCTCTATGAACCTCCGACGGTTTTCAAGATCGGTCATGTTTCGATCTATGGACTGGGAGTAGACGAGCGCTGGAAACTGAAGGGGCGCTTCTGGGTTGTGCGAAACATGCGGGGAATCTATAACATGATTTCCATCTGCCGGCATCTTGGCTGCACCCCGAACTGGTTCCCGGATCAAAAAAGATTTCGTTGTCCCTGTCACGGCTCGATTTACGACGCTCATGGCAATGTTCGTGGAGGGCCAGCCCCCCGAACGCTCTGGCGCGGTCAAATCATCCGTGATCCTCTTGACGGGGAGTTGATCGTCAATACGGTGATCCGGCTTGACCCGGATCCAGTTCAGACGCCTCAAGGCCTTTGGGTCAAAGAAAAGGTCAAGGAAGTTACACCGTTCTACATTGAACATTCAGCTCCTGCTGGTGCTTCTTGCGCCTCCAACCGACTCCTCTGCTGACGGAAGAGGTCAATATAAACAACGGATTCGTTAACGGTTAAACGGAGACGACTGATGGTTCAGCCGTCTCCGCACACCCATGCAAGGATCCTTTATCCCTGCGCAGATCCGAGGTTCAAAAGGCATCGGGTTAGTCTGCTCGAGAATCACCAGGGACTGGTCCTTTTAAAGAAAGGAACTTAAGGTATGCTTCAGAAAATTAAAAATGAGATCGTCGAATCTCAGATCTTCAAATCTGTCTTTCGGCACGGCTATCCCGACAATGACCTCGACCGGGCCTATGCAATCTTCTCAAGCGTCTTTCTTCATATCCATCCGGTCAAGGTCCGCCGTTCCGCTCTCAGAATGCGCTATACCTTTTGTCTGGGGGGAATTACCCTCTTTCTCTTTATCATATTGGCGGTAACAGGAATTTGGCTCATGTTCTACTACACTCCCTATACCGGACTTGCTTATCGCAATATTAAAGATCTCCAGTTCGTCATCTTCGGTGGGAACCTGATGCGCGATCTTCACCGATTCGCCGCTCATGGCATGGTTCTCTTCGTATGGCTTCATATGACCCGTGTTTTTCTTACCGGGGCATACAAAGCGCCTCGAGAGTTTAACTGGGTTGTGGGTGTTGTCCTGCTTGTGAATACACTGGTTCTCTCTTGGACAGGATATCTTCTCCCGTGGGACCAGCTGGCATACTGGGCTGTGACGGTGGGAGCCAAGATGGCCTCTTATACCCCCCTGATCGGACAAAACGGTCCGTGGGGACCTCAGCTCGGATTCCTTCCGACCAACGACATCATGTTCATGCTTCTTGGTGGAACGGTGGTCGGGCAAAATGCCCTCATTCGTTTCTACGTGCTTCATTGTGTGGTTCTTCCGCTCGTTGTCACAGTCTTTCTCGCGGTCCATTTTTGGCGGATCCGAAAAGATGGTTTCTCCGGTCCCCTCTAAGCGTAGGTTTTTTTCAAGGGATTGTCGAACTTATGACATAGTGGTTTTTATATGAGCCGTTGAAAGTGTTATATGGAGAGGTGGGGCAATAATGGATGAAAAGGTGACCCGGGAGATTTTTCCCCGCGACGCGAGAAAGTCCTACGGACTTGTCGAGCTAATGAAAAAGACGGCACCCATCGTCAAGAAGGAGCCAGAAGATACAGTCTATGTCTGGCCAAACCTTCTGATGATCGAGATTATATGTGCCATCCTTGTGACAGTCGGTCTTATGATTCTCATTCAGTTTGAACATGCACCCCTTCGGTCACTGGCCGACCCGTCGACCACGCCGAATCCAATGCGTGCTCCCTGGTATTTTCTTGGTCTTCAAGAGTTGCTCGTTTACTTCGACCCATGGTATGCCGGAGTGGTGTTACCAGGAATGATTATTGTTGGACTGATGCTCTTCCCCTACCTTGATGTCAATCCAAAGGGGGTAGGTTACTATACCTACTCGGAACGAAAATTTGCCGTTTTCAATTACTCTTTCGGTTTCGCGATCTGGTGGATCACGATTATTATCGGAACATACCTGCGTGGTTTAGACTGGCAATGGTACTGGCCATGGAGCAACCATCTCGAGCACATGAATCCGGCTCTGGTGACGCTCATTCCACTCCACCTTATCTTTGTGAACTGGTTTCACGTGAGTGAAGGCGTTGGCAAGCTCTTTGGAGATATCATCTTTATCGGGTACTTTGCGCTTGGAACAATCATTCCGATGATTGTCTGGAAGCCAATGTACAAGGCGATGGGGTTGTGGCGCTACCTGACATTCTCCTTCTTCTTTCTATCGATGATGGGGGTTGCGCTCAAGATCGTGCTTAGACTTCTCTTTAACATCAAATACGTACTCGTCACACCCTGGATCAATATCTGACGATATTAACGCGTTGACTTGTCACGGAGGGGCAGCTTGCCCGCTAGCCCTGCCTCCGATACGTCAAAATGTCCGGCCAGTTCGGGCAAGGAGGTTCGATGGACCAGTTTCATCAGTTGCTCAATGCCCCTTGGGTTGAGGAGTATTTCGGTTATCCCTACCGCATAGGGATCTCCCTGACGCTTTTCGTTGGAACCGCCATATTCTATTACCTTGTCATTTGGTTTCAGAAGTGGCAGGAAGGATCGTTTTATCCAGAGGGGCATCCCCTTCGGAAGTCGGCCCAAAGCACGGAAAGGGGACGAAAAGAATGAAAATGCGTATTTATGTCCTTTTTTTCCTCTCGACCGCTCTCCTCGGGGGGATATTTTTCTATGAGTTGTATAAGGACACACACCCTGAATGGATGACGTATCAACGATCCTATTACCAGCTCCTGGCCAAGATTACCAAAAAACCGGAGCTTGCGAACTCAACGCTATCGGTGGTTCAGATCTGGAATCCGATCATGAACAAGCCGGATCGCTGTATGACTTGCCATATGGGAATCTCGGTTCCGGCATTCAAGACGGCTCCAGAACCTTTTACCACGCATCCTGACCTCTCCGGTTATATTGGGAAGCATCCGTTTGAGAAGTTTGGATGTACTATTTGTCATGACGGACAAGGCGTCGCCACGACAGTAGCGGAGGCCCATGGGTTCAATGTGTCCCTGAATTACCAGCCAAAGCGGGGAGCTTTTGCCGAAGCTTCCTGTCTTAAGTGCCACACTGATCTGTTTAAGCCCGGGATCAATCCCCCGATGACACCCTTTCTGAACCTTGCAAAAAAGACGATTGTTCAGAAAGGCTGCGGATCCTGCCATACGATGACTCAGTTTAACCTGCATGGGGTCTTGGCTCCAGATCTTTCGGGTTTTGGAAGTCGTACCGAACTGGGCTTCTATAATGTCCATGATTTTAATCATGTTGGTGGGCTTCACTCAGAGCGCGAATGGGAGTGGGAGCATTTTAAAAACCCCCGCAAAATTTCCCCGGGAATCCCCGCATTCAAGGTCCCCCCGACTATCATGCCCAATTTTCACCTGACGGATCTCCAGACCACGGCACTCACTGCATGGGTGTTGGGACTTGATGATCCTTCGGTTATTACCATTCCACAGAAGTATCTTCCCATTGATCGTGATAATGGTCGCCCGATTCCCATCCCCATTACGAACTACAAGGGTGTCTTTATCCCGGGCGAGCCTAAGGCTGATCAATCCAATTAAAGCTTCTTGAGATCCGATAAAGGCGGCAGGAGTAATCCTGCCGTTTTTTTTTGAAGAAATCCTGGAATTAAGGGCCTTTCCCATATTAAGATATGAGAAGTTGCCAACAACTAAAGAGAAAGAAACTATAAACACGATGATCGAAGCCGTTAATCTAAAAAAAATATACAGGTCGAGACGTGGAGAACGTATTGCCGTTGATGGAATCTCTTTCTCTGTCCGAGAAGGAGAGTTTTTTTCTTTTTTAGGCCCTAACGGCGCCGGAAAGACAACGACCATTCAAATGATGGTGGCACTCCTTGCCCCAACAAGCGGGGAAATAATGATAGATCGGCTGAATGTCGGGATGTATCCCCATCAAGTCCGGCAAAGAATTGGGATTATTTTCCAGGATCCCAGCCTCGATGATCGCCTAACAGCTTGGGAAAACCTCGAGTTTCACGGACGCCTCTATGGAATTGATGCAAGGACCCGGGAAAAAAGGAGTCGATTTCTTCTCGATGTCATGGGGATCTTGGAAAGACGCCATGATCTTGTACGGACTTTCTCGGGAGGAATGAAAAGACGCCTGGAAATCGCCCGGGGGCTCCTTCATTCCCCCCGTTTGCTTATCCTCGATGAGCCGACCTTGGGGCTGGACCCTCATTCCCGTCGATCTGTCTGGGACTATATTCACCGAGTTAGAAAAGAAGTCGGGATGACTGTCTTTCTAACGACCCATTATCTTGAAGAGGCTGATTCATCAGATCGGGTCGCAATCATGAGTTCAGGAAAAATCGTAGCTGAGGGGACCCCGGACCGTCTAAAAAAAGATCTGTCATCCGAGATGCTCTCTGTCGAAACGGCCAATCCAGAATCTCTCTTGACTTATCTTTTAACCCAATATCCATCTTTAAAGAATCAGATTCGAAAAGAAGGCGAGGGGACCCTTTTCTTTCCTCTTCCTCCTGGATGCGACCTTTCTCCCTGGGATCTTCTCCGGTCCATTCCCCTGCCTATTCGTGAGGCCTCGGTCAGGCGTCCGAACCTCGATGACGTATTCATTTACCATACGGGACGTGACTTGAAAAGTGAAAATACAGAAAAAAGGACAAAGCGATGATCGGGGATAAAGAAAATTCCTTTAAGGCCATTATGGAAGGGACCCCGCCCATATTGGCATCCGCGCTCAAGCGAGACCTCATGGGAATCTATACTCTGTGGCAACGGGATGTGATCAGACTCTGGAGAGACAGAATCCGCCTTGTCGGTTCATTTATTCAACCTCTTCTTTTTCTCTTTATTTTAGGAAGCGGACTTTCCCCTAGCATGGGGGCCATGGGAGTCATGCGGACAGGCAGACCTCTCGGGTATCAGGGTTTCCTGTTTCCCGGGATTGTGGCGATGAGCGTCCTGTTCACCGCGTCTTTTGCAGGGGTTGCCATTGTCTGGGATCGGGAGGTAGGCTTTTTGAAGGAGGTCTTGGTGGCCCCTCTTTCCCGTACCGCCGTGGTCCTGGGGAAAATTTTCGGTGGGGCGACAAACTCGGTCGTTCAGGGAAGTTTCATTTTACTGCTCTTTCCTCTCTTTCACCTGCACATTTCTCCTGAAAAATTTATTCTGGCGTTTCTTGTCATGATTCTTATCGGCCTGACTCAAACCTCGGTGGGAGTTCTTCTCGGCGTGCGAATGACCTCAAGTCAGGGGTTTATGGTATTAATGAATTTTGTCATTCTCCCTCTCTTTTTTCTCTCGGGGGCACTCTACCCACTCGATCGTCTTCCTGGGTGGCTCACTGTGGCTTCCCGCATCGATCCTTTGTCATACGGCGTTGACCTGCTCAGATGGGACCTGGTGGGAATCCATTATCACTCACTGGTGACTGATCTCAGCAGTCTTTTTGTTTTTATGGGAACAATGGGAGTTCTTTCTGTTTTTTTATTTAATAAGGTTGACTAAAGAATAACTAGTCATAAATGGAGGTGGATATGGCTGCGGAAGCGTCGTTTGATGTGGTGTCAAAAGTCGATCTTCAGGAGGCCAAAAATGCCGTGGACCAAGCTCTGAAAGAAATTGGGACACGCTTTGATCTCAAAGACAGTGCGTCGCGGATTGAATGGGAAAAGGAGGAACTGGTCATCTCTGCCAAAGATGCCCATAAATTATCAGCGGTGATTGACATCCTTGAATCAAAGATGATCCGTCGGGGGATCCCTTTGAAGAATCTTGACAAGAAAAAGATTGAAGAGGCTCTGGGAGGAACCGTAAGGCAGCGGATCGCGATCAAGCAAGGACTTTCAGCGGAAGTTGCCAAAAAAATCGCGCAGGAAATCAAAGGATTGAAGCTGAAGGTTCAGGCGCAGATTCAGGGGGACAGCGTCAGGGTCAGCGGGAAATCCCGAGATGATCTCCAGTCGGTCATCGCTCGCCTTAAAGGTGTAGATTTCGGAATTGACCTTCAGTTCACGAATTACCGATAGCCAAAACAAAAAGAAAGGGGGGCTGATGACGAGTTCCACGATATGGAGAACGCGCTTTTTGGGATCCATTTTGGCCGGGACGGCTTTCTTCATCCTGGGAGGTTGTGTGACGGTCAATCTTTTTCCGCAGGATCGGGGTCTGGAGGAAAAAAAACTTCGTCCCGGAGAGGGAGCGACAGAAAAGGTTGTTTTCTTGCCGGTTCGGGGCTTCATCGGAGATCAAGAAAAGAAGAGAGGAACGCCTTTACTCGGGGGAAAGACAGACCAGGTCCGCCTGCTGGATCGTGAGCTTGAAAAAGCGCGAAGGGATCCCCATGTGAGAGCCATCGTACTAGATATAGACAGCCCTGGTGGAACAGTGACTGCCTCCGACAGGCTCTACCACAAGATTCTTCTTTTTCGACAAAAGACCAAGATCCCTGTCATCGCATTTTTTGGGGATTTGGGAGCGTCAGGAGCCTATTACACGGCGATGGGGGCGAATGAGGTTTGGGCTCGGCCGACGAGCGTCGTGGGAAGTATCGGGGTCATGATCGGCAATATCGGGGTGGAGGGGCTGATGAAAAAAGTCGGAGTAACAGACCGGACTGTCGCCTCTGGTCCTGAAAAGGAAATGGGATCCCCCTTCCGGACGATGACCCCGGAAGATCGAAGAATATTCGAAGGGATTGTGGCGGATTTTTACCATTCCTTCCTGGCGGTGGTGGAGCAAGGACGGAGAATGGAAGAGAACCGTCTTAAGCCATTGGCGGATGGGCGGGTCTTTACGGCTCGACAGGCCTTGGCAGATGGTTTGATTGACCGAGTGGGATATCGATCAGACCTGACAAGTCATCTCAAGAAAAAGTTGGGGATTAAAAAATTGATGCTGGTAACTTATCAAGAATCTGACGGAGGGTCACCCTCCCTTCTCGGAATGGAGGCCGGAGGGTTTGGATCCGTTTCCGCCGAAGCCCTTGCGGGTCTTATCCGTTCTCTCGGACCGACTCCTCTCTATTTCTGGTCTCCGGGTGGTCTAACCATGAAGTAAGGAGCTTCCTGGAGTAGGTGGTGGGTGGGTCCTGGGTAATGCCGGCAGAACCGAAGGCGTTTGGGGTCCCGGAGAAAATCTTGAAAGCTGGCTTCCAGTGCCGGGTAGGGAAAATGACCTAACCGACAGGCCGCACCCAGTGATTCCCAGGTGGTATGCCTGAATATGTCCAAAGCGGCCTTCACATGATTCTGGGCCCACCAGACAACAGGAAATTCTTTTCCGGGCGGGGGAAGCCCGGCAGGGTGAGCCGGATGGGGCTCCCAGAGCAGCAGGACAAAAGCGGCGGTTATCGCCAAAAAAAAGCGTGACAGGAGACTCTGCAGATATGTTTTCAAGAGAGGGTCCTTTGGTTAAAACGAGGATAGACGACAACCATCAGAAGGTCATTGACGTTGGTTCCCGAGGGACCGGTCCGAAGCTCTAAGCCGTTCTCCTCAAGAAATCGCCCGGAGTCATGGTGTCGAAGCGCCAGCAGGCCCTCGATCCTCCGCCGGGGAGAGGAAAAAAATGAGGTGGGAATGAGGGCTCCTGCCAGCCCGGAATTTCCGTCGAGGCCGTCGGAGGCAAGAGTGAGGACAAGGGCGGGAAGCGGGAAAAGGGAGATGGCCAAGGACATCCCCAGCTCAAGTGTTCTCCCGCCTTTCCCTGTCGGACCTCCAGTGAGGGTCACAGTGGTTTCCCCGGATGCAGCCCAGATACCCCCCCTATGACCGTTTGGGGAGGCCTTCGCCTCCCAGGCTATGAGAGAGGCAAGGATGCGTCCAGCCTCCCGAGATTCCCCGCACAGCTCATCGGTGAGGAGATGAAAAGGAAGGGCGGAGAGCTCTGGGATCGTAAGAAAATGGGTCTTCATCGACCGGATCAGGCTTGTTGACGACCCGATGAACCGGAGCGGATATTCTGAGGGCGAGTCGGTGAAGGTCTCAGAAGGACGAGCAAGGAGAAGGTTCCGAACGGAAGAGGGAATCTTTTCAAGGGAAAGAAAAAGACCCAATTGTTCAAGCAGTCGGGGACCATCCCGCTGGATAGGGGTCATAGGCGCAGATCCCACAAGAGAGGCCCCTGAACCGGGGATGTCAGACAGAATGAAGGTTACATGGGGGCGAGGAGAGAGGCTTCGGGCGAGCCCTCCGCCCTTGAAGCGGGAGAGGTGAAGGCGCAGGGAGTTGAGTATCTCGATGGGGGCGCCCGCCTCCATGAGCTGCCGGGATAGGAGGATCTTCTCGTCGAGGGTTACGGGAGGAATCGGGGCGGCAATAAGACTGGAGCTTCCACCGGAGATGGCCACCACCACCGGGGACGCGGGAGGAATTCCGTTGATGAAATGGAGGACTTTTTCGAAGGCTTCAAGGCTTCTGGCGTCAGGAAGCGGGTGCGCTCCCTCGAAAAAGGGAAAGTTGCGGGGGGGTCTTGGGTACCCTTCCGGGAGAATCGATAGGGTCTGGGTAACAGGGAGCGGAAAAATCTCTGCAAGGGCCTCTGTGAGGTGGCCTGCAGCCTTCCCCATCGATAAAATTCCTTCGGGAAGAAAGGACGGGGGAAGAGGATGATCCTTGAGATGGTTCCGCAGAAGAACTCCCGGAGCTATATCGGCCATAAACTCAGGAATTTTCTCGAGGATTCTTCTTTTAAGACGAGTCTCTTCCACTATTCGGATCTCTCTGTTGGGGGGGCGTGGGGGCCGAGGAATTCTCGGGGGACGGGGGAGTAAGATATTGATCCCGACAGGCCTGGGAGCAGAAGTAGACGGTCTCACCCGAAGGGCTCCGGGCGACAAGAGCCCGGTCCCTGTCGACATAAAGGCCACAAACCGGATCGTGGACAAGAGGCGTTGGCGCATTTTTCGAGGGGGGAAAATCCCCTTTTCCGAGGAAAGCCCGAACCGTTCGGCCCACAATAACAAGAATAAATGCGAGGAGAAAGAGGCGGATCAGCATGGGGGCCTGCAGGGATAAGGATTAGGAGATGATGACTTTTTGTGAGTTCATGAGACAGGCGACGAGCGGTCCTGATGGAGGGTATTATACCCGCCATGCCGGGATCGGTCGCGAGGGAGCTGACTTCCTTACCTCCCCGGAGACAAGCCCCGCATTTGCGACTCTTCTGTCATTACAGATCGGAGAGCTGGATCGGGCACTTGGGTCTCCAGACCCATTCTATCTGATCGAGGCTGGACCCGGCAATGGAACTCTTATGTCAGACTTGCTGACGATATTCCGTAAGGCAGATCCGACTTTTTTCGAACGGGTCTCCCCCATTCTTTGCGAGTTGCCGGGAGTTCTCGAGGCGAGCCAGCGAGAAAGGCTTCGGAAGTTCGACCTTCGCCATCCCCCCCGCTGGATTGCCTTTCCGGAAAACTCGGATCCTGGTCCCGGGATTAATGCGTCAGGTTGGCCCGCTCCAGGCCAGGGGCTGGTTATGGGCAACGAGTTTCTTGATGCCCTTCCAGTCCATCGCCTCAGGGTTCATGGAGGTCAATGGGAAGAGTGCTATGTTCAAGGGAGTTTTGAGGGGGGATGGGAGGAGCTCTGGGGGGATCTGTCCGATGGGACGCTTTCGAAAATTCTCCTTGAAGGATTCGGCGCAGACCTGTCAGGGTGGGAAGGGCAGGAAACCGAAATTTGCCAGGATCTCCCCCGGGTTCTCTCGCGACTGGACCAGTGCCTGTCCTCCGGGTTCATGCTCTGGATTGACTACGGGGATATCGGCTCCGAAATTCGCTCCAAACGGCGGCGAGGGGGGACTCTTCGTGCCTACCGGGGACATCAGGTCTCCGACCGTCTCATCGAATCTCCCGGACATACCGACCTCACGGCCTTTGTCGACTTTTCCCGGGTAGCCAGGGATCTTGCAGGGCGTGGATACAGACTTGAGGGATATACCGACCAGATGTCCTGGCTGATAGGGCTTGGCTTTGAAGAGTGGATCCAGGCCAATGCCGATCGTCTATCTGACGCGGCCATCCAGGAAGCTGCCACTCTTGTCCATCCGCTTCGGATGGGGAGAGTCTTCAAAGTGCTGTTGATGTCAAAGGGGGTGGAGCCCCCGGGCTCCCTGGCCGGATTTCGTTTCGGAGGACTTCGTTCCCCTCTGTGATCTTCTGGGTAAGGTGAAGGCTATTTCTGTCTTTCGACGATATAGTCGGTCACCGCCTGAGCTTCGCTGGAGGTCAGGAACAATCGTCCTGTCTGCTGCATGTAGCGGTTCATCTTGAGGACAAGAATCCGCCAGTCCTCAGGACTTCGGTGAGTCAAGGCCGGAAGGGCATGGCACTGGGCGCAACGGCTTCGGAAGAGGGATTCCGCGGTCATGGGAGCACGGGCAGTCCCCGTATTCGTTATTGGCGGCGCGGGAGGGGAGGGACGCTCTGGAGAGGGAAGGGCAAGAAAAAGAACGGCAAAAAGTCCGGTCGCCCCGACCGTTATGGCCAGGGCTTTGCCGTTTGAAAGAGGGGTCATGCGGCTCAACGAGTGGCTCCTATTTTTGTCTTGAGAGTCGGGAGGAGGTCTTTCCTGATGCTTTTGGCATAGAGATCTCCCATCAGTAAGGGGAGTTTCTTTGGATCGAAGGAGACGGTAGGCTTGGGCGAGAAGTGGCGCTCGATCTTGCGGGTGATTGTCCGGGTGGTGCGCCCTTCGTGGAGAACCAGTGTCGCCGTATAGGCGATACGGACTGTCTGTTTCGCTTCGACAAGGCTCTGGAGAACACGATCCTCAAGTGTCTCTATGGAGACGGAAATTGTCGTGGCATTGCTGGGTATAGCCCCTTGGGCCAGTGTTGGAGAGAATCCGGCTTCAGAAAGGGTCCGGAGGAGAATCGTGTCGAGAGCTGGACCGACGGGATCCTTTGGAACGAGTTGGGAATAGGTTCCGTCCTGGTGGAAGAGGGTTCCGAGATCGGCCATATCCAAAGGTGTCCGGGTCGGGATGACAACGATCGGGATCGTCCCGACCCCATGGCCGGATGCGGTCCCTTCGGCGGTCGGAGCAGAGACGACCACCGGAGGCGCCGGTCCGTAGGAGGCACATCCGGAGAAAAAGAAGAGGCATGCGATCAAGGCCAGGGGGAAAATCCCGGCTGGAAGTGTCTTGAGACCTCTTTTTCTCCGGGGATGTCCCTGAAGAAGCATGGGTGAGATGGATTTCATAACGCAACTCCTTTCTGGGTTGGAAGGTCCTCTCCATCCTCGTCTGATTCCGGGATGGAACGATCCTTAGGGAAGAACAGTCAGGACTTTAGTTTGCGTCAGGGGTGTCTTTCCGGGAGGATTCTTCCAGATGACTGCCACGGTATGATTCCCTGCGCTCTGGGCCGGGAGTACGATCCGGATGGAATCGGCGTCTGAGAGGTCCGAAAGGGCGACCGGGGTCTTGTCGACATCGGCTTCAAGACGGTAGAAGTCTCCCCGGGGGGGAGGATGCGAAAACCGAACCCGTATCTTGATGGCCTTTCCCTGGTGCGGGTGGTCGGGGAAGTTCACCGTCATGAGCCCCTCGTCTTTGGCAAAGGCCCGAGGAAAAGAAAACATTCCCCACAAAAGACCCCATAGAAAAAAGGCTCCCGCCAATCCTGTGAGCCCCCTCCGGATCCTCCGGCTTCCGGGAAAACCTTGAAAAAAGAAGATCCCCGAACTGTCGCCTCTGGTTTCTTCATCCGCTTTTTTTCTATCCATTCCCGCCCCTCATCTGGTACAATGGCGCCATGATCATCAACCATCGTTCTCCCCTCTTTTTAAAATACATCATCCTCGAGCGTATTGCGAAGGGAGCAGTCGCCTTTCTCATCGGTCTCGGGGGGCTTTCCCTGGGCCCTGTTCGCCTCAATCACCTCCTTTACCATTGGGCTCAAAACTTTAATATTGATACCGACAATGCCTTTACCGGACAGATTTTCCGAAAAACTGGACTGGTGGGGCCGAACATGCTGATGATTATTTCCGTTGGGGGAATCGTCTACGGACTGATCAATTTTACTGTGGCCTGGGGTCTCCACCGTCGTTTTCGGTGGGCAGAGTACATGACGATCATCGAGATCTCGGCCTTGATCCCTCTCGAGGTATACGCCATGCACTCCCACTTTTCTCCATGGAGGCTGGGAGCTTTTATCCTCAATGTGATCATCGTGATCTACCTTCTTCGAAACAGGCAGCTTTTCCATGGGATTCACGAGGCGGTCGACGAGGGAGATCCTGCCTGACCTTCCCTCGTGAGACAATGAGGAAGTTCATGGCGGTCTTTCTTCCGGTTCTTCTTTTTCTTTCCAATCTTCTCAACTACCTTGACCGTCAGCTTTTCACGGCACTATTCCCGGTACTGGCTCCGGCCTATCATCTCTCTGATACGAAGATGGGCCTCCTTGGCTCTTCCTTCACTCTGTCCTATTTGGTGGCCGCTCCTGTAGTCGGAGTTCTCCTCGATCGCTTCTCGCCCCGATTTCTTCTGTCCACAGGAGTTCTCGTTTTTTCCCTTGGCATGGCGATTGCCAGCACGGCTTCCGGGACGATCGGACTTTTTTCAGGCCGGATTCTGACGGGAGTGGGAGAGGCGTCTCTCATCGTTGTGGGGCCCCGGATCCTGGGAGGGCGAAAAGGCGGTGGACGAAGACTCGGTCTTTTTTTTCTGGCACTGCCCATTGGGGTTGCCACGGGATTTCTGCTGGCCTCCCGCGCCCTTTCCGATTTTCACCGAATCTTGTTTCTCCCGGTTCTCCCGGGAATTCTCCTGGGAATGATGTTCCTTCTTCCCTTTGTAAAGGGGAGGCAGGATTCTGACACGCTTGAAGATTGTACCGCTTTCTCCCTCCCGGTGATCTCCCGCTTCTCGTTGCTTTTTCTCGATGCACGTCTGCGGATTCTGGTTTTTCTGCAAAGCGTGACCTTTTTTGTCATGGGGGGGATGAGCGTCTGGCTCTCCGTCTATTTGACCCGGGTTCGACACCTGTCGATTCGGGAGACCGGACAGATGAGTGCCGTTGTGCTGGTGATCGGGGGGATTGTCGGGATCCTCCTGTCGGGAGTTTTTTGCGACAAAATTCAGGAGGAAGACCATGCGGGAATGTTCTTTCTCCTGTCTTGGACACAGTTTTTGGCCCTGGCAGGAATCTGTCTGGTGCTTGTCTCTGAGCGTCGTCCACTCCTTTGGCTGGGGATGCTTCTCTCAAGTGGAGCCCTGTTTGGCCTGAATGTCAGTCTGGTCGTTGCATTCATGAGGGCGAGCTCTCCTGCCTTTTGGGGGTGTGTTCTGGGCGGAGGACTCTTCCTCGCCCATCTTGCGGGAGATCTTCCCGCAGGAACCCTGATCGGGATGGTTTCCACCCATATGGGACTACGGGCCGGAGTTGAGATTCTTCTTCCTGGTCCATTGCTGGCAGGTCTTCTTGTTGTCGTCTGGCGGGGAATGAGGGAAAGGCGTCAGAGTGAGTCTTCTCGACCGCCATTCTTTTCGGGATGAGTCTCCATGTTATACTCTCAGGAAAGAGCGATGGGTGTCCCGTCGGACCGAATCCGAAGGGCGAAATAAAAATGTTTTGCAGGAGACGTGCGTGAATAAGACAGTGGCAGATATCATGACAAAAAAGGTCATCACGGTTTCTCCGGAGGATTCCCTCAGAAAGCTTGCCGAGGTGCTGACGGCTGAAAAGATCTCCGGAGCCCCTGTCGTTGACGCCACGGGTCGTTATCTCGGGGTGGTGGGGGAGCATGACCTCATCCGCCATGAAAAGCCCCTTCACATTCCGACGGTCCTGACGATTTTTGATTCGTGGATCCCCCTGGAGCTTCCTTCGACCCTGAAAAAAGAAATCTCCCGCATCGGGGCGACATCGGTCCGAGATATCCTGAACAAGACCGCGCCTTCGCTTGCGCCGCAAGATCCTGTACGCCAGGCGGTCGAGCTTTTCGACAGGGAGGATGTGGACATTCTTCCGGTCGTCGACGAGGGGAGGCTGGTCGGCGTCGTAGGGCGGGAGGACCTGGTGCGTCTCCTGTTGTCGGGTGATGACGTCGTCGACTGATCCTTTGTCAGGGGAGTCCCAGGAATTATTCGTTCCTTCCGAAATAGGACTGGGGGCGGTGGGAGAGATTTTTGGTCGTGCCGCCCTCCCGGGCCTCCTGATTCTTTTGACGGGACCCATGGGAGCCGGAAAGACTGCCCTGGCCGCCGGTGTCGCCCGCGGAATGGGCATCGAGTCCAGGATCGCCTCGCCGACTTTTCTCTACCTGCAGTCCTATGAGCCCACCGTGAGCTCCTGCTTGCCCCTTCTTCATGCTGACTGGGACCGGGTCGCTCCCGGAGCAGAGGATCTTGAGGAGGCTCTGGTCGCTCAAGCGGAGGATCGGGTCACCCTTGTTGAGTGGGGAGAAAAGCTTCCCGCCTCGCTTGTCACAAGTTTTTCCCTGAGAGTCCGACTTCTTTTGTCCATTCCAAAGGACCGCGAGGGCCGCCTTCTAAAGATTTTATGGGATCCTGCAACAGACAGGCCCGAGGATCTCCGTTTGATGCAGGGAACCGTTCGGACCCTGCTGGAGAAAGAGCTTCCCTCTCTTTATTGTCAACGTAAGAACTGAACTGAGATCCCCGCTCAGGGAGGAGATGCCGATGAATCACCTCTTTGCCCCTTGGCGAATGCGTTATATCAAGGGAGAATCACGGACGGCCGATGACGGGAGCTGTCTTCTGTGCGAGATTCCCCGTGACGGGGTGAGCCGTGATCGTCTGGTCCTCTATCGGGGGACCCTTTGCTATGTGGTCATGAATGCCTTTCCATACACGAGTGGACATCTTATGGTCGTTCCCCTGGACCATGGAGCCAGGATGGGGGATTTTCCTCTTCCGGTCCTTTCCGAGATGACCTCCCTTCTGCGCGAATGTGAGAGAATTATCGGAGAGGTCTACCGGCCGGGGGGATTCAACATGGGGATCAATGTGGGAAGTGCGGCAGGAGCGGGGATCGCCGGCCATCTGCACGCCCATATTCTTCCTCGCTGGGATGGAGATACGAATTTTCTGACAACCGTGGCAGAGGCCCGGGTTGTTCCGGAGGACCTTCGCGAAAGCTACGACCGCCTCCTTCCCTCCTTTACGCGCCTTTCGGCCGGCTCCCCTCCCTGAAAAACATGCTGGACTCGGAGAAATCGCGATCTTCAGGGAGGAAATGGATCCCCTTTCGGCAGGCTTGATTGCCGCTAAGCTGCCGGCGTAGGATGAAGGGGTGACGTTTTCTCAGTTGCAGGGAGGTTTGACATGAGACGATTTCGGTATCTGTTTGTCCTGCCGTCAATGCTTATGGGCTTGACGATTTTCTTGACGATGAAGCCCGGCATCGCTAACGCCTGGGTTGTTGATGAGAAGACGAACTATCCTGTGGCCCAAGTCCACGCCCAGCTTGCGACCCTTTACAACCAGTACAAGGCGCTTGCCACGGAGATGGATTCGATGCTGGCAGATCCGAAGGTCTCCCCGGCCCGGTATGAGGCATGGAAGAAGGACTGGTCGAAGCGAATGTTCATGGCGGAGGCCAATCTTCGAACCTTTTACCCCTACTTCATGCCGATCAACCAGCACCCCTGGACTCGGGAGGCGGCTGTCTTTACCAATCTTCAGGGCGTCAGGGAGTGGCTCTGGACGGTGGAGCAGGACAAGGAGAGCCTGGTCCTGGGCAAGCCCAACTTCGATATTGACAATGGGGCGATTTACCCCCGCAATATCGATATGTATCGGGGATTTTTGCAAAAAGCAGGTGGTATCTTGACCGGAGGCCCTTTTTACGGTAATTTCTTCAAGGACACTCAGGCGACCATTCTGGCAAACTATTGCGTCTATCCGGAGGTTCATGGGGACGGCTCTACCCATATGACAAAGCTCGTCAAGCCCTCCTTTCACAAGATGGGTCTTGTCAATGGTCTGAAGGAGCGCCAGGAGGCCAAGAACACACAGGCCGCCACATCCTCAGTCTCCCGTTAGCCTCCGGCGATTCTCCCTCTCTCCCCTCCTAAGGGGGAGGGGGACAGGAAGCAATTCTTGCCATCGACTCCTTTAAGTCTGGGACTGCGAGCCCGGAAAGGGGATCCTACCATGTTGTGCGTCAGCCGGCTACCTGGCCGGCCTCAGTCTTCTTGTGTTCTTGTCTTGCCTGAGCCCCTTCTGTTCCTCTTTTTTCCCCTGAAAACTCAGAAAATCATTCTCTTCCTTCAGCAGCAGTTCCGGCCGGATCGCCAGGGGGTTAGTCCTCTGTGAACGCCTCCGATTCCTCCCGACTTCTTCTGGATCCTCCAAAGATTGACCGGATCCTCCGCCGCATGGCCCATGAAATTCTCGAGAAGAATCAGGGGCCCTCCGGACTGTATCTTGTGGGAATTCTTCAAGGGGGAGAACCTCTGGCAACAAGGCTCGCGGACCTGATCGAATCTTTCGAAGGGATCCGTCCTCCGGCCGGGGCTCTCGATGTCACCCTCTACCGGGATGACCTGTCAGGGCGAGAGGCCCTTCCCCTTCTGAGACAAAGCCACCTGCCTCTTTCAATCGACGGGAAAAAGATCGTTCTCGTGGACGATGTTCTCTTTACGGGACGGACAGTTCGCGCCGCCATGGACTTCCTTGTCGACTTCGGGCGTCCTGCAAGGATCATGCTCGCCGTTTTGGTGGATCGTGGCCATCGGGAGCTCCCCATTCGTGCTGATTTTGTCGGAAAAAACATTCCGACCGCCCATGAAGAGAAGGTCTTGGTTGACCTGGCTCCGGGGGCGGAAAGCGTCACCGTTGTTCGCCCCTCCCTGGGAGACCTCCATGCCTGAACGACTCATGCCCTCGTCCTTGCCGGCTTTTGGCCCCCACCTCCTTTCCCTGTCGGGGATGAGACAGGAACAGATTGTCGGGATTCTTGATGCGGCCGAAGCCTTTCTTGACGTCGGACAGCAATCGGTGAAAAAGGTTCCCGTCCTCCGGGGAAAGACCCTGGTTAACCTCTTCTACGAATCGTCCACCCGAACCCGCTCTTCCTTTGAAATTGCTGCCAAGCGTCTCTCTGCGGACGTGATCAACGTGACGCCTTCGCAAAGCAGTGTGACGAAGGGAGAGAGTTTGTCCGATACGGTCAAGACGATTGAAGCCCTGGGGGCCGACGGCATCGTGATTCGCCATGCCTCTTCGGGGGCGGCAGAATTTGTGGCGGAACGGGTCGAATGCCATGTGGTGAATGGGGGGGATGGATGCCATGAGCATCCGACTCAGGCCCTGCTCGACCTCTTCACGATCCGGAAAAAGAAGGGACGAGTCTCCGGACTCACCGTGGCCATCGTCGGAGACATCCTGCACAGCCGGGTGGCCAGATCGAATATTCTGGGGCTCACTGCCATGGGGGCCCACATTCGTCTTGTCGCCCCGCCCACACTCCTGCCCCGGGGGATCGATCACTGGCCGGTGACGCTCTATGATCGCCTCGACCGGGGGATTGCCGGCGCCGATGTGGTGATGGCCCTTCGTCTTCAGCTCGAACGGGCTTCGGGGGGGTATATCCCGTCTTTGGCGGAGTACTCTCGCCTCTATGGTCTCTCGCGAGAGGTTCTCGAGAGACACGCCCCGCAGGCGGTCATCCTTCACCCTGGACCGGTGAATCGGGGAGTGGAGATCTCGGGGGAGGAAAGCTTTAGCAATGATGTGGCCATTCTCGATCAGGTTGAGTATGGTGTGGCGGTCCGGATGGCGGTTCTGTATCTGTTGATGGGTGGCCGGGGGGAGGAGGCGTCCCTCCCCGCCGCCGGCTCAAGGGGGGAGGGGTTGTGAAGGATGGATTGTCAGGCAATCTTCTGATCACGAACGTGACGCTGTTTGATCCGGCCGAAGGGATCTTTGGGGGGGAAGGCTCTCTCCTGGTGAAGGATGGGCGTATTGCTCCCGCGGGGACACCCATTCCTGCGGGGATTCCCGAGCTTGATGGCCGGGGAGGAGTCCTGTGCCCTGGATTCATCGATCTTCACGCGCATTTCCGGGAGCCAGGATTCGAATACAAGGAAACCATTGCCAGCGGTTCCCGCGCCGCAGCGGCCGGTGGCTTCACCTCGGTCTGCGTCATGGCCAACACCAATCCGGTGAATGACAACGCCGCCGTCACGAGGGCCATCCTTGACCGTGCGCGTGAGGTCAGCCTGGTGAGGGTCTTTCCCATAGGGGCCGTGACTCGGGGACTCGAAGGGCAGGAACTCACGGAAATGGGAGCCTTGGCGGAGGCCGGATGTGTCGCCTTTTCTGATGATGGTCGACCTGTCTCGACGGCACTCATGATGCGCCGGGCCTTGGAATACAGTCGTATCTTCCGGCGACCTGTGATCGACCATTGCGAAGACCTCGTTCTGTCGAACCGCGGCGTCATGAACGAGGGCAGCGTCTCTGCCGAGCTGGGCCTTGCCGGAATCCCCAACGCCTCGGAAGAGGTGTCTATCGCGCGGGATCTCTCTGTTCTGGAGCTCACCGGGGGCCGCCTCCATGTGGCCCACCTTTCCACTGCCGGGGGAGTAAGGTTGGTCAGAGAGGCCAAACGACGACATCTTTCGGTGACGGCAGAGACCTGCCCCCACTACTTTGCGCTGACCGATGAGGCGGTCCGCTGTCATGGGACCCATGCCAAAATGAATCCCCCCCTGCGCCGGGAAGAGGATCGGCGGGCGGTCATTGAGGGGCTTAAGGACGGGACAATCGATGTCATCGCCACCGATCATGCGCCCCACGCCCCGCACGAGAAAGAGCAGGAGTTCGACCGGGCGCCGTTCGGAATTATCGGGCTGGAAACGGCCTTTCCCCTCTCGCTCGATCTTGTTCGGGAGGGGATCCTGACATTTTCGGAGCTGGTCTATCGCCTGTCGATTCGTCCCGCCGAGCTCTTTGGACTTCCCCGGGGAAGCCTGCGGACGGGAGGCCTGGCCGATCTCGTTCTTCTCGATCTCTCGGACGAATGGGAGGCAGGCCGTTCGGGGTATCGCTCGAAGAGCCGGAACTCTCCTTTTACGGGGAGAAGGATGAGAGGCCGGGTGGCCGCGACGATTGTGGAAGGGCGAGTCGTCTTTTCGGAGGAGAAGCCATGAGCGGACTTTCCGGGAAGAAAAAGATCTCCCTGGCGCTTGAGGACGGGACGGTTCTCTCGGGAGTTTCGGCCGGGATCTCCGGGACGGTCTTCGGGGAATTCGTCTTTAATACGGCGATGTCCGGCTATGAAGAGGTCCTGACAGATCCTTCCTATGCCGGTCAAATTGTGACAATGACCTCTCCCATGATCGGCAATACAGGGATCACCCGGGAGGATGCCGAATCCTCCGGAGTGCATCTCTCTGGCTTTGTCGCCCGGGAAATCGTCGACCTGCCCTCGAATCACCGTTCCCGTCTCTCCTTGCCGGACTACTTTCAGGAACGGGGGGTGGTGGCGGCTTCGGGGATCGACACCCGTCTTCTGACGCTGCGTCTCCGGGACCGAGGCGTTCTCCGGGGGATTCTTACGACGGAAGAGCACGATCCCGCAACCCTTCGGAAGGCGGCGAAAGAAGTCTTGCCCATCTCCGAGGTTGATCTTGTGGGCCGGGTGGCTTCTCGGGAGCGGACGACACTTTTTCCGGAAGGACCGTCATCCCTCCGCGTTGTGCTTATCGACTATGGGGCCAAGGCGTCCATTGCCCGATACCTTCTTGACCAGGGAATCAGGGTAACGGTGGTCCCTCCCCGAACGACGGCACGCCAGATTCTTGACGACAGCCCCGACGGAGTGATTCTGTCCAATGGGCCTGGAGACCCGGCCATCCTCGACGCTGAAGTTGAGGAAATCCGCGGTCTGGTCGGACGCCTGCCCCTCTTCGGAATTTGCCTCGGCCATCAGCTTCTCGCTAGAGCGGTCGGGGCTCGGACCTTCAAATTGCCCTTTGGCCACCATGGGATCAACCATCCGGTCCTGGACCTGCGCGACGGGAGAGTCCTGATCACCTCCCAGAACCATAATTATGCGGTGGATCCCCGGTCTCTGCCTGCCGGTGCGATCCGGACCTTCGAGAGCTTGTATGATCACTCTCTGGAGGGGCTCTGGTTCCGGGAGGCACGGATCTATTCGGTCCAGTTTCACCCGGAATCAGCCCCGGGTCCTCATGACGCCCGCTCTGTGTTTTCAAGCTTTCATTCGATTCTTGTGGGAGAAGATCCGTGAGAGTTCCTCTGCTCGAAGACCTCTCTTCGGAAGTTCGGGAAGACATTGCCGAGGCTTACCGCGCCCTTTCTTCCTGTCGGGTTTGTCCTCGACTGTGTGGAGTTGACCGACTGGCGGGGGAGCGGGGGACGTGTCGAACGGGGGAGCGAGTGGTCGTGGCTGCCGCGAATCTCCACTTTGGAGAGGAGCCGTGTCTTACCGGCACCCGGGGTTCGGGAACCGTCTTCTTTTCAGGGTGCAATCTCGCTTGCGACTTTTGTCAGAACTTTCCCCTGAGCCACTATGGTCAGGGGATCGAGCGGACTCCCGTGGAGCTCGCGGAGATCTATCTCGACCTTCAGCGTCGGGGAGCCCACAACATCAATCTTGTGACTCCCAGCCATGTGGTGCCCCAGGTTCTTCACTCCCTGGCCCTGGCCCGGGCCGGGGGGCTGTCCATTCCCGTTGTCTACAACTCAGGCGGATATGATGAACCCGCCATGCTTCGCCTCCTTTCGGGCTGGATTGACGTCTACCTGCCGGACATGAAGTATGCCGCGGATGCTCCTGCCCTCCGCTACTCCAAGGCTCCGGACTATGTGGAGCGCAACCGGGCGGCCGTACGCGAGATGTTTCGGCAGGTGGGGCCCCTTGCCCTTGATGGACAGGGCGTGGCCCAACGGGGGGTTCTGATCCGCCATCTTCTCCTTCCCTCCGGAATTTCGGGGTTTGAGGGGGTGGCGCGCTTCATCCGCGAGGAACTGGGAGAACAGGTTCCCGTCTCCTTCATGGGCCAGTATTTTCCGACCCACCGTGCCTTGCGGGTTCCCCTCCTGGACCGGAGGCTGACAGCCGAGGAATACGAAAAAGGGTTGGAGATCCTCTTTTCTGAGGGACTTCTTGAAGGATATGTGCAGGACTTTGAAGGGGAGGAGCCGATCCGTTCCCCCCACCGGAAACAGAGGAGAGCGTGTGCCAAAAAGAGATGACCTTCGCCATATCCTGATCATCGGCAGTGGTCCCATCGTGATCGGACAGGCCGGAGAATTCGACTATTCGGGAACACAGGCGGTGAAAACACTGAAAGAGGAAGGGTACCGTGTCAGCCTGGTGAACTCGAATCCCGCCACCATCATGACCGACCCCGATCTGGCCGATGCGACCTACATGGTTCCCCTGACGGTGGAGAAGGTGAGCGAAGTGCTCGAGCGGGAAAGGCCCGATGCAATTCTTCCCACCATGGGAGGTCAGACGGCCCTGAATCTGGCCGTGGCCCTGGCCCGGGCCGGAATCCTCGACCGCCTGGGCATCGTCCTTCTTGGGAGCTCGCTTGAAACGATCGAGATGGCCGAAGACCGGGGCAAGTTCAAGGAGGCCATGGCCCGGATTGGTCTCTCTGTTCCTCAAAGCTATCTCGTCCGATCAATTGCGGAGGCCATGGAGACTCTCTCCTCCCTCTCGTTTCCCCTTCTCATCCGCCCCTCCTTTACCCTGGGAGGAACGGGACAGTCGGTGGTCTACAACCGTGAAGAGTTTTCCCGGGCGGTTCTCTTCGGGATCGACCAAAGCCCCATCGGCGAGATTCTGGTGGAGGAATCCCTGATCGGATGGAAGGAATTTGAGCTAGAGGTTGTCCGGGATAAAAAGGACAATGCCATCATCGTCTGCAGCATTGAAAATGTCGATCCCATGGGCGTCCATACCGGGGACAGCATCACCGTGGCTCCGGCCATGACCCTGACTGACCGGGAGTACCAGACGCTTCGGGATGCCGCCATCGACATTCTTCGGGAGGTGGGGGTAGAGACGGGAGGATCCAACGTTCAGTTTGCGGTGAATCCCGTGGACGGGCGGTTTGTGGTGATCGAAATGAATCCGCGCGTTTCCCGGAGCTCGGCCCTGGCGTCCAAGGCGACGGGTTTCCCCATTGCCCGGGTCGCGACCCGGGTGGCCATCGGCTACTCCCTCGATGAGATTGCCAATGAAATTACCAAGACCACTCCCGCCGCCTTTGAACCCTCTCTCGATTATGTGGTGGTCAAGGTTCCCCGGTTTCACTTCGAGAAGTTTCCCCAGTCCGACCGGACGCTGGGGCCCCAGATGAAGTCCGTGGGCGAGGTCATGGGGATCGGCCACAACTTTCGTGAGGCCTTCCTCAAGGCGCTTCGCTCGTTGGAAAACGGGACAGATCATCTGATGCCGGTAGCCCTTCCCGAGGACCCCGATGAGCGGGACAGAGTCCTTTCTCAACCCTCCGATCGCCGGATCCACCAGATTGGCGAGGCCCTCAGAAGAGGGGTTGCGGTGGAGACGCTCTCCCGGGTGACCGGTTTCGATCCTTGGTTCTTGCGGGAGTTTGCCTCCATCATAGATCTCGAACAGGAAGTCGGCAAATTTCGGGGCCAGCCTCTTGAGTCCATTCCTTTGGAACGTCTCCGGAGTCTCAAGGAAAATGGTTTTTCCGACCGGGCTCTGGCCCGTCTTCTTGAGGTCCCGGAGGCAGAGCTCCGGGAGCGGAGAAGGGCCCTGGGGATCACCCTGCGTTTAAGAACCGTCGATACCTGCGCGGGGGAGTTTGCCGCTCGAACCCCCTACCTCTATGGAACCTATCATGGCTCCCCGGAGTGGAGTCGCTCCTCCACGAAAGACTCGGTGGTCATCCTGGGATCCGGCCCCAACCGGATCGGGCAGGGAGTGGAGTTTGACTATTGCTGCGTCCATGGGGTCATGGCTCTCCGGGACATGGGGGTCGAGGCGGTCATGATGAATTGCAACCCGGAGACCGTCTCCACCGACTTCAATGTCTCAGACCGCCTCTTTTTTGATCCGCTCACGCTGGAGGATGTTCTGGAGGTTCTCTCGGCCGAGCGTCCCCGGGGTGTGGTGGTCCAGTTTGGAGGTCAGACCCCGCTTCGTCTCATGAAGGGGCTCTCCGATGCAGGAATCCCGATCCTGGGAACATCCTTTGAGATGACCGACCTGGCCGAGGACCGGGAACGCTTTCGGGAATTGATCGACCGCCTGGGACTTCTCCAGCCTCGAAGCGGCCTTGTCCACCGGATTGAAGAGGCCCTTCCCGAGATCCTGCGCATCGGGTTTCCCGTGCTGGTTCGCCCCTCCTATGTTCTGGGGGGAGAGGCCATGGAGATTCTCTATGATCTTGAGGACTGGAGCGAGTATGAACGTCGGATCGCCTCTCTGGACTTCCGCTTTCCGCTTCTAGTGGACTCCTTCTTCTCCGATGCGACGGAGGTGGATGTGGATGCCCTGGGGGATGGACAGGAAATTATGGTGGGAGGGATTCTGGAGCATGTGGAACAGGCGGGAATCCATTCGGGGGATTCGGCCTGTTTTATTCCTCCCCGATCCCTTTCGGAGACGGTCCTTGACGAAATCTGCCGGCAGACCCGGGTTCTGGGAGGAGCCCTCTCTGTCAAGGGGCTCATGAATATCCAGTTTGCTGTTCAAAATGAAACAGTCTATGTTTTGGAGGTCAACCCCCGGGCCTCCCGGACGGTTCCCTTCACATCAAAGGCCATCGGCCTTTCTCTTCCGAAGCTGGCCATGCGGATCATGATGGGGGAGTCACTGGCATCACTGGGGCTTTCGGGACGTCGCCCGCGTTCTCTTCCTTATACTGCGGTCAAGGAGGCGGTCTTCCCCTTTCGCCGTTTCCGGGGAGCCGATATCCTGTTGAGTCCGGAGATGAAGTCCACAGGAGAGGTGATGGGAATCTCCGGAGACTTCGGGGGAGCCTTTCGAGATGCGCAGGAGGCCTCGGGCATGCGACTTCCGGAGCAGGGGACGGTCTTCGTGAGCGTCAGTGACCGGGATAAGCCGGCGGCCGTGGAGGTCGCCCGGAATCTCTATGCAGCGGGCTTCCGGATTGTGGCCACCGGGGGAACGTCTCGGGCGTTGGAGTCGGCGAATATTCCGTCTGTGCGTGTCCTCAAGGTCAAGGAGGGCCGTCCCCACATCGTCGACCTCATCAAGGACGGTGAGGTTCACCTTGTGATTAACACCGTCTCCGGGAAGCAGGCCCAGAAGGACTCGCTCTCCATCCGGCAGGAGACGCTCCTGCGGAACATTCCTTACTACACAACGATTGAAGGGGCACGAGCCCTCGTGCTGGCGCTGGAGAAGAGCCAGGCTCCGGCCGATCCGCGCTCCCTCCAGGAGCTTCATCGCCTTCTCTCGGAAGAATCCAGCGCTTGAGTTTCCCCCGAAAATTTGTTTAAGCTCGAAGAGACGACAATTCTCTTATGGAGACTGACAGGACAAAGACAGGGGGATTCATGCAGCAAACACCCATGACGAAGGAAGGATACGCCAAGCTTCAGGAAGAGCTCGAGCGTCTCAAGAAGGTGGATCGTACCAAGAATATCCAGGATATCTCCGAGGCTCGCGCCCATGGAGATCTCTCTGAAAACGCCGAGTACCATGCCGCCAAGGAAAAGCAGTCCTTCATCGAGGGACGGATCAAGGAGCTCGAGGCGAAGCTCTCGACGGCTATTGTGGTATCTTCTGCCCATCAGGACCGGGATCGTGTGACCTTCGGTGCCACCGTGACCCTGAAAAATACCTCCACGGGGGAGGAAAAAACTTATACCCTCGTAGGTCAGGAAGAGGTGGACCTCAAACGAGGACGCCTGTCGGTGGCTTCCCCTGTCGGGAAGGCGCTTGTGGGGCATCGCGTGGGAGAGAACGTTCTGATCCGGGTTCCCGCCGGAGAGATCGAATACGAAGTCTGCCGGATCGACTACGAGGAGTGATTTTCTCCCGGAAAGGGGAACTCGCATGAAAAAGGCCCTGACGATCGTTCTTTTTACGTTGACGGTGGCAATTCCGGCCCTGGTCGTCTTCGGGATTTACTTTTTTGGCCCCGAGCTCTCCCGGTTCCTGACGGGGGGATAGTGTTTCAAATGTAAAAAATTTTTCAGATGTGTTTCAAATGGAAACGAGTTTTTGAAGAGACTGCCTGGGATTGGAAGGTGATGGCCGAGGGCGGCTTTTCATAAGTCTTTTTAGGATAGAAGTTTTTCCTCAGACCTCTTCTTTTGGCATCTCAATTGCTTCTCTTAAGTGGCAACGGGGAAAGAATCCTGAATGGCTCCCCGTCCCACGAAGGAGGAGTGCAATGGATTGTCAGCGATGTCACGGAAAGATGGTGGAAGAGGAATTCAGCGATCTCAAGGATGATTCAGGTTCGCTGAATTTTCGTGGGTGGCGGTGTCTTCTGTGTGGAGAGATTGTGGATTCGGTCATACTTTCGAACCGGAGCCACAGGCCGTCTCCCATCGTTAGCCGCAACCGGAAGATCATGGCCTATCATTGATCCGGCCAAACGCCGGTTCTGGCCGGTTCCGGGAATCGTCCCCAAAAAGATTTCCGGACCGGATGCTCTCATCGGAGAGATCGCTCTCCGCCCATCATACAATATGGAACCTCACAGGAAACGACAGGAGTCAGACAATGATTACAATGAGCGAAAAGGCAGTGGAAAAGGTCAACGAATATCTCAAGACGGAAAATAAGGAAGGCTACGGACTTCGGGTCTATGTCTCCGGAGGAGGCTGCCATGGATTTCAATACGGCATGTCTTTCGAGGAAGCTCCTGGGGACATGGATCAGGTGATCGAGGAGTCCGGAGTAAAGCTCTTTATCGATTCCCAGAGCTACCCCCTTCTTTCCGGGGCGACCGTCGACTATGTCGAAAACCTCTATGGTTCGGGATTTGCCATCAAGAACCCGAATGCCAAGAGCTCCTGCGGATGCGGAAGCTCCTTCTCGGTCTGAGACTTCCGGGACAACGTCCGGAAGGTCAGAGAGGGTCTGTGGCACGGCAGACCCTCTTTTTTTGTGCCTTTTTTTGTCTCTTCTTCATTTTTCCCCTTTCGAAAAAGGCCAGGGCCGACTCCTGCCCCCTTCCCCCGGTGGCCCAGTATATTGTCACGCACAGCCGTCCTCCCCAACCCCTCCCCGTCTCCTACCGGATCGCCCGGGCCTTGATCGGCGCTTCCCGGAGAACTCATCTCCCGCTCTATCTTCTGGTGGCGGTCGCCCAGCAAGAGTCCGCCTTTAACCCCGGCGCGGTGAACCTTGAGTCGGGGGACTACGGTCTCTTTCAGGTGCACTACCGGTTCTGGCGTTCACGCCTGGCCAAAAGGTCGCCCCAGGGGCTCAGAGAGATTCGAAGAAGCGATCTCTTGGGGATCGATGTCAATGTCAGGGCCGCGGCCCTGATTCTGGTCCATGATCTCCGGCTCGCCGGAGGAGATCCCGTCGGGATGCTGGGCCGGTTTTCCGGTCGGGTGGGAGGAGCTCACAGGCAATATGTGGAGGGTGTCCTGGCGAAGGGGATGGAATTTCTTGGGGCGCTCAAGCGGCAGGGAGTTCTCTGCCGGTAGGATTTATGGAGCCGCAACGGCCCGGTTTCGCCCGGCGCGTTTTGCTTCATAAAGCATTCGGTCGGCCAGCGCCACAAGCTCCTCCTCCCGGGAGATGTCCGCCGGATAACTGGCAATCCCAATACTCACGGAGACGCTTCCGGCCTGGGGATGGACCAGGGATTGAACAGATCGCAGAATCCGTTCGGCAATCTTGCGCCCCGTTTCCTTGTCGATCTCCGGAAGAACGACAACAAACTCCTCTCCCCCATACCTCCCGAAGCCATCTTTGGCCCGAAGCGTTCCTGCGATCTTTTCCGTCACGGAGACAATGACCTCGTCCCCGATCTGGTGGCCATGTGTGTCGTTGACCTGTTTGAAGTGGTCGATATCGATCATGAGGAGCGTCAGCGGGGTCTTTCTCAAGAGAGCCTCTTTCCAGGCCTTGTGGATAAAGAGATCAAGCGACTCCCGATTGAGAATTTTTGTCAGGGAGTCGTGTTCGGACTTCCGTTTGAGAAGGCTGCGGTGAGCGAAGAGGGCATGGCTTGTCTCAAGGACCGGAGCCGACAGTTCGAGCGCGTTCTGGAACTCCGATTCAGGGAGGGGGTTTCCCGCTGGGAAGGGCGGAGGGAAGATCAGAAGAAAGGGAATTGTGGCACTCGTTTCCTGTTGGAGCTTGAAGACGACCACTCTTCGGGATCCGGTGCGGGGAAGGTGAAGGATTCCCGTTTTTTCGGGATCGAGATCGTCGAAATAGCGATCCCGGAGAAGGAGAATGTCCCGGATCGCCTCTGTCAGGGGAAAGGAGGCTTCCTGGGCGAAAAGACTCTCCGGGTCGCTTGAAAGGACTGTGACCGACCGCTCTTTCAGATCCGCTTCACAGTAGGCCGTGGCATTGGCGGAGAGGAGGTGTCTCAGCGACTCACATATGAAGGACTCGTACGAGAAGGTCGTGTCGAGAGGAATCAGGTTTGTGAGGCTTTGGGCAAAGGAGCGGTAGCGATTGAAAATGGCCATGAGGCCGTTGCGGTAAGCCACTTGTTCGGCCAAAAGGGCGATCACGGAAAAGGTGATGCGAGGCCAGGGAGTTCCGTCAGGAGCGAGGATGTCGGGGGAGTCGTCCGGCAGGGCGACATGCGTGAAGGTTCCCGCTGGCAGGTCGTTTGCTTGGGTGACGATCGGAAGTCCGTCCAAGGAGGCGACGATCTGGAGGTTGGGGGAGGGGTGGGAATCGACGACGGCGGAAAGGACCACTCCCGGATCCGAAAGCTGCATCAGGGTCTGGACAACAAGATCCCATCGCGACGGGGAGAGATATCGGGGGCGGACGAGTAGAAGTCGGCAGACGTTCGTCGGATGGGAGAATGTTGTCATGGGGCCTTTTCTTGTCAAAGGGCAACGGTATGGTTAGCCCACAACTGTGCCTGTCAGAACCGGGTGCGACATCCTGCCATCGGGTCATGTCCTTCTGGCAGAAGCTACTCAAGACATTGACATCCTCCCCTTCCTCTCGCTTCGCAAGCCTTGCAAGCGGAAAGGAAGGGGATTCCGACGGCGGACTAAGCC